>JAFZPP010000015.1 GCA_017550285.1 Oscillospiraceae bacterium
GCTGACTGTAACAAAAGCCCGATACGCTCCGGCGGCTTTTGCGTAATAATATGCTCTGACTGCGCAGTGCGCGCTCCATTGATCGAAAGCGCTCCGGAGGGCTGACTGTAACAAAAGCCCGATACGCTCCGGCGGCTTTTGGCGTTATTCTAAAGCGCATTGATTATAAAACCGTCAGCATACGCTGATTCGCAGTTCATTGCAGAAACGGAGGCGGATACTGCATGACGAACACCTTTGATCAGGTCAAGCGCGCGATTGACCGCCTTGACCCCCGTCATCTTCTCGGCATGCATGCGCCGCAGGATGAATATGACCCGGAATCGCGGAAAATCAGCGAGCGGATTACGGATAAGGATTCTGCGGAACAGATTGCGGCAGTCATTGCCGATGTCATGCATACGGCATTCGGCGAAAATGATTCCCCTGCACGCTTTCTGGAAACGGCAGTCTGCATCCGCAGAGCGCTCCGGTATGCATATTACGGCAGCATGTCCGATCTGTTTGAATACGGCAGTCTCAGCGACGGCGAATGTATCCCGCCGGCAAATGAAATCCTCGCAGACATCTGCACGGAAACCGATCCGGCGGTTCTGGAAGACATGCTCCATGCGCTGCATACATTCGTGACATTCCGGCACGGTGCTGAGCGGCTCGATCTTTCCCCGCTGACCGGAAATCCGCTGCGCTTCGGTGCAGCATCGGCGGAATATCTGCCGGACATTCTGCATGCAGCCGGTCATCCGCTGGAAAATGAAATCATCCGGCAAATTCAGGCACAGCATCCGCAGACAAACCTGCCGGAATAATTCTGTATCCCCGTATCAAACGGGATGCCCCTTTCCCCTACCTCACCCTGAAAGGAATGAACACGCATGCCACAGACCCTGCGTGAGCTTTTACGTGAATACGGCGCTAAGCTGCCGGAAAATGTGCTGGACGGACGCATCCGCTGCGTGCTGTCCAATCACGGGCGCACCAAGCTGTTTATCGAAACAGAATATGATGCGCCCGTTCCTTCTGCGGATTTGTTTGCCGCGGAGACCGAACTGACCGAAAGACTCAAGCTCGCCGGACTGCGCATCCTCTGCCGCTATCCGGCATCGTGCTTTTCGGTCGAAGCGCTGCCCGATCTGTTTATGGTACTGCGGCGCGAAATCCCGATGATGAACGGTTTTCTGGACAATGCCGGACTGTCTCTTGCAGACAATGTGCTCTCGGTCGAGCTGAAAAACGGCGGCGCGGATATTCTCGAGGACCTGCATTTCCGCGATACGCTCTCGCAGGCAATCCAGAAAATCTTTTCTGTTTCCGTTGAAGTGAGATTTGTCGGCGAGCATCTGCATGTCACCGAGGCGGAGCAGGCACAGATGCAGAGTGAAGTGCTTGCCAATATGCCGCCGGAGCGCAGACTCCCGCCCGAGCCTGCCGCACCGCCGCCGACGCCGGAATTCTCCTCGCTTTCCGTACTGGAGCCCGATGCCAAGCCCGTGCAGCCCGATCAGCCGGACAAGGATTCGCTCGAGATTCTCTACGGCAGAACCGTCAAGGAGAAGCCGGTCTCGATTGCATCCGTTGTCGGACAGGTCGGCGCGGGCATGGAGGGCAAGGCGCCGAAATTTGCAATCGCCTGCGAAGTCTTTGCAAAGCCCGAATCGCGCGAGCTCAAAAACGGCAAAACGCTCATCACCTTCCCCGTCACGGACTATACCGGCAGTCTGCTCGTCAAGATGTTTCTCGATGAGGAAAAGCGCAAGGATTTTCCGCTCGGACAGTGCAAGCCCGGCGCATCGCTGCTGATTTACGGCTCGGTCAGCTATGATACCTATGACCGCGATATCGTCATCAAGCCGACGGCAGTCAACAGCTATACCCCCGACCGCCGCACCGATGATGCACCCGTCAAGCGCGTCGAGCTGCATCTGCATACGAATATGTCCGCAATGGACGCCGTCACATCCGTTGAAGCACTCTGCAACCGCGCCCATGACTGGGGTCACCGTGCCATTGCTGTCACCGATCACGGCGTCGTGCAGGCATTCCCCGAGGCGATGAACGAGACCGCGAAATGGAAGGATTTTCGCGTCATTTACGGCTGCGAGGCATATGTTGTCAACGATCTCGAAGCGCTCAGCGTCATTGACCAGCCCGACCCGCGTTCGCCGCAGGATGAGGTCATTGTCTTTGACGTCGAGACAACAGGACTCTCGCCGAAGCATGACCGCCTGACCGAAATCGGCGCGGTCAAGGTGCGCGGCATGCGCATCATCGACAGCTTCGATACCTTTGTCAATCCCGAGCGCCCGATCCCGCAGAATATTCAGGAGCTGACCCATATCTCGCAGGATATGGTTGACAATGCGCCGAAGGAACAGGAAGCGGTCGAAAAATTCCTCGAATTCTGCGGTGACAATCCCGTTCTGATTGCGCATAACGCATCCTTTGATACATCGTTTATCCGCGAAGTCTTTGCGCGGCACAATATGCAGCATCCGTTCGTCACAATCGACACGGTGATCATGGCGCGTGCGGTGCTGCCCGAGCTCGGCAGACATAAGCTCGATACGATCGCAAAGCACTTGAAGCTCGGCAAATTTGAGCATCACCGCGCTGCCGATGATGCGCTGATGCTCGCAAAAATCTATATCGCACTCATGGAGCGCATCATCAAGGAGCACAATATCACAACGCTCGCAGAGCTCAATTCCGCGCTCCCGACAATCGACCCGAAAAAGCTGAAATCCTATCACCAGATCATCCTTGCGAAGAACCAGACCGGCATCAAGAATCTCTACCGGCTCGTTTCCTATTCGCAGCTCGATTATTTCTATAAAAAGCCGCTGATTCCGAAATCCCTGCTTCTCAAGCATCATGAGGGACTGCTCTACGGCAGCGCCTGTGAAGCCGGTGAGCTGTTTTCGGCAATCGTCGAGGGCAAGCCGGAGGAGGAGCTCGACAAGCTCGCAAAATTCTACGATTATCTCGAGATTCAGCCGATTGCAAACAATCAGTTCATGGTGCGCAGCGACCGCTATCCGGCGCAGAATGACGAGGATCTGCGGAACTATAACCGCAAGGTACTCGAGATCGGCGACCGCAACGGCATACCCGTTGTCGCCACATGCGATGTACACTTCATGGACGAAAAGGACGGCATCTACCGCGAGATTCTGCAAGCCGGCATGGGCTTTGACGATGCGGGCAGACAGGCACCGCTCTATCTGCGCACAACAGACGAAATGCTCGAGGAATTCGATTATCTCGGCGCCGACAGAGCCTATGAGGTCGTTGTCACAAATACGAACATGATCGCGGATAAGATCGACCGCTGCCATGCGATTCCGAAGGGCACCTTTACGCCCTCGATTGCCGGTGCGGAGGAGGATTTGATCCGCATTACAACCGAAAAAGCCAAGAGCATCTACGGCGATCCCCTGCCCGAGCTCGTGAAAAAGCGTCTGGACAGAGAGCTTGATTCGATCTGCCGACACGGCTTCTCCGTGCTCTATATGATCGCGCAGAAGCTCGTTGCAAACTCTGAGAAGCACGGCTATCTCGTCGGCTCCAGAGGCTCGGTCGGCTCATCATTTGTCGCGTCTATGGCGGGTATCTCCGAGGTCAATCCGCTCGCACCGCACTATGCCTGCCCGAACTGCAAATACAGCGAATTCATCACGGACGGTTCCGTCGGCTCCGGCTTCGACCTGCCGCCGAAAAACTGCCCGAAATGCGGCACCGAGATGAAGCGCGACGGTCACGATATCCCGTTCGAGACCTTCCTCGGCTTTGACGGCGACAAGGCGCCGGATATCGACCAGAATTTCTCGAGCGAATATCAGTCCGAATCGCACCGCTATACCGAGGAGCTCTTCGGCAGAGCAAATGTCTTCAAGGCGGGTACGATCTCCGGCGTGCAGGATAAAATCGCATACGGCTATGTCAAGCACTATCTCGAGGAATGCGGCATCACCGTCAATAACAGCGAAATGAACCGCCTTGTCGCGGGCTGCGTCGGCGTCAAGAAGACAACCGGTCAGCATCCGGGCGGCATGGTCGTTATCCCCGAGGATTTTGATATCTTCGATTTTACGCCCGTTCAGCAGCCGGGTGAACCGAATGACGACGATGATTCCGATATGATTATCACCACGCACTTCGATTTCCATAAGCTGCATGATACGATTCTCAAGCTCGATGAACTCGGTCACGTTGTCCCGACGCTCTATAAGCACCTCGAGGACCTGACCGGCATCAAGATCGCGGATGTCCCGACAACCGACCCCAAGGTCTTCCAGATGTGCACCGACTGCTCCGTACTCGGCGTCACCGAGGAGGATATCTACTGCAAGACCGGCTCGCTCGGTATTCCGGAAATGGGTACGAATTTCACAATCGGCATGCTGCTCGATGCAAAGCCGAAGCTCTTTTCCGACTTCTTGCAGATTTCCGGTCTGTCGCACGGTACGGATGTGTGGCTCGGCAATGCACAGGAGCTCATCGCAAACGGCACCTGCACGATTTCCGACGTCATCGGTACCCGTGACTCGATCATGACCTATCTGCTCTATCACGATGTCGAACCGAAGCAGGCGTTCCAGATCATGGAGGATACCCGTAAGGGCAAGGCGCCCAAGACCTTCACGCCGGAGCGCATTCAGATGCTGCTCGATCACAATGTTCCGCAGTGGTATATCGACTCCTGTCTGAAAATCAAGTACATGTTCCCGAAGGCGCACGCGGCGGCATATGTAACCGCGGCAATCAAGCTCGGCTGGTTCAAGCTCTATAAGCCGCTGGAATATTATGCGACGTATTTCTCCGTCCGCGGCGGCGATTTTGACGCAGCGCTTGCCGTACAGGGCGTCAGCGCCGTGCGGAACAAGATCAATGAGCTGATCGGCAAGGGCAAGGAGCGCAGCAAGAAGGAAGGCGATCTGCTCGATATTCTCCGCATCGTCAATGAGATGATGTCGCGCGGCTATGAATTTCTGCCGGTCGATCTCAGGCGCTCGCATGCCTGCGATTATCTGATTGAGGACGGCAAGCTGCGTATCCCGTTTGCCGCGATTGACGGCATCGGTACAAAGGCTGCCGAGAAGCTCTATGAAACCGCGCAGAACGGCGATTTTATCTCTGTGGATGAATTCCAGCAGCTTTCCGGCGCATCAAAAGCGACAATAGATGCACTCGAAGCACTCGGCGCTTTGGGCGACCTGCCAAAATCGAATCAGTTATCGCTGTTTTGACTTGACTTTTTCTTGGTATTATGATATCATGTTATCATGTTAGCAAGCTAAAGTGACCGCAAAGGAGTATCCTTATGAACAAATACGACCGCATTACCCCCGAAGGCACACGCGATGCGCTTTTCGATGAGTGCACACTGCGCCGTGAGCTCGAAAACCGCCTGCACGTTCTTTTTACCGCACGCGGCTACAGCGAGATCATTACCCCGACGCTCGAATTCTACGATGTCTTCAACCGCGACGCGAACCCCTTTCCGCAGGAGCAGATGTATAAGCTGACCGACGCAAAGGGTCGCCTCATGGTGCTGCGTCCGGATAATACCGTCCCGATTGCGCGCGTCTGCGCAACGAGACTGCGTGCCGCCGGACTGCCGCTGCGTCTCTGCTATCAGCAGAATATCCATGTGATCTCCCCCACGCTCAAAGGACGCGATGACGAGATCTCGCAGGCAGGCATCGAGCTGATCGGCTCCGATTCGCGCATGGCGGATCTGGAGGTCATTGCAGCTGCGGTCGATGCATTGCAGGCATGCGGCGAGGAATATGCGCTCGAGCTCGGCAATGCGGCATTCTTCCGTGAGCTCATGCAGCAGCTCCCCGCGTCCGAGCAGACCAAGGAGACAATCCGCGACTGCATCGAAGCGAAAAACTATCCGGCGCTGAACGATATCCTCGCAGCGCTGCCCGAATCCGAAACAACCAAAGCACTCCGCAAGCTGCCGCGTCTGTTCGGCGGCGAGGAGGTCTTTGAAAAGGCTGCAAAGCTCTGCACCGGCGAGCGTTTTGCCTCAATCCTCGAGGACCTGCATTCGCTCTGGAGATCGGTTGCAAAGTTTGCAGGCGCCGAGCGCGTCACGGTCGATCTCGGCATGATGCACCGCACCGATTATTATACCGGTATGATTATCCGCGGCTATCTCTCCGGCTACGGTGAGGAAATCCTCTCCGGCGGCAGATATGACAAGCTGCTCGCAGAATTCGGCTATGATGTTCCGGCAACCGGCTTTGCGGTCAATATTGACGCGGCAGTCAAGGTGCTGAGCCGTCAGCAGACTGCGCGCTCCGCAGCGATTCCCGCAAGCAATGTCCTGATCTGGGCGGCAGAGGGCTGCGAGGCGGAGGCAATCGAAGCCGCGATGAATCTCCGCAACAAAGGACTGATCGTCGAGCATTCGCTCTCGGAATCGCTCGAGGATGCCCGTCAGTACGCAGCCGCGCACGGCATTGACAGCGTGCTGCCGATTGAACCCAGCAGCAAAGGAGAATAATCATGCAGAGACCGATTCGCATTGCCCTCACCAAGGGCAGACTGGAAAAAGATACCGTCGGGATGTTTGAGCAGCTCGGACTCGACTGCACCGCAGTCAGGGAAAAGGGCAGAAAGCTGATTCTTCCGGTCGGGGACGGCAGCATCGAGGTCGTTCTTGCCAAGGCAAATGACGTCATCACCTATGTCGAGCACGGCGTCTGTGATCTCGGCGTCGTCGGCAAGGATACCATTCTCGAGATGCAGGGAAAATTCTATGAGCTGCTTGATCTCGGCTTCGGACGCTGCAAATTTGCACTCGCCGTCAAGAAGGGCACCGATTTCTATTCCGGCTACGGCGTCAAGACAATCGCCTCGAAATATCCGAATGTCACGCGCAGATTCTTTGAAGCAAAGGGCATGGATGTCGATATCGTGAAGATTGAGGGCTCTGTGGAGCTCGCGCCCCTGCTGGAGCTCTCCGACGGCATCGTCGATATCGTCGAGACCGGCACAACCCTCAAGGAAAACGGACTTGAGGTCTTCGAGGACGTCTGCCCGATCTCCGCGCGTCTCATCGCAAACACCGTCAGCATGAAGCTGCGGCAGGAGGAACTCGAGGCGCTGATTTCCAAGATTGAAAGCTATTTCAGCACGCAGAACGCAGGCTGATGCAAATGATATAAAAAGGAGGAATCCCCATGCAAGTGATCCGCTGCAACGGCAAGGACGAGGCTGCATTCTTTGAACAGCTCCGCAGCCGCAGTGCCGCCCCCGACCCGAAGGTCGTCGAGACGGTCACGACAATCCTCAATGATGTCCGCACAAAGGGCGATGAAGCCGTGCGTGCCTATACCGAAAAATTCGACGGCAAATGCCCCGAAGCCTTCGAGGTCGATGCCGATACCATTTCCGATGCACTCGAAGCCGCAGACCCGAAATTCGTCGAGGCGCTGCTCAATGCAATCGAAAATATCGCAGATTTCCACAACCGTCAGAAGGAGCAGGGCTTCTGCAATGCCCGTCCGGACGGCGTGATTCTCGGGCAGCGGCTCCGCGGGCTTGAGCGCGTCGGTCTCTATGTTCCGGGCGGCACGGCGGCATATCCGTCCTCTGTCCTGATGAACGCGATTCCCGCAAAGATTGCAGGCGTCAAGGAGCTGATTATGGTGACCCCGCCTGCAAAGAACGGCAAGCCGAATCCCGATATCCTCGTCGCTGCGTCGCTTTGCGGCGTAGACCGTATCTTCCTCATGGGCGGCGCACAGGCGGTCGCTGCACTCGCATACGGCACCGATACGATTCCGCGTGTGGATAAGATTGTCGGTCCGGGCAATATTTTCGTTGCGACGGCAAAGCGTCTGCTCTACGGCGTTGTCGATATCGACATGGTTGCCGGTCCGAGCGAAATTCTTGTCATGGCGGATGATACCGCAAATCCGAAGTATGTCGCTGCCGATCTGATGTCGCAGGCAGAGCACGACAAAATTGCTTCGTCGATTCTTGTGACCACTTCCGAGCGCGTTGCGAATGAAACGCTCGCGGAAATCGAGCGCCAGATGGCATATCTCGAGCGAAAGGAGATCATCAAGGCATCGCTTGACAATTTCGGTGCAATTCTGATCTGTGATACGCCGGAGCAGGCGGTTGAGCTGGCAAATGCCGTGGCACCGGAGCACCTCGAGGTTCTCATGGAGAATCCGCTCGAATACATCGGCAAGCTCGATAATGCGGGCTCTGTCTTCCTCGGAACCTATGCCTCCGAGCCGCTCGGCGACTATTATGCCGGTCCGAACCACGTTCTTCCGACCAGCGGCACGGCGCGTTTCTTCTCGCCGCTCTCGGTTTACAGCTTCATTAAGCGCTCCAGCTATATCTACTATACGGAGGACGCGCTCCGTCAGGCAAAGGATGACATCATTCTTGTCGCAAACAAGGAGGGTCTGACCGCGCACGCGAATGCAATCGCAGTCCGCTTTGAGGAGGATGCCGCAAAATGAAACTGCCGGAAAAACTGACAAAGCTCAAAGCCTACGATCCGATCACGGGCAGCTATGCCGTGCGGCTCGATGCGAATGAGTCCTATTTTGATCTGCCGCAGCTTTTGAAATCGAAGATTGCCGATCAGATCGAACAGATCAGCTTCAACCGCTACCCCGATCCGATTGCAACCGAAGTCGTCGAAGCATTTGCCGCATATTACAATATCTCTCCGGATTGTGTCACTGCCGGAAACGGCTCCGATGAAATCATCACGCTGCTGCTCGGCACCTTCATGGAGAAGGGGCAGAAGCTCGTGACTGTTTCACCTGATTTCTCGATGTACGGCGTATATGCGTCACTCGCAGAAATCGAAGTCGTCACCGTGCAGAAGGAAGATAATCTGCAAATTGACATGGATAAGCTGATTGCGGCGTGTCAGCAGGCAAATGCGGTCGTATTCTCGAATCCGTGCAATCCGACCTCGCTCGGCATCCCGCGCAGCGAGATCATCCGGCTGATCGAATCCGCACCGGACTGCCTCATCATCGTCGATGAAGCGTATATGGATTTCTGGGATGAGACCGTCCTCGATCTCGTCTGCAAGTATGAGAATCTGATCGTCCTGCGCACATGCTCCAAGGCAATCGGTCTTGCCGCGGCACGTATGGGCTTTGCGGTCATGGATCAATATAAGACAAACTTGCTCCGCGCAGCAAAATCGCCCTATAATTGTGATGCGATCTCGCAGAAAATCTGTGCTGCTGTTTTGCAGGAACAGGATTTACTGCGCCGCTGCTGCGATGAGATCATTGTCCAGACGCAGCGGCTCTATGCGGGAATCTCGGAGCTTGTCCGCAGATATCCCGATCTGCTGGAATGCGTTTATCCGCCGCGCACGAATTTTGTATTCGTGAAAACCGCGTATGCACGGGAAATTTTCGAGCAGCTTGAGAAGGCAGGGATTGCGGTTCGCTGCTTCCCGCACGGTCTGCGTATCTGTGCCGGTACCCGCCGCGAACAGACCCTGCTCCTCAGTGAGCTCGAGCGCATCCTGATGCCGTCATAAGGAGTGCCTCCGACGGAGTTGTGCGCATATAGAATCATACAGAATCCCATTATTCATACATATAAAAATGCCGCTCAATTCAGCGTAGTTGCTGAGATTGAGCGGCTTTGCTGTATGACAATATAAAAGGCTTACGGGATAAACGCCCCTTACTTCACCGCAGCCTTCAGTGCCTCGGTTTTGTCCGTGCGTTCCCATGCAGGCTGCAAATCCTCTCTGCCCATATGACCGTATGCGGCGAGCTTGCGGTACTGCGGCTTGCGGAGCTCGAGTGTCTCAATAATGCCAGACGGACGCAGATCAAAGACCTCGGAGACTGCATTTGCCAGCGTTTCCTCATCGACCGTACCGGTGCCGAATGTCTCGACAAACACCGAGACCGGCTTTGCCACGCCGATTGCATAGGCAAGCTGCACCTCGCAGCGCTTTGCAAGCCCTGCTGCGACGATATTCTTTGCGATATAGCGCGTCATATATGCAGCGGAGCGGTCAACCTTTGTCGGGTCCTTGCCGGAGAATGCGCCGCCGCCGTGGCGGGAATAGCCGCCGTAGGTATCGACGATGATCTTTCTGCCCGTCAGACCGGAATCGCCCTGCGGACCGCCGATGACGAATCTGCCGGTCGGGTTGATGAAGATTTTTGTATTCTTGTCAATCAGTTCAGCCGGAATCGTCGGCTTGATGACAAGCTCGATCAGGTCGTCACGAATCTGCGAGAGATCGACCGATGCCGCATGCTGCGTCGAGATGACAACCGTATCGACGCGGACAGGCTGATCGTTTTCATACTCGACCGTGACCTGTGTTTTGCCGTCCGGACGGAGATATTTCAGTGTACCGTCCTTGCGGATCGCGGTCAGGCGGAGCGCCAGCTTATGCGCCAGCGAGATCGGCAGCGGCATGAGCTCTGCGGTCTCATCGCAGGCAAAGCCGAACATCATGCCCTGATCGCCTGCGCCGGTTTCATCATCCGCATCGCCGGAATCAAACGCGGAATCGACGCCCTGTGCGATATCGCAGGACTGCTGGTCAATCGAGGTCAGGATCGCGCAGGTGTAGCCGTCGAAGCCGTATTTTGCACGGTCATAGCCGATATCGACAATGACCTCGCGCGCGATTGCAGGAATATCAACCTGCGCAGAGGTCGAGATTTCACCCATAATCATGACCATACCGGTCGTGGTGCAGGTCTCGCAGGCAACGCGCGCCATCGGGTCTTTTTCGAGAATCGCGTCCAGGACGGCGTCGGAAATCTGGTCGCAGATTTTATCGGGATGCCCCTCGGTGACGGATTCGGATGTAAAATAGCGTTTCATATTGAACCTCCTTGAATTAACAGCCAACAAAAAAACGGCATGCAGAACGCATGCCGTTTGATTTGCATAGACAGACGTTCCTCATCTTCCGGCAGACGCCGCAGGACTTGGCACCATACACCCCAGCGGTGCGGTTGCCGCGGCTTCACAGGACCTGATTCCTCCGCCGCTCGTGATAAGGCTGTTTATATTATAATAGAAAATGCGCAATTTGTCAATAGCCTGAACAGACTTTTTCCATGTATCATAAAAATACATTATACATATATGATAAATAGGTTATTATGTAAAACTGTCGGTTCAGTCGTGCGGATTCGTTCAGCACTGCCGAAAAAAGCCGCCCGATTCAGCCATAACAGCGAAATCGGGCAGCTTCCGAATTCTTATAGACAATGCAGCTTTACTCTGCCGCAGCCGCTTTCCGTCTGCCGCCGAGTGCAACGCCGATGCGGGAGTTGGGATAATTCTGCGCATAGGCATCGAGGATGCCGCGCACCATAAACTTCGCATTTTTGCCGCCCTCAACCATTGCACAGAAAGCGATCTCCGGATTATATGCCGGTGCAAAGCCGATCACAAAGGTATCCGTGCCGCGCGGCGACTGCGGCGTACCGGTTTTGATTGCGACGTCAAAGCCGAGATTATTCAGGTCATATTCGCCCCACATCGGGCTGCGCGCGGCGCCGATCATGCCCTCCCGAATATACGGGTACACATTCTCGGCGTTATTCTGCGCGACCTGTGCGACAAGCTCCGGCGCCTTGACCGAGAGCTGCTCGGTCATCGTATTGTTCCAGTAGGACTGAATCAGATGCGGACGGTAGCGCTTGCCCTGATTTGCAATCGTGGATGCGACGGTCGCCATTTGCAGCGGCGTGACCTGCACCTCGGACTGACCGATTGCCGCTTGCAGCAGCTCGCCGACATACCAGTGTATGCCGAGCTCCTCGAAGGTCTCCGGACAGGCAAGATAGCCGCCGCTGTCGCCCGATTCAAGCCCGAGCGGGCTGCCGAGACCGTAAAGGCGCTCATAATCAAGCAGCAGATCAAGACCGAGCCGCGTGCTCAGCTCATAGAAGAAAATATTGCACGAGACCGTGATCGCACGGGACACCGCAATATTCTCATGGAAACCGGTGCAGTGGAAGGTGTGGTCGATATACGTGAAATTCGTCCCGCAGTAGAAGGTCGAATCCGGACCGATCTTGCCGGAATCGAGACCGGCAGTCGCGGTGATCGTCTTGAAGGTCGAGCCGGGACGGTAGAGACCGTCGGTCGCGCGGTTGATCAGCGGATAATTGTCGCGCTCGGCGACCTTGCTGTAATTGTCGAGCAGCTCCGTCAGATCGTAGGTCGGGAGCGTCGCCGCACCGAGCACCGCATTGTCCTTCGTATCGAGCACGACAATCGCACCGCAGTTTGCATTGCGGCATTCATAGTCGGATGCGCGCAGGTTCGCGCAGTGCTGATCGAGCAGATTCTGTAGCTGCTGCTGCATTTTTGAATTAACAGTAAGCTGAATGGTCTTGCCGCCGACGGGCTCCTGCGTAATGACGGCAGAGGCGACCTCACCGTTCCGGACGGTGATCTCCTTCTTGCCGTTGATACCGCGCAGATCGGCTTCGCAGGCGCTTTCGAGTCCCGTCTTGCCGACCTGATCGGAAAGTGCGTAGTCGTCGTGACCGTTCTCCTTGAGCGCCGCGAACTCCTCCTTGGAGTAGATCGGACCGACATAGCCGATCTCATGCGGCAGAACATTGCCGTTCTCGACGGTACGGATTGCATTCTCGATGACATTGATGCCGTTCAGCGTGACACGCAGCTCCTTGATGCGCGTGACGGTTTTCAGGTCGATGTCATTCGAGAGATAGAATACATTGGACATCGAAAAGCTGCGCAGCATCATCTCATAGCGGATGCCTGCGAGATTGCGCTTTTCCTGCTCGGAATAGCTGTCTGCGATCTCATAATCCGCGACGAGCTTGTCGATGCAGTTCTGCGCAGTCGCATACTGATTCAGGCGCAGCATTTTCTTCATCTGCGCGATATCATTGTCGCGGTCGCGGACGAACGCATAGGGATGCTGCTTCGAGATCGGCATGGTGTCATTCCACTCGTAGCCTGCCTCCTTCAGCAGCTTGATTGCGCGCGCAATGACGGCATTGCCGGCGGCGTTGTCATCGGGGAAATATTCCTTCTCGATGATCAGGCTGTAGCCGATTTTATTGGAGACAATCGGCGCGCCGGTGCAGTCTACGATTTCGCCGCGCGTCGCCGGAATGACCTGCGTATAGACCGATTCGACGACCTGCGGATGCGCCTCCTCCTCCGCCGCGACGATTTGCAGCTTGACAAGCCGGTAGATCGCAAGCGACGCGGAGACCACAACGAGCAGCACCAGAAAGCTCGACCGCAGAAATTCGGATATCTGACGAAGTATCTCTTTCATGTTTTGTTGTTCCTTTATCTCTCGGAAAACGGATCAGCGGATAATATGTCTGCCTTTGATCGTGTCTATTATGTCTCCGTATCAAACATTTCCGCAAGGGAAATGCCGGAATAATCCTCGGCAAAATTTGCAGCGGAATCCAGCCGGATCTCATGCTGCTTTCCGGTCTCCATGTTCTTGATCTGTCCCCTGCCCTGCTCCAGCTCATTCGAGCCGAGCACGACCAGATATTTCGCGCCGAGCTTGTTTGCATATTTCATCTGCGATTTGAAGCTGCGGTCGAGCAGATCAAACTCCGCACGGATGCCCATTTCACGCAGCGCATTCGCATATTGCAGCGCGGTCGGCTTTGCGGCAGCATCCATCGGCGCAAGATAGACATCACATTTCTTCGGCTCGAGGAAATCGCAGCCCTGCTGCTCCATCGTCAGAATCAGGCGCTCCAGACCCATGCCGAAGCCCAGCGCCGGAATCGGCTGACCGCCGAGCTGCTCAATCAGCCCGTCATATCTGCCGCCTGCGCAGACCGTACCCTGCGCGCCGATGCTCGTTGTAATGAACTCGAACACGGTTCTGGTATAATAATCCAGTCCGCGGACAATCTTCGGATTGATGACAAATTCGACGCCCATGCCGGTCAGCGCGGATTTGACCGATTCAAAGTGCGCGCTGCATTCCTCGCAGAGATAATCGAGAATCAGCGGCGCATCCTTTGCGATTGCCTGATCCTCGGGCGATTTGCAGTCGAGCAGACGCATCGGATTGCGCACAAGGCGCTCCTGACAGGTCTCACAGAGCTCCGCCTTATGCGGCTCGAAATACGCTTTCAGCGCCTCCTGATACTTCGCGCGGCACTTCGGGCAGCCGATGCTGTTGAGATTCAGGACGACATCCTTCAGCCCGACACGGTCGAGGACGGTCTTTGCGAGCAGAATGATCTCCGCATCTGCATAGGGCGAAGCCGGACCTGCCAGCTCCACGCCGAACTGATGAAACTCGCGGAGTCTGCCTGCCTGCGGGCGCTCATGGCGAAAGCAGGAAAGCTGATAAAAGACCTTCTGCGGCAGCGCATCTGCCAGCATGCCGTTCTGGAGCATGGCGCGGATCGTACCGGCAGTGCCCTCCGGACGCAGCGTAAACTGCGTTTCTCTTGCAATGACGGAATACATCTCCTTCTGCACAACGTCGGTCGTTTCGCCGACGGAGCGCTGGAACAGCTCCGTGACCTCAAAGGTCGGAATGCGAATCTCGGAGAAGCCGAAGCTCTCGGCAATATCGCGCGTCACCTTCTCAACCGTCATCCACTTGTGAATGCGCTCGGGGGTGACATCCTCGGTGCCCTGCGGGCGTTTCAGGTAGTTTGCCATAAAAAACAATTCCTCTCTAGGGTTCTGCGGATTCCGCGTCCCTGCGCGAAAAACGCATTTTTTCCTGTTCCTTCTGTGTCCGGTATGTACGCGCCTTGAGACACCGGCAGCAGGCACCGTGATTGCGGCAGCTTTGGTCAAATTGCTTCGTGCCGCGGCAGGACCTGCGGTGTTCCTTTCCGGATGCAATCGCCTTTTCCGGTCCCATGACGCACCTTACGTATATAAACACAGAATTGCCCCTTTCTGTCCGGAAGGGGCAATCAGTCTTTTTTCATTGTCACATGACTGTGGGATTTCCGATCTCGCGCCAGTCAAGATCGCCGCGCTCCAGCGCCAGAATCAGCGCCTCGGCGGTTGCGATATTCGTTGCGACAGGGACGTTATGCACATCACAGAGCCGCAGCAGATTCATGTCATTCGGCTCGCTCGCCTTCGGATTGATTGGGTCGCGGAAGAACAGCAGGACGTCGATCTCATCGCAGGAAATACGTGCCGAAATCTCCTGACCGCCGCCCTGTGCGCCGCTCAGGAAACGCTTGATCGGAAGTCCGGTTGCCTCTGCAACCTGCTTGCCGGTCGTGCCGGTCGCGCAAAGCGTATGACGGCTCAGAATGCCGGAATATGCAATACAGAATTGGATCATCAGTTCCTTTTTCGCATCATGCGCAATCAATGCGATAGTCATTTCTGGATTCATCCTTTCTCAGTATATATTAGTAAGGTCATTGTGATCGCGCGGATACGCACGCGGCCGCCCCCAGACCTGCAAGGAGGAGCGTATTGCGTCAGCCTATCTTGACTGTCAGCGGGGCATTTTCGCCGCGCAGGCGCTTGGAAATTGCATCGAAGGCAGCGAGGCTCGGTGCAGTCGAAGGAATCGGTTCGCCCTTGCCGGTCGCAATGACGAGCTGATAATCCTCCGGAATGACGCCGATCAGCTGCACGCCGATGGTATCAATGATTTCATCGAGGTCACGGACAAGCTCGGCGCCGAGCGCCTTCTTGCTGACCTTATTGATGATGAGTCTCTGACGGCGGTTGCCGCGTGCATAGAACTCATCGGACATCATCTGGGCATCGCGGACGCAGATCGGATCCGGCGTCGTGACGACAAGGATCAGGTTCGACTGCTCGACGATGTCAAAGACATGGTTATTGATGCCGGCACCGGTATCAATGATGATATAATCATAGTATTTGCGGACTGCCGCGCAGATATCAATAATCTGCTCAACGGTGACATGCTGGAACGGGTTTTTCGGTGCACAGAGAACAAACAGATTGCTTGCCATCGGGACTCTGGTGACAGCGTCCACAGCAGAGACCTTGCCCTCGAGCACATCGCTCAGGTCGTATTTGATCTGACCGGTCATGCCGAAAATGATATCAATACAGCGCAGACCGAAATCCAGCTCAATGATCAGCGTGCGGCTGCCCTGCTTTGCCAGTGTATAGCCAAGTCCCGCACAGATCGAGGATTTTCCGGTTCCGCCTTTGCCTGATGTTACAGCGATTGTTTTTGACATACGGTGAGACTCCTTTCCCCATTCGCTGCGGCTGCACAATCAGCAGCATTGAGAGGGCGCAGCGTACCTCAGAAGATTATACATGCGCCGCTGAGACGGGCGCAGATGTACCTCTTATATTATAACCGCAAATCGCGGATTTGTCAAATCCATTTTGCGTAAAAACTGAAAAATTGTCAGGTTCGTGACATTTCGCACGCCGCCTTTGTGCAGTATGACGAAATTGCCGGACAATTTTGTATAGCCTGCCGAAATTTCAGCGGATAGGGCAGGCTTTCAGCTCACCGACGTCACGGCAGACGCATCGGTCTGTACGGCTGCGGCAGTACCGGCTGACGGAAATACCTCGTCGGCAATCCGGATGCTCTCGAGCATCTTGCGGAACGGCTGACGGTAATTCATAAAGGTATCGCGGTGACTCTTGCAGGTGACGATATAGACGCGCTCGTCCTTGATAATGACAGCGGTCATGCACTGCATCTCCTGCGAGACGCCGTCGCCCTTGATTGCATAGGTGAATTCAAAGAGGCGGCAGTCCACGCCGTCCACGGCGGTATCCTCCTCGGAGAGCAGCAGAAAGTCATCCGCGGTATTCTGATACTGCGCCTTGACATCCTCGCTGTAGGTTTTGACGTCCTGCCCGTAGATCGTCAGGTCCTCGCCCGTGACGATGACGGAGGCGTCATTGCAGACATAATACTTCTCGTAATACTGGGAATTCGTCTCGGTGAAGCCGGCGGGAACCTCCAGCGAGATGCGTTCGGGCATTTCGGAAGGCACAATGATCATCTCCGTGCCGCTGACGATCTCGGAAGATTCCTCCGAAGACGTATTATGCTTATGAGTCAGGGACGAAATACCGGCGATCAGAATGACGAGCGTAATCGCAGCCGCCAGTGTAATCAGCAGTTTTTGAGACATGCTGCATTCTCCTTTCCGTATCGGGATGCATGGAAAAACCGATGCGTCTTGCCGGCGCATCGGCATTCAGCTGTGACCAGACCTGTAAGCCGGGTTCTGTCGTAGACCGTTCCGATCGGAACGGGTGCAGCCATTTATCTAGCCGATTCGTCGCCGAACCGTTCAAGCCGCCTTTGCAGATGATCCGCCGAGCAGACGTTAAGACCACCTGCACCAATCAGCGTTGCATCGGGTAGGGTTTACACAGCAGGATGCTCTCGCACCCTCTGGTGCGCTCTTACCGCACCTTTCCACCGTTGCCGCATACAGCGCAGGCTGCATGAGGCTGTATCATTTCTGTTGCACTGGCCCTAGGGTCACCCCCGGCTGCTGTTAGCAGTTACCCTGCTCTGTGATGCCCGGACTTTCCTCGTAAGCATAAAACGCTTCCGCGGCTGCACAGTCTGCTCACCGTACTATTTTATCACATTATGCGCTGAATGTCAAGCATTTTTGCGGGCAGCGCCCGCGGGTATTTGCGGGCAGCGCCCGCGGGTATTTGCGGGCAGCGCCCGCGAGTATTGATCTAAAGATTTCCGGCGGCGTTCTGAGAAATTTGAAAGTTTTGCTGTTTCCACGGACGCAATTATAATAACAGAATTTAGTGGCTTAACACTCCCAATCAATCACATAAAACCATAAAAGCCGCTTCTCCCCACGGAACGGGGGTGACAACCCAAGTGGAAGGAGGAAGTTCGCAAAGCTCACATTCCCCCTTCCCCTTAGGTTTTCGCCCCCGAGCCCCCGCTTTCCTGA
>JAFZPP010000016.1 GCA_017550285.1 Oscillospiraceae bacterium
AGCCGGAACGCAAGCGTATTCGGCTTGCGGCGTTCCAGTTCCAGAAAATCGCGGTCAAGCGGACATAGAAATGCTTTTGCCCGCCGCGCCTCAAATTCTTCATCGGACTCTCCTGGATTCTTTGTCAGGAACAGACCGTCAGGCTTCTGCGAGCCCTGCGGTGGATATTGCAGTCCGCGCATTTTTTCAGTGATCGCGTAGAAATTGAGGTTAGTCTCGTCCCTTGTACCGGGAATGATCTTACCGTTCTCATCAAAAAGCGCATTGTACTCAGATTCCTCGATCAGCAGGAACATCAGCGCGAGCAGCACAGTTTGTCCCTTCTGGCTCCAGAAATCATCCTTTTCGCCGTCGCCTTTGGTGGACTGGAACAGGACATCCGCCATCTTTTTCACATTATCTTCGCACAGATCACCGTTATGATCGTAGATATAATGGAAAGGGTTATAGTTTGTGGAGTGCTCCATCTGGATCGTGTTGAACACGCGAACTTCATAGCCTGCCTCCTGCAGTAGCTTTGCAACCGCCTGATAAATCTCTCCCTTCGGGTCTGTGATGACAAACGAAGTATTCAGCTGTAGGATGTTGGTAATAACCCAGAACAACGTTTTACCGGAGCCGGAACCGCCGATCACGAGGGTATTGAGATTGAGCCGGTGCAGCTTGGTGTCCAGTGCCAGATACACTTCCTTCGCCAGCACGATGTTATTATCCGTATACGCGGTGACAAAATCACCCTTGTCGTCGTAGAGATACCTGCCGTTTTCATCGCGCAAAGCAATCTGATACGGCTTTTCTTTACACGCCAGCGCATGGATTTCTTTTTCATCAGCCCACTTTGCAGAACCATGCTCCGTGCCGCGGCGATGCAGACGTTTCGGCTCCTCGCTATACTTATAGAGAGCAAAGATACCGATCACGCAGATGCCGACAAACAGCATTTTCGGCACATAGCCGTCCTTTTTTGTAATAGCGGAAAAGATAACCGCCGGATGCGACAGGACATAATGCAGCGCCGGACTGATCTTGCTGCTGTCAATCGAACCGTCTGAGCCGAGGGCGTAATCAAACGCAGCTCCCAGCACAATACAGCCGATCAACAGCACAACCCCAATTATGCTGAGCACAATCAGGGTTGTTCGGTCTATTTTCTTTCGGGGATGCGGGACAGTCAGCTTCTGACTCATCTTCTCGCCCCTCTCGGGGAAGGCTTCGGCATATCCGGTACATCAGGCGTATCCGGAAGAGGAATATCCGGCTTTGCATCGGAAACAGGCTTGTCTGCATGGATTTCCTCAAAGACATTGCCCTCCGGGTGCATCTCATGACCGTTGCCGCGTGCGGTTTCGGGCATATCTGGCGATTCGGGCTTCTCTCCGGCTTCATCGAGCATCTGCATATCCGAAAGATACTGCTCGTATTCTTCCTGTGAGCTGAAAGTCAGCACCGCATTTTTGTCCATGCCGGACGATTCGAGCATTTCTGCCTTGAGCGCCGTCCATGCGGTCTTGCCGTCCTCTCCGCGTACAGGCTTGCCGTTCGCGTCCGTCGTTTCCGCGTCCGTAAACTGCGCGAGCTGCTTGCTGCCATCGCACACAGCATAATCATGAACCACACGCGAGCCATTGTGTCCTCCTTCCACCACGATATGTTTCTGCGGCTCTGTCGCACTGCACACGATCATCGTGTCGATCGAGCGCTCCTCGCGATCAGTCAGGTGATTCATTGCCGTATTGAAATCGGTTTGCTGCGCCTGAACAGCCGCAATACGATCTTTCACAGCATCCACGCGGATTTCCTGCGCTTTCTCAACCAGAGTTTCCGCTGTCTGCGGTGAAACACCCAGAGCGGCAATCTTTTCAGCAGCTTCCTGTCGATCTGCCGTAGACAGCACCACCGATGCTTTTCCGTAGGCGACCGTCATGGAGTTCTGCCTGACTTCTTCTATCCGCAATACTTTCTCCGGGCTCTGTGCCTCTGCTTTGCTGTAGACCTCCTTTGCCATTGCCTTCGCATCAGCTTCGCTCATGCCGGCTTCCATATACATTGCAGAAAGAAAATGCAGCGTGCGCTTTTTGTCCGCCAGTGAGAATTCCAGATGCTCTGTCTTCTCATGTGGCAGCAATTCGCCCTTTTCAGTGATCTCTGTCGATCGGAATGTGGTATTGACCGTAAACAGGTCTTTTCCGGTACGTTGAATGCTGTTTTCGACGGAATCCAGCGGCTTCTGTTTTGTGGTATACTCCATGCCGCTTGCGCCGGTGTATTTATGTTCGATGATCTTATCCGGCTCGAAGTTCTCCATATTGAATGTCCGGTCAGCGGAAAGCAGCTTCGTATCCTGCCGCGCATAGAAGTCTGTGACGCGGTCTGCCTTGCTTGTCAGTGCATCGAGCGTCTTACGGTCGGTAATTCCAAGTTGTGCTGTCAGTACCTCGCGCATTTTTGCACGAGACATCTTCTGCGGTTCCAGAACAGCATACTTTCCGTCCTGATCGCGGAAAACCACACGCGGCTTTTCATCTTTCTTCGGCTGGAGATACCAGCATCCAAATGGCTTTGCATACAGGCTTTCGCCCTCCAGCTGCACGTTGCTCTCAATGCGCGAGAACTCGTTTTGCGTGCTGCTGCTGAAATACCGCTCTTTTTGCTTTCCGGTGAGTGCTTCCTCTCCGAACTTCGCCGCAGCCAGATCAGCCTTGACCGGATCATAGCCGAACTGCGTCTGAATCTGCTGTGAAACCGCTGCCTTATCCGGTATCTGATCGAAGGAGACCTCTCTGCCGGAATGCAGGTCTTTCAGAGTATAGAAGCCGTTTTCGTCCTTATCAAAGGAAAAGTTTCTCTCAATCTCCTTGCATTTGGCGACAAATTCCTCGCGGACGATACGCACGGCGTCCTGATGCTTCACATCATGCAGACAATACTGCTCGCCGCTTTTCGTTTCAACGAATACTGCGGGCAGATCATGGGCTTTGAGCATAGCCGTCAGATGCGGCACTTCCCATGCCTGCACCTTGAAATTGCCGAAAGATTCAGGCTTTTCCGCGATTTTTTCCTTGATGCACTCAGTACAGATCTGCTTAAAGATTGGCAGATCGCCGCTGCGGACGTTCGCATAGAGGTTATTTTTGCCTTTTTCGCCAGAGAAAGCAATAGGGATACCATACTTTTTCGCGGTTCGGGCAATCGCCTTGCGATCCTCCTGTGAGAATCCATGCTGTGAGACAGCCAGTGCTTCGCCGGTCTCTCTGGCATTTTCGGCAAGGTCTTTCAGGGAGACTTCGCCGGGCTTGATGCCGGTCAGGTTCGTTGCGGTGACATTCGGCGGCTTTGTTTTCTCGGGCGCAGCGCTGCCCTTCGATGCTTTGATCTGTGCCTTTGCGCGAGCGCGGTCATGCTCCATGCCGAGAAGCTCCCGGAACAGCCTGCCGACCGAATCCAGCACAGACTTGAACGCCGCAAGTGCTGCGTCTGCTGCTTTTTCCGAAACCTGCATCGAAACGGCAGTCACATCTTCGCTCATGTTCATTGGCTCATCCCTCCTTCAAATGGGCATAAAAATAGCCCGTTATTATAATTGTAGACAGGAATGGCGCATCATAATAACGGGCTTGAAAAATAATATTCAGTTGTCAAGGTACTTTTATCGGCAAAAATCCAATCGAATTTCGGAGCTGATTTTGCCGATAACAGTATACGGTCATTCATCCCGGGACGGATAGAACAGCTTTTCCGTTTCGTCCGCCTCCACGACCATCAGCACCAGAAGTGCCGGTTCATTTCTGTTGTAGGAGATAAGCGGTGCGCATTCGACATCGACCAGAACGCCGCAGACCTGGGGGAGCATATCCTCAGTCAGAATGAACACAGACTCGTCCATCGGCGCGTCCTCATCATAGTTATCCGGCTCATAGACGCCGGGAATCATATACGGATTGAAGTCCGGGCAGCTGTCGATATAGCGCTGGAGGCTGTTTGCCTCAATGAAATACTTGTTGTTCTCGTCCTTGAGCACATGGAACGGGCGACCGCTCCAGAATGCTCTCTTGCAGATCTCGTTCATAAAGGGCAGGCTGTAGCCAAGCTTGTTGGCTGCTGCATACATGGAATGGAGCTTCAGAGTCATCTGTTTCATAATCATATTCCTCCTGAAAGATATTATTTTTCGATTTCGTGTGCGAAATCTGGTTGTGATTGCACACGACGCGGGGTACGTTCAATCTGGATTGTTGTCTACATTAGCATCACCCCCAGCAAAAGGGCATAAAAATAGCCCGGAGTTTTTGTTAATAAAAAGACCGGGCGGATGAAATATTCAATTCTAAAAAGGAATAATCGCTGAAAAAGGAAAGAGGGTGCTGGATTTCGTGGAAATCGAGCGGGAATGTAACGAAAGCGACGCATTTACACTGATTTGAGTGAATGAGTAAGAGCCATGATACACCAGGTCGTGTGCAGTGTTTTTGCGGGCTTTCGTGTGCATTCGTGTGCACGCGTGTGCGATTGGCTTGAAAATAGCTTCAAAATACGGAAAAATTCTTCCGAAATCGGAAATTTTTTTCAATTCCAAACATAAGAAAAATGTCCTAGATGCTTGATTTTCACGCATCTAGGACATTTTACATCTGGCGGAGAAAGAGGGATTTGAACCCTCGCGACCCTTTCGAGCCCTACTCCCTTAGCAGGGGAGCCCCTTCACCACTTGGGTATTTCTCCAGCATGGTGAATGCGATATCCGAAGGGTTTGTTGGCGGAGAGGGTGGGATTCGAACCCACGGTGCATTGCTGCATCACCAGTTTTCAAGACTGGCTCCTTAAACCGCTCGGACACCTCTCCTTTCGGATTCAGCTTTATTATTATAGCATAATTTTGCGCTTTTGTCAACCCCTAATGATAAAAATTTCTCAGCTTGTGTTTTTTCAGCAACTGTGTTATAATAGAAATAAAAACGGAGGATCAAATGCCAGCAAATGTAATGCACATTATTGCGCTTTCCGAATCGCCGTGGGGGGCTTGGCTTCGCTGCTCAGAAACGCAGCTATACCATATCAACGAGCCTGCGCAGGGGCTTTTTATCGCGGAAAGTCCCAATGTGATCGAACGTGCAATGAACGCCGGATACATGCCTGTTTCATTTCTGATTGACACAGGATTTTACACGCCGCAGGTACAGTCGCTTTGTCTGCGTAATCCGGAAATTCCGGTTTTTCTTGCGGATACATCTGTGCTGAATTCGGTGAAAGGAATGCATCTGACCCGCGGCGTCTTATGCGCAATGTGCCGCAGAGAGCAACCGTATTCCGGAGGAATGCTCCGTAATATGCACCGGATTGTGCTTTTGGAAAACATTATGAACCCGACAAATCTCGGTGCGGTTTTCCGCTCAGCAGCGGCGCTCGGAATGGATGCCGTTTTGCTGACATCCGGCTGTACTGATCCGTTGTACCGTCGTGCTGCGCGTGTGAGTATGGGCACAGTATTTCAGATACCGTGGGCATATCTGCCGGAGGCGCCGGATGCATCGGAAGCGATCCGGATGCTGCGCGGTCTCGGGTTTCAGTCTGCGGCAATGGCGCTGTGCGACGATTCTGTTTCGATTGACGATGCAGAGCTCAGGGCTGCGGAGCGGCTTGTGATTGTGCTCGGGACAGAAGGGGAGGGGCTTGCACCGGAAACGATTGCAGCCTGTGACTGGACAGTTCGCATCCCGATGCTGCACGGCGTGGATTCGCTGAATGTTGCCGCGGCGAGCGCGGTTGCGTTCTGGGAGCTGCGAAAACGATAAAAACGGAGGCTATATAATGCAGAATATCACAATCAGACAAATTGAAGATAAACAGGAAAAAATGCAGATTGTCCGGCAGGTATTAGAGGCGCTGACGGAGTGGTTTGAAGTGGAATCCAGCAGAGAAGCGTATATTGCGGACAGTCCTGCGCGGATTACATTTGCTGCATTTGATGGCGAGGTGCCGGTTGGATTTCTCTGTCTGAAGGAGACTGGCTCTGCGACGGTTGAGCTTGCGGTCATGGGCGTTTTGAAACAGTATCACAGAAAAGGCGTCGGACGGATGCTGTTTGATGCGGCAAGGGAATGCGCTGTCAATGCCAGATATGCGTTTATGCAGGTCAAGACCGTGAGAATGGGCATGTATCCGGATTATGATGCAACAAACCGTTTTTATCTCGCATGCGGATTTCAGGAATTCGAGGTTCTGCCGCTCTGGGATGAAGCAAATCCCTGTCAGGTTTATGTGATGTCACTGAGATAACAAAATCCCGAAAGCAACGAACTGCTTTCGGGATTTGCATTATTTTTTGATGACAGGAATCCATACCTCGCAGAATACGCCTTCTTTCTTCTGCTCGGGATAGAATTCGTAGTCGGCTTCGTCTGCGGCTTCATAGCCCATTTGCGGGAGAAATTCCCTATAGAATCTTTCCCATGTCTCTTGGATGCATAAGCTGTCGTTGCCGATGCATTCAAATACAACATAAGTGAAGGGTTTGACTTTCCAGATGCGATAGCCTTCTTTTTCCATTTGCGCCGGATCAAATGCGGCAGTATCTGCGTCGATCCGGATGCCGATGCCATATTCAAACGTATCTGAATGTGCATCGGAGGGGGTGCAGAGTCCGAACAGATCACGTTTTCCTTCCGGACGCAGTCTGCACAGGGGGTCGATCAGATTCCGTTCACAACAATCGGCCCAGTAATCGGAAATCTCATGATTCTCATTGTCATTGATGATCTCATTCCGGAAGCGTTTGGAGATTGTCAGAAACCGCTGCGAATCTGTTTTAACAATTCTGTAATCCATACTTTTACCGCCTTCCACCGTTAATTTGATTGCAAGGGGATTGAACAGAACGAGCTTTGCAGCCCCTTCTCTGGCACGGCTCGGCGCGACACCGTGGAATCTGGTGAATGCCTTGGTAAAGCTCTCGGGTGTATCGTAGCCGTATTTCAGAGCAATGTCTGTGATTTTCGCATCCGTTTCCGCGATTTCTCTGCCGGCTAAGGATAATCTGCGGCTGCGGATATAGGCATTCGCGGTCATTCCGGTCAGAAAGTTGAATGCCCTGTGAAACTCATAGCCGGAAATATGCATCTGCTTTGCGGCATCTTCATAGTTGATCTCGTCCAGCAGATGTGCTTCGATATAGGTGATTGCCTGCTGCATTGCTGCGATCCATTCCATACCAGTTCCCTCCTGCTGTATTTATCATAGCAGATTTTCCGGTGCTTTGCATTTCCCCGTTTGCGCAGATTTGTCAGGCGGCTTATATGCATTATAAAGCAGAATTCTGAAAAAGTCAATCAAACGCCGCAGTATTTCCGATTTCGCATCCGGAATACTGCGGCGTCATTGATATTTCAGCGCGGAATTACATTCACGCTGCATGTATATGATTCAGGGAATTATGCCTTATCGACAGAACCGAACAGGCGCATCTTCTCCTCAACCTTTGCGCAGATTGCATCGAAGCCCGGAGCGAGCAGCTTACGGGGATCGAAGCCCTTGCCCTGCTTATCCTTGCCTGCCTCGACATAGCCGCGGGTTGCCTCAGCAAAGACGAGCTGGCACTCGGTGTTGACGTTGATCTTTGCAACGCCGAGGGAGATTGCCTTCTTGATCTGATCGTCCGGAATACCGGTACCGCCGTGCAGAACGAGCGGCATATCAACAACGGTCTTCTTGATATCTGCGAGGGTATCGAAGCTCAGACCCTCCCAGTTTGCCGGATAGACACCGTGGATATTGCCGATGCCTGCTGCCAGAAAATCAACGCCGAGATCTGCGATCTGCTTGCACTCCTGCGGATCGGCACATTCACCCTTGCCGATGACGCCGTCCTCTTCGCCGCCGATTGCACCGACCTCAGCCTCAATGGAGAGACCGAGCTGATGTGCAACGTGAACGAGCTCCGTGGTCTTCTCAACATTCTCGTTGATCGGGAAGTGAGAGCCGTCGAACATGATCGAGGTGAAGCCTGCCTTGATGCACTTGTAGCAGCCGTCATAGGTGCCGTGATCGAGGTGCAGCGCGACCGGAACGGTGATGCCGAGGGATTTGTCCATTGCCTTGACCATTGCGGTAACGGTCTCGAAACCGCACATATACTTGCCTGCGCCCTCAGAGACACCGAGGATGACAGGGGAGTTTAGCTTCTGCGCAGTGAGCAGAATTGCCTTAGTCCATTCGAGGTTGTTGATGTTGAACTGACCGACCGCGTACTTGCCGTCTCTTGCCTTGTTCAGCATGTCTTTTGCAGATACCAGCATTGTTAATTCCTCCTATGATACAATTATGCCGGAAGCACCGGCTAATTCCGGATAAAACATACTTCCGTACATTTCACCACTCCATATTATACACGATTTTCCCGAAAAAAGCAAGGGGCAAAGCGCAGAAATCTCGGAGAACGTGCAGAATCCGCTGAGTGTGATAAAAGTTTTGTGTATCTTACTGTATAAATCCGGCAAAGCGTCCCATACTGCGGTCAGAAATCTGAATCTGACGGGGAGAGATACGTATGAAACAGGCTATCAAACTGCTGCTGATTCTGCTGCTTGCGGCGGCAGCGGCAAATATCGGACAGACCGCGCAGACGCTTTCACAGATCGAGCACAGCGTGATCCGGCTGCATATTCTTGCAGACAGTGATGATACGGATGCGCAGATGCAGAAGCTGCTTGTCCGCGACGAAATATTGAAGCATGCTGCGGAGTGGATTCCGGAGGATGCAGATTTTGTATCGGGATGTGCTTCGCTGCGAAAGCATCTTGCGGAGATTCGGCAGATTGCCGAAGAAACACTTTCAAGTATTGGTTCGCAGGATACGGTTCATGTAGAGTTTGAGAAAACTGCGTTTCCCGAGCGGACATACGGCGATGTGACTTTGCCTGCGGGAGAATATCAGGCGCTTCGGATTGAGATCGGCAGCGGGAAGGGGCAGAACTGGTGGTGTGTGATGTATCCGGCGATGTGTATTCCTGCAGCATCAGAGGCTGCGGCGGAGGATACGCTCAGTGAGGCAGTCCGTGACATGGCGCTGCATCCCGAACAGTATGAGATTCGCCTGAAATGTGTCGATACGGCGCGTGCAGTGTTCAACTGGCTGCAAAATCCTTCTGAGCAGGCGGAATCCGCCCCTTCGGATGAAGAGACGGTTCCGCAGGCAGGTTTTCTGAATCGGATCAGCAGCCGCAGCCATTGTTGCATCCGCAGCCGTTATTGCCGCAGCCGTTGCCGCAGCAGTTCGAGAACAGCAGAATCAGAATGATGATCCACCACATGTTGTTGCAATCGTTACCGCACATAATCAGCACTCCTTATCATAAGAATGTAGTCGGGGCACCGCGTCCGGAGCACGGTGCGTGAACAGAAGCGTTTTTTCGCTTCCTAGTCTCATGATATGCAGCGGGCTTGAAAGTGTGACAGCGCGGCTGTGGGTATCGGCTGCGATATCTGCATATAGTATAGCAAATGAAACCGGAGGGATTTGACTTGCAGAAGGATGCATATACAAAAAAAGCGCGGCAGATCATCGCGCATGCCAGATCACAGGCAGAATCGTTCGGACACTGCTTTATCGGCACAGAGCATCTGATTCTTGCGATGCTGACCGATGGAAGCAATGTCGGCGCGGCGATCCTGCGGACGCACAGGATATCGCTCCAGCGGTTTCAGCAGGCGGTTCTGGAGGCAATCGGACGTGCGTCGCCGGTGCATCTGCGTGAGGATGCATGTACGCCTGCATTCCGGCGTGTTTTGCGTAATGCGGAGCAGATGCGGCTGAAACAGACGGAAAACGGGGCGGCAGTCAGCTCGGAATCGCTGCTGTATGCGGTATTGCAGGATGAGCACTGCGGGGCATCATCACTCCTGCGCGGCATGGGAATTCCGCTGCATCTTCTGCGGAATGCATGCTGTCTGGATACGCAGATGACAGCAGATGCGCAGGATGCGTTTCCGCAGTTTGACCGGAAGGAATGTCCCGTTCTCGCTCAGTATGCACGGAATCTGACCGACCCGATCACAGCGGAGCAGTTTGACCCGCTGATCGGCAGGGAGACGGAAATGCAGCAGATCATGCAGATTCTGCTCCGCCGCACGAAAAACAATCCTGTTCTGATCGGGCAGGCAGGTGTCGGAAAGACCGCAATGATTGAGGGGATTGCACAGCGCATCCTGCACGGAGATGTCCCGCAGAGTATGCGCAGCCGCGTGATTCTCTCGCTCGATCTGACGGCACTGCTTGCCGGTGCAAAATACCGCGGTGACTTCGAGGAACGTCTGCGGTCATGTATCGAGGAAACTGTGCGGAATCCGGAGATCATGCTCTTTATTGATGAGCTGCATATGATTACGGGAACGGGTGCAGCAGAGGGAGCGATTGACGCGGCGAATATCCTGAAACCGCGGCTTGCAAGGGGAGAGCTGCAAATCATCGGTGCGACGACAGAGGAGGAATACAGGAAGCAGATTGCAAAGGATACAGCACTTGCGCGCCGTTTTCAGCCGGTTCGCATCGCAGAGCCGAATGCCGATGCGGCGGCGGAGATGCTGCGCGGTCTGAGCCGCCGGTATGAGTGCTTTCACCGTGTCGAGATCGAGCCGGAGGCAATCGGTGCGGCAGTGCAGTATTCGCAGCGCTATCTGCATGACCGTGCACTGCCGGATAAGGCGCTTGATCTGCTCGACGAAGCCTGTGCGGCAAAGCGTCTGCAATGGAGCAAAGAATCCGATCCTGAGCAGTATCCGGCAATCGGTCAGTGCGATATTGCGCATATGGTTGCTGTGAAAACGGGAATTCCCGCGGAAACACTGACGGAATCAGAATCAGAGCGGCTGCTGCATCTTGAGGAAACATTGCGCCGGCGGATTATCGGGCAGGATGCAGCAGTGACGGCAGTGGCGAAGGCAATTCGGCGCAATCGCTCCGGACTGCGGAAAACAGGGCGTCCGGTCGGGGCGTTTCTGTTTCTCGGTGCGACAGGTATCGGTAAGACCGCGCTTGCGAAATGCATTGCAGAGGAACTGTTTGCTGGCAGTCTGATCCGCATGGATATGAGCGAGTATATGGAGAAGCATACCGCAGCGCGGCTGATCGGTGCGCCGCCGGGATATGTCGGCTATGATGAGGGAATGACATTGGTCGAGCAGGTGCGCCGTGCACCGTACAGTCTGATTCTGTTCGATGAAATGGAAAAGGCACATCCGGATGTATTGTCGCTGCTGCTGCAAATCCTCGAGGACGGCACACTGACAGACAGCAGCGGGAACCGTGCGGATTTTTCGGAGACGCTGCTGATTCTGACGTCAAATCTCGGTGCAGAGAACTTGCAGCAGGGTGTGATCGGCTTCGGCGATGCAGCGGATACCGAACATCAGCAGGAGATTGCACTGCGGTCAATTCTGAAAAAAAGCATGAAGCCCGAGCTGCTGCACCGGCTCGATGCGGCGATTATATTCCGCAGGCTGTCTGACAATGATCTGCTGCAAATCACGAAGATGCAGCTGCATGACCTTGCGGACCGTGCGGCTGCATGCGGCGCGCAGCTCACATGGACGCCCGAGGCGGAGCAGCTTCTGATTGCAGCAGCCGATACTGCGCACGGCGGCGCGAGGGCAATCCGGACGGCGCTGACACAGCAGGCAGAGCCCCTGCTTGCAGACAGTCTGCTGCGTTCCGGCAAAGGGTTGCATCATCTTTGCGTGCAGAACGGCGAACTGCGTATCGTACAGACGATTCCCGCGTCGATTTGATGCAAACGGGACAGGCGGCGCTGCATATACTCCCGTGAGGTGATGTGGATGCTTTCACTTTTATCGGGGTTATTCGGACAAATGACATTTCTGCTGCTGCATGTTGATCATGCGGCGGCATTTCCGCCTGCGCTGACACGGGCGGAGGAGCAGCTTCTGCTGGAACAGCTTGCGGAAGGCTCGGAGGATGCGCGGCAAAAGCTGATTACGCACAATCTGAGGCTGGTTGCGCATTTGACCAAGAAGTTTTATTCGCCGGACCGCGAGCAGGAGGAGCTGATCTCAATCGGGACGCTCGGTCTGATCAAGGCGGTTTCAACCTTTAAGCCGGAGAAGGGGGCTCGCTTTGCGACCTATGCGAGCCGCTGTATTGAGAATGAAATTCTGATGTTTTACCGGGCAAAAAAGAAGACCGCCGGAGAAGTATTCTTCGACGATCCGCTTGAATATGATAAGGACGGGAATGCGCTGACGCTGCTTGATATCATGCCGGACAGCACCGATCTTGAGGAGCAGGTTGCGCAGTCCATGCAGGAAAAACAGCTCTATCATTATCTGCAAACGAAACTGAATGCGCGCGAATGGACTGTCATCGTCCGGCGCTACGGGTTATTCGGGTATCCGGCACAGACACAGCGTGAGGTTGCCGATACGCTGCAAATCAGCAGGTCTTATGTCTCGCGGATTGAGAAGCGGGCACTTTCCGTGCTGCGGGAAGCCTATGAGCAGTCGCAGGATGCGGTGTTCAGCTATGATTGAGGATAATAACGCTTCCGATGCAGACAGCCGGAAGGGATGCCTCGATCAAAACATGAATTATATCTGGCAGAAAAAACTGCCCGTGAAACAGATGCTTCACGGGCAGTTTTGTAACGGAATACAGGAAGTGGATGCTTATTCGGCATCGCACTCGTCTGATTCGGATTCATCGTCAGCGATCTCTTCGGTTTCGGAGAAATCCTGCTCGATGTCGTCATAATTGAATTCCAGCAGCTCGCCGCAGTGCGGACAGACAATGCTGCCTTCCTCAAGCTCACGCTCTGTGAGGTTTACGGCTTCATCGCAGCTCGGGCAGTTGACGATATAGATTTCATTATCGTAATCGTCGCTGTCCTCATATGCAAAATCATCGTAATCTGCCGGAAGAACCTTGCCGATGCGGAAATTATCATCGTAATCCTCGTCGTCGTCATCCGGATCCAGGTCATCATCATCGTCGAGATCGAAATCATCGTCGTCATCGTCGCAGTAGAGATCGGTCTCAACCTCACCGAGATCATGGTCGAGCAGATCGCAGAGCTCTGTCAGCTCATCAATCTGAGACTGCAAATCGTCGATGTAGACGCCCATTTCCTCCATGACATCTGCCATCTGGAGAATAGCCTTGCCTTCTTTGGTAGAGCCGTCGAGCTCCATGCCGTCCAGAAGACCCTTCATATACGCGATTTTCTCGGTCAGCTTCATGATGATTACCTTCCTTTCACATCAATGTCCTGCGGCTTTTCAGCCATTCGGATATCAGAAAAAGAATTATGCGCGCTCCATGTACTCACGGGTACGGGTATCAATGCGGATGCGGTCGCCTTCGTTGATGAAGAGCGGAACACGAATCTCAGCACCGGTCTCGACAACAGCCGGCTTGGTCGCATTGGTTGCAGTGTTGCCCTTCACACCCGGCTCGGTCGAGGTGACCTCAAGCTCGACGAAGAACGGCGGCTCAATGCCGAACACATTGCCCTTGTAGGAGAGAACCTTGACGATCTCCTCTTCCTTTACGAAGTCGAGTGCATTGCCGATGACATCCTTGCTGATCGGAATCTGCTCGTAGGACTCCATATCCATGAAGTAGTAGAGATCACCGTCGCTGTAGCTGTACTGCATATCCTTGCGCTCAACAAAAGCGGTCGGGAACTTTGCAGTCGGGTTGAAGGAAGTTTCAACCACTGCACCGGTGATGACATTCTTATACTTTGTGCGGACGAAAGCTGCGCCCTTGCCCGGCTTAACGTGCTGGAATTCGATAACCTGAACGACCTGACCGTCCATTTCAAACGTCATGCCGTTACGAAAATCGCCTGCTGAAATCATGTAAATAACCTCCAAGATAGTGTGAATGAACTAACGCATTCCATATGGCTTCATTTTACACTATTTTCGTCGATTTGGCAATAGCAAACGGCAAAAAAAGAATCATTGCACAAATGATTATCATTCAATTAGAGATTTTTTATCAATCTGACGAACCGGAATCATGCAATTCCGGCTTTGTATCTGCATAAAATGGGGAATGGACAAAGGGGTGATTTGTATGCGGCATTCAGTATTTCTGTGTATTTTACCGGCTGTATTGCTGCTGACCGGCTGTCATACAGCCGATTGCAGATGTACCGTGCCGCTGTCGCCGGAAACAATCTGTACGGCGGAGGATGCATCGGCGCTTCTGACCGAAATGCTGCTGCATACAGAGAAATGCATCTCGTTTCCGATGCCTGAGGATGATCCGGACGCGCTGATTCAGCATGCGGCAGCGTCGCATGTGCTTGCGCGAACCATGCTGAAACGGGTTTCATGGGTGCGCAGCGGAGAGATGCTGACCGTGCAGGCGGAATATGCGGTTCCGACGGATACGCTCAGGCGGCAGAAGCAAATGCTTGCAGATGCGGCTGCACTATGGAATCATGAGACATCTGCCGAGCCGGATGCGGTCCGTGTACTTCTGGCGCATGATCAGCTTTGCCGCACCTGTGAATACGCGGATGAACTGCCGGAATGTCACGGTGCAGCCGGTGCACTGCTGCTGCACAGAGCGGCGTGTGACGGCTATGCAGAGGCATTTGCGCTGCTCATGGAATCTGCCGGAATCCCTGTAATGATTGTCACCGGCGTATCAGCGGATGCGGAGGGGCATACGGAGAATCATGCGTGGAATCTGGTGCAGCTCGCAGAAAACTGGTATCATATCGACTGTACATGGGACGATTCAGCCGTACAGCCTGCACATACATATTTTCTCTGCAATGATGATACAATGCGGCTGACGCATGTATGGGATACAAAAAAATATCCGCCTGCGCAAGGAGGCGGATATCGTTATGAAACAATCGTTTCGGATATGGCGGCAAAGGTCAGGAAAGACGGCTTCTGATATAACGGATATAATCCTGTGCCGGATTCAGCTCCGTCAGCTGATAGAGCATCCGGCAGCCGACGGCATCTTCAATCTCGCCGAGGATATAGCCGCCCTCCGGAGAACGGAGCAGATCGACGCCGGCAAAATCCAGCGGCATGATTTCCTGAATTTTATTTACAAGCGCACAAATTTCTGCATCGGGTTTGATCACCTCTGCCTTGCCTCCGAGGGAAAAATTGCTGCGGAAATCGGTGTCAGATGTTCGCAATACTGCGGAATAGATTTCACCGCCGAGTACATAAATGCGGACATCCCAGCCGGTTACGGCAGGCCTTTGCAATAGAAACGGATAGGTCGGTTCGGGATGTGCAGCGTCAAAATCGGCTGCATACTGTTTCAGCGCCGCTGCGTTTTCAATCCACGCGACGCCCTCGCCGCCGTGACCGTCCGCAGGCTTTGCAACCAGCGGAAATTGCAGCGCGGCCAGCGGTTCCCGTCTGCGGTATTCCCATGTTTCCGCCATCGGAATGCCGTACTCTCCGTTCAGAACGCAGTAGGTCATATACTTCTGATTTGTGACACCGGTGACAAATCTGCTGTTGAAGCAGGGGACGGGCGGCTTCATGATTTCTTCCGCATAGCTGCTGTATTTAGAAAATCTGCTGCGATTGATGAGAAAATCCGTGCCAGCCGGTATCAGGTAATTCGGTGCACGCAGATCGGAAAGACAGAGCCGGAGAGACATTCCCTCCGACTCTGCATAATGTATCAGCTGTTCGATAAACCAACGGTTGCGCGCTGCATCCTCCGGCGTATAGATCAAGATGCCGTTTTTTCTGCTCATTCTGCGCTCTTGATCTGGCTGCGGATATGCCACATGATGTTCGTTGCCGGATTGATGCCGCAGGTATCAATCGTACTCTGGAGCTGCGGATTGGAATTGACCTCGCAGACATAGCGCTCCTCATCGTTTCTGCCCATGAGAATATCAACGCCTGCAAAATCCAGACCGAGCGCTGCTGCGGATTCCACTGCGAGCTTTTCCTCAAGCGGAGAGAGTACACGCGCGGTTGCAGTGCCGCCTGCACCGATATTTGAGCGGAATTCGACCGGCGATGCGGCGTGACGCTCCATCGCGCAGATTGCCTTGCCGCCGACAACGGTTACTCTGAGGTCCTTGCCGCTGCTGTCACGGATGAAGCGCTGGAACAGGCAGTCATGCTCGCCGATATGTGCAAGAATCCGCGCAGCTTCTGCCTTATCCTTGGCAAGATAGACCTGTGCGCCGAAGCTGCCCTTATTCTCTTTGATGACCAGCGGCCAGCCGAGGATTTTTGCAGCACGCTCTGCGGAATCCGGATTGCGCTTGCAGCCCGGGAAGCAGGTCGGTGCAGGAATCGTGTCGGGAATCGGGATGCCCGCTGCTGCGAGCTTCAGTGCGGATTCCATTTTATCATCTGCGAGTGCAATCGCATCGGCGGAATTGAAAAGGCGCAGACCGGAAAGTTCCATTGTCTTTGCGAGCTGAATGTCCTTATCCCAGAATAGAACAAAGCTCGGCTTCGGCTCCTTGGCAACAGAACCGACAATCGTCGGGCGCTGATCTGAGGTCCATTTGGAAAAATGGAGACCTGCCTTTTCTGCGGATTCTTCCAGAACACGGTAAAGTGAATTGAATTTTGCCGGATTGTAGTAGCTGTTGACGATCAGCCAGCCGTTGTAGATTTCCATAGTGTACATCCTCCGTAACCCAAAAATAATCGTTCCCTTGGCATTTTAATGCCTTCTTATCTATTTTACTACATGTGAAACAAAATGTCAATATCTGATGAAAAAAGGACACAGAAAAACAGCCGTGTCAAATGCAGCTGTTTTCTGATACTATTTAATAATCAGCTCAAAAAGGCAATGAGAATTGCAAGGACTGCCATGCCGACCGCAGCTGTATTGGCGAGACCGGCTTTCAGGCAGGGGAGTGCGACCTGCGGGCGACGGTCACGGTACTGGCGGCTGAGCTTGAAGCCGAAGCCAGGAATCAGCGCCGATTTGATCAGCTCGGCGCGTGTGACCTTCGCATTTTTATCGCTGATTGCAATTTGTGCGCGCCGAAGGGCGACGGGGTTGAGGACATAATTGCAGTTGACGCAGACCGTCGCATTCGGATCGACGATACAGCCGCAGTTTGAGCAGTAGACTTTGCCGCCGGTATCAAAATGATAATCCTGCTGACGAACTGCCCAGCGCCGCTTCTGCGCCTCCGGCTCGAGATCGACACCGGTCAGATTCGTAATAAAGCGGTGAATGCGTGTGATCTTGCTGGTCTCATATTTTTCGCGCCTTGCGCGGACAACCCGCTGTCCCTGCCGCAGCGCGGTCGGATTGACAACATAGTGACAGTGAACGCAGACGCTTGCGTTTTTATAGATCGGCTGACCGCAGCAGCGGCAGAAGCACCGCTCCGGATCAAGCATAACCTCTCTAGCAAGCTCCATGAGCGCTTCCTCATTCTGATCGGCAGCGGCTTTCTGCGCCTGTGCGCGCTGCTGTGCCTGTGTCTGTGAACTGAACAGCTCATCGTTTGTTGCTGTCTGATAGGCAACGTCGATGATTTCTGCACCGTCATTGCGATTCTGGTTTGTCATAGCTGATCACTCCTGTTGATAAGTTTTTTCGGTGAATGAGAATTCAAACGGTTTTAGTTGAAATGCGGCGAATCAAATCCGAGTCCGTAGCTGCTGACCGCCTTGTTCGCTGTGAAAAAAGAACTCATATATTTCCGCTGCTGGTCATAGGTCTGCAAATTCGCAAGCGTTTTTTCCGTGATTTTGCCTCTGGAACAAACACTTCCGGTGATATTGCCTTCTTCGTCAGCCACGACGGCAAAATTCAAATTATCAATCTCGCCGTAATAATAGCGCATACGCTGGTACAGTTCAGAGTCTTTGCCGGTATCGTCATTTTTATTATATATCGTCGTATGGAATGCATAAGACTCTCCGGCTTCAATTAGCTCTCCTTCATAGGATAAGGCAGCGTTAAAAATGGATTTCGCCTGTGCAATCTGGCGATCCGTCGATGTGGTTGCAAACGTCTTTGGAAGAAACAGCAGTATCAGGACAATATTAAACAGCAGAATGACAGCGCAAACGATGAAGATGCTGCGGATTATCTTTGCTGCTTTGCTTTTTAACGGTACCGAAGCGGCAGGCTCCGCTGCTGCTTCTGCTGCGGTCTCCGGATTGTTTTGCATGGTATTCTGTTCGTCCATGATATCATTCCTTTCGGCGGCATCTCAGTTGCTTTTCGACAGATAGTTTCCGACCGGCTGATCCGTCCGGAACCATGCATTACAGATCGCGTACTGCTCCTCAAAGCTCTGCGGATGCGCAAGGTCTTCCTCGGTAATCGGGCGCCGTGATGCCAATGCGCCAGTAACTTTGCCTGTTTCATCGCAAATGACTGCGTAGTTGATTTTCTCGCTGTCATTGAAATACGGATAAATCCCTTGATGAAGCAGATTGTTTGCGCGGTTTTCCGCTATGTTGACAATGGTTGTTTCAAGCTGATATGGCTTATCGGAAAGGTCAAGATCATTTTGATATGTGATCGCCGCCGTATAAACGTATTTTGCGGTGCTGTTGAGTGCAGTGAGTCTGCCTTTCGCAGTGAAGCTGTACATCGCGGAGAACATTAACAGACAGAAGGAGAAAAGCAGCAGGAAAAATCCCATCCAGCCCCAGTTGCTTTCCACTCTGCGCGTATAGACACTGAGCTCGCATGCAGCAGTTCCGGCATGCAGACCGCGTTTTTTTATCTGTACGCGGTAGTTGAACTCGCTGAGAATGAAAAGCGGCAGCAGCAGCGGCGGCAGAAGGATGCCTATCATAATCATCGCTCTGCTGTCCTGACTGATCTTTTTGACCTGCGCCTGATAGGCGGCATCCTGCTCGGCATATGCTGCATCATTTCCGTCTGCGGGATGCAGCTCCGGCATACTGTCGAGTTCTTTCCCAAATCGGGAGCCGGTGATGCCGAGCATGCCGACCAGCACAAAGAAGCCAATCAGCATTGCAGCACTGAATACTGCAAGTGCTTCATCGCGCTGAAATTCCTGAAACAGAGAGATGATTGCTGTGATGCCGCAGACTGCGCCGAACCAGACCGCAAAGACCAGCAGAAAACGCAGCCTGATTCTTTTTTGTATGTCATGCAGGATATTCTGATTTTCCATAATTAAGCTGCTCCCGTCCAAGGTGTAAAGATCAAGAATTAACGGAAGATGAATCAATAGAATGCGCGTCATCTAATCCGAGTCGGATATCCTTTATTCAGATTGATCCGAGCTTTCGGCGCGATCGGTAATTTCCTCCACCGGAACAGGTACATAATCTTCCTCATCGTCCGGAACCTCCGGCATCTTCGGCTGATCATCCTCATCAGAAGGCATCGGGATATCTGATTTTTGCAGGGGAGATGCATAGTGTATCTCGTTTGTCATATAGTTTGCAGTTTCGGCAGGGAGTCCCTTCTTATGCAGCTGTTCACTGAGAAAATCCGAAAACAGCGTATAGACGGCTGCGAAGAGCGGTACAAAAGCGACCATGCCGATAAATCCGAAGATACCGCCGCCGACCGTGATTGCAAAGAGCGTCCAGAACATCGGCAGACCGAGCGAGTCTCCGAGGATTTTCGGTCCGAGGAAATTTCCGTCAAACTGCTGCAATACGAGGATGAAGATGACAAAGGGAATCAGCTTCCGCGGCTCGGAAAGCAGGATCAGCAGTGCACTCGGCACGGCGCCGATGATCGGACCGAAGAACGGAATGATATTCGTGACGCCGACCAGAATCGAAATCAGCGTGGTATAGGGCATATTGAGAATTGTCATGCCTGTGAAGCACAGCAGCCCGATAATCAGCGAATCGAGCGTCTTGCCGGAGAGAAAGTGCATGAACTTATAGCTGACATGTGTGCCGATTTCGAGAAAGGTATGAACATTTTTTTCCGGCAGGATTGCATAGAGCAGCTTGCGTACCTGTGCGATATAGGTCTCTTTATTATAGAGCAGATAGATTGTGATAATGATTCCGAGCAGGAAATTGGTCAGCCATTTGAAGACCGAGACTGCACCGGAGGTCAGCGTGGAAATGACATCTGCGCCGCCGCTTGCGATGCTGTCGAGCTTGGGCTCGAACTGAACTGCGAAATTGTTTGCTGAATTGAGCGCGGTATCCCAGATGTTTGTCAGGACGGAATAGAGCTGCGGCTGATCGTCCTTGAGTGATGCAATGTGTGCGTTGATCCAGTCGGTCATATTGGTAAGGTATTCCGGCAGGCTGACGAGCAGGTTTTTGATACTCGTAATCAGCTCCGGCACGATTGCAGCGACCAGTCCGAAAATCGCAATCAGCAGTACGAGAATCGCACCGGTCACGGAAAGAGCACGCTTTAAGCGCGGATGCGGCATGTTTTTGTCTGTGAATCTGCCGATTCTGATCTCAAGCCAGTTCTGGAGCGGACTCATCAGATATGCTAATACCAGACCGACAAGCACCGGCGCCATAACGGAAGCAATCTTCCGGAAGACTGCAACCAGTGAGGACCAGCGCCAGACTGCAATGCCGATTGTCAAGCAGATCGTGAAAATCCAGACAGCAGTCCTTGCGATGCTGCGCTGGCGGTCGTCCATATGCACCTTCATAAAGGAACATCATCCTTTCTATCGGATTCAATACGTTTTCATTTTATATTATACAGGAAAAACGTAAAAAAAGAAAGCCCTTTCAGGAAATTTTAAGAATAAAATCAAAATAACGACACAAACTGTACAAAATGCGCGAACAGATGTTTGAAAGAGCGGAAAATATGAAAAATATCGAAAAATTTTCTGTAAAGACTTTTCAATTCCGGAGATTTGTGTTATAATAGATTCGTATTGCCGGAAGTATACCCGCAGACAGTTTCAGATTCGGCGCTGCGGCAGGAAAACCCGGTACGATCATTACGGAAGGAACGGAGTCCGGAAGATACCATGCAGAGCATGACGCAACTCAAACAAGCCGCGCTGACGCGGTATCTGACCGCGAAGGGGCTGAATCCGCCGCAGCAGGAGGCTGTCCGGACGGTGCTCGGACCGGTCAGTGTCCTAGCCGGTGCAGGCAGCGGCAAAACCACGGCGATTGTCAATCGCATCGCGTTTATGATGCGCTTCGGCAATGCCTATGACGGGGAGATTCCGCCGTTCAGCGCGGAGGATGCGGAATTCCTGCGGCAGACCGCCGAGGGCGAAACCGCTCCCGATGAACAGCGCCTGACGGAGATTCTCGGCTTTGCGCCGATTCCCGGCTGGCGGATTCTCGCAATCACCTTTACAAATAAAGCAGCAGCCGAGCTGAAAGCAAGACTGGAAACCATGCTGGGAGAATCCGCTGCGGATGTCTGGGCGGCAACCTTTCACAGCGCATGTGTCCGCATTCTGCGGCAGCACATCGACCGTCTCGGCTACAATTCCGATTTCACGATCTACGATGCCGATGATACACAGCGTGTGCTCAAGGATTTGCTGAAAGATCCTGCTTTGCAGGACCGCAGCAGGGGCGTTGCGCTGGAAAAGGCATTTCCGCCGAAGGCGGTTGCCCATGAGATCAGCCGTGCGAAGGACAGGCTCCTGACGCCGGAGGATATGCTCAGAGAGTCCGACGGTGATTACCGCCGCGGCAAGATCGCACAGATTTATGCGGCATATCAGCAGCGGCTGAAGGATTCCAACGCCGTTGACTTTGATGATATCATCATGCTGACGGTTCAGCTCTTCCGCAGTGAGCCGGATGTGCTGGAAAAGTATCAGAACCGCTGCCGGTATCTGCTGGTAGACGAGTATCAGGATACGAACCCTGCGCAGTATGAGCTGATCCGGCTGCTTGCCGAAAAACATCAGAACCTCTGCGTTGTCGGCGACGATGACCAGAGCATCTATAAATTCCGCGGCGCGACGATTGAGAACATTCTCTCCTTTGAATCGCAGTTTCCGGATTGCAAGGTCATCCGGCTCGAACAGAATTACCGCTCGACGAAGCAGATTCTGAAAGCGGCAAATTCGGTGATCCGGAACAATCAGGGCAGAAAGGATAAAACGCTCTGGACCGATCTTGCAGAGGGCGATAAGATTCACTGGTACCGCGCAGGCGATCAGAATGCGGAGGCACGGTTCGTAGCCGATACTGTACTCGAGGGAATCCGTGAGGGCGGTCTCTATCAGAATTACGCCGTCCTTTACCGCACGCATGCGCTTTCCAATACGCTGGAGCGTCAGCTTGCGCAGGCAGGCATCCCGTATCGCATTTACGGCGGGCTGCGGTTCTTCGACCGCAAGGAGATCAAGGATGTAGTCTCCTATATGTGCGTCATCAATAATCCGTTTGATATTCTCCGCTTTACGAGGATTATCAATGAGCCGAAACGCGGCATCGGCGCGCAGACGCTTTCCGATATTACGGCGATTTCTCTTGATCTCGGCATTTCTCCGCTGGAGGTTCTGCGGACGGCAGATTCCTATCCGGTGATTGCGAAGCGCGCGAAGGCGCTGCATGAGGCGGCTGCCGTTTTTGACCGTCTGACCGAAGCTGCGGAAACACAGCCGCTCGATGAATTCTATGATACGATGCTGCTCGAATCCGGCTACATGGATATGCTCCGTGCAGAGGGCGAGGAGGGCGAGAGCCGTATCGAGAATATCAAGGAACTGAAAACCAGTATCCTGAGCTATATCAGCACTGCCGAAAACGAGGGTGACGAGCCGACGCTGAGCGGTTTTCTCGAAGAGGTCTCGCTGTATACCGATCAGGACCGTGCCGATGAATCGCAGGACGCCATGACGCTGATGACGATTCATGCGGCAAAGGGTCTGGAATTCGAGAATGTCTTTCTGATCGGTCTGGAGGAGGGGGTCTTCCCCGGCAGACGCAGCATGGACAGTCCCGAGGAGATCGAGGAGGAGCGCAGACTTGCTTATGTCGCAATCACGCGCGCCAAAAAGCAGCTCTACATCACGACCACATCCTTCCGGATGCTCTACGGACAGACTGCGTCCAATACGGCGTCGCGCTTTCTGCGTGAAATGGATCAGGATGTATTGGAGAAGGAAGAACCTGAGCGTTCGTCTGTACCGGCAGGCGCCGGAAATTCCGTTCCGAAGAAGCAGGCAGACGCCTTCTTCCGGTATGCGGAAAAGCGCAGTGAAGCGCCTTCTGATCTACAGTTTACCGCGGGTGACCGCGTCAAGAGCTTTGTACACGGTGAGGGAACCGTGCTGTCAGTTTCCCCTATGGGCGGCGATGTCCTGCTGGAAATCGCATTTGACCGCGTGGGAACGAAAAAAATCATGGCAAAATATGCCCGAATCCGAAAGGTGTCATCATGAGTACTAATGCTAGAAAATCCACTGCGTCGTTCCGGAGCAGAGAGGCGTCAGCCGATGTCGGCGATTCCATTCAGAATGCATGGACAGCAGCAAAAGAAGCAATCCGCACGAAAAACGGACACTATTTTGTTTTCGCTGTGCAGTTTCTGCTCTCGCTGCTTTCGATCCTCTATCTCAAGGGCGTCATAAAGCTGGCGTATTACAGCATGTTCTACCGGCTGTCGATTCCGGAGGAGAACCGTACAAAATATTGCTTCCTCGTGTCGCTTGCCTGTATTTTCTTCGGTGCAGTCCTGCTGTTTACGCGGCGGCAGATTGTGACGCGCGTCTGTATTATGGCGTCCATGCCGTTCTATCTGCCGATTATCATGTTTAACTACAAGCATCTGGTGCTGCTTGTTCCGCTCGGCATTATGGTCGTGATTACGTATCTTGCGAGCGGTACGAAGGAGGGCCCGAAGACGATTCTCGGCGCCGTATTCCTGATGATGTATGTCATCGGTGTATTCGTGTTCCTGACTGTTCAGAATATTTTAAAGCCGGCAACGGAGGAGACGGTCATTGAGCGCGATATTACGCCGCTCGGCTCCTACCGCTATTCGGTCGTGCAGGTGCTGGATCAGGGTGACGGAAATACGTATGTTGCCGTTGAGCCGAATGATGTTGACGTGGAATATAAGAATTCCAAGTGGTTTGCCAAGGGCTTCCGGCAGGAGATTTACCGTGAGCGCCCGCTGCAAAAGGGCTTCAAGGTGGAGTGGTCCACACAGACCCGCGCCGAAATTACCAAGGAACTGATTACAACAAACCCGAGCACGGTGTTCGTTCTGAATGCTGACCAGATGCGGACGCTCGGTCTGAATGCCGGCTTTGCAAAGGATTATGAGATCAAGAGTCTTTCGCGCAGACAGCGTCATAAGCTCGGCTACGCATCCAACGGCGATGATATCGACAAGCGGATTGCGCCGTTCCTGCATGTGCAGCTCGTCGATCCGGATTTTGTTGTTTCGCTTGATTTCGACAAAATGGTCGAGATCGGACTGAATCCGACTTATGAGCAGCGTCTCTCCCGTATGACCGATGAACAGCTTGCAATGCTCGGCGTACCGGAGGAGAATGAAGTGCTCAAGGTCGGCAAGAAGGTTGTCTTCCGCGAGTATGTTGCCGTTCTGGAACGCCGCTTTGCACCGGAGAACCGCGATCTCAGCTCGTTCCTCCAAACCGACGAGGAGCCGGAGGTGCATCCGGAGGGCGTTGAGATTCCGGTCAAGGAAACGACAACCGTATCCTCTGAGACAACCACAGGGACATCTGCCTCCTCTGAAACGACAACCGAAACAACCGCAGCTCAGGTTGTATGGTAATACAAATTCCGTAGGAAATGAAGCAGAGAGCGAGTTTAAGGGGAAACATCATAATACAGCCGGAGGCGGATGAAAAGGGAATCATCCGCCGGGCTTTGCTTCATGCGGCAGAAGCCGTAAGAAGGAGCCTTGCAGCAAGCCGGCTGCTGATGTATGCCGATTCCGGAGATACTGTCTCCGGCGGAAACCCGCTATAATCATATGAAAACGGAGGATTTGACCATGAACTATTATCTCGGCGCTGACATCGGTACCAGCGGTACCAAAACTGTCCTTTTTGACGTAAAGGGCACGGTGATCGCATCTGCAACGGAGGAATATCCGCTCTATCAGCCGCAGAACGGCTATGCAGAGCAGGATCCGCAGGACTGGGCAAATGCAGTGCTGCATACCATGGCGGCAGTGCTCGAAAAGAGCGGCATTGACAAAAACGATGTCAAGGGCATCGGTCTTTCCGGTCAGATGCACGGTCTTGTCATGCTCGACAAGGACAACAAGGTGATCCGCAAGTCAATCATCTGGTGCGATCAGAGAACCGCAAAGGAATGCGAGGAGATTACGGAGAAGGTCGGCGCGAAGCGTCTGATTGAGATTACCGCAAATCCGGCGCTGACCGGCTTTACTGCATCGAAGATTCTCTGGGTGCGCAATAATGAGCCGGAAAACTACGCAAAATGTGCGCATATTCTGCTGCCGAAGGATTACATCCGCTATATCCTGACCGGTGAATATGCAACGGAGGTCTCGGATGCTTCCGGCATGCAGCTGCTCGATATCCCGAACCGCTGCTGGTCGGATGAGGTTCTCGAGAAGCTCGATATTGACAAAAAGCTGCTTGCAAAGGTCTATGAGTCGCCGGAGATTACCGGAACGCTCACCGAGGAGGCTGCAAAGCTGACCGGTCTGGCTGCCGGAACACCGGTAGTCGGCGGTGCAGGCGATAATGCTGCCGCTGCAATCGGCACGGGTGTTGCATCTGACGGCAAGGCGTTTACCACAATCGGTACGAGCGGCGTTGTCTTTGCACACAGCTCAAAGATTTCGATTGATCCGAAGGGCAGAGTCCATACCTTCTGCTGTGCAGTTCCGGGCTGCTGGCATGTCATGGGTGTGACGCAGGGTGCAGGTCTGTCGCTGAAATGGTTCCGCGACAATTTCTGCGATGCCGAAAAGCATACTGCAAAGGGCATGGGCGTCGATGAGTATTATCTGATGGATAAGGAAGCAGAGCAGTCTCCGATCGGCGCAAACCGTCTGCTGTATCTGCCGTATCTCATGGGCGAGCGCACACCGCATCTCGATGCCAATGCACGCGGCGTCTTCTTCGGACTGTCCGCGATGCATCAGAAGCGCGATATGCTCAGAGCAGTCATGGAGGGCGTAACCTATTCGCTCCGCGACTGTGTCGAGGTATTCCGTGAGATGAATATTACCGTTGACGACATGATGGCATGCGGCGGCGGCGGTTCCTCTCCGCTGTGGCGTCAGATGCTTGCCGATCTGTATAACTGCAATATTCAGACAACCAAGTCAAAGGAAGGTCCGGCACTGGGCGTTGCGATTCTGGCAATGGTCGGCACGGGTGCTTATGCAAGCGTTCCGGAGGCTTGTGCCGCGATCATCGGCACGGACAAGACCTGTGCACCGCAGGCGGATGCCGTTCCGGTCTATGAGAAGTATTATCAGCTCTACCGCAAGATTTATCCTGCTCTGAAAGATCAGTATGCAGAGCTTGCGACCTTATGAGTGAAGCAGTCACGATGACGCGCCGGTCATCCAAAAAGATACCGGCGCTCATCATCCACGCGATTCTGTTTTATACATTCTGGGCGTGCTGGGCATTGCTGATTCGTCCTGCGCTGCTGGAAGTCATGCAGGATACGCTGCTGTTTGCGATCTTCGGTTCCTGCGTCAAACTGTTGGTCTGGGTGTTTCCGGCGCTGCTGCTTGCAAAGCATTTTTCTTCGGAACTGTATGTCGGCTTCCGGCAGATGTTTACGCAGAAGGTACCGCTGAAATCGGTGATCTTCTGGTCATTGGTGTTTTTCCTTATAGGCGGCGGTGACCGGCTGCTTGCGCTGTTTCGGGGCAATTTGCATATCAATCCGGATTTCACGCTGAAATCGCATCTGTGGCTGCTGGTTGTCGGCATCACAGAGGAAGCCGTTTTTCGCGGCTGGCTGCTCAATGCAACTGCAAAGAATGAAAAGGACTGGAAAATGCTCCTGCTGAACGGGATCATGTTCCTTTGCATTCATTTCCCGGGCTGGATTGAAAAAGGTACATTTGTCAGCGCGTTTACAGGGTTCGGTTTCCTGTCTGTTATCCTGTTCGGTGTATTGGCAGGCATTTGCTTTTTGAAGCATAAAAATCTGCTGCTGATCGTATTTATCCACATGTTTTACGATTTTATTCTGGAATTCTGGATCGTTGGATGAGAGGAAATCATCTTTCTTGAACGGTTTATAGAATTTCATAAGGGACGTTTTGTCCGTTTTTATACTGTCCGCATATCGGACACCAGACTCGGAGGCAAATATGAGAGAGGCTACAGTCACACGGAATACCAGAGAAACACAGATTACGGTCAGCGTGAAGCTCGACGGCAAAGGCGAGAGCGACATCTCGACCGGCATCGGCTTCTTTGATCATATGCTGACTGCTTTGTCGCGGCACAGCGGCATCAGTATGCAGATTCATGCGAACGGCGATCTGCATGTAGACGGGCATCATACCGTCGAGGATACCGGTATCGTGCTCGGTCAGGCTCTGAATCAGGCGCTCGGCGACAAATCCGGTATTGCACGCTACGGCAGCGCGTATATCCCCATGGATGAGGCGCTTTCGTTCTGCGCGCTCGATCTCTCGAACCGCCCGTATGTTGTGTTCCGCGGCACATTTACAAATCAGATGATCGGGCAGTATGATGCCTGCCTGACTGAGGAATTCTTCCGTGCGCTGGCAGTCAATGCCGGTATCACGCTGCATCTTGATATGTGCTACGGCAGCAACGATCATCACAAATGCGAGGCGCTGTTCAAGGCGTTTGCCCATGCACTCAAAGCCGCAATTCGTTTCAATGAGGACGGTGCGGTGCTTTCCACAAAGGGGGTTCTCGCATGATTGCTGTCATTGACTACGGCGCAGGCAATCTGTTTTCTGTTTGCAATGCGCTGAAATATCTCGATATTGCGCATGAGGTCACAAAAGATGCATCTGTGATCGACCGTGCGGATGCTGTGATTCTTCCGGGTGTCGGCGCGTTTCCGGCTGCCATGGAGTCGCTCCGGCAGACCGGTCTGGTCAGCACAATCAAGGAGAATGCGGCGAAAAAACCGCTGCTTGGTATCTGCCTCGGTATGCAGATGCTCTTTGACCGCTCCGATGAAAACGGCGACTGTGACGGACTCGGACTCATTCCGGGCGAGGTGCACAGAATCCCGTCGAAGCGCGTCATCATTCCGCATATGGGCTGGAATGAGCTTGTTGTGACGCAGGCGTCTCCTCTTTTGAATAATATTGAAACGCCTGTATTTACGTATTTTGTGCATTCGTATCAGGCGTTCTGCGAGGATAAAAACATTATTGCTTACTGTGACTATGACGGAAAGATTCCGGCTCTTGTCACGGACGGCAAATTTGTATTCGGTGCGCAGTATCATCCGGAAAAATCGGGTGAAAAGGGCTTGCAGATGCTGCGTAATTTTGAGGAGTTGGCAAAATGATTATATTTCCTGCAATTGACATTATCGGCGGGCAGTGCGTCCGGCTCGTAAAGGGCGACTATGCGACTGCGTCGAAGGTCGCAGAGGATCCGCTGGAAACTGCAAGAAAATTCGAGGCTGCCGGTGCCGAATGGATTCATATGGTCGATCTCGACGGCGCAAAGGCAGGCTATCCGGTCAATACGGAAATATATAAGAATATTGCGGAAAATACGAATCTCAGGGTCGAGGTCGGCGGCGGCATCCGCACGCTGGAAACGATTCAGGCGTATCTTGATCTCGGCATTGCCCGCGTAATTATCGGCTCGGTTGCGCTGAAAAATCCGCAGCTTGTCGCCGACGCGATTGCAAAATTCGGCGCGGAGAAAATTGTTGTCGGGATTGACGCGAAAAATGAAATGGTTGCAACCGAGGGCTGGCTTGAGACCAGTGAGGTACATTATGTTGATCTTGCAATGGAAATGATCAAGGTCGGCGTCAAAACATTCATCTTTACGGATATTTCCAAGGACGGCACACTCTCCGGTGTCAACATTGAACAGCTCCGGAAGCTCCGCGATGCAACGGCAGGACAGTGCAATATTGTTGCATCCGGCGGCGTCCATACGATTGATGATATCATTGCCTGCCGCGATCTCGGGCTTTACGGCACAATCGCAGGCAAATCGCTCTATCAGGGGACGCTTGATCTGCGCGAGGCAATAGAGACTGCGGATTCTGTCAGGATCCGTCCTATGAAAATTGAAGATTATGATGCACTCTATGCGATGTGGGTTGCCTGCGGAAACGGGCTCAATAATCTCGATGATTCGCGTGAGGGCATTGAAAAATATTTGAAGCGCAATCCGGAGACTTCCTTTGTGTCCGTGGAAAACGGCGTCATTACGGGCGCAATTCTCTGCGGGCATGACGGTCGCCGCGGCATCATTCAGCATATGTGCGTTTCGCCGGAGTTTCGCCGGAAAGGGATCGGACATAAGCTCGTGAAGCGTGCGCTGAATGCACTGAAAGCGGAGGGAATCAATAAGGTTCTGCTTGTCGCGTTTAAGGCGAATGCGGTCGGCAATGCGTTCTGGGAGGCGGAAGGCTTCTCACTGCGTGAGGACCTCAACTACCGGAATCTTGCACTGGCTGATTTGATCCGGTACGATCCGGAATACAACTAAAGGAGAGCAATATGCTTGCAAAAAGAATCATTCCCTGCCTTGATGTCCGGCACGGAAAGGTCGTGAAGGGCGTCAATTTTGAAGGCGTGAAGGATGTTGGTGATCCGGTTGCCTGTGCTGCGGAGTATAACCGGCAGGGCGCCGATGAGATCGTTTTTTATGACATTGTTGCGTCGCATGAGGGGCGCGGCACCTTCCTTGATGTTGTCCGCGAGACTGCAAAGCAGGTGTTCGTTCCGCTGACAGTCGGCGGCGGTATTTCGTCTGTTGAGGATATGCGCGAGACGCTGCGCGCCGGTGCAGATAAAATCAGCATCAACTCCTCGGCTGTCAAGAACCCGAAGCTGATCTCTGAGGGTGCTGAGATTTTCGGTTCGCAGTGCATTGTGGTCGGCATCGACGCCAAGCGAAACGGCCGGGGCGGCTATTCGGTCTATGCGAACGGCGGCAGAATCGACATGCAGGTCGATCTGCTGGAATGGGTACAGGAGATCGAGCAGCGCGGTGCCGGTGAAATCTGCCTGAATTCAATCGACACCGACGGCGTGCGCGGCGGCTTTGATCTCGAAATGCTCAAGGATGTCTGTGCGCGTGTACGGATTCCGGTGATTGCATCGGGCGGTGCGGGTAAGCTCAGCGATTTTGCGACGGTGTTCGAGCAGACGGATGCGACGGCTGCGCTTGCGGCTTCTCTTTTCCATTTCGGCGAGCTGACCATTCCGCAGGTCAAGGATGACTGCCGCAGCAAGGGTATTCTGATGCGCTGAGTGTATGTATTTCATAGAAGGAATGATTGGATGAACTTTGTCTTTTGCTGTCATGCTGCTTTCTGGTACTGGCAGTATTTACCGCAGGATACGCCGCGATATACGGAAACCCGCAAGCGGCAGAACATCACGAGAATAACCGCATCCGCGGTTCAGCGGATGCAGATACATAAAGGAGAATAAAAAGAATGACACTGTACGAAGAACTGAAGCGCAGAGGACTCATTGCGCAGACAACTGATGAAAAGGAGATTGCCGATCTCATCAACAACGGCAAGGCGACCTTCTACATCGGCTTTGACCCGACCGCAGATTCGCTGCATGTCGGACATTTTATGGCACTCTGCCTGATGAAGCGCATGCAGATGGCAGGCAACAAGCCGATTGCACTGGTCGGCGGCGGCACCGGCATGATCGGTGACCCTTCCGGCAAGACCGATATGCGCAAGATGCTGACACCGGAGACGATTCAGCATAACTGCGACTGCTTCAAAAAGCAGATGAGCCGTTTCATCGACTTCTCCGAGGGCAAGGCACTGATGGTCAACAACGGCGACTGGCTGCTCAAACTCAACTATGTTGATGTTCTGCGCGAGGTCGGTGCATGCTTTTCCGTCAACAAGATGCTTTCCTTTGAGTGCTACAAGCAGCGCTGGGAGAGAGGTCTGACCTTCCTTGAATTCAACTACATGATCATGCAGAGCTATGATTTCTACAAGCTCTATCAGGATTACGGCTGCAACATGCAGTTCGGCGGCGACGACCAGTGGGCGAATATGCTCGGCGGTACGGAACTCATCCGCAAGAAGCTCGGCAAGGATGCATATGCCATGACCATTACGCTGCTGCTCAATTCCGAGGGCAAGAAAATGGGCAAGACCGAGAAGGGCGCCGTATGGCTCGATGCAGAGAAAACTTCGCCGTATGATTTCTTCCAGTACTGGAGAAATGTCGGCGATGCGGATGTTATTAAGTGTCTGAAAATGCTGACCTTCCTGCCGATTGAGCAGATCGAGGAAATGGAACAGCATCTGGATTCCGGCGCTGCTTACAACAATGCAAAGGAAATTCTGGCATATGAGCTGACCGCACTTGTTCACGGCGAAGAGGAGGCAGCAAGGCAGCGTGAGGCTGCCCGTGCAATCTTTGCAGGCGGCGGTGTTTCTGCGGATATGCCGACCACAGAACTGACAGCCGATGATCTGACAGACGGTCAGATCGGTCTGCTGACGATTCTTTTCAAGACAAAGCTCTGCCCGTCGATTTCCGAGGCGCGCAGACTTGTCCAGCAGGGCGGCGTGACAGTCAACGATGAAAAGGTAACGGATCCCAAGACGATGTATACGCTCAGCGAGGATCTGATTATCAAGAAGGGCAAAAAGGTGTTCCATAAGGTCACAATGGCGTGAGCAGTATATCATCCGGCAGGATTCCGGTGCTCGGCACCGTAAAATATCACAGGGAGGATTCATGTCATGAATGACGGAGTCGCAAAACAGCTTTCACAGGTTTATGACAACTGCGCGAAATGCGATGAAAAGGGCTATCATGTCGGCGTACAGGGGAAATCCATGCAGGATTACTTGCGCTTTACAATGCTGAAATTCTATGTGTATCTGAGCAGCAGCAACGGCAATATTTCCATGGCGGAGATTGCCTATCTCAATGATGCGCTTGGCTATTCGATGTCCGCGGATCAGATCGACCGCTTCAATGTCAGCAGCAAGATCACAAAATACAGCCTCAAGGACAGCATGATCACAATGATGATGCCGTTCCTGAAAATGGACCTTGAAACCTCACCGATCGGTCCGATGAGCCTTGCGTTCATTGAGTTTATCAATCAGGCAGGTCTTGATTTCATGACCGTTGACAACGGCAGAACCGATCCGTTCATCATGCGCGATCTCGGCGCACTGGTGCTGGCACTGCGTAATTTCCGCATCGAATACATCACGAACTGGGAGAACATGATCCGTGAGCAGAAGCGCAGAGAGGAATTGGCAAACCGTCCGCCCTATGTGCCGGGCAGCGGCAGTTCCCCGTGGGGCGCGCCGCAGGTTCCGCCCTCCAATCTGACGCCGATCGGATCGAATCATTCCGGCGGAGTGAACAACAACGCGCCGCAGAATAACGGTGCGCCGGTCAATCCGTTCCAGCAGCAGAATCAGCAGGCGCAGGCACAGCAGCCCAAAAAGGAAGAAAAGGAACTGACGCTCGATGAGCAGCTTGCAAAGCTCGAGGATCTCACCGGTCTGCAAGCCGTCAAGGAGGATCTCAAGAGCCTGATTAACCTGATTCGTGTGCGCAAGATGCGTGAGGACAGAGGTATGCCGCAGTCTGCGATGACGCTGCATATGGCGTTCCTCGGCAATCCTGGTACCGGTAAAACGACGGTTGCGCGTATCCTCGCGGGTATCTACAAGTCTCTCGGCGTGCTGTCTAAGGGTCAGCTCGTTGAGGTTGACCGTTCCGGACTTGTTTCCGGCTATGTCGGTCAGACCGCGATCAAGACCAAAGAAGTCGTTGATTCGGCAATGGGCGGCGTGCTCTTTATCGACGAAGCCTATGCACTGACCGCGAATACCGGCAAGGGCGATTTCGGTCAGGAGGCTGTCAATACGCTGCTGAAAGCAATGGAGGACAACCGTGACGACCTGATTGTGATTGTTGCAGGCTATTCTGATCTCATGATGGAATTCCTCGACAGCAACCCCGGTCTGCGTTCGCGCTTCAATAAGATTATCACCTTTGAGGATTATATGCCGGATGAACTGCTTGATATCTTCAAGAGCATCTGCACAAAATCCGGTATGCAGATTACAAAGGAAGCAGAGGACGCTGTGCTGCAATTCTTTATCGAGCGCTGCGGTCTGAACCTCAAAACCTTCGCAAATGCGCGTGATATCCGCAATTTCTATGAGCGTGCGATTACGAATCAGGCAAACCGTCTGGCAGCGATTGAATCCCCGACAAACGGTCAGTTGACGACGCTGACAATTGACGATGTCAGCGGTATAGAGCTCAACTGATACGGTAATCTTTGTATACTGAGTAAACCCTGAAACAGAAAGGATACGATTATGGTAGTTATCACAATGGAAAACGGCAAGCAGATGAAGTTCAAGCTGCGCCCCGACTGCGCTCCGATCTCCTGCGAAAACTTTGAAAAGCTCGTGAAGCAGGGCTTTTATGACGGTCTGTGCTTCCACAGAGTCATTTCCGGCTTTATGATTCAGGGCGGCTGCCCTGACGGTACCGGCATGGGCGGTCCGGGCTGGAAGATCAAGGGCGAGTTCCTTGCAAACGGCGTGAACAATCCGCTCAAGCATACGCGCGGCGTGCTCTCTATGGCGCGCGCCGGTCATCCGGACAGTGCAGGCTCACAGTTCTTTATTATGCATGCAGATGCGCCGTATCTGGACGGCAACTATGCAGCTTTCGGCGAGATCGTCGAGGGTCTGGATGTGGTCGATGAGATCGCGTCCGTCATGACAAATCCCATGGATCATCCGCTCCAGCCGCAGATCATGAAAAAGGTTGAGATCATTCCCGACTGAGTAAAAAACACAGCGCACGACCGTTTTGATCGTGCGCTGTATTTTTATGGCTTCTCAGTGAAGGTATCAATGGGCGTTTTGCCGTCAGATTTATAGACAGTGAGAATCCTCGGGATATAGGTGCCGTTGTGCTGTTCTTCTGCAATTTTGGCAGCTTCTTCGGGTGTTTTGGCGGTGATTTCAAGAAATTCTTTGGAATAGACATATCCTTCCTTGCCGTTGTCTCCGATACAAGCGATCAGATCCGGATAGTCTTCAATGTCTTTTGCGGCGGCGTGTCCGTAGGTCTGACCGTATTTGTTTACCTGATACGGCGGATTATTATATGACGGATCTGTGGGAATCCAATCGGCATCTTCCGGATTTAAGCATTCCCTGCCTTCCGGATCAAACTGTTTCACCGCAATCTCCTCATCTATCCTGAGCCGGTTGACCTCGAAACACAGGATAGAATCATGCGCTTCTGTGAGCGGTTCCAGTTTGAGCAGAATGCCGGTCTGCACATCGGTATACATACGGTAAACGTCATCCTGCATTTCCGCTTCGATTTCGGCGCAGGTTCTGCCCAGCATTGTAGCTGTGCAGGCAACATACCAGCGGTCAAAATCGGCAAGCATCATGCCTGCATAATACTGCGGTGTCAGACTGGAATGAAACATGGCGCTGCCGAATGCATTGGAAGGTCTGTTATACGCCAGCGTTGTACCGTCCGGCCAACAGAATACCCGTTCATTATCGCTGAACAGGATATCCGTTTCTCCGTTATAACGATGCAGAAAATACGTATTGTTCTCGATGTCAAGCTCATATTCCCGCAGGTCTGCAAAATACAGTTCTTTGTCATGCAGTGCAGAGTTTACATACTCCCGTTTTTCATAGGAAGACTGATTCACATTGTCAAGCTGAAATTCGATGATTGTAGTTGAGCTTGTTGCCGCATAGGAGCTGTTCGGCTGTATGATCATTTCGCCTTCTGCCGTTTTGTAATAATCCATGCTGTTGAGCATCATATGATAGAGATAGCTTTTTGCTTCCAGAGAATTCAAATCGCCTTCGGAATCTTCCGAGAAATATTCGCCGATATATTTCTCCGTGTCGATCAGCACGGGGCGGAAGCCGTTTTCTGCATAGCGCTTTTGTCCTGCTCTGATCATCTCGCCGGTTTCGTCCTCATTCATAACCGGCAGCTCATTGTTATGCAGTTCAAGCTCTGTGTAAACGGGCTCTGTATCAGACACATCGGTAAAGACAGGCTCTGTCGTGGTCCGGAGCGGGGAAGTTGCAGTAATTCCGGATGTTGTATCCGGAGCTGTGATGATCTCCATATCCTCCGGCTGATGCTGTACCGGCTGATTCCACATGCTGCCGTGCAGGATCAGCGCGCCGAATCCGACCGCAAACAGCAGACTTGCTGCAACTGCGACATATTTCAGCAGATGCGGAGATTCCGCAGGCTTGGAAGGCGGCTGAACGGTCTTTGCATCAGGCTTTGCTTCATGTTCGGCAAAGAGATCGGCCGGCTGGGTCTGTATGCCGACATGCGGCGCCGGTTCATCGAAGCATTCGTCGATCAGCTCGTCCGGCACATCGCGCAGCGCCTTCATGAGATTGAGTGCCTTCACAGCAATTCCTCCTTTCGCAGATAGTCTTTCAGCTTGTTTCGGGTGCGCAGCAGCGTCATTTTGACGGCGCTGACGCTCATATGACTGCTTTCGGCGATTTCATGTACGGATTCGGAAAGATAATACCGCCGCATGAAAATGCGCCGCTGTTCAGCGGGGAGCGTGCGAAGCCATGCGGTCAGGGCGTCTGTGAGCTCACGCTGTTCGACCTCCTGCTCGACATGCGTATCCGAGGGGAGTATCTCTGCGAGTTCATCGAGTGCTTCGGCAAGCTGTGTGCCGCCGCGTTTCAGCCGGTGTGCATGTTCATATTTCTTGATTGCAATTTTGCCTGTAATCGCTGTAACATAGGCTCTGAGGTTTTCCGGATGCTGCGGCGGAACCGAATTCCAGACCTCGAGCAGCAGGTCGCTGACGCATTCCTCCGCGTCTTCACGGCTGCCGGTCATGCGGTATGCAATCTGCGCGCAGATTGCGCCATATTTCTCCCGAATCATTTGCAGCGCCTGTTCATCGCGCGCAAGCAGCATGTTCACAATCTGACTGTCCTGATGCATTACTTCACCTCCCTCTGTATATGTAGTCCCGATTTAGACGGAACCGGTCACATCATAAATATAAAAAACGAAAAACGCCGTCCGAAGCCGGACGGCGTACATCGTATCTGCAATTACTGCTTCTTCTGCTGCTTGCTTTCGCACTGCTGGTTTGCAATACCGCAGCTGGTCTTGCATGCAGACTGGCAGGAAGTCTGGCATTCGCCGCAGCCGCCGTTCTTGGCGCTCTCGCAGAGGCTGCGAGTCTTGATTGTCTGGATATGACGCATGTTTCGTCCCTCCTTCAAATGGATGTCTGCGGTGTATCCGCAGCGTGAGGGTGCCGTTCCGGCACATTTACTCCTATGTATTATAGCATATAATACATGAATTGTCAATGCTGCGGTGTGAAAAAGTTTGAAAAATTCAGAGTTTTGGGAGAAAATGACTTGCTTTTTCTGAAAAAGTATGGTAAAATAAAAGAGTTTGGTGCACGTATCAGAATGCGTGACAGAAAGCTCAGAAAGGAAGAAATACACATGAAGGTTGCAAACATGCTCGGAGAGCGTTTCAAGAATGCGCCGAAGGACTGTGTGATTGAGAGCCATGCGCTGATGATGCGCGGCGGCTATATGAAATACATGGCGAACGGCATTTTCTCGCTCTATACGCCTGCAAAGCGCATTATGCGCAAAATTGAACAGATCATCCGCGAGGAAATGGACGCCGTGGACGGTCAGGAGGTCATGTTTCCGGTCGTGATGCCGGCGTCGCTCTGGGAGGAGTCCGGCAGATATACCAGCATCGGCAGTGAAATGGCGCGCTGGAAGGATCGCTCCGGCAATCCGATGGTGCTCGGCATGACGCACGAGGAGGCTGCTGTGCATCTCGCAAGAGATACGGCACAGTCCTATGCTGATTTTCCGTTCATGATCTATCAGATTCAGACGAAATTCCGCGATGAGCCGCGTGCAAGAGGCGGTCTGATCCGCGTCCGCGAATTCACGATGAAGGATGCATACTCCTTCCACACCTCACAGGCGGACCTCGAGCGCTATTATGCGCGTGTTTACGATGCATATAACCGCATCTTCGAGCGCTGCGGCTGTAAGAATTTCATCTCTGTGCAGTCCGATTCCGGTATGATGGGCGGCAGCATTTCGCATGAATTCATGCTGCTGACAGAGGTCGGTGAGGATACGCTCGCAATCTGTGACTGCGGCTACCGTGCAAATATGGAAGCAGCGGTTGTCTCCGTGACGAACGAGCCGGGCGAGACCGCACCGCTGACAAAGGTCTCCACGCCGAATGTCAAGACGATTGACGACCTTAAAAAATTCCTGAAAATGGATGAAAAGCAGCTTGCAAAGGCTGTTGTATATCAGAAGAACGAGGATGACAGCTTCATCATCGCGTTTATCCGCGGCGATCTCGAGGTCAATGAGACCAAGCTGCGCAATTACCTCGGCTATGAGATTCATCCGGCTGTCGAGATCGGCGAGGAGAGCGGCATTGTGCCCGGCTTCATCGGTCCGGTCGGTCTGCCGAAGAATATCACAGTTGTATTCGATGCATCGCTCAAGGGCATTGAGGCGCTGGTCTGCGGCGCAAATGAACCGGATGCGCATTATACCGGCATGAATGTGCAGCGTGATATCGGCGATGTGCATTATGTTGATGTTGCAAAGACCTTTGCAGGTGCGGTTTGTCCGGAGTGCGGCAGACCGAGCATCCATATTGAAAAGGGTATCGAGATCGGCAACATTTTCCAGCTCGGCAAGAAATATACCGAGTCTATGGGCATGACCTATCTTGACGAGAACGGCGACCGTCAGATTCCGATTATGGGCTGCTACGGTATCGGCGTCGGCAGACTGTGTGCATCGGTTTGTCAGGAGAGCCATGATGATTACGGTCCGATCTGGCCGATCAGCATTGCGCCGTGGCAGGTAGAGGTCTGCAATCTGCGTGTAGATGATCCGGCAGTCAAGGAAGCAGCCGACCGTCTGTATGCAGAGCTACTCTCGCTCGGCGTCGAGGTGCTTTATGATGACAGAGACATCCGTCCGGGTGCGATGTTTGCCGATGCAGATTTGTTCGGCATCCCGCTCCGTGCTGTCATCAGCCCGAAGTCTCTTGCCGCAGGCGGCGTGGAGATTTCCGCGCGTGACAAGTCCTTCCGCGAGACGGTTCCGGCATCGGATGCTGCAATCTGGCTCCGTGACAAGGTTGTTGAGATGCTGAATGCATAAGAAAAACAGCCGCGAAATCAAAGCACATGCTGAGATTTCGCGGCTGATTGCTATTGTATGACTTTGCATTTCCGGATGCCGTAATACTGCATGCATCGGATGGATTCTTCCGAAATGCGCTCGCCGCAGATCACAATCGGTACCGCAGGCGGGCAGGATACAGAAAACTCTGCGCAGATGCGGTTCAGACAGCATTCGACCGGCAGTGCTTCTGTCGGTGCAGCGAGAATCTCGGACAGCGGCATGACCTGATGATGTACATGCGGAAACTGCGGCGGCTGTTTCGGGATTGCAGGCTGCTGCGGGATGCTGCAAAGCACATCCGTCACATGCTGTATATCCGCGGCTGAATGCTTTGGCGACGGCATCATCACAACATAATCCGGATCGGCAAATTCAGCATAGATATGGTGATTTTGCAGGATGTCTGCAAGCTGATTTCCGGTATATCCGAAGGGCTTTGGCTGAATTGTCAGCTTCATCGGTTCACTGCCGCAGAGCATCCAGCCATGCTGCCGGAGCCGATTCCGCATGATATCAAGCAGCGGGAGAAAACCACGCATCTGCGAAGGAAAATTATCTGCAAGATACCGGTTGCAGAGATCAAGGGACTCGAGAATCAGATAACTCGGGCTGGTTGAGGCAAACATCGCAAGTGCCTGTCTAGCTTCATTCCGGCAGATTTCCGGTGCATGGTCTCCGATGTGCAGATAGGCACCGCCGGTCAGGACAGGCAGCGTTTTATGTGCGGAACTACAGCAGAGATCGGCGCCGAGATCGGCAGGATGCAGAGACTCCGGCAGAAATCGCAGATACGCGCCGTGTGCGCCGTCTACAATCAGCAGCATGTCATGCTTATGGCAAAAGTCTGCCGCTGCTTTGATATCCGCGAGATTGCCGAGATAATCCGGCGAGGTCAGCCAGAGCGCGGCAGGCTTTGGATTGCTTGTGAGAAGCTGCTCCAGATCGGACACCGAGATTCTTCCGGTCAGATACGATGAATCCTGTTGCGGCTCGATCCACTGTACATCAAAATGCAGCAGCGCCGCAGCCGTCAGAAAGGTTTTATGCACATTGCGTGCCGCCGCTATCACAGGTTTTCTGCCGGCTGCCGCAGCATGCCGCATCACAAGATACAGCATTGCGCGGATGCAGAGCGAGGAGCCTTCCGCAGAATAGAGCGTCCGGCAGCCGAACAGCGCCGTGGCATTTGCTTCGCTTTCCGCAATGATGCCCTCCGGTGCAAACAGCTCGTCTGCGCCGCTGATCTCTGTCAGATCATATGGCTCACAGCCGTGCCATGCTGTGCCCTTATGCCCGGGCATATGCATCCTGATTGCATTCGATTCTGCGTATCTGCGTGCAAAATCATAGATCGGCGTATTCATTCGGACTTGGAAAACTGCCGGTCAATCTCCGCCATGATCGCACATTCCATACGTTTGCGGAACAGCTTGCAGCCGTATTCATATACGCCGCGGACGGAGCCGGTCGCGTGATAGGCATTCGCAGCGCATCCGCCGGAGCAGTAAAGCCGCGCCCAGCAGGTTCTGCATTCCTCGCGTGCGTAGACATTGCACGCCATGAAATCGTCCTGAACCGAGGTATTGTTGACGCCTTTCCAGATATCGCCGAGCCGGAATTTTTCCTCACCGACGAACTGATGACATGGGTAGAGATCACCCCACGGTGTAACAGCCATGTACTCTGTGCCGGAGCCGCAGCCGGAGATGCGCTTATAGATGCACGGACCGCCGGTCAGGTCGATCATGTAGTGATAGAATGTGAAGGGCTTGCCCTCTTTGCGCCGCTGAATCATGAGCGCTGCGAGCTTTTCGTACTGTTCCGTGACAATCGGCAGATCATCCTCGGTCAGTGCAGCAGGATCGCCCTCAGCCGCAACAACCGGCTCCATGCTCAGTTCATTGAAGCCGAGATCGAGCATGACCTTGATATCCTCGAGAAAATCAGGATTTGCATGTGTGAAGGTTCCGCGCATATAATAATTCTTCCCGCCGCGCGCTTCGACCAGCTTCTGAAATTTCGGGACAATCTTCTCCCAGCTTCCGTTGCCTGCATAATCGACGCGGTAACGGTCATGGATTTCTTTTCTGCCGTCGAGTGAAAGCACTACATTGCTGCATTCGCGGTTTGCAAAGTCAATGACATCGTCGTCAATCAGCAGACCGTTTGTCGTCAGCGTGAAGCGGAAATGTTTGCCGCTTTCCTGTTCGATGCTTCTCGCATAGGCAACGAGGTCTTTCACGACCTGAAAGTTCATCAGCGGCTCACCGCCGAAGAAATCGACCTCGAGATTATGCCTTGTGCCGGAATTTGCGACAAGGAAATCCAGCGCCTGCTTGCCGACCTCAAAGGACATGACAGCACGGTCACCGTGGTATTTGCCCTGACTTGCGAAACAATAGGAACAGTTGAGATTGCAGGTGTGTGCGATGTGCAGACAGAGCGCCTTGACAACACCGGCGGTTTTCTGCTTGAGCGTACCGGCAATCGGTTCAAAGGTATCGGGCGAGAACAGCTTGCCCTGCTCCTTGAGCGCTGTGATATCGTCATAGCATCCGGCGATGTCTTCTGCCGTGATTTCAGGCTGACTGCCGTATTTTTCGGTAATCTGCCGGAGCACTTCCTCTTTTGTATGCTGCTCGTACAGCGCGATCATATCATATGCAAGATCGTCAACGGTATGGACGGAGCCGGAACATACGTCCAGCACAATATTGTACCCGCCGAGCTTATATTGATGAATCATATAACAATTTCCTTTCTCATGTAACTATATACCTTTGTTTATTATATCATAGCCTTCTGAAAATGTCAAATACCGCTCCTGATAGACAGGTTCCGCATTGACAAAGACCGCAAAATCTGGTAAAATGTAAATACAGACAACTGATACGGAAGGGAGTGCATGCAGCATGGCAGATTCTGTTCACAGCGGACACCGCGCAAGAATGCGGAAGCGGTATTTAGAGACCGGCTTTACCGGATTTCAGCCGCATGAGGTGCTGGAAATGCTGCTGTATTACGGCATTCCGCGGCGCGATACGAATGAAATCGCGCACCGTCTTCTGGAACGCTTCGGATCGCTGCATGATGTACTCTGTGCCGCTCCGGAGTCGCTGATGCAGGAGCCTTATATCAGCGAGAATGCAGCCGTTCTGATTACGATGTTCCGTTCCGTTCTGCAATATGATGCTGCGTCGAAATCGGTCGGTGTCCTGCTGGACAGCTATGCAAAGGTCTGCAAGTATTTCACCGATCTTTATCTGTTTGATGAGCGGGAGGTGATTCGTGCGGCGCTGCTGGATGAGCGTTTGCACGTACTGCGCTGTGAAACGGTTTCTGAGGGACATCCGACTGCGGCACAGATGACTGTCCGGCAGCTGACGGAGCTGGCTTACCGTGCAAACAGCAATACGATCATTCTTGCACACAATCATCCACGCGGCTCGGCAAGGCTCTCGGGCGACGATATTGCGGCGACGCGGCATCTGGTTCCGATTCTGCTACAATGCGGCATTACGCTGGCAGATCATGTTGTTGTCTGCGGTGAAACTGCGATTTCGATGCGTGAACAGGGCGTGTTCATGGGTCTGGATATCGAGTAGGAGGGGAAATGGAACAGCGATCATTCAAACTGCATGCACCCTATGCACCGGCAGGTGATCAGCCGAAGGCAATCCGGCAGCTTGTCGAGGGCTTTGAAACCGGAAACAATGAGCAGATTCTGCTCGGTGTTACCGGCTCGGGAAAAACCTTTACGATGGCAAATGTGATTGCGGCGCGCAATAAGCCGACACTCGTGCTTGCACACAATAAGATTCTTGCGGCGCAGCTTTGTTCGGAATTTAAGGAGTTCTTTCCGGAAAACGCCGTAGAATATTTTGTTTCATATTATGACTATTATCAGCCGGAGGCGTATATTCCGAGCACTGATAGCTACATTGAAAAGGATTCCGCGATCAATGATGAGATCGACCGTCTGCGGCACAGCGCGACGATGGCGCTTGCAGAACGTTCAGATGTCATCATCGTATCGTCGGTTTCCTGCATTTATTCGCTCGGATCACCGGACGAATACCGCGGAATGTCTGTCTCGATGCGCCCGGGCATGGAGATATCCCGCGATGAACTGATTGAAGAGCTGGTGCGGATTCAGTATCAACGGAACGATCTTGCACTGGAACGCGGCAGATTCCGTGTGCATGGCGATGTCGTCGATATCTGTCCGGTGTATACTACGGAGCACATGATCCGCGTGGAGTTCTTCGGCGATGAGATTGACCGCATTACAGAGGCGACTCTGCTGACGGGTGAGACGGTTTCCGTCCTCAAGCATGCTGTGATTTTCCCTGCTTCGCATTATGTCGTATCCGGTGAGGAACTGGAGGCTGCGATTTCTGATTTACAGAATGAGCTTGCGGAGCGTGTGGCATACTATGAGGCAAATCACCGCCCTTTGGAAGCAGAACGGATTGCACAGCGCACGAATTATGACATTGAAATGCTGCGTGAGATCGGGTTTTGCAGCGGTATTGAAAACTATTCGCGCGTTCTGGCAAGGCGTCCTGCCGGCTCGCGCCCCTGCACGCTGCTGGATCACTTTCCGGAGGATTTCCTGCTGATCGTGGATGAATCACATGTGACGCTGCCGCAGGTCGGTGCGATGTATGCAGGCGACAGAGCGCGCAAAGAGACACTGGTCGAATACGGTTTCCGTCTGCCGAGCGCGTTTGACAACCGTCCGCTCAAATTTGACGAATTCCGGAGCAAGGTGCATGAAGTGATGTATGTTTCTGCAACGCCGGGCAAACTCGAAAAGGATTTTGCGTCGCAGACGGTCGAGCAGGTCATTCGTCCGACGGGTCTGGTTGATCCTGTGGTGAAGGTCAAGCCTGTCGTTGGTCAGATTGAGGATCTTCTCTCTGAGATTCATATTCGTACTGATCGGAACGAGCGTGTGCTGATTACCACACTGACAAAGAAAATGGCTGAGGACTTAACGGCGTTCCTTGCGAATATGGAGGTTCGTGTCCGCTATATGCACCATGATATTGACACGGTCGAGCGCATGGAGATTATCCGCGATCTGCGCCTCGGCGAATTCGATGTGCTGGTCGGCATCAATCTGCTTCGTGAGGGACTCGATCTGCCGGAGGTTTCGCTTGTTGCGATTCTCGATGCAGATAAAGAGGGCTTTTTGCGTTCCGAGACCTCGCTGATTCAGACAATCGGCAGAGCGGCACGTAATGCAAACGGCGAAGTCATCATGTACGCTGACGAAATCACCGGCAGCATGGAGCGCGCGCTGCGTGAAACAGAGCGGCGACGGAATTTACAGATTGCTTTTAACGAGGAGCACGGCATTGTACCGCGCACGATTGTCAAGGATATTCGTGAAGTTCTGGAAATCTCGACGAAGGAAAAGACCGAAAAGAAGATTACAAAGAAAATGAACAGACAGGAACGGGAAGCGCTGATTGCAGAGCTCACTGCACAGATGAAGGAGGCTGCGCGATTACTCGAATTCGAGCATGCTGCATATCTGCGTGATAAAATCAAGGAGCTTCAGAATTCTTAATTTTTAGGGGTGGCTGTTTTGGCAAAGGAAAAGTACAGAACACTGAAAAAGAAATCACCGGTTCTTCCGATACTGGTGACAATTCTTGTAATGATTATCGGAACGGCGGCAGTGCTGAAATTTACCGACGCGGGATTTTTTCTGAAATGTCATATCAGTAATGCACCGCGCATGCGCTGCACGGTCAGTATGAAGCTGGACGGCAAGGTGATCTGGCAGAACGGCGGCATGGAAATTCAGGGCATGAATATGGACAACGGACAGGAAAATACGGTTACGGACTGGAAGGTCGTTCCGCATTCCGGAGGAGAATTCTGCTGCATGGGCGGCGTTTACGGCAATCAGCCGTTTACGGTTCGTTTCTTCAAGAATGACAATTCTCTGCCGGTCAGTATTCCGGTCAGCGTCATTGTTCCGAGCGACTGGGCAATGTCTGAGGTGATGTTGCAGATCGACGCGGACAGTGAAACACAGACCTACGTCTATACAATCACGCTGAAAATCAATCATGATGTGCACACGGAATCCGGTACCGGCGGATTCGGCATGCAGGATGAGATTAAGATCAGCGGTGTATAAGGAGCACTATGCATACATGGAGTAAAATACGGCACAAGCTCGAGCATGAATACCTCGCAGAATCCCTTCGCGGCAGGCTGACCTATTTTGTCACCTGCTATCACGGTACGCATGACTGTGATGAGGGAAGGGCTGCGATCCGTCTGGACGGGAAAGAAATCCTGAAAAGTAATTATTTTGACCGTATGGATGCGATGTGGAAGCATTATTATGCCGCGCCGCGTCAGCCCGACGATATGCTTCGGCATTCGGCGCTTGCAGCGATTCATGACGGCGAATTCTATCAGAATGATTTTTACCGTGCATTCGATGTATTTGAGCAACGGAGTATTGCTGACAGCTTACAATCAGAGAATGCGCTGGTCCGGATGTTTGCGCTGCTCGACCGCAGGACCGGCAGGCGCACGCTCGAAAAGCTGCGTGAACAGATGCAGCAGGAACCGCAATGGCTCCAGATGATCTATTTTATCAGACTGGAAGCGGAAAAAATGCCGCTCCCATTGGAAAGGAAATCAATGAAAAAGGCAATTCTGTTTGACCTTGACGGTACGCTCTGGGATTCCTCAGAGCAGGTGACACATGCATGGAACCGGACAATCCGCGAAAAGACAAACCGCAGTGAGCAGTTTACTGTCGATGACATGCATCATTTCATGGGCAGAACCATGGAGGCGATTGCGGCGTTGATGTTTCCCGATCTTCCGGAGAAAGAGCGTATTGCGATTCTGGAACGCTGCTCGGAGGATGAAATCGACTATCTGAACAATCCTGAGCCCGGTGACTGTCCGCCGCTGTATCCGGATGAGCATGATATCATCTGCGGACTTGCAGAGGAATATACGCTCGGAATCGTGAGCAACTGTCAGGCTGGCTATATCGAAACCTATCTTAGGCAGATTCCGTTTGCAGATGCATATACCGATATCGAATGTGCCGGTAAAACGGGTCTTTCCAAGGGCGAGAATATCCGCCTTGTCATGGAGCGGCAGGGGATTACCGACTGTGTTTATGTCGGCGATACGCAGGGCGATGCCGATGCAGCAGCGCAGGCAGGCGTCCGGTTTATCCATGCGGCATACGGCTTCGGCAAGGTCGATGCCTGTGATGCGGTGCTTGATGATATCCGGAAGCTGCCGCAGACTGTGAAAAAATTATTTAAGGAGAAATCAAATGGCTGAGAATCCGAAGGTTACATTTATCAAGCAGGAATATGAAAACAGCGAGACCGGAGTAAAGGTGCCGGGCGTGACCGTCATTGTGGACGGCGTATTCCGTCAGGTCTGTGATAAGCTCATCGCAGATACAAAGCGCGAGCCTGATTACGTCAAGCTGATTCAGGATGCGCTGTTCCGCGGCATCAATGAGATGCTGCGCGATGCCGAGAAGCAGTAATTCCGCCGAACAAAGAAACAAAGCTGAAATGAGGTGACGGCATGGAACCGTTTGTGCATCTGCATGTGCATACTGAATATTCTCTGCTGGACGGCGCATGCCGCATCGACAGGCTCATGGAGCGCGTAAAAGAAAACGGTCAGACGGCTGTTGCGATGACCGACCACGGCGTCATGTACGGCGCCGTGCAGTTTTATCAGGCGGCGCTGGATGCCGGTATTCATCCGGTCATCGGCTGTGAGGTTTACGTTGCGCCGCGCACGCGCTTTGATAAGGATTCATCATTCGACCGCAGCCCGTATCATCTGATTTTGCTCTGCGAAAACAATCAGGGCTATCAGAATCTGCTGCAAATTGTCTCAAAGGCGAGTATTGAGGGATTCTATACAAAGCCGCGTGCCGACTGGGACCTGCTGACACAGTATCATGAAGGATTGATCGCACTTTCCGGCTGTATGTCCGGTGAAGTTGCGCGCAAGCTGCGAAACGGCGAGTGGGAAGCTGCAAAACAGACTGCGGAGCGCTACGCAGCATTGTTCGGAAAAGATCATTATTATCTCGAGATTCAGAATCACGGGCTTTCCGAGGATTTGCATCTGCTGGACAGCATCCGCAAGCTGTCAAAGGCAACAGGCATTCCGCTTGCTGCAACGAATGATGCGCATTATCTGCGAAAAAGTGATGCGATGCTGCAAAAGCTGCTGGTCTGCATCCAGACCGGCACGACCATGCAGGCGCCTTCCTCTATGGTGATGCCGAATGACGAATTCTATCTGAAATCCACAGAGGAAATGAATGCATTGTTTGCAGCGTTTCCCGATGCGCTGCGCAATACGGCTGAGATTGCACAGCGCTGCAATGTGACATTTGAATTCGGGAAGATTCGTCTGCCGAAATATCGCGCAGACGGTGTATCGGATACGACTGCATATTTCCGGCAGCTCTGCGAGGAGGGGCTGCACCGCCGGTACGGAGACAACCCTTCCGAAGATGCCGTCGCTCGGATGAATTATGAGTATGATGTAATCACGCGAATGGGCTATGTGGACTACTATCTGATCGTCTGGGATTTTGTACATTATGCCAAGCAGCATGATATACCGGTCGGACCGGGGCGCGGCTCCGGTGCAGGCAGTCTTTGCGCCTATTGCATTGGGATTACGGATATTGACCCTCTGAAAAACGGGCTGCTTTTTGAGCGCTTTCTGAATCCGGAACGTGTCAGCATGCCGGATTTCGATATTGATTTCTGTATTGAGGGCAGACAGCGTGTCATTGACTATGTCACACGCCGCTACGGTGCCGATCATGTTGCGCAGATCATTGCATTTGATACGCTGAAAGCGCGTGCTGCGGTACGTGATACGGGCAGAGCAATGGATTTACCCTATGCAGTCTGCGATCAGGTTGCAAAGGCGATTCCGCAGGATCTGAATATCACGCTCGAACGTGCCGTGCAGGAATCGTCGGAATTAAAGCAGATGTATGATGAAAAGCCGCAGGTGAAGCAGCTGCTTGATATGGCTGCGAAGCTGGAGGGAATGCCGCGGCATGCAACTGTTCATGCGGCAGGCGTTGTGATTTCGGCAGTGCCGGTCGCGGAGCAGGTACCTTTGCAGCGGAATGATGATGCTGTCGTCACGCAGTATACGATGAATATTCTGGAGCAGCTCGGACTGCTGAAAATGGATTTTCTCGGTCTGCGCAATCTGACGGTGATTCGTGCGGCGGAGCGCATGATCCAGCAGCGTAAGCCGGAATTTCGTATGGCTGCAATTCCGGAGGACGATCCGGCAGTATTCCGGATGCTGTCTAAGGGAGACAGCATCGGCGTGTTTCAAATGGAATCGGACGGTCTGCGCAGAATCCTTGTGCAGATGCAGCCGACCTGTATCTCCGATCTGACGGCGGTGATCTCACTTTACCGCCCGGGACCGATGGATTCTATTCCGCAGTATCTTGCAGCGCGTTCCGATCCGCGCAAAGTGCATTACGATCATCCGCTGCTCGAGCCGATTCTGCGCGAAACCTTTGGCTGCATTGTCTATCAGGAACAGGTTATGGAAATCTGCCGCGCACTTGCCGGTTATTCCTATGGCAGAGCCGATCTTGTGCGCCGAGCAATGGCGAAGAAGAAGCATCAGGTCATGGAGCAGGAGCGTGAGATTTTTATTCACGGCAATGACACCTGCTGCGGAGCGGTTGCAAACGGAGTGCCGGAGGATACCGCGAATGCAATCTTTGACCGTATGGCTGCGTTTGCAAGCTATGCGTTCAATAAATCGCATGCGGCTGCATATGCGCGCGTTGCATATGAAACCGCATATCTGAAATGCCGCTATCCTGCGGAGTATTTCTCTGCGCTAATGACCTCAGTCATTTCATATACGCCGAAGCTGCTGGAATATATTGCACTTTCGGATGCACACGGTATTACGGTGCATAAGCCTGATATCAACTGCTCGGATGCAGGCTTTACCGTTGCCGGTGACGGAATTCGCTTCGGACTTGCTGCCGTGCGCGGACTCGGCGCTCATGTGATCCGCGCTTATGTACAGGAACGCGAGTTGCACGGTAAATACCGCAGCTTTCAGGAATTCTGCGAGCGCAATGCAGGACCTGAACTCAATAAACGCGCAGTTGAGAGTCTGATCCGCTGCGGCGCATTTGACGGACTCGGCTGGAATCGCCGGCAAATGCTCGAAACCTATGAACAGCTGATCTCGGCAGCCAGCAATCAGAGCCGGCATGTCATAAGCGGGCAGCTTTCGCTTTTCGGTGATGCGCAGGAGGAGGAAAGCATGCCGCAGATGCAGCCGCCCGATGTGCCGGAATATCCGGAGCAGATGCTGCTGCAAATGGAAAAGGAGGTCACGGGTCTGTTTCTCTCGGGGCATCCGCTGGCACGCTGGCGTCCGCACTGTCAGCTGCTTCGTCTGCCGGAGATAGCCGATGTGATCCGGATGAAGGATCATGCGAATGTGATGCTGCTGTGCATGGTATCCGGTACGCGGACGCATACAACGAAAAAGGGCGATCAGATGTGCTATCTGACTGTTGAAGATTTTACCGGAACACTGGAATGTCTGGTATTTCAGTCGCTGTACCCGCAGGTGCAGAAGCTGCTGATACCTGATGCACTTGTATTCATTAAGGGCAAGCTCTCGAAAAAGGAGGGCGAGGTCCGTCTGTTCTGCGACGGGATTATGACCGAGCAGGATTTTGCGGATTTTGCCGCATCCAAGCAGTTATGCTGTAAGGTCAGCGATCATGAGCCGGAGAAGATGAAAGCGATTCTGGAAATCTGCCGCCGGTTCTCCGGAGATATGCCGCTCTGCTTCTGGCTGACGGGCAGCCGGAAATACCTGAGACCGCGGATGCAGCAGGGAACAGAGATCACTGACGCAATGCTCAAATGTCTGACAGAGCAGCTCCCGCTTTCGCAGATTGCACTGATTGACCGGAAAGGATGATTGTATGCGACATTATGAAGCGCTGTCTCCCGATCTGGAGCAGCTGATTTTAGAACAGCAGGCGCAGGGCTGGACATCGCCGTATGCCTGCAAAAACAGTGATGTGATCCGTCGCTTTGACCGTCCGAGCGATGTGCCGAAGATTTACCGGCAGCCGTTCTCCAAGGATGCCGACAAAATTCTGAACAGCGCATTTTATAACCGATATGCCGATAAGACGCAGGTTTTTTCGTTCTTCCGGAACGATGATCTCTGCCGCCGCGCGCTGCATGTACAGCTCGTGTCGAGGATAGCGCGGAATATCGGTTCGGTGCTCGGTCTGAATCCTGATCTGATCGAAGCAATCGCAATCGGACATGATATGGGACATACGCCGTTCGGCCATGCCGGAGAGCATGCGCTTCACGATCTCTATCATGCACGGACAGGACGCTGCTTCCGGCATAATCTGCACAGTGTCCGCGTGCTGGATACAATCATTCCGTATAATATATCGCTGCAAACGCTGGATGGCATCGTCTGCCACAACGGGGAGCTGCCGATTGCCGAATACCGACCGAAGCCGCTTTCAGACTTTGCGGAATTTGACCGCAGAATGCAGGAATGTATTATGGATGAGGACGGCGACCGCAAGCTGATCCCGTCTACGCTGGAGGGCTGTCTGGTGCGCATTTGCGACATGATTGCGTATCTCGGCAAAGACCGGCAGGATGCTGTTCGTGCGCATCTGATCGGCTCAGAAGCAGATTTCTCAGAATCTGCAATCGGTCGGACAAATGCAGAGGTAATCAATAATCTCGAGGTGAATCTGATCGAAAACAGCTACGGCAAGCCGTATCTCATGCTCGATGACGAACATTTCTGTGCAATGAAGCAGTTGAAAGAGGAGAATTACGCCCGCATCTACCGAATGGAATCCGTTCAGAAACAGGTTCGTGACAGCGTCATTCCGATGATGCAGGAAATGTATATGCATATTTATCAGGATGCCGTGTCGCATAACGAAAGTTCCTGCCTCTACCGGCATCATATTGCGACGGTGCTCGAAAAGCAGCGCTGGTATCCGACGGAGATTCCGTATGCAGAGAGCGATCCGGATGATCTGACCATGGATTTTATCGCTGCAATGACGGATGACTATTTTGTGGATTATTACGCCGAGCTCTTTCCGCACAGTACCCGCCGGATCTCCTATGTCGGATATTTTGACGAGGGGCAGTGAATTGTTCTCCGATTTTATAAAATCTTCATCAATAGCTCTTGCAATCCGCAGCGATTCGTGATATAATATAGCATGTGAAAGTACGGAATTAGGAATCTCATAACGGAGGACAGATCTCAAATGTCAGATTATCAGAATGTATTAGTTGTCATACCCTCGCTCGATCCGGATGAAAAGCTGCTGAATGTCATCCGCGGCGTGCAGGAAAAGGGCTTTACCGATATTTTACTTATTGATGACGGTTCCTGCGATGAAAAGCAGCATTTCTTTGAAGAAGGCGCTGCACTCGGCTGCACGGTGCTGCATCACGGCGTCAACAAGGGCAAGGGCAGAGCACTCAAAACTGCGTTTGAATGGTTTATGGAAAACCGCATGGATGCGGTCGGTGCTGTGACAATCGACGGTGACGATCAGCATCGTCCGAAGGATATCGCAGCCTGTGTTGATGTGATGTTCAAGCAGGAGAAGGATTCGCTGGTGCTCGGTGTCCGTGACTTCAATCTACCGCATGTCCCGCCGAAAAGCCGTTTCGGCAATAAGCTGACATCTTCGGTGTTCCGTTTGTTCTGCGGACTGAAGGTCAGCGATACGCAGACAGGTCTCCGCGTATTCCCGCGCGGCATTATCCCGAAAATGATCGAGATTTCCGGTGAGCGGTTTGAATATGAGACAAATATGCTGCTGGAATGCAAGCAGGCGGGGATTCCGATTGTTGAGCAGACGATTGAGACCGTATACATCAATGACAATGAGACCACACATTTTCATCCGATCAAGGATTCGCTGCGTGTCTACGGCATTATTATCAAGTTCTTTATCAGTTCGGTGCTGTCCTTTGTGATTGATCAGGTGCTCAATGTTCTGGGATATAATATCCTGTTCAAGCTGTTTTCGGAGGGTGCAAGACAATTCTGTTCGAGTTCACTTGCACGTATCATCAGCTCGCTTTTCAATTTTACGATGAACCGCAAGGCTGTGTTCAAGAGCGATGCACCGCTTGCTCTGACGATGTGCCGGTATTATATCCTCTGGGCAGGTCAGCTGCTGACGTCGATCGGCTCGGTCTTCCTTCTGTCTAAGGTACTGCCTGTCAAGCCGACGATCATTAAGCCGTTTGTTGATTTTCTGCTGTATTTTGTCAGCTTCCGCATTCAGCAGGCATGGGTTTTCAAGCCTGTTCCGAAGAAGGAAACCGCAGAGCAGGAAGATGCATAATATCAGAAAGCACTTTCGTTTGCGAAGGTGCTTTTCTTTCAATCAATGTGATTCTGAATCAGGAAGCGAACGGAGAATACGATGAACAAGGAATGGTCTGAACTGAACAAAACGATGCAGATGCAGCTGAAAAAGGAAGATACATTTCCTATGGGAATTGCCTCGTTGTTTTTTCTGCGTGATCAGCTGATGCTGGTTTGGAATGCGTTAAGGAATGATCTCAGCAGAGACGATTTTAATGCAATGCCGTATATGAATGCAGAAGGCTGCCACAGCACAACGGTTGCTTGGTCGCTCTGGCATATCCTCCGGATTGAGGATATCGTTGCACATACGCTGATTTGCGGCGATCAGCAGGTGTTCTTTGCTGAAAACTATCAGGCAAGGATACATGCGCCGATCATCACAACCGGCAATGAGCTTGTCAAATCCGATATCGCTGATTTTTCAAAAGAATTGGATATAGATGCGTTGTATGCTTATATGTCTGATGTCATAAACAGCACAGATCGGCTTTTGAATGATCTGCGTTTTGATATGATGAAACATAAAATACCGGACTCCCACCGTGCGGCGCTGTGCTCGCTGCATGTTGTCAGTGAGGATGAACGTGCTGCATGGCTGACGGATTACTGGTGCGGAAAGGATATCCGCGGTCTGATTCAAATGCCGTTTTCGAGACACTGGATTATGCATACCGAAGCTGCCCTTCGGATTCAGAAAAAACTGTATCCGTGACCGCGTAGTTTTTCGCTTTCCGTTCGTCTAAGAAGTGAAAGCAGGAAAAGCCGCTTTCGGAAAGGAGCTGTCTATGGATAACGGTGCAAGTAGCTACCGCCGTTTCCGTGACAACGGTGATGAACGCGGACTTGATGCGATTATCATGGAATACAAGGACGGTCTGATGCTGTACCTGACGCGCATCGTCGGGAATATCCAGACAGCAGAGGAGCTGACTGAGGATGCCTTTGTGCTGCTCGGCACGAAAAAACCGAAATTCAAAGGCAAAAGCTCGTTCAAGACATGGCTCTATGCAATCGGCAGAAATCTTGCGCTGGACCGGATGCGGAAGGAAAAACGGCATCCGCAGATTTCAGTCGATGAACTGCCGGATTTGATGAGCGAGGAGGATGCGGTTGAAACAGCGTATCTCCAAAAAGAGCGGCAGATTACCGTGCACCGTGCGATGCGGAAGCTCAAACCGGAGCATCAGCAGGTGCTGGAGCTGATCTACTTTGAGAATATGAGCAGCCGCGAAGCCGCCGAAATCATGAAAAAGAGTGTCCGGAGTATTGAATCCATGCTGTATCGTGCAAAGAAGGCGCTGCGTTCACAGCTTGAAACGGAGGGCTATGATGATGAAGACTTGTGATGAAATGATCCGCGATGTGCATATCAGAATCGCGGAATATGAAGCGCAGCAGAAACGAAAGAAGGTAAGATTGTTTATGAACGCTGCGGCGGTTGTGCCGGTCATTGCGCTTGGTGTGATCGGTGCCGGCTTGCTGTACCGCGGCAGGTTCTCTCAGATGCACGGCATGACAACAGGCAGTACCGCTGCCGAAATTGAGATTGTGACGCAGGAGACAGTATCGCAATCTGAGGCGGAATCGACGGAAACATCGCTCTCAGAGTTGAATCCTAATAATGATAGTTCAGCTATCAATCTGGATGACCATTTTTCGGAATCGGCAGATCGGCTCGGCGACGCAGTGATTGACGGCTGGTATTATTTGCAGATTTCGAGCGGCGCAGGCGAATATTCTCCGGACCGTTATCTCGGAAAGGGTTCGGATTTTGAAGGCTATTATGCAGATTTGGATATCAGCGCTGAGTTTTATACTGCCAAGGAAAGTGAGGATGTTGTCGTTGTTCTGCTTGGAAACGGCGGGCAGGTCAATTTGCAGCGAATCAGGCAGGATGAGCCGAATTATTCAGATATACTTGAATCGGAATGGCACGGTCCTGATCAGGCAATCACGACTGAAACGGGAACAGATACTGAAAAGACAACTTCTGTTAAAGCAGAAAATAACGAACCGGCAGTCGGATGCGATGTTTTTAAGCGTGCCGGAGACCCGCCGACAGAATTTATCAAGCTGATCCGATCCTATCCTGCAACAGCACAGTACTGTTATTCTGCTCCGCCTGACGGAAGCTGTGCACTCACGATTCCGCTCTCCATGGCAATGGAGGAATACGGAAACAGTGCGAATTATCTGCTGGAACTACATTTGTTCAGCGGAAACGGGACAAATCGTCTGATGGATGAAGCCTCACTGACGGAAGAAGCAAAACGGCTCTATCAGAACGGTCTGACGTCAGCAGTTGAGAGAATCCAGACACAGGGGGAGACAGTGACAATTCTGTCTCTGAATGTGACATATGATCAGATCAAGAATTTCCCGACGGAAAATGACCACAGCTATTTCCTTCTGCTGTATGACGAAGCAAACTGATTTGCAGCCGGTACGGGCAACCGTACCGGTCTTTCTTTGCAGAAAAAGGACCGCACAGACTGTTCGTCCGATGCGGTCAAAATCAGGGAAGTTGGTGTTAGGAGAACACAATGTCGTTCTGACAGTTTCATTATATCACATCGTCTATGCGGATTATGTCGGAACAGGTGCGCCGGTACGAAAAGTTCTGTTAGCGAAAGTAACGGCATAGTCTCTTGCAGGAGGGATTGTGCATGGTTTGGCTGACGGTCTGCAATATGGTTCTCTGGCAGCGGGTTCTGCCTGTATGTCTGCTGGTGACGGTGATCTGCTGCGGTATCCGGCTGCGCGGGGTGCCGGTACGCGGCATGCACCGCGTGCTGCGTGATACTTACGGTGCGGTATTCCGGCGCGGCTGTGACACAAAGCAGAAGCAGATTTTTGCATCGGCACTTGCGGCGACCATGGGCACGGGCAATCTTGTCGGGACGGCACTTGCGATTATGACCGGCGGTGCCGGTGCTTTGTTCTGGATGTGGGTATCTGCATTGCTCGGGATGATTCTTGTCTATGCTGAAAACGTGATTGGTATGATGTTTCGCAGAACTGCCGCTGACGGCAGCATCATCGGCGGTGCGCTCGGATATTTGCGGTACGGCACAGACAGTCGGATTGCAGCCGCTTTGTTTGCTGTATTCTGCACAGTCTCCGCACTCGGCATGGGCAATATGGCGCAGAGCAGCACAATCACGCAAACGCTTTCGCATTACGGGATATTGGCTCCGGTTTCGGGAATTGTGACTGCCGTGCTGCTTCTGATCATTCTTCGCGGCGGAACAGATCGGATCGGGAAGGTTTCCGTTTGGCTAATGCCGATACTTTGCGGATTCTATCTGCTTGGATGTCTGATTCTGCTGATCCGGAATGCGGAGATGCTGCCGTCTGTTTTTCTGCGCGTTATCCGTGAGGCATTCGGTTTTCGCGCTGCCGGATACGGTTTCTGTGCGTCATATCTGCTTCACACCATGAGCATCGGGCTACGGCGCGGGATTTTTTCCAATGAAGCTGGCTTAGGAAGCTCGGCATTGCTGCATATGCATGCGGATTCCGGCGATGCGGCAATGCAGGGGAAATGGGCGGCAGCAGAGGTCTTTGCGGACACTGTGATCTGCTGTACGGCTACCGCATTTGTGATTCTGACAGCACCGCAGCCGGTCTATCTGAATGCGGGTGATGCAGCCGGCTTGCTGCTGTATGCGTTTTCTGACGGCTTGGGAAAATATGCTTCGCTGTTTCTGACAGTATGTATGGTATTGCTCGCGTTTGCTACCATGATCGGCTGGTATCCCTGCGGCGCAGCCTGCATGCGGTATCTGTTCGGCAGCGGCGCTGTGACAGTTTATCTCACAGCGTACATTCTGTTCTGTTTTGCAGGCGCGCTCGGTTCGCCGGACTGGATCTGGCAGCTTTGCGACTGCTGCAATGGACTCATGGCACTGCCGAATCTGTACGGTATGTGCAGATTATCGCACATGCTGCCGCGTCAAAGCGGAGAGAATTGACTTTTCGTCCGTATTATGTTATATTATATATAGAGTCCTCGTATTTTGAATCAAATCAATCAGATGATAATCTGAAAGGAATGTGACAGATATGGATTATGATATTTTAATCGTCGGTGCGGGTCCGGGCGGTATTTTCACAGCCTATGAGCTGTGCCGTGCGAATCAGGATCTGAAAATCGGCGTATTTGAATGCGGCAATCCGCTTGATAAACGGAAATGTCCGATTGACGGCAAAAAGATCAAAAGCTGCATTCACTGCAAGACCTGTGCGATTATGAACGGATTTGGCGGCGCCGGCGCATTTTCTGACGGCAAATACAACATCACCAATCAGTTCGGCGGTACATTATACGAGTATATCGGCAGAGACGAGGCGCTCGAGCTCATGCGCTACGTTGATCAGATCAATCTTTCCCACGGCGGCGACGGCACAAAGCTCTATTCGACCGCGAATACGGCGATCAAGAAAAAATGCTTTGAGAATGATCTGCATTTACTCGATGCGCAGGTTCGGCATCTCGGCACCGATAAGAATTTCATTGTACTGGAAACGCTGTTTGCTGAATTGCAGGACAAAGTCGATTTTCATTTTCGCACGGAGATTGAAGCTGTCGAGCGGATTGACGGCGGCTATGCACTGGTCGCGGGAGATCAGCGTTATACCGGCAGAAAATGTGTGATTTCAGTGGGCAGAAGCGGAAGCAAATGGATGCAGTCTGTCTGTTCGGCGCTGGATATCGGCACACGCTCAAACCGTGTGGATATCGGCGTGCGTGTGGAGCTGCCTGCGGCGGTTTTCTCGCATCTGACCGATGAGCTTTATGAGAGCAAGATTGTCTATCGCACAAAGCAGTTTGAGGATCTGGTGCGTACCTTCTGCATGAATCCGCACGGTGTGGTCGTCAATGAGAATACAAACGGCATTGTGACGGTGAACGGTCACAGCTATGAGGATCCGGCGCTTCATACCGATAATACAAACTTTGCTTTGCTTGTCAGCAAACATTTCTCAGAGCCGTTCCGTGATTCCAACGGCTACGGCGAGAGCATCGCACGGCTTTCCAATATGCTCGGCGGCGGTGTGATCGTGCAGCGCTTCGGCGATCTGATCCGCGGACGCCGTTCCAATGCACAGCGCATTTCGGAGAGCTTTGTTGTCCCGACTCTTTCTGCGCAGCCGGGTGATCTGAGCCTTGTCATTCCGAAGCGTATTCTGGACGGCATAATTGAGATGATCTATGCGCTGGACAAAATTGCGCCCGGTACTGCCAATGATGATACGCTGCTCTACGGTGTCGAGGTCAAGTTCTATAATATGGAGGTCGAGATCGACAACAATCTTCAAACGAAATATGACGGCTTGTATGTGATCGGCGACTGCTCCGGCGTGACGCATTCCCTTTCACATGCATCTGCATCAGGTGTTTATGTTGCAAGAGAGATTCTTGCGCACGAATCGTAAAATACAGAACGAAAAGTCGGAGGATATCATTATGAAAAAAATCGGTCTGCAAATGGGACTTCTCATGGGTGTGACACTGAGCTTCTGCCTTTCGCTTTACGGCAATCTGCATTCGGGTCATTTTATATTGCCCTCGTTTCTGATCAGTTTTCTGATTAGCTGCGCAATCAGCTTTATCATTGGTTTTGTCGTACCGATGCCGAAGCTGGAGGAGGGGATTTGCAGGAAACTGGGTGTCAATCAGCGTTCACTCGGCGGCAATGCATTGACGAGCCTGATGTCCGATCTGATTTATACTCCGCTGATTACACTTGCGATGACTGCTCTCGCTTTCAAGCAGGCTTCCGCGCACGGTGCAGCGATTCCGTTTATGGGCATGTTTATCAGTTCGGTTCTGATTTCTCTGCTGATCGGTTTTGTATTGATTTTTCTGCTGAAACCGCTTTTCCTCAAACTGGTTTTGAAGCTGAACGGCATTGCGCCCGGTGAAAGACTGCAGGACGAATAATCTGTTTTATGGATCATGACGGTGCACAGAGTGGCATGAAATCTGTGCGCCGTTTTTTCTGCGAAAAAAATATTTTATTTTTCTGTAACGAATTGCAGCTTACGGAGTCTTATGGACAGAAGGGAGGGAATACCTTTGGATGTTGAAGCGCTTTACAACACCTATTTTCACGATGTTTATCTGTATCTCTGCTCTGTTTCACGCGATGAATCGCTTGCAGAGGAGCTGACGCAGGAAACATTCTTCCGCGCATTGAAATCGTCCGGACAGTTTCGCGGCGACTGTGATGTGCGCGTCTGGCTATGTCAGATTGCGAAAAATCTATATCTGAATCACTGCAAAAAGCAGAAGCATCTGACCGGCAATGAAATACCTGAATCCGAAGCTGATCCGCATGTTTCCGTCGAGGAACAGATCGCAGACAGCGAACAGGCAATGAAAATCCACCGGATTCTGCATGAGATGAAGGATCCGCAGAAAGAGGTCTTTTCGCTGCGTGTATTCGGGGAACTGTCCTTCCGGCAGATCGGCGATCTGTTCGGAAAAACCGAATCGTGGGCGCGTGTGACATTTCACCGCGCGAAGTTGACAATTATTGAAGCACTGGAGGAATCAAAATGAGCAAACAAACCTGTGATATGATCCATGATCTGCTGCCGCTCTATGCAGACGGCATATGCAGTGAGGAAAGCCGCAAGATCGTCAACGAGCATCTTGCATCCTGTTCCGAATGTTCGGACATGCTGCACAAGATGAACCGGAAGGTTGCTATTGCTGCGGAGACAGATATTTCTGCGGTCAAGAAAATCAAAAAAAGAGTATTTCTCGGTAAGCTGATTATGGCGATTGCTGCTGTCGTGCTTGCGCTGATTACGCTGATATGCGGATATTTTTTCGCCGTGACGGACTGCTCTATGGATTATGAGAAATACAATCTGGCAGAGAATGTCTGGGTTGAGGAGGACAGTGAGGGACAGCTCTGGTTCTGCATGAAGGACAATGCAGCAGCACTTTCCGCTTTTGCATATCCGACGGTCAGTGATACAGACGGCGGACATATGGGATATAAGAATCAGACATTCAACAGAGAAAAAAAAGCCGGCTTCGGCTATACGCTGAGAATGCTGCGTATCTCGAAGATTGCACCCTTTGATTATCCGCAGAAGGAACTGCGATTCCCGATTTCGCGTGATAAAAAGGATATCAAATATATTTTCTACTATGACGATGTCAACAATCAGGAATATGTGCTCTGGGGCGAAAAGCCGCAGTAAATATGTATCCGCGGAGCCGGCATGCGCAGCTTCGCGGATATTTTATATATTTATATACAAATACTTGCATTTCCTGCCCGTTTATGATACAATGAATGTAAGAATCATAAGGGGGCGCATTCGATGAATCAACGGAAAGCTATGTTGGTTGTATTTGCAGCGGTTTTGCTCTGCGGCTGCAGTGAAAACGGTACTGCGGCGAATGAACCGGCTGTACCGGTGTTTGTACAGCAGACGGTTCAGACAACTGTGACGACCGCAGCTGAAACAGAACCGGCGCAGAAGTATATGGAACCGGATGCGCTTTCGATGCTTCCGGCAGAAACGATCATGCAGCCGGAGCAGATCAATCAGGAAGAAATCGGTATCTATTTCACATCCGAGCCGATTTCTGATACTGTTTTTGCACGGATCAACGGTATTTCTTATCATGAAAATCCGTATATTTCGCGTGACGATCTGCGGTATCTGCGTGTGCTGCATTATAATCCGGCAGGGGAGATCCGCATCGGTGAATTGATCTGCAATAAGCAGATTGCATCGTATTTGCTCGATATTTTTCAGGCGTTATATGATGCACAGTATCCGATTGCATGCATGACGCTGGTCGATAATTACCAGGGTGATGATGAAAAATCTATGGCGGCAAATAATACGTCTTGTTTCAATTACCGTGTGATCGCCGGAACGGACACGCTATCCTATCATGCGCAGGGACTTGCCCTAGATATCAATCCGCAGTATAATCCGTATGTGACATTCGGCGCGGACGGCTCTGAACATGTTTCACCGCAAAACGGGCTTGCATATGCCGATCGTGAGATGTTCTTTCCGATGAAAATTGACCATGACGATCTGTGCTATCAACTGTTTACGGAGCATGGCTTTGCATGGGGCGGCGACTGGGATACGCCGAAGGATTATCAGCATTTTGAATGGAACAAATTACAGTAAAAAAACGCGGAACTGACGCTGCTGCGCCGGATTCCGCGTTTTTTATATGATATCAGTGGTTACCGAGTGTCTTGACGAGGACAGCCTTCTGTGCGTGCAGACGGTTTTCTGCTTCGTCGAAGATTTCGTTTGCGTGCGCCTCAAAGACTTCTGCGGTGATTTCCTCGCCGCGGTGAGCAGGCAGACAGTGCTGTACCATGCACTCTGCATGTGCTGCGCTGAGCAGCTCATCATTGACCTGATAGCCTGCGAAGGCGATTTTGCGCTGTTCTGCTTCGCCCTCCTGACCCATGGAAGCCCAGACATCCGTGAAGATGACATCAGCATCCACAGCCGCTTCAATCGGCTTATTTGTCAGTGTAAATTTGCCGGTCGGCTTTGCAAAATCGAGCACCTGCTTGTCAGGCTGATATGCATCAGGACAAGCAACCGCAACCTCCATGCCGACCTTCAAACCACCGACGATCAGCGAGTTTGCCATATTGTTGCCGTCGCCGATATAGCACATTTTCAGTCCATCGAAGCTGCCCTTGTACTCGCGGATTGTCATGAGGTCTGCGAGCACCTGACATGGATGACAGAAATCTGTCAGACCGTTGATAATCGGGATTGTACCGTGCGTAGCAAGATCCTCAACCTCCTGCTGTGCGAAGGTACGGATCATAATGCCGTCAAGGTAGCGCGAGAGCACACGCGCCGTATCCTGCACCGGCTCACCGCGTCCGATCTGCATATCATTTGCAGACAGAAACAGCGGATAACCGCCGAGCTGCGTCATGCCGGTTTCAAAGGAAACGCGGGTACGGGTCGATGCCTTCTGGAAGATCATGCCGAGTGTCTTTCCGGCAAGATGCGGATGCGGAATATTGTGCTTCCGCTCATATTTGAGCTGATCTGCAAGATTGAGGAGATCAAGAATCTCCTCCTGCGAGAGATCAAGCAGCTTGAGAAGATGCTTCATAGAATCAAATCCTTTCTGTATGTCTTTACGCGAGGACCTGCCGCAGAATTGCAAGTGCGGCGTCCATTTCATCCTTTGTAATTGTCAGCGGAGGCAGCAGGCGGACTTTCTCCTTTGCGGTGAGAATCAGCAGACCTGCATCATTTGCCGCGAGCATGACATCATGTGCATCTTTTGATTTCAGCGTAATGCCGATCATCATACCGATGCCGGAGAGACTTTCCACCTCCGGAATCTTTGCGAGTTCCGCACGGAGATATGCAGCCTTTTCTTTGACCGAATCAAGGAATCCCGGTGCAGTGACCTGATCGAGGACTGCAACCGCGCCGGCGCAGACGACCGGATTGCCGCCGAAGGTAGAGCCGTGCGTGCCGGGCGTAATGACATCGGCGCATTTTTCATTGACAAGGCAGATTCCGATCGGAAGACCGCCGCCGATTGCCTTTGCCATTGTGGTTACATCTGCTCTGATGCCGAACTGCTCCTGTGCGAGGAAGGTGCCGGTACGTCCGCAGCCAGTCTGTACCTCGTCAATGATCAGCAGGATATCCTGTTCGTCGCAGATTCTGCGGATTGCCTGAACATAATCCTGATCCAGTGCGCAGACACCGCCTTCACCCTGAATGACCTCGATCATGATGCCGCAGACGGTACCGTCGAGCTTCGATTTCAGATCATCGAGATCATTTGCCTTTGCAAAGACATGACCCGTCGGGAATGGATAGAAATACTGGTGGAAAACCTCCTGACCGGTTGCAGCGAGCGTCTCCATCGTTCTGCCGTGGAACGAATTAACCAGAGAAATGATCGTGCCGCGTTCTTTGCCGTATTTGTCGGAGCTGTATTTTCTTGCGACCTTGATCGCGCACTCATTTGCCTCCGCACCGGAGTTTCCGAGGAACATCCGCGGGAAACCGGTAATCTCAGCGAGCTTTTCGACGAGCTCTGCCTGCGGCTGGGTGTAATAGTAATTGCAGGCATGCTGGAGCTTTTTTACCTGGTTGCAGACAGCCTCTGTCCATGCATCATTGCACCAGCCGAGGACATTGCAGCCGATGCCGCTGCCCATATCAATATAAGTTTTGCCGTTTTCATCGGTACAGGTGCAGTTATGCCCCTGCGCCTCGACCAGCGGGATTCTGCCGAAGGCTTTCATCGTGTGCTGATCGGTTGCTTGTATTGTATTCATGTTCGGATTCTCCTTTATCTGATTCATCATCCATATAGAAGCCGTGACTGAACAGCACGGCGTTCAGTTCATCGTATCCCTGCTTTTTATGATGTGCCGGACGTGCGGAATACACATATTCTACGCCGTCCTTCGGATACGTATGGACAACCAGTGTGTCTTCATATCCTGCATAATCATCCTGCCAGTTATAGAAATAACAGGTATTGAGCGCACTAGCTATTTCCTCTGCATGTGCTTCTGAGATCGTTTTTTCGACATTATAAACAATCTCGGAATTCCGGTTGACACGGTGTGTGTAGGTCATTGTCTCGAAATCCCAGATATAGATTGCTTCTTCATGCGGCAGATCACGGTTGACATAGAAATACACAGACGAAATCTCGTTTATGCTGTACGAGATTCGATCAGTTTCATCCGGAACAGGAGGTACGCTGTCAGGGTCAATCACCTGATAGGTGATCGTATCCTTTTTTTGACAGCCGCAAAGCAGGAGGGCGGCTGAGAGGATTGCGCAGCAGATGCGGCGCATCTCAGTATACGCTCAGGAACTGTGTGCCGACACCCTCGTTCGAGCAAATTTCGACGAGAATGGAATGCGGCACTCTGCCGTCGATAATGACAGCCTTTTTGACACCGCGGCGGATTGCTTCGACGCAGCAGTCGATCTTCGGGATCATACCGCCGGAGATAACGCCCTGACGCTTTAGGTTCTGCACTTCACTGATATTGACTGACGGGATCAGCGTGGACGGGTCATCCTTATCGCGGAGCAGACCGGCAATATCGGTCATGAGAATGAGATTCTCTGCGCCGAGTGCAGCTGCAATGGAAGCCGCAGCCGTGTCTGCATTGACATTGTAAACCTGACCGTCCGGACCGCAGGCTACTGTCGCAATGACAGGAATATAGCCGTTATTGAGTGCAGTAAGAATCGGCTTGGTATTGACATCAGTGATCTCGCCGACGAGACCGAGGTCCGGCTTGGAATCCTTCTTTTTCGCCTGGAGAAGCGCGCCGTCGATGCCGGAGAGACCGATTGCCTGACCGGAGTGCCGTGTCAGATGTGATACAAGCTCCTTATTGACCTTGCCGGCAAGTACCATCCGGACAACATCAGCCGTTTCAGCATCCGTGTAGCGCAGTCCGCCGATGAATTTGCTTTCAATATTGAGACGGTGCAGCATATCGCTGATTTCCGGACCGCCGCCGTGTACGAGGACAACTCGGATGCCGACCAGCGACAGCAGTACAATATCACTCATAACGGCTTCTTTCAGCGCTTCATTGGTCATTGCATTGCCGCCGTACTTGACGACGATGATCTTCTGATTGTAGCGCTGGATATAGGGGAGCGCGTCAATCAGTACCTGCGAGCGGATTTTCGTGGAAATGCTCTCAGGAATCTCCATTTTATCTAACATATTGCTTGAAACTCCTTTCCGCAAACGCGGATTATATTCTATCAGCTTCTGTAATCGCCGTTGATTTTCACGTAGTCATACGTGAGGTCGCAGCCCCATGCCACAGCGGCAGCATCGCCGTCGCCGAGAGAAATCAGTACCTGCACTTCATCTTCGAGCAGAATTTTCTTTGCCTTCTCCTCGGAGAACGGTACGCCGCAGCCGTTTTCTGCAACCGTGATGCGCCCCTTTTCCGATGCCAGATCAACGCTGACCTTATTTACATCATACTCGCAGTCTGAATAGCCCATTGCACAGGCAATTCTGCCCCAGTTTGCATCGGCGCCGAACATTGCAGCCTTAAAAAGGCTCGATTCGATGACGCTTTTTGCAATGGTCTCTGCGACCTGCTCGCTCGGCGCTTCACTGACAACGCATTCAATCAGCTTGGTTGCGCCTTCGCCGTCGGCTGCACACATTCTTGCAAGATTCAGCATGACCGCATAGAGTGCACCGCGAAATGCAGCATAATCTGCGGATTCATCCTTGATCTCGCTGTTGCCAGCCATGCCGTTTGCCATGACACAGACCATATCGTTTGTGGACTGGTCGCCGTCAACCGAAACACGGTTCAGTGTGACACGTACCACATCGGACAGTGCCTGCCGGAGCATTGCAGAGGAAATTGCGCAGTCGGTGGTCAGGAACGTAAGCGTTGTTGCCATGTTCGGATGAATCATGCCGCTGCCCTTGAGCATACCGCCGAGCGTGACAGTCTTCCTGCCGAGCTTGAATCTGACTGCGACCTGCTTTTCACATGTATCAGTCGTCATGATCGCGTGTACAGCTTCCTCATTGCCTTCATAGCTTAAACCGTCAACGAGTGCGGGAATTGCATCTCGGATCGGTTCAATCGGGAGAATCTGTCCAATGACGCCGGTCGAAGCGACAACAACATCCTCTGCATCGAGCCGGAGTGCTTTCGCAGCGAGTTCGCACATTTTTTCAGCCTTCTCAACGCCGTCCGCGTTGCAGGTGTTGGCATTGACAGAGTTGACGATCACAGCCTGTGCGATGCCGTTTTTCAAATGTTCCTTCGTCACAAGAATCGGCGCGCCCTTGACCTTGTTGGATGTGTAGACCGCTGCCGTATTGCACGGGCAGTCAGCAAGAATCATCGCAAGATCATTCTTTTTCGGTGCATTGTCTTCTTCCGGCAGTGCATTGTTCGCTGCGAGATTCTGCTCCGATACAGTATCCTCGGGCAGTGCATTATGTTTCAGACCGCAGCAGACGCCGTTTGCCTTGAAGCCCTGTGCCGCACAGACACCGCCGTCGGTAAATGTATATCCGGGAAATGTTTGCAGTTTCATTATTATTGACTCCTTTATTCCAGTCCGGTTTCTTCCGGTGCGCCGGTCATAATGTTGAAGCACTGGAGTGCTGCGCCCGAAGCGCCTTTGCCGAGATTATCAAGTCTGGCTGCGAGCAGAATCTGCTCATCGTTGCCGCAGACGAATACCTCAAGCAGATTTGTTCCTGCAAGCGTATTCGCAGGGAGGAATCCGTTTTCGAGAACATCTGCACCCTGCAAAGCACGAACTTTGACGAATCTCTGTCCGGCATAATGCTTTTCAAACATCGCATGGATTTCTTCCAGAGAGGGATTGCCGCTGAGCAGTCTGCGGTGCAGCGGAACGGATACGACCATACCGGCAAAATAATCACAGACAAGCGGGTTAAACATCGGCGGATAAGTCAGCCCCGAGATTTTCTGCATTTCCGGCTGATGCTTATGCTTCTGACCGAGTGCATACTGCCGCGGGCTTTCATAATCCGACGGTTTTTCATCCGATTCGTAAACGGCGATTGCATTTTTGCCTGCACCGCTGTAACCGGATACCGCATGGCACGTGACCGGATAATCCTTCGGCATCATGCCGCTCTGAATCATCGGATACACGAGTGATGCAAAGCCGGATGCATAGCAGCCGGGGACAGCAACGCGCTTGGATGTGCGGATTTTCTCGCGGTGTGCAGCAGAGAGTTCCGGAAAGCCGTATGCCCAGTCCGGATTCGTGCGGTGTGCCGTCGAGGCGTCTATGATGCGCGTTGCCGGATTCTCGACAAACGATACCGCTTCAATCGAAGCTGCATCCGGCAGGCAGAGGAATGTGACATCCGATTCATTGATCAGTCTTGCACGCTCTGCATTGTCACGGTGCAGCGCAGGATCAATCGTCAGCAGCTCGATGTCGCTGCGATTCCTGATGCGCTCAAAGAGTTTCAGTCCGGTTGTGCCTGCCTGACCGTCAATATATACCTTTGTATTCTTCATTTTCCTTTTCCTCACGTTTCTTCTTTGCGGCACGGTAAAAATGCATCAGATTCCAGATGCAAGCAGATGCCAGTACCACGATCACCCAGATGCGTGATGCAAGCAGACCGGAATCCGGAAATTTGAACATCAGAATCAACTGACCGGTCAGCCAGATGATAAATGCAATCAGAGTGACAATGAAAATATAGCGGATACGCTGCTTCATACGGATAATTCCTCAATCGCCGTTTTTGCAGCAGTCAGCTGCTCTCTGACAGCCGAGGCGGAAGGACCGCCCTCAGAGATTCTTCCGTTCAGACAGGTTTCAAGCGCGATTGCATCGTATACATCCTGATCGAATGCTTCACTGGCTTCCTGATAGGCTTCGAGCGGCAGGGTTTCGAGCGTGACACCCTCACGGATGCATCTTGCAACGAGTGTACCCGTAATTTTATAGGCATCGCGGAAGGGGAGTCCCTTCTTGACGAGGTAGTCCGCGCAGTCCGTGGCATTGATGAAGCCCTTTGCAGCGGCAGCACGCATATTCTCCTTGTTGACGCGCATCGTTGCGAGCATCGGGTCAAAGGTCTTGAGGCAGAGCTTTGCCTGATCAATCGCATCAAAAATCGCTTCCTTGTCCTCCTGCATATCCTTATTATATGCGAGCGGCAGACCTTTCAGCATCGAGAGCAGCGTTGTCAGATCGCCGATGACTCTGCCGGTCTTGCCGCGAATCAGCTCCGTGACATCCGGATTCTTTTTCTGCGGCATGATTGAGGAGCCGGTTGCATAGGCGTCGTCGAGTTCAATAAACTTGAACTCCCACGAACACCAGAGGATGATTTCCTCGGAGAATCGGGAAAGATGTACCATCAGCAGGGAAAGTGCATTTGCAAGCTCCACGCAGAAATCACGGTCGGATACAGCATCCAGCGAATTCGGGACAGGCGCCGTGAATGCAAGAAGCTCTGCGGTCTGTTTCCGGTTAATCGGATAGGTCGTGCCGGCAAGTGCGCCTGCACCGAGCGGGCAGTAGTTCATACGCTTTGCGGTATCGACCAGTCTGCCGTCGTCGCGCAGGAGCATCCAGACATATGCAAGGATATGATGTGCGAGCGTGACCGGCTGTGCGCGTTGGAGATGCGTATACCCCGGCATGATTGTTTCGGTGTGCTGCTCTGCGATTTTGACAAGCGTTCTGAGCAGATTATGCAGCAGCTTTCGGATTTCTGCAATCTCGTCACGGAGAATCAGACGTACATCCAGCGCGACCTGATCGTTTCTGGAACGTGCGGTATGCAGACGCTTGCCTGCATCGCCGATGCGCTTCGTCAGCTCTGCCTCGACGAACATATGGATATCTTCTGCTGTCGGGTCCATCAGCAGCGCACCGGAATCCAGATCGGCGAGAATGCCTTTCAGTCCTACGATGATCTTCTGTGCATCATCCTTCGGGATAATGCCACAGTCTCCGAGCATCGTTGCATGTGCGATGCTGCCGCGGATATCCTGTGCATACATTCTTCCGTCAAAGGAGATCGAGGAATTGAATGCATTGACAGTTTCATCGACCTCTTTTGAAAATCTGCCTGCCCACATTTTTGCCATATTGATTGATCCTTTCCTTCGGGATGAAAAAACAGACAGGGCGACCTGCGAAAGCCGCCCTTTCCGTCTGAAATGTTTGTTTGATTATTTGCCGCGCTTCTGGTTGAGCTTTGCGCGAACCTTGATCGGCAGACCGTACAGATTGATGAAGCCTGCGGAATCCTTCTGATCGTAGACATCGTCCTCATCGAAGGTTGCGACTTCCTCATCATAGAGCGTATCAGGCGAGGTAATGCCTGCGGTGATGATATTGCCCTTGTAGAGCTTCAGCTTGACTGTACCGTTGACGTTCTGCTGTGTGCTGTCTACAAATGCATCCAGTGCCTCACGGAGCGGGGTAAACCATTGACCGTTGTAAACGAGGTCTGCATACTGATGCGAGAGCTGCTCCTTGACTCTTGCGGTCTGCTTATCGAGCGTAATGGTTTCGAGTGCAGCGTGTGCATAGTAGAGGATCGTGCCGCCGGGAGTCTCATAGACGCCGCGGCTCTTCATGCCGACCAGACGGTTTTCGACAATATCGGTGATGCCGATGCCGTTTGCGCCGCCGAGTGCATTCAGCTTGCGGACAATATCGCTGCCCTTCATCTTGACGCCGTCCACAGCGACCGGAACGCCCTTTTCAAAGTCGATTGTAACATAGGTCGGGGTATCGGGCGCCTGCTCCGGAGAAACGCCGAGCTCCAGGAAGCCGGGCTTATTGTACTGCGGCTCATTTGCCGGATTTTCGAGGTCAAGACCCTCGTGGGAGATATGCCAGAGGTTCTTATCCTTGGAATAGTTGGTCTCACGGGAAATCTTCAGCGGGATGTTATGTGCCTCAGCGTAGTCGATCTCCTCATCACGGGACTTGATATCCCAGATTCTCCACGGTGCGATGATTTTCATATCAGGGCAGAATGCCTTAATCGTCAGCTCAAAACGAACCTGATCGTTGCCCTTGCCTGTGCAGCCGTGGCAGATCGCATCTGCGCCTTCCTTCATGGCAATTTCCGCGATTCTCTTTGCAATAATCGGGCGGGCAAAGGAGGTGCCGAGCAGATATTTGCCCTCATAGACAGCGCCTGCCTTGACAGTCGGGAAGACATAATCGTCGATGAATTCATCGGTAAGGTCTTCGATGTACAGCTTGGAAGCGCCGGTCTTGATTGCCTTTTCCTCGAGACCGTCAAGCTCTGTACCCTGTCCGACGTCGCCGGAAACAGCGATGACCTCGCAGCCCGGATAGGTTTCCTTCAGCCACGGAATGATAATCGAGGTATCGAGACCGCCTGAATATGCAAGTACGATTTTCTTCGGAATTTTGGTTTCAGCCATGATAATGATCTTCCTTTCTGACAGTCAGTTGAAACTGTCTGTAAAATCCTTTTCTATTATACACGTATTTCTGAATTTGTCAAGGGATATTTGCATAATTCCGGAATATTCATGAATATTATTCGTTATATGCATAAATTGATGCATATAATCAATCAGGGAAGAATGAGCAGAAATCCTGTGTGCCGTAAAAGTAGCCGTCTGCGTCCTTGTTGTAGGCGAATCCGACGCCGATATGCGTGAAATCGGTACTGAGCAGGTTTTCGCGGTGCACATCGGAGCCGAGCCAGCCGTCGAGCGCATCAAATGTATCAAACTGACCGCGGTCGATGTTTTCACCGCCCGCCATGTAGTCGATGCCGGCGTTGAGCATTCTGTCCTTACGCGAGGTGCCGTCGGAGCTGTGATGCTCGAACATATTATTTGCAGCCATATCGACACTGTGTGCGCGCGCGATTTTTGCAAGCTCCGGATGCCATTCCAGCACAGGGAGACCGTTGCGGGCACGCAGACCGTTCAGTGCATAATAATTGAGTTTTGAAAGCACCTCCAGATCATCGCGGTTTGCCAGCTTATCAAAGCGGATGCTGACATCGGCGCGCAGGACCGTGACAGCGTAAAGCTCACCGGTTTCACTGTTGAATTCGTCGCGGTATTCGCGGACAGAATAGCCGGAAGGCGGAGTATATTCACTGCAAATCCTGTAATAGCCGACGATATCGTCCTGATAGGCGATTGCGACCGTCGTATTTTTCGGATCATTTGCAAAGATTGCAAAAATGATGTTGCCGATTTCATAATTCACGGTCAGCATTTCATTCGGTTCCGTTTTGCCCGAAAGAACAGAGATCGAAACACCGAGCGGATACTGCGTCTGATCTGCGGTGAAATCAGAGTTTTCCGGCTGTGCCGGTTCGGTATCTGATATCGAAACAGTGGTCGTCACTGTTGCGGTGCTGACTGTAGACTCGACAGATGTTGTCTCTGTTTCTGCGGAAGTTGTTTCCATTCCCGGTGCGGTCTCAATGTACGGATTCGGCGGCATCGGAACCTGTTTTGCGATCATGCGCAGAATATGAAGGGAATCCTGATCGTCGATGGTCTGATCCTGATTCGCGTCTGCGTTTGTCATGCCCTGCCTGGAGATCATTGCGTTCGGATCCTCGGCGCAGAATCTGGAAAGCAGAACGGCATCCGATACGTCGATTGATTTGTCAACGTTCACATCACCCGGATAAAATACGCCGCCGAATGCATGGAGCGCAAGCAGTGAGATCAAAACTGCAAAGGAAACCGCTGCTGGTATGATTATCTTGTAAAGCCGCGGCTTTCGCTTCGATGCAGTACAGTTCGTATTCATGGAAATACCCCTTTCAAATTGCAGAACATCAAAACAGTCGGATTGTCAGTTGCGGCAGCGGAATACGGCGAGGTCTGATGATTATTCTATTTATATATTTATACAGGATCAAAATCCGGACTGAATATAATCAGTCTTCTGCATCCGGATTGTAGATCATGATATCCGGCAGCAGACGGAAATCTTCATTATAATCAAGACCCCAGCCGATGACGAAATGATCCTCGATTGAGAAACCGATGTAATCCGGAACAACCGTGCCGATCAGATGCGGATAACGGCGCGAAGGCTTGTCCAGCATCGTTGCAATGCGGATGCTTGCTGCACCCTTGTCTGCAAAGTTGTGCATCACGGTATCCATGGTCTGACCGGTATCGACAATGTCCTCGACAATGAGAACCTCTCTTCCGCGAACGTCGATCTGTTCTCCGAATTCAAAAATCGGGGAACCGGCAGGTCTTGTACCTTGATAGGACTTTACCTTGATAAAATTGATCTCGCAGGGAATCGTCAGCGCACGGACCAGATCGGCGGAGAAGAAGATTGCACCGCGCAGCGTGCAGAGTACAAGCAGCGGATTCTCCGGCTTGATGTGCTGATAATCTTTTGAGATGTCAGCGGCAAGCTCTTTGATTCTTGCGCGGATTTCGGCATCGGTTTTCAGTACGGTAAAACGTTCATTCATGATTATTCTGTTCCTTTCTGCCCTTTTGGAAATGATGTTTGGTATGATACTACATAACTATTTATAGTATAGCATACATTGACGAAAAAGTCAATGATTTCCGGTGTATTTTTGTTTGTAATGCACTCTGCGTAGATTCGGAAATGGGTTATACTCATAGTATAACAGTTTTTGTATACGAATACTTGACAAATAGACAGAAACATGATAAAATATTTTCATAACGGGGTGTAGCGCAGTTGGTAGCGCGCCTGCTTTGGGAGCAGGATGCCGCAGGTTCGAATCCTGTCACTCCGATTGTCCGGCAGGCGCCGGTTTACAGGCTTGCGTTCTGTATGCAAGATACAGAACGCGCAATATTTCTATCTGACGGGACTCCTGATTCAGCAGACTGTTTGGACGCAGTGATCTCTATTATACCAAACATAGCAGAATGACAGAAAGCTGCCAAGCAGGAAAATCCCCAATTTCATTACAGGGGGTATAAACCTTATGAAAGTTAAACCGCGCGGAATCGAAATTCCACTCATTATCGTATTGGTCGTTCTGTCGATCTTTGTGCTCGGCACGCTTGGTCTGATTATCATGCGTCTCGGCAAGACCGGCGTTTTCAGTCAGCAGGCAGCCTATACCGAGGAGGTCACGACACGCGCTGAGGATGATGAGGTTATCACCACCAAGCGTGTGACAACCACTGCCGCAGAGGTCACTACGACCGAAAAGGCTGCGGAGACCGAGAAGGAGACTGAAAAGGAAACCGAGACTACCGAAAAGAAATCCGAAACAACTACCGTTGTGACAACGACGGAAACGAAACCGGAAGAGACGAAGGCGCCTGAAACCAAAGCGTCTGAGGCGAAGACGGAAAAGTCTGATACCACAAAGAAGACGGATACCACGAAGAAGGAAGAAAAGACCGAAAATACAACGACAACTGCGAAGGAAAGCGACGAGAAGGATCCGTTTGCGCTTTATAAGAAGTACGTGAATGATGAGCTTGTGCCGAAATACGGTCTGGCTGCTGCCGGTGAAGAGAAGCGTGCGCTCGACAATAAGGGTATCGCAAGTGTGATGATTCGTGATTTCTCGAATTCTGGCGACCAGGAGATGCTTTTGATCCGCATTGAACCATCTAATCAGTATTATGCTGCATATCCGATCTTTGAACTTTACGGCATCAAGGACGGCAAGGTTGAGATGCTGAACAGTGTAGCTTGTAATGATATGATGCGTGAGTGGGATTTCCATTTGATGTCTGAGTGGAATATCCGCAATGACGGCAACTCTGTTTATCTCTGGGCTACGCAGGCTGACGTCGGTGGTGCAGAAGAAAATCTCCGCATCAGTGAAATTGCTCTGAGCCTGGCGAACCACAAGCTGCAGGCAGTCAAGAAATCGACCGCGACCGGCGATCCGAATGGTCCGGAAAAGTCCTACTCTGTTGAGGCATTCTGGGTTTGTGAGATTGTCAACCGTCTGTCTGAGACTGACAACGGCAACGAGGGCCGTGTCTACAAGATGAACGATTACACCGGTCTGCGCGACTGGATCAAGTAATTCAAAAAAAATACGGAATCCGCGAGCTGTGCAAAGCAGTTCGCGGATTTTTTATGATGAAGATGCATTGGCAGCCGGACGGTTTCTTGACTTTCAGGCGATTTCGTGGTATACTGTTTTTGTTTGATGCCGGTGATAATGCCGGTAAAGCTGCTAACGAATGGAGTAAACAATATGAATAAAATGAAGAACTGCATTCTGCTTGCCGCGGCAGGATGTCTGCTGATCAGCTGCACGCCGCAGACGCCTTCCGGAGAGAGTCAGGCGGAATCCTCTGCTGCGGAATCTTCTGTACAGGATAACAGTTCCGCGGAACAGAAGGAAACTGACGAAAAACGTCAGCCGACGACGATGCCGGTGATATCCATTCAGACAGTCAATCAGGATCCCGATGTGCTTGATTTTGTAAATGTTCCGGTTGCGCAGCATGTTGCCGAAGATATTGCATCGTGGACGCCGGGATATAAAATTCCGCCTGCGCCGTATTACGAAACCTGCAAGGTCTCATTGCGCAGCCCTGACGGCGGTATTCAGCTCGAAGAAGCGGAAGCAGAGGTCAAGGTGCGCGGCAACTGGACAACGACCTATGATAAAAAGCCGCTTCGTATGAAATTTACAAAGAAACAGAAGCTGATGAACGCGGAAGGCGGCGCCGAAGCGAAAAACTGGCTCCTGCTTGCCTGCTATAAGGATGCATCCATGCTGCGTGATAAGACGGCGCTGCAAATTGCCCGTGAGATTCTGGAGCCGGACGGTTTCTATGCTTCGGATGCAGAGCTTGTTGAGGTTGAGATCAACGGTGCATACTGGGGTGTCTATCTGCTGACGGATATGCAGCAGGTGCATCCCGACCGAGTGGATATCAACGATCCGGAGAAGGATTATCAGGGAACGGATATCGGATATTTCCTCGAATTTGACGGCTATTACTATCACGAGGATCCGCTGCATCAGTTCTATGTTGATTATATGGATAATGCGCCGCTGAAACCCTATGACGGCAATGACGGCTCCGGCAGGACGATTACCTGTCTGCCGGAGGATAAGGATGATATGCGGACGGAGACCGGTATTACAATCAAGAGCGATATCTACTCTCAGGAACAGCATGATTTCATTGCATCCTATGTCAATAATGTGTATGATATCATGTATCATGCGGCATATGACAACAAGGCTTACAGCTTCACACAGGATTACACAAAGATCGAAGAGAATGCTGATCTGACGCCGCAGGAGGCTGTCGAGGCTGTTGTCAATATTGATTCGCTGGCAGATATGTATATCATCAGCGAACTGACCTGTGATGCAGATATTTACTGGAGCAGTTTCTTTATGGATGTTGATTTCAGTGCGGACGGTGACAAGAAGCTGACCTTTGAAGCGCCGTGGGATTTTGATTCCGGTCTTGGCAATAAGAAGCGCTGTGTGGACGGTAGCGGCTTCTATGCAGGCAATATTGTACCGGATGTCAACGGTGAAGATGAATATTGCAACCCGTGGCTGACAGTTCTGATGTATCAGGACTGGTATCAGGATGTGATCCGTCACAAGTGGTCGGCTGTGTATGATGCAGGCGTTTTTGACAGAGCGATTCAGCAGATTACCGCGGATAAGAATCAGTATGCTGATGCATTCAAGGAAAATGACAAGAAATGGGGTATGTGCATGACAAATCCGTCGATTGCAAATGAACTCAGCGCAAAGGCGAAAAAATGCGTTTCGGAAAAACTTGCGGCGGATTATCTGACCGATTGGCTGACTGCGCGCGTTGCATTCATGAATGAGCAGTGGCATATATGAGCAATAAGCAAATCGGACTGGTACTCAGCGGCGGCGGTGCGAAGGGTGCTTATGAGATTGGCGTCTGGCGCGCACTGGAAAATCTGCAAGTAACGGAACTGATTGACGGCATCATCGGTTCATCTGTCGGCGCAATGAATGCCGTACTGCTCGATACCGCCGGTCTGGAACGTGCGGCAGCGGTCTGGGCAAATCTGAAACAGAGTGATTTGCTGCACATGAATCCGGATAAGAGCTTTCAGGTAACGGAAACACAGATTTCATCGATGAACAAGGCTGATTATCCGCGGCTTTCTTCCTCCGATCCGGAGGAACAGCGTATTCTGCAATTTTACAGGTATTATTCGATGCTGCAAAATGATGTCCCGAAGGATGCGCTCTTGCAGCTGGCAACGAATATCGTGCATTCCGGATTTCCGATTTCGCAGGAAAAGATCAATGATCTGATTACGAAGAATATCCGTTTTGCATCGCAGAAACGAAAACTGTTTGCAGTTTGTACCGAAAGCAAATCTCCGTGGAATCCGAAAGTATTTGATCTTTCTGAATACTCGCTTGATGAGCGCCGCAGAATCATTCTTGCATCCTCGGCAATTCCTGTCGTTTATGAAGGGGCGGACGGCGTCCGGATTCAGGGCAGGGGATATTTTGACGGCGGAATCAGTGCAAATACGCCGGTTCTGCAAATGCACCGGCTTGGCTGGACGAAAACAATCACTGTCTGGCTGCATCATAAAATCAAACCGGTTCAGCTGCCGGATGGGCATGAAAACATTGATATTATTCCGCCTCATACGCTCGGCGGTCATTTCGGCACGATCTGGGTCAACCGCTCCAAAAAGGCGATTGATCAGATGCGCGGCGCTTATGATACGATGCGGATGAAAGAGCAGATTCTCAGTCTTGCAGAACGTGTCAGAGCGGAGTAATATAAACAGGGTATATGGTCCATGATAATAATATAAAAATGCAGCTGAATCCGGCATTTTGATTTGATTCGGAGTGAGATTTTGAAAAAGCTGATATGGATTCTCTGCGGCATGTTCGTGCTGCTGATGCCGGTATGTGCGGAGGCAGCTAGTGTCGGCGATGTGTATGCAGCGCTGCGCGATATCGGTGTGCCGGAGGAATATGTTTCACAGGCTGCCGGTGTACTGGCGCGCGGTACCTCGGACGGGGCAGGCGTTTACCGCAGTGACGGCAGTTATTATGCATACAGCGACATGGTCGGGTATATTTATGCAAACCGCGAAACGATTCTTGCGTTCTGCGGCGTCGGCGCAGAAACGGCTCAGACTGCAATCACTGCCGGAGAATCGGCTGCTGTAACCGTAACGTCAAATGTTTCCGCGAATACGGAAACAACCACAGCAGAAACCGTTACATCGACAACGGCGACTGCTGCTTGCACAACAACAGTTTCGACTAATTTTTCGGTTTCTGCGGAAGCCATTGCGGAAACATCGGCTGCAAATCCGGAAATCGAACCGCATTCGCGTAATTTAGCCCCAATAGCGGTTATATGCATTGTACTGGGGCTTAGCGGATTTACCGGAATGATTCTGCTGCTTCGCAGACAGGAGCGCGGGCATAATGCAGAACATTAGGCGTGCCGGATCAGCATATGAAATTAAAAAAGCAGGCATCGAATCAACTCCGGTGCCTGTATCTTTGTTATGTAATTATGTATTATTCTATATAAAACGAAAAAGCCTTCCGTTCAGAGAACGAAAGGCTTTTCGCGGCGGGGTTTTTTACCGCATATCTGAGTGACCCGACTTGAACGGGCGGCCTCTACCACCCCAAGGTAGCGCGCTACCAACTGCGCCACACCCAGACAACAGAAATATTATATCATAAATCCAGTGATTTGTCAAGCGTTTTCAGAAAAAAACAGCGGACTCTGTTTTGAGGCAGAGTCCGCTCTGTAATTTATGGATTAAACGATCGAGGTCGGAACCGGACCATACTGGTTCTCTTCCGGATGGCTCTTCTGTGTGCAGAAGTACAGCGGAACGAGACCGCCGAAAACGGTCAGGCAGAGCAGCAGCCACGGCCACGGCTTGTTGACATCATGCAGACGGCGAACCGACATAGACAGGGAAAGGAATGCGCCTGCCAGGTATGCAAGCTCATAAAGCCAGACGATAATCTTGTCAAGAAACTTCAGCGGACTGACAACGAGAAGCAGAATTGCAACCAGACGAACAGCAAACAGCACAATTACAATACCGAGAACAGCCCACCAGTATTCGCCGGAAGCGGTTCTGCCCTTGAAGTCCATGCATTCACCGATCATCTTCATCAGTGCCTTGAAGGGTTTGAATTCTAACAGTTTTTCCATAGTTTCTTTTCCTCCTGAAATGAAAGTTTTAATATTGTCTGATCGGGTGAGGATCAGAACCAAACAGATTTGTGTCCTCCGTGCCGACGGTGCAGTACCAGATCAGCAGTAGAATTGAGCCGAAGCCCGTTCCGGAAAACAGCAGCCACCAGCCGCTGCGGTTCACATCATGCAGACGCCGAACCTGAAGCGCATACATCGGAACGATGATAAACAGCGAGTAGAGCGACTGAATTGCCGATAACAGCATATTGATTACCGCTATGCCGGTTCGGCTGCCGGTGAACCCGATGATTGCGATTATGACTCCACGAACCAGATTCAGTGCCAGCACAATGAGGCAGTTCATCGCAACTGCCAGCCAGTATTCGCTGCGGCTTGCTCTTCCGGTAAAGGTTGCATAATTCCGAATCATTTTAATATAGTTTTGAACGAGCGGTGTATTCAGCATATGTCATGTTCCTTTCCGGTGTCTCGTTCAGACTGGCGAAATATGCCAGCATTCTGCGGCGTACTGCCGGATTGTGCGGTCGGAACTGAACGGTCCGGCTGCGCAGGCATTGCGCCATTGCTTCTGCGAAAATGCTGTTGTATTGCGGTAATCGGAAAGCGCCCTGAGCTTTGTTTCAACATAATCCGGCAGATCGAGCAGCAGATAATAATGATCCGGCTGATGCCAGCTTGCACCGTCCAGCAGTGCAAAATACAGCTCACGGAATTCACCCGTACCGCCGTCGGATACGGTTCCGTCAATCAGACTTCTGACCACACGCGCGGTCATCGGATTTTTTGCCATGACAGAGCGGCTGCAATAATCTGTCAGCTTTTCGAGCTCCTCAACAGTTGCGCCGAAGATATAATTGTTCTCTTTGCCGGCAGCATCGACGATTTCGATGTTTGCTCCGTCGAGTGTACCGAGCGTAACAGCACCGTTCAGCATCATTTTCATATTGCCTGTACCGGATGCCTCGGTTCCGGCTGTTGAAATCTGCTCAGAGATATCACATGCTGCTACGAGTTTTTCCGCATAGGAGACATTGTAGTTTGTCACAAAATGCACCTGCATCAGACCGCGTACATCAGGATCGTTGTCAATGAGATTTGCAATCTCGTTGATATACTTGATGATCGCTTTTGCCCTGCGATAGCCCGGTGCGGATTTTGCACCGAACAGGAAGGTTGTCGGTGTGAAATCCTTGATCGTGCCTTCCTTGATGCCATAATAAATCCACAGAATCGAAAATGCATTCAGCAGCTGCCGTTTATATTCGTGCAGACGCTTAATCTGAATGTCAAAGCAGGTTTCAGGATCAATGCGGACGCCTTCCGTTTGCAGGATATAGTCTGCAAGCTGCCGCTTCTTTTCCTGCTTAATCAAATGAAACCGCTCCATGATGCCGGCATCGTCTGCATAATGCGACAACGATCTGAGATCATCAAGCTCCGTCAGGAAATGCTGCGAGCCGGAGAGCTCTGTGAACAGTGCCGTCAGCTCCGGATTGCAGACACCGAGCCAGCGGCGCTGCGTGATGCCGTTTGTTTTATTCTGGAATTTATCGGGGAACAGCGCATACCATTCTTTCAGGACTGTTGTTTTCAGCAGCTCCGTGTGAATTGCTGCGACACCGTTGACATATCTTCCCGCATACATCGCAAGATTTGCCATATGCACCTGATCGTTTTTGATAATGCGCAGTGCATTGATCTGTTCCTGCGGTGTATCACATGCATAAAGCTCTGTCAGGAAATGCTCGGAAATCTGAAGCGTGATCGCGTAGATTTCCGGCAGAATTTCCTCTACAAGATCACAGCTCCACTTTTCGAGTGCTTCCTGCATGATTGTATGATTCGTATACGAGAAAATCTGCTTCGCCATGGCAAGTGCAGCTTCAAATGAATAGCCCTCATTTTTCAGAAGACGAATGAGTTCAGGAATCGAAATGACAGGATGTGTATCGTTCAGCTGAATTGCCAGATGTTCCGGCAGGGTATCAAGTGTGCCGAACTGCGCCTTGTGTTTTTGCAGACAGTCTGCAAGCGATGCGGCACAGAAGAAATACTGCTGTTTCAGCCGCAGCAGCTTACCTGCTCTGGTGTCATCATTCGGATAGAGACAGCGTGAGATATCCTCTGCGGCGATTGTCTCAGCGGATGCTGCAAGATAATTCTGCTGATTGAAGGTACCGAAATCGAATGCTTCGACCGGCTCCGCCTGCCATAGACGCAGGGTTCCGATGTGCGGCTCACTGCCTTTCTCTGCGTATCCGATTACCGGCATATCATAGGGGACAGCGCGGACATTCTGACCGCGGTAGCTGACTGTGACTGCCTCTGAATCCTTCCGGATACTCCACGGATCACCGAAGCGTGACCAGTCATCACCGGTTTCGGTCTGCCTGCCGTCTGCAAAGCCCTGCTTGAATAAACCGTAGCGGTAACGGATGCCGTAGCCGTCTACGGGGAGCGAACAAGTCGCTGCACTGTCAAGAAAACATGCCGCCAGTCTTCCGAGGCCGCCGTTTCCGAGCGCTGCGTCTTCAATCTCCTCAAAGACGGAAAGTGATGTGCCGGATTCCTGCATTGCATGCTCCATGTCCTCGAGCAATCCCAGACAGTAGAGGTTATTATAAACCGCTCTGCCCATGAGAAACTCCATGGAAAAGTAGCAGACACGCCGGTTTGCCAGATGTGCTCTGCGGCAGGCATTCCAGCGCGGCAGAATTCTGGACATCACTGCTTCACCGATTGCATTGTGCAGGACATGTACCTCTGCCTCAGCAGCCGGCTGCCCGATTGCGGATTCTGCACTTTTTAAAATTGCTTCTGCCTGAGTCATGTGAATTGAATCACTCCTTTGTGTCAGTACCATATTTTCATATGATATTAGTTTATTATAGCATATATCAGAGAAAAATGCAAGTGTTTTCCGCAGGCATTTTCAAAAAATATGCAAACCGGTTACTGCTCCTTCGGCTGATAGAATCTGCCGGAGAGCTTTTGTGTTTTCATCTCATTGATAAATGCATCCGGATCGGCGTCCCGCACGACACGGATAACCTTCTTTGATTCTGCCGCGGAAACAACAGAATATACGACATTGCGTTCACAGTGTTCATAGGAGCCTTTCCCTTCGAGAACGGTAGCGCCGTGCTGACTGATATTATAAATCGCATTGCAGACTGCCACAGGCTTTGTCGTTACAATGAATAATGTGCTCTGCTGGAACTTTTTATAGAGTACACGGATAACAGCGGTTGAACTGTACTGAAAGATAATAGAATACAGTGCCTTATCCCAGCCGAACAGAAATCCGGCGACGCAGAGAATTCCTGCATCGAATAACAGTATTATAGAAAAAGAATCTACTCCGCGGCGTTCTGACAGGAAAATTGAAATGAAATCAGTTCCGCCGGATGTTGTACCTGCATTGAGACAGAGCGCAACAGATGCGCCCTGAATGATGCCGCCGAATATACTGATCAGCAGGATATCCTCTGTGATAATATGCGAGGGGAGCAGATCAGTAAAGAGACTGTTCAGCAGAATCATCAGACAGGAATACAGTGTGAAATTCTTGCCGATGAAACGGAAACCGATATAAACCGGAACTGAATTCAGAATCAGGTTGATCAAAGTGAAGGGCGGCATGAAGTGAAAGGAATCCGACACAAAACGCTGAATCAAAATTGTCAGTCCTGCCACACCGCCCGGATACAGTCCGGCGGTATCGACAAATGTGTTTTTATTCACCGCCATGACAAATGCTGCGGCTGTGACAGCAAGAACAGTCAGGAGATGTTTTTTGAAAGAAGATTTCATTTGTGATCATCCTTTCTGCATCCGTAATAAAAATAAAAATGATTTGTTGCGGTTCATAATCGTATTATAACACAATTCTGCGCCCGTTTCAATGGAATTTGTACTTTTTTTCTGCTTCCTTTTTGATGGTTGAAAATTATGAAATAAAATCGTTTATATTTTTTTATTTCTGATGTCATAACACTTGACATTGTGTGAATAATATGCTATAATGCAAATATGGCTGAAAGCCGTATATTTTAAAGAAAGGATATGATTGAAATGGCAGATAAGGCGACTGATGCAAAGAAGGCACCGGCTGAAAAAAAGACCGCTGCAAAGAAAGCACCGGCTGAGAAGAAGACTGCTGCAAAGAAGGCACCGGCTGAAAAGAAGGCTGCTGCTGCAAAGGCACCGGCTGAAAAGAAGGCTGCTGCTGCAAAGGCTCCGGCTGCAAAGAAGGCTGCTGCCGCAAAGGCTCCGGCTGCAAAGAAAGCTGCTGCAAAAGCTCCGGCTGCAAAGAAGGCTGCGAAAAAAGCTGAGCCGGTCATTAAGACCATTCTTCAGGTTGAGGGCAAGGATTTTGACCTCAGCACCGTTGCTGTGGATGCACTGAAAAAGTATAAGTCCACGCACAAGAGAAAGGTTGTCAACGAGTTTGTTGTTTATGTCAAGCCCGAGGACAATGCTGCTTACTTCACCGTGAACGGCGAAGGTCAGGAAGATTTCAAGGTTGAGCTTTGAGAATCTGAATGTTCACAACGGAAAGCACTCTTCTTTATGAAGGGTGCTTTCATTTTATAATACATAGGATGATTGATACTTGCAATTCCTGTGAAAATGCAGTATAATAGACGGAGTGATCAGAAAGGACGCGAATACCATTGAACCACAAAGCAAAATCCGATACCGCATACGGTATCATGTTTATCATTGCATCGGCATTCTGTTTTGCGCTGATGAATCTGTTTATCCGTCTGACGGGTGATGTTCCGACACTGCAAAAATGTTTTTTCCGCAATTTCTTTGCATTGTTGATTGCAGTATCCTCTTTGCTGCGGACGAAAACTAAATTTCAGATCGGAAAGGGGAATCTGAAATATTTGGTTGCGCGGTCGCTTGCAGGCGGAATCGGTATGGTCGGCAATTTTTACGCTGTCGATCATATGGCGATTTCGGATGCATCCATGCTCAATAAGCTGTCTCCGTTCTGTGCAATTATTTTTTCGTATTTTCTCCTGAATGAAAAAGCAAATCTGTTTGAATGGGGTTCTGTTGTAATTGCATTTATCGGTGCGCTGTTTGTTGCAAAGCCGACCTTCGGCATGGAAATGTTGCCTGCCGCTGCCGGAATAATGGGAGGAGTCGGTGCTGGTCTTGCATATACGAATGTGCGGGCACTCGGCAAGCGCGGTGAAAACAGTATGATTATTGTTGCATTCTTTTCTGCATTTACGACGTTGATGCTGCTTCCGCCGCTGATTATCAATTATCAGCACATGACGCCGCAGCAATGGCTCTTCCTGCTTCTGACCGGAACCGCTGCGGCAGGCGGTCAGATTTTCATTACAAAGGCATATTCCAAGGCACCCGCAAAAGAAATCTCCGTGTATGATTTTTCGATTGTTATATTTGCCGCTGTGTTCGGATTTATGTTTCTCGGTCAGCTGCCGGACGGCTGGAGTATCCTCGGCTATATTATAATCATCGGAACGGCTGTCGTCAAGTGGCGTTACAGCATGAAACAGCATTCATAACGAAACGCCCCTCCCAGCAGGGGCATTTTTATATCGTGTCACCTTGACGGATGATTTGTTGTCTATATGGGTAAGGAAACAGAAAGGCGGTGAGCGATATGCAGACCGATGAGAAACAACTGATCGCACAGATTCAGGCGCGCGATGAACATGCACTCGAAGTAATGTACGATGCATACGGTGATTTGTGCAGACGCACGGCATACAATATTCTGAATAATGAACGTGATGCCGAGGAAGCATTCAACGATGTACTGTATAATGCATGGAATGCGATTCCTGCAAATCCGCCGGCGCATTTGCAGGCATATCTGCTGACACTGACGCGGCACATTGCAATCAACCGATACCGGACAGAGACAAGGCAGAAGCGCGGCGGCGGACAGGTTCCGGTCGCGCTGGAAGAGCTTAATGAATGTCTTGCGTCCGGCGAGAATGTCGAAGCGCAGATCAGCCGGAATGCCATGCTTGCGGAGATGAACCGGTTTCTCGGTTCTGTTTCATCTTCCAAGCGGCGCATATTTCTTGCGCGGTACGGTGCACTGATGTCGGTGCGGGAGATCGCCGCGGAGTACGGCATGTCTGAGGACGCAGTCAAGAAGGCGCTCAGCCGGATGCGGCAGGCGCTCCGGAAGCATCTGGAACAGGAGGGATATTTATGAAAAATACAGATTTGCTTGATGTGATCGGCGAAGTGAATGCGGCTTACTATGAAGACATGGCGCAGCATTTCTCCGGTAAACGTCAGCGGATTCGCAGTATTGTGATGCGGTTTGGCGCGGCGGCTGCGGTGATCGGCGTCATGACAGTCACTGCCGTAACATTTGCAAGTGTATTCCGTGAGGGGATTCAGACAACACAGCAGCCTGCAAGCAGCGGGATACAGACTGCGTCATCGGATACGCAGGCAACGGATCGCAGCGAATCGTCCAAGCCGGAACAAACGCTTCCGACAGATTTATTTGAGGTTGTGCAGAACACAACCGTTACGGAAACAAGCGCATCTGCCGAAACAACAACGGAACGGATTATCCCGTTTCCGTCAGATACGGAAATGCCGGATAATAGTCTGGAGCAGGATGTCGGCAGCCGGTTTCTTGTAAATCAGTTTTGCAGGAGCGGTATACTTGCAATGACGGTCAATGAAGCGCATTTATATGATTCTCTTGCCGATGCCGGTCTGACTTTTGATGATCTGACAGAATCCTTCCGAACTGATAACGAGGCACTGAGAGATTTTTATGAAGGTCGAACCAATACGGTCAGTACAGAAACGGCGAATTCGGCATTGATTCTGATGATGAATCCGGACGGCGGAGAAGAAAACCAGCAGAACTGGCGATTCATTAAAGCGACAATCACAGTAGAAAATATCAACGCAGTTTCCGGATTGGGGGGAGCAACCGGGCTGACTTTTTCGGACGGAACCCATGTCACATACAGCGATTTTGATTTCCCAATCAATTCCTTTGGATTTGGTGTCCTTCCGAATCGGGAAGTGATCGAATCGCAGGGCAAATCGTTTTACGGTGCGACGCTGACAATGTGGGGAATGCAGTACAATACATCTGAAAAACAATTTTACACGGATTCATACCGCCTAAGCATGATTCATCTGGAACCAGGCGAAGCGATCACTTTTGAGGTCGGTGCATTTGTACCCAAGATTTATACGCAGTTCATAGACAGTCATCTCAACAGTATCGGTTGTGAGATCGGCACCGATCTGAAACAATATTATATGTTCGGTACCGAACTGTCCAGACCGTATGTGCACTTCAATTTTGATGAATAACTAATGAACGGACAAAAACAATCCCCCTGAATTGCTCAGGGGGATTCGTTCATTTATTCCGCTTCGGGCAGGGTAATTATCTTTGCAATATGCTTGAGAATCAGTATAACATCCTCCGATGCGGGCTGACCGTCCTGATCACAGTCTGCATTTTTCTTGCCTTGTGCCGAAACCTCTGCTCCCGCATCCTCTGCAACAAACCGTGCCAGCAGCACCGCATCAGAAACGTCTACCTTCGTATCGCAGTTGACGTCACCGAGATGCACCTTTTCCTTTGCGGTTGTGACGGTGGTCGTTTCGCTTGTATCAGAGGAAGTTGTTGTTGTTTCGGTGACAGTGGTGGTAGTAGAAGTAGTTGTTGTTTCGGTTGTCGTGGTAGTTGTGGTAGTTTCCGTTTCTTTCGGCTTCGGTTCCGCAGCAGGCGAGAGGACAAAGCTGTCGCCTGCGGTGCCGGTATATTTGATCTGCATGAGCTGATCGCCTTCCGCCGTGGTGATAAAGCCGATGCCGAGCTCCGTTGATTTGGAAATCAGACCGTAACTGCCGTCTGCATTGCAGAAGGTCTTGAACTTCTGATTATTCTTGCCGGTAAACGGTTCAACGGTCAGAGCTGCCGGTGCATTGCCGTCAGAAGCGGTGAGACAGTTGCCGTCTGCATCGGAGATCGTAAAATACGAATCGTCATGCATTTTGAAAATCCATGCGGTCTCGGATGTGCTCTGTGTGACTTTACTGTCGTCGGCTCCGACGAACTGACCCGTATGCAGATTTCGGATTGTATAGCTGTGTGCCGGAACCATTGCATAGGTCGGGGTGATCTTCCAGAGCTGGCATTCGCCGCCCCAGAATTCCCACTGCTTGATTGCGCCGCCGTTTTCCTTTGACCACTCATATACATCGAGACCGGCTGCATCGTTTGCGGATTTTGCGACAATCCCGAAATAGCTGCCGGACTTCACGAGCTTCCATTTCTGATTATCTGCACCGGTATATTTCTCAAAGTCAATTTCCAGACCGTCCTCAGCGGTATTGCCTTTGACTGTGATGCAGTAATCCTCATTGACCATTGAGGTGATGCGGCAGTATCCGCCGCCGACCTCGGTCAGACGGAAATCCTGATTTCTGTCTCCGGATTTATTGCCGCGTTTATTCCACTGCTGAATGCCTGTGCCGTCTGTCATGTCATCCGGCACGGATTCAAGCACGAGACCGCTGTTGACATTTGTAATCGTATACGGAACATTGCTCAGCAGACCGGAATCGCCGATATAGACCTTGCCGCTGTTATCTGCAACGGCATTTTTATCATAGACCAGTGTACCGCTGCCGATATGATTGAAGGTGACATCACGCTCGCTGCCGTTCCATGCATCCGTCCCGACACCCCAGATCGACTGATTGTCATTTCCGACTGCGGTAAATGTCATGACCTGTTTGCCGGTGCCGGTCTCGTCATACTGGGGATTGAAGAAGCCCTGAAAGCTGACATTACCGATTGTGAATGTCGCAGCGGCAGTGTCATTGCTTTCAGTCCATTTACCGCTGACTGCACCGGAGATTGAGCCGTCTGCATTCAGCGTGATCTTCTGCGCAGTCGTGATTTTGCCGTCCGTTCCGGTGCCGTGATTGATGAATTCATAGCTGCCGGCGAGTGCAGAGGGCTCATATCCTTTTTTCGACCACTGCTCACCGCTGTATTCATACGGCATCACAACCGGCCAGCCGGCTTCATTAAAGTTCATCGTATGGACGCGGACCTCATGGAATTCTGCGCCGTCATCGAAGCGCGTATGGTTGACAAGGTACCATTGCCCGTCATCATCGCGCAGAACAGAATTGTGTCCGGGTGCCATATATGCTTTCTGCAAGGATGAGAACTTGTAGTTTGTCATGACCTTCAGTCCGACGGCATTCAGATTCGGATTCGCCGGCAGCACCATATCCTTGCCGGAGGGATCCTTGAACGGTCCGAGCGGCGATTTCGAGCGTCCGACACGCATATTGTAGCCGCCGGTCGAGGTCAGTCCGCCATAGGTGACCCAGAGATAGTAATATCCTGTATCAGCATTGTATTCGATGAACGGACCCTCGCCGGATTTTCCGTATCCGCCGGAGATTTTTGTGCCGAAATAGCTGTCGATCATTCTGCCGTCGGCGGTCTGACCGGATTTCGGGTGTATGCATTTACCGGTCGTCTTGTCGAGCTCCAGGGTGAAGATGCCGCCCGACCATGAACCGTAGCACATATACATTTTTCCGTCGGTATCAAAATAGATATTCGGGTCGATTGCATTCGGGAAGAGCTGATTGTTGAAGTTGTGATTGTTAAACCACTGGTTATTAAACGTGACCTGTCCGGCGTCAATCAGCTCCTGCACATTCGTATTGGAATACCGGCGGTTGACATTCTTCGTGGAGCTTGTTGCCATGACAGTCGTATCTGTGAAGCCGGAGTAAATCAGCGTATCAACAAACGTATACGGACCCTCGATATTCTTCGATGATGCATAGGCAATGACCGATGTACGGTAATCAGAGGAGGTGCAGAAGTACATGAGGTATGCGCCTTTTGAGCCGTCCGGATTGACGAAATCCGGATTCCAGACGACATCCGGTGCCCAGACCGCAAAACCGCCGACGCAGTCACCGAGGTCTTCACCTGCCCATGCAAACGCCTTTTTCAGATTGTCGGACAGATTGCCGAAAATCTTGTTGTTCTGACGCGCATAGCCGTTTGCAAAGGATGTCCAGCTTTGCAGGTTCTGCGATTTCGCCGCTTCAATGTGCGATCCGAAGATGTAGTACATACCGGTCTGCTCATCTTTTACGACAGAAGGGTCATGTACCGAGACACGCGCTTTTTTCAGATCGACGGTCGGTTTGCCGCCGACACTGTTGTCTGCCGCAGTCACAGCAGGCAGATATACGGTCAGCGACGCACAGAATAATGCTGCGGCAGCAAACAGTGCTTTTATTTTTTTGTTTATCATTTTATACTACCCCCAGTATAACATATTTATATTCCTATTATACAATGAAGTGTGTTTTTTGTAAATGCTATTTTAGAATATCTGCGTGACGGATTGTTGCATTTCCGCAAGAATCCACTTGACAATCTGTGAAAATTATGGCATAATATAAAATAGCGGTGGTATGACCGCAAATTACGAGGAGGGGATTTTTCAATGAAACTGAAACGGGCTACGGCTTTTCTGTCAGCTGTCGCCATGCTTGCAGGCTCAATGCAGCTTGTACCGGCTGCATCAGTCTCGGCAGAGGGCAAATACGATTACGCCAAGGCGCTTCAGATGTCGCTCTATTTTTATGAGTGTCAGCAGGCAGGACATCTGCCGGAATGGAACCGTGTGGAATGGCGCGGTGATTCCAATGTCAATGATGAGGTAGACGGCGGCTGGTATGATGCAGGTGACCATGTCAAATTCAATCTGCCGATGTCTTATACGGCAGCGATGCTTGCGTGGGGTCTGTATGCATATCCGGAAGGTGTTGAAGCATGCGGCGAAATGACGAATTATATCAATAATCTGAAATGGGTTCTGGATTACCTTGCAGCCTGCGATCTCGGTGACAGCGTGGTCTATCAGGTCGGCATCGGTCAGAAAGACCATTCCTGGTGGGGCTCTGTCGAAGTGTATGAATACGGCATGGCAGATCAGAATATCACCGGTGCGCGGGAGATCATCTCCGGACGCAAGGCATCCGCTGTTACGGCGGAAATGGGTGCAGCGCTTGCTGCCGGTGCCTGTGCGCTCAAGGGCAAAGTTGATGATTCCGTTTTGCAGGATTATATCAAACACGCAAAGAATTACCTGAAAATGGCTGACGCCGATAAGAGCGATGACGGCTATAACGATACTGACGCGCAGGGCTTCTATCAGTCGAGACAGTTCTATGACGATCTGTTCTACTGTGCAAACTGGCTGTACATTGCAACCGGTGACAGCGCATATCTCGACCAGGCAAAGGGCTATATCCCGAATCTCGGTCATGAGCTCGGTCAGGGCGATACACTGAAATATTCATGGTCTCAGTGCTGGGATGATGTGCAGCAGGGCGGCACGCTGCTTTATGCAATCAATACCGGTGATAAAACATGGGTCGAACAGATTAAGAAGCATCTGGATTACTGGTCTGATCCGTCCCGCCATAAGGCAGGCGGGCTGGTTTATGTTGATTCCTGGGGCTGCCTCCGCTATGCAAATACAGTCGGTTTTATTACCGCAGTTGCAGCGGATACGCTGTTCAAGGATGATGCAAACTACAGCACCTACAAGGAACTTTACGAAAATCAGATGAATTATACGCTCGGCGACAACCCGAACAAGATTCCTTACGTTGTCGGTTATGCAGAAAATTCACCGCGCAATCCGCATCACCGTACCGCGCACGGCTCTTGGAAAAATGATTTCAAGATGCCGGAAAACAGCCGTCACATCCTGTACGGTGCACTGGTCGGCGGTCCGGATGAATCCGGTAAATATGTTGACGACCGCAACAACTACATCAACAATGAGGTTGCGACGGACTATAACGCAGGCTTTACTGCGCTGCTCTGCAAGATGGTCTTGGAATACGGCGGTAAGGGCGATCCGGCGTTCCCGTATCCGGATGAACGTGATGATGAATTCTTCGTTGAGGCGAAGGCAACCCATGATTCCGGCGGAACGACGGTCAGCATGAAGCTGACAAACCATACCGCATGGCCGGCACGCTGTGTGGACAATCTCTCGATTCGTTATTTCTTCGATGCGAGCGAACTGAAAACCGCAGGCTATGATCCGACGAAGGTCGTTTTGCGCTGCGACCGCAATCAGTCCGAGATGTATGCCGGCGTGAAACCGGCAGTCGTTTCTGAACCGAAGCAGTATGACGGCGATATCTACTATGTAGAGGTCACATTCCCGGACGGCAGAGCGATTCTGCCGGTTTCCGAGGGTGCGCAGCAATGCGAGATTCTGCTTGCAATCGTTTGTCCGGATTACGGCAAGGGCTGGGATGCGACGAACGACTACTCTGCAAAGGGTCTGCCGGATGAAGGCGGCAAAAAGACTGCAAATATTCCGGTTTACGAGAGCGGCAAGCTGATTTTCGGTACTGAGCCGGACGGCTCCACCGGTAAGGGTTCGATCAGTGCAAATCCTGCACCGGACGGTTCTCCGCGTGTGACACAGCCGAATATTGATGTGACAACGCCGTCCACGGAATCGACAACGAAGACAACATCTGAGACAACTGTGACAACATCGAGCTCCGAAAAGGAAACCTCTGACACGACGCAGACTACACCGAAGCAGAGCGAGCCGTCGAGCGAAAACTCCGCCTCTCAGACGAACACACCTGTATGGGGTGATGCAAATCTCGATTCGGAGATTGATGTTTCGGATGCAGTTCTTGTTGCCAGATTCGCAGCGGAAGACCCCAAGGCTGAGATTACGGCGCAGGGCAAAATCAATGCAGATGTCAACGGCAACGGCAATGTTGACAGCGAGGATACGCTGAAAATCCTTCGTGCGATTGCAAAACTCATCTCTGCGGAAGAGCTTGCGCCTTCCAAATAAACAGGATATACAAAACCGCGGAATGCAGATCCGGTCTGTATTCCGCGGTTTTCTGTTATGATTTGAGCTTTGTGCCGAGATACCAAAGTACAATTATCTGCCATGACAAACCGAGCAGATTGACGAGCCAGAAATAGAATTTTCTTGTCTTGTGATGAAAGACGAGCATACCGAGCAATCCGCCGGCTGCGCCGCCGGCAAATCCGAAGAGCAGCAGTCTGCGTTCGGGTGTGCGCCATGTTTTTGCTTTTGCCGCATGCTTATCGAGTCCGTAGACAATAAAAGTCAGTACACTCATTACAAGCAAAATGACCGCGAAGATTTTAACCATATAAATCCTTTCCGTAAAAAACAGCACCCTGTCACACGGCAGGGTGCTGTGAAGATTACTGCATAATTGCCTCGGACCAGTATTCCTCATTGTACATATCGGTGAAGCGGTACATAATCTTGATTGCGCCTTCGCCGACATTGACATTGCTGAGTGTCAGATTGCCTTTGACGGTCAGTTGTTCACTCATCATGTAGCTGTCCTGATACTGACCATCATAGGTATAGTAGTCACAGACAAAATCAAGCACATCGCCGTCTTTGATTTCAGTCATGCTCTTTGCTACAGTTTCTGTTTCGTTGTTGCGGTAATCGGTTTCCGCACCGATTATATAGCCGTCCGGATTGCTGTTATCAAATGCAACAAGCAGCTTGACGCGGTCGCCGTTCAGCAGAGCCGGAATATAACCGGAATGCGTGTAATTATCGCCGTTGTAGATCGAATCGGTATGATAATACGCAACAATCTGACCATTGACTGCAAGCCAGTCGCGTCCGGTATCTGCAATAAGGTTGCCCTTATCATCAAAATCAAAGGTGTTGTCCAAACCGAGATCGACATAGCCTTCACCGTCATCATAGAAGACGTTTTTATCGAGAGAGTTAATGAGCTTCCATTGCTGCTTGTCCAGGCTCATAACATACTGACCGTTTGATTCGGTCCAGTGCAATGCGCTGGTATCAAAATAGTTCAGGGAGAGGTATTCTGCGGTAGCCTGTTCAGAGAGCGGAGATTCAGAAAGGAATCCGATGTTATCCTGTGTCAGACCTTCGATGCTTCTGCCGCCGCTCATCGCGGTCGTCAGGAATCCGCTCAGCAGCGAGCCGATCACCTCGGAGCTGCCGGAGGAACCGCCGGAAACGCCGCCGAACAGGGAAGTCAGCGGAGAACCGGAACCGCCGGCTGCGATCTGACCGCTGGTTTCAAGGCTTGCAAACTGCTTGATGCACTTCATATAGGACTGATCCATATTGATCTGACTGTAGGTGCTGCATGCATTGTCCACATACGACGCACGCTTGTACGGGAAGAAGATCGAAACACCGTGCGCATTCGTCATATTTGTCGATGTACGGTTGTACTTGACAGCCTTTTTGAGTGCATCCGCGAGCTTTTTGCCCTCAGTGGTATTCATATTGAGCGCGAGATCGACAAGGTCAACCTGATCAATTCTCGAGGAGGTAGCAAATTCTCTGGTGTTATTTCGTGCACTGGAGACTTCCTGATATTCCTCTTTCGCCATTTTTGCACTGACAGAATCTGCAAATGCAGACAGCTCCTTCGGAACTGTGTTCGCAAATTCTGCGAGGTCGATCACAGAGAGCGTGGTCTTCTGACCGGGGCACTTCATCGCGCAGGCATCGGTGAAATCATCACAGATTTTCTTGCCGATTTCAGCAGAAGGCATGGAGGTATTGCTGCCGAGGCTGGAAAGCCATTCCTTGTAATACCAGCCGATGCCGGGCTCCGTTTCTTCGGATGCAACCATATAGTCAGCGTAATTGTTCAGCATCAGTGCGGTTTCCGCAGTTGCCATGAGGCAGGCGTCGAAGCCGACGATATCGAATTTGACGCCGCCGTCTTTCAGCGCCTTGCTGATGCCGGCAAGATCCATAGAGCCGCCGTTGCGGAGCTTTTCGTCATATCCGTAGCCTGTGACAGAGCCGCCGCCGTGATCCCAGAAATCAAGAATGTAGCGGTTTGCAGGGAATGTTTTTGCACAATACTGAATGAACTCCGTAAGGGTTGCAGGATCAGTCATTGCTTTGTTGCCCATATCAGTAACAAGCGGCTCAAGCCCGCGGTCCTTGACGCGGTAAATCTGGTTGACACTGTTGCTGATACCGCTTGTACGCCATTGTTTGCATCCGCCGGTATAGACGATGATATTGACGTTATCACCGTAAGTTGCGGCAGCCATCTCACCGAGGTCAGAGGATGCCATGCCGCTTTTGGATTCAAGGTCGGTACCGCAGAGATAGACCATCATTGTGACGGTATCCTGATTGTTGCCGAGAATCTTGGTGTATTTCTCACGCGAGCCGGAAGCAACTGTATTGTCATAGTCTTCCGTAGCCGGTGCGACATACTGCTGAGACTGCTGCTGTTCGGTATGATAGGGGAGCTGTCCGCTGCCGTCGTCGGTCATGCCGCCGAGCATGCTGCCGATATCTCCGGCTCCGCCGCAGCTTTTCAGAAGAACCAGTCCGACGAGCACGAGCAGCAGTGTTCCGCCGCCGCCTGCTGCCGCTGCACGTTTGCCGGCACCGGAACTGTGTCCTCCTGTTTTACCGGCATATCCGTCCTGCGAGCCGACCGGACCCGTTCCGAGCCCTTCACCGCGGCGATGAACGCCGGAACCGCCGGCTGTTACGTTTTTTTCTCTGCCCTTTGGGCGATTTTGATCCATAATCATATCCTCCTGTATCGAAGATTTCTGCTATTATTTTACATGATGAATGCGATTTTGTCAAGTATATTGCAGAAATTCCGCGAATTATCATGGTAAAACGCGGGTTATGTCCGGACTGTCAGCGTGCTGCCGGATTCCGTTTTGCTGATAATGATCTGCGAAGGGATTGCCTCACGCAGCTCAGCGACATGCGAAATGACGCCGATCAGACGGGAACCGTCAGCGAGTTTTGAGAGCATCTGCATTGCAAGAGACAGCAGATTTTCGTCCAGTGAGCCGAAACCCTCGTCAATAAACATCGCATCGAGCCGGATCCCGCCGCTCTGTGCCTGTACGACATCCGAAAGCCCGAGTGCCAGCGCAAGCGACGCAAGGAACGATTCACCGCCGGAAAGCGATGAAACATCGCGCCATGCACCGGTACCGCTGTCAAAAACTTCGAGATCAAGACCGGTCTGTGCATGCTTCTGATCGGCAGTTTTGCGGCAGCGCAGTGAGTAGGTATCGTTTGTCAGGAAACGCAGCCGCTGATTTGCAGCCGTTACCACATGCCGGAAGTAGAATTGCTGCACATAGGCTTCGAGGCTGATTTTCGCCTTGCCGCTGAGCTGTCCGCTGACGGTATAATAGAGGTCCCGAAGCTGTTTTTCGTAGCTGACGGCTTCTTTTCGACTGTCAGCAAGCGGTTTGAGCCGTTCAAGCACGGTTTCATTGGTATCGCAGATACGGTCGGCATTGCGGTACGCCTGATCGAGCACTGTCTGCTTTGCGGTCAGCTCAGCGATATCCGTTTCGATTTCGTTCAGCGGCAGCGGTTCACTGATTGTACACTGTGTCCGCAGATTTTCAAGCTGTCCGCGCAGCGTATTTCTGCGCTCAAGATAGGTCTGTACCTGATTTTGCAGCTGTACCTGCGTTTCCGGCGGCATGACCGCTTGCAGGAATGCTGCTTCATTTTGGAAAACAGAACCGGTCAGTGCATCGGCATAGTTTTTGCGGCATTGCTCTGCATTGGCTCTTGCGCGTTCATAGTTTGCCTGAGATTCTTCGGCAGCAGCTTTTTTCGCCGCTTCATTCCGTTCTGCTGCGGCAGCATGCTCCTGTGCGGATTTCAATGCTTTGCTGCGCGCTGCAATCTCACGGTCAGCCTGTTCAGCAGCTTCACATAATGCATCTTCTGTCGGAATTTCATCGCCGCAGCACTTCTGCAAATCCTCTAGGAATGCATCCAGCACATTTTTGCGTTCTTCCACAGTCTGTTTCTGCTTGACATAGGCTGCGAGTGCATCGCTCGTCTTCTGCCGGATATCGTTGAGTTCTGAATCGGTCGGCGTATGCTCGGATTGCATTGCCGGATGCGGATGCTCTGTTGCACCGCAGACCGGACACGGCTTGCCGTCCTCCAATCCTGCGGCGAGCAGACCTGCCTGTCCTTCATTGTATGCATCCATGCAGATGCGTTCTGCCTCGGCTGCGCGTCTGTATGCCTCTGATTTTGCTTGCAGGAGCGAGGCAGCCTGACGGTGCGCATCGCGCAGCATGATGCTTTTTCGCAGCAGCTCCAGTGATTTCTGAGCCAGTGCTTTCTGTTCCTGCAATACAGGGATATGCTCCGCTGCTTTCTGTGCATCTGCTGCTTCTAGTGCTGATGCTTCTTTTGCGGCAGTCAGTTCCGGCAGTGCATCGAGCAGCATCTGCATGTTTTTCTTTGCAGCATCAGCCTGCCGGTCAGCCGCATCCACCGCCTGATATGCATGCATCAGGGCAGCTGCATGCCGCGCAAGGTCGAGCTGTTTCTCACGGCATTCAATTTCGGTTTCCTGTGCCGCAAGCTGCTCTGACTGCAATTCGGCATTGTTCAGTTCGGCAAGGAGTTTGTTTTGCAGCTTTGCATGTTCCGCTTCCTTTGTTACCTTTGCAAGCGTATCCGCGCAGCGTTTTTTATCCTCTGCAAGTGTTTCCAGCAGAATGCGCTGTTTTTTGCAGATTTCTTTCAGCGGACCGACTGCCTTTTCCGCGTAGGCAGCTTCTGTTTGCAGATTGATCAATATTTCCGAATCTGCTGCATTTTCCGGTAGGATCAGATCGCGCACTGTCAGAAGAATTTCCTGTTCCAATGCGGCAATCTTCAATTTGGCTTCGGATTCCATTGCAGAAAGCATATCCTGAAAATCGGCATATCTGACCGTATGAAACAGCTTCTGAAAAATAGCCTTGCGGTCGGCGGAGGATGCTGTCAGAATTTTGCGGAAATCACCCTGCGCAATCATGACCGTCTGCGCAAACTGTGCGCGTGTCAGACCGATCAGATTCTGGATTTCCGTATTGACATCCTTGATATTTTCGAGGATTCTTCCGTCCGGCAGCCGGAGCACTGCGGTACGCTTGCTGACCTTCATGCCCTCGCCGACTTTTTTGGGGCAGAGATATTCCGGAGTCCTGCGTACCTGATACAGCGCGCCGCGGTGTTCAAATTCAAGTTCTGCATATGTCTCTGTTTCCGGTGCGGCGTAATCCGAGCGGAAACTGTCCGCACTGCGCCGCTCCGGACCGCCGCTTGCCTCGCCGAATAATGCATATGCTATCGCATCGAATATGGTTGTTTTTCCGGCGCCGGTTGCACCGCAGACCAGAAAGAGTCCGTCACGTTCCAGCGCTGTGAAATCAACCGTTGTTTTCTTTGCATACGGACCAAATGCCTGTATTGTCAGAATTCTCGGTTTCATTGCGCACCTGCTTTCTGATCAAGCGTTTCCAGAACCTTCTGCACAATCAGAGTCTGTGCTTCGGAAAGCGCCGCGCCTTCGTGCTGCGCTGCGTAAAATTCTTTCAGCAGCGTGAGAAAATCGGATTTTTCGGGTGCATGTACAGTACCGGTGAACATCTCGCTGTTTCCGTCAGCATTCCCGAAGAGCGTTTGCAGACAGTTCGGGAAAACTGTATGCAATGAGCGGGCAGCATTGGCAGGGGGATCGGCATCTGTGACATTGAGCTGTACATAGTCTTCACATCGCGGCATTTCCATGAGCTCTGCAAAGCTGCCGGAGATCACCTGCATTTCCCGAAGCGGTTTCAGCTGTACAGTTTCAATGCTGACACAGCCTTTTTCTTTGATGTGAACAATCGTGACCGATTTATGCTGATGTACTTCTGAAAAGGAATATTTCAGCGGTGAACCGGCGTAGCGAATTTCGGGGCGAGTGACCTGCTGCGGTCCGTGCAGATGTCCGAGCGCGGTGTAATCATACGCATCAAACAGGGAAGCAGAAATATTATCCAGTCCGCCGATTGCAAGTTCTTCTGAATCGCAGACCTGTGCACCGGTCAGAAACTGGTGTGCGATCATAATATTGCGCTTATCCGGATCAACCGCAAGATGCTGCATCAGAATCCGGATCGCATCATTATAATTCTGAATCTCATCCGCCTGCTCCGGATAGGCAGCACGAACCTGCAAGGGTGTTGTAAACGGCATCATATGAATGACGATTTCACCGTATTCATCATGCAGCGTTTGCTTGTAGATTTTCGCTGTATCGGCACCGGAAATATGCACGCCGGATAATGCCGCAAGTGGTGCAAGATAAGCAACACGCTCTGCGGAGTCATGGTTGCCGCTGATAATCATACAGGGCAGTTTTCGTTCTGCAAGCGCGGTGACAAAGCTGCTGAACAGGCTCATCGCTTCGGCAGAGGGTGTATTCCGCTGATAGACGTCTCCGGCAATGAGAACGGCGTCCACCTGCTGCTCGTCCGCTATTTGCAGAATCTGATCAAGAATATATCTCTGATCTGAAAGGAGATTTTGCTTGTGCAGAACCTTTCCGAGGTGCAGATCAGCTAAGTGCAGAAATCGCATATAATATCCTCCGCCTGTCAGAGTGCTTTCAGCAGCGCAAGCAGGAATTCCCATGTGCGCGCTGCGGATGCGATGGAGAGCCGTTCCCGCGGCGTGTGAATATCAAGCAGATCGGGACCGATTGAGATGCATTGCAGATTCGGGGCTTTTGCGCTGAGAATGCCGCATTCAAGTCCTGCGTGAATTGTCTGGATGACCGGCGGCTTTCTGTAGAGTGCTTCAAATACGGCAGATGCGGTATGTTCCAGCGCAGTATCGGGGATGTATTCCCATGCAGGATAACTGCCTGATTCCGAAGATGAGCCGCCTGCCGCCCGTACATAGCTGTGCAGCTTGTCTGCGAGTAACTGTTTTTCCGCATTGATACCGCTGCGCAGAAGTGCATCAATATGCATGGCATGATCCTTCAATGAGAAAATGCCGAGATTGAGAGAGGTTTCCGGCATATTGAGCGTATCGTTCATTTTCTGTACGCCGTTTGGCAGCCGCTGCATTTCTTGCAGCAAAGCAAGCGTCGATTCACAGGTCAAAGCGGACTGAACGGACGCTTCTGCCATTTTGCACGAAACGGAAAAAACTGTTTCATGCGGATAAGTTTCGGCGATTAGCTGCTGCTGCGCCGTCACTGCATTCTGTATTGCTTTTGTATCTTCTGTATTGCAGTACACTGTCACAGAGCATTCCGTCGGAATGACATTGTCGCGGACGCCGCCCTCCCATGCAGCAAGATAAAACGGTACCTGTATTGCAGAAAGCAGCCTGATCATGACAACATTTGCATTGAGCAGCGGCTTATGAATCTCAGCACCGGAATGACCGCCTGTCAGTCCGGAGATTGCAATGCACAAAGCAGTGCCGTCTGCTGTATCGGTTTCGACCGGATATTGCATATGCACACGCACTCCGCCTGCACAGCCGACAGTGAAGATGCCTTCCTCCTCCGAATCAATATTGATCAGATAAGTGCCGTCCAGTGCTTCGGGGCTGAGCGCATTAGCGCCGTCCATGCCGGTTTCTTCATCTACGGTGAAAACAGCGGTCAGCGGGGGATGCGGAATCGAATCATCTTCGAGAATCGCAAACGCATACGCAATCGCAATGCCGTCATCACCGCCGAGCGTTGTGCCGTCGGCGCTGAGATATTCCTCTCCCCAGATCAGATCGAGTCCTTCGGTTTCCATATTTTTCGGGCAATCCGGCAGCTTGGCACATACCATATCCATATGCCCCTGCAAAATGACACGGGGATGATTCTCATAGCCATTTGATGCTGCTTTGCGGATGATCACATTTCCGGCAGCATCGGAAGAATGCTCGAGACCAAGCCGTTCGGCTGTATTCAGTGCCCAGCGGCGTATGCCTTCTGTATGACCGGAGCCGTGCGGAATTGCAGCAAGCTCGGAAAAATACCGGAATACAGCTTCCGGCTGCGGATATTTCGTCATATATATACCTCACAGAAAGTGATAATTCGGATGGAAGGGAAGAATCAGGGAAGGGTCTGCCTTTGCTTCTGCCATGATGCGGTCTCGCAGACCGTTGTCGAGCAGTCGATTCAGTGCATCATGTTTCGCTGCCGGAACACCGGCACAGCCCTGATAGAGTGCGAGATGCGGCATGCCGTCTGTATCGCGCATAACGCGGACAGGCCAGATTGAGCAGGCAAACGGCTTCTCCGATGCCGGCAGCGTACAGCCGGAATCCGGATCAAGAAAAGGGCATGGTTTTGCTGTATGTGTTTCGTCATAGGGCAGTGTGATGCGGTATCTGCCGTTGTCTTCGATCATCGGATAATCCGGATGATCGGCAAGCCTTGCGGCGGCTCCGACGGAAAAAGCCGGCAGCTCCCATGCACTTTGCTCCTCAAATACGCAGCAGTTTTTGCATTTTGCACAGGTTTCGGATGAAAGAATATCACTCAGCATAAGTCAGACTCCTTTCCGTGCCATTCCGCGTTGAATTTTTCATTGAGCAAGTCGGGGCGATAGGATTGTTTTGATGTGCGCATGCCGTTTTCTCCGAGGTCTTCTTCGCGGTTGAGATACCGCGCACCGGTCAGACATTTCGCCATTTCATTCGCTACCACGCTCCATGCATGCGGATAATCCGGAATGACTTTTTCATAATGAACATCGAAGATGCCGGATGATATTTCAGAAACCATTGTCATGCCGACCGGTTTGTCATCTGCATAGAGCAGCAGACCCGAAAGCCCGAGCGCATCCATATTCTCGCATGCTTCGGCGATACAGCTTCGTTCATACAGAAGCGAAGGTTCATACGGGTCGGGACGAGCCGCAAGCCATTGATCGGCAATTCCCAGTGCAAATGACATATTTTCCGGAATCAGCGGCTGAATATAAGCATCGGGATTTGCACGCCAGAACTGCGAGATATGATTCCGCTTCCCGTGGTAACGGCTCCCGCGCAGTTCTGCCAGATTATCGCGCAGATACAGATATTCTGTATACTTCTCGGCACATGTGAATGTAAAGCAATCAGGAAATGCAGCCGCGAGAAGATTACACTGGGATTTTGTCAGCAGTGATAAACGCAACGGCAGGTTGCGTTCGTCTGCATCCGCATACAGCAATCTGACTGCCGTGCGGAGATCGCCTTCACCGAGCGGAAAACCGTATGTACCTGCACGCAGTCCGTCTGAATAACGCCGCAGAAGCAATTTTTCTGAGAAAGCAATTTCAGTGCCGTATTTTGCCCGAAGCAGGTAGAGATTGACAAAGGAAGCGTCATTTTCAACAGCCTTTGCATATGCAGCCGCATCACAGACAGCCTTCCGGTCCGAGAGGGCAGGGGGTGCAAAATGTATCGCCATGCGGAAATCCGCCTTTCGTTTTGGGTTATCATTATATTATACCATGATCGTCAGTATTTGTCAAACCGCAGATATATGAAAAAGCAAGCTGTGTACAGCTCCACAGCCTGCTTATACGACAGAATGATAAAAACGGATGTCGAACTGTGCCCCGTGCGGTTCAATATTCCGCACCTGAATACTGCCGCCCTGTGATGTGATAATACGCCGCGCAAACGAAAGTCCGATACCGTAGCCTGTTTTGGAGAAGGGCGTGCCGCGGTAGAAGCGTTCAAATACGTGCGGCAAATCCGTTTCGGAGATTCCGGAGCCGGAATCCGTAATCAGAATGCCGGTGTATATTGCATTTGTCTCGGAGGAGATTGCGATTGTGCCGCCTTCCGGTGTGTGCTCCATACAGTTTTTGAGCAGATTGCAGAAGGCTTCGGTACAGTAGGGCAGATCGCCGGTGATTTTATCTTCGTCGCCGATATCGAGATTGACCGCAATATCTTTCAATTCCAGCGCGATTGAGATCGGCTCGAGTGCATCGGCAATCAGAGTGCGGCAGGAAAATTCTGTTTTCTGGAATGTCACTGATCCGGCATCCAGACGGGACAGTCCGAGGAGCGTTTCAATCATCCATTGCATCCGCGAAAGCATGGATTGCAGCTCCTGCAAATTTTCATATTGCTGTGCTTTTGTCAAATTCGGCTTCCGCATCAGATCAACCAGCAGGATTACGGAGGTCAGCGGAGTCCGAAGCTGATGCGAAATATCTTCCAGCGATTCCTGCATGAAACTGCGTTCCTGCCGGAGTGCGGCATTTTGTTCACGCAGTCTTGCGGTCATTTTTCCGATTTCCGATGCAAGGATACTCAGTTCGCCTTCACTGTAGGAATCAAAAGTGACCTGTTCTGCGCCGTGCAGAATGCTGCTGATTTCATCGCATAATTTGCTGATTTGCCGTCTGCGGAGCGCATCAAAATATTTGCGGAGAAATACGGCAGTCAGTCCGGTACACAGGACAATGACCGATGCGACCGGATGCAGCAGCCAGCAGATTGCTGCGGTAATTGCCAGAAGCACAAGATAAAGTGCTGTTTCGATACCTTTATAATCCTTCATTGTGATACGACCTTATAGCCCATGCCGCGAACGGTTTTGATGATCTTCGGATTCTGCGGATCATCCTCGATTTTTTCGCGCAGTCGTTTCATATAGACATTCAGCGTGTTGTCTGAGACAAATTGACTGGATACCGACCAAAGCTCGTCAATCAGTCTGTCACGCGAAAGAAGCTGATCCTTGTTGGTCATCAGAATGAGCAGCAGACGGTATTCGAGTGCCGAGAGAAAAAGCTCTGTACCGTTTTTGGCGACGGTTCCTTTCGTCTGATCCAGAACAAGCTCCTGACAGATTATCTGACCGGAGCCGCGCTGTGAACGCCGCAGTGCATTTTTGATGCGTGCAATCAATTCACGCGGACGGAAAGGTTTGCCGATATAGTCATCCGCACCGACATCGAATCCCGCGACTGTGCAGGCTTCATCAGCAGATGCGGTGAGAAAGATTACGGGTACATCCGATTCTTTTTTGATTGCGCCGCAGACAGAGAAGCCGTTTCCGTCTTGCAAGGATACATCGAGCAGAACGCAGTCAAAGCTGTTTTTTTCAAACAGCGTAAGGCCGTCTGTCTGACCGGCTGCATGTGTCACCTGAAATCCCTCGGACATCAGAAATCGAATCAGTGTGCGCGCGAGCTGTTCATCATCTTCCACAAGCAGAATATTCGGCAAGAGATCACTCCCTTTCGGCGTATTTGATAATACAATTATATCATATTACGATGCAAAAAGCAAGCTGAGAATGGTTTCTTTAATGCAGCAGCTGAACAGCCGGAGAGCTTTAGATCAACGGAGCCGCGCACGGCGCGGTCGCAATATTTGCAAGAATTGCGATGTTTGGTGTATTTCGTTGACTTTATGCACAATATATGCTATGATATAAATGGCGTTATATGGTCATAATACCGCAATATTATTTTAAAGGGGAAGGCGAATGATGAAAGGCAAGAGAATCTTCAGCGCGGCAGGTGCTGCGGCAGTTCTGCTTGGAACCGTTTCTGTATTACCGGTACAGATGACTGTTTATGCAGAACCGACCGAGCTGTTCTCGGATGATTTCGAGGACGGAAATTCCTGCGGCTGGGCATCACACGGCGGAGCAGCGACTGTTTCGCTCACGACCGATCAGGCACACAGCGGTAAATCGAGTATGTTTATTACAGACCGTGAGCAGGACTGGCAGGGTGCGGAATGCAGTAAGGTCGGAAAGTTCTATGCCGGTGAAACCTACAGCTGTTCGATCTGGTTCTACTATGATGATGCTTCGGCAAATGAACAGCAGAGCTTCCAGCTTGGTTATAAGTATGTTCAAAACGGTGAAACGAAGTACAGCAGTGTCGGACAGGTCAATGCTGAAAAAGGCGAATGGAGCGAGATGAAGGCGGATGTGACGTTCCCGGAAGGCGTGACGGGCATTACGCTTTATACGCAGTGCAGTGATACGGATTTGCCGTACTATATTGATGACTGTACGGCAACCGGCGAACCGCATGAAGGCAGTGATGCTGAGGGTTTTTCATACGATTTTGAGGACGGCAAGGTCGGAGACTGGTACGGCAGATCATGTGATGTCAAAATCAGTGAGAAAATGGCTCACAGCGGCGATTATTCAATTTATACAAGCAACCGTTCCGAGCTCTGGATGAGCCCTGCTGTTGACTGTACGCTTTACTGCAAGCCGGGCGGCTACTACTCTTTCTCGTGCTGGGTTGCATACGACGGTGAAAACTGGACCGACACTGCGGCATTCCAGAGCTATCTGATGTACAATCTCGGCGGTGAAACGCAGTATATGAATCTTGCGGACGAAATGACAGCACGCGGCGAGTGGGTACAGATTTCGACACGCTATACGATTCCCGAAGGTGCGACGAATATTGCATTCTATGTGCAGCCGAAGTGGTCGAGCAATCCGTCCGATCAGGATCTGCGAATGGATTTCTATCTGGATGATGTCGAATGCAAGGCACTTGCCGATCCGGAAATCGAGAAGGATATCCCGAATCTGAAGGATACATATGAAAAGCAGTTCAAACTCGGCTGTGCGGCAACCGTTTCGGAGATTACACCGCAAGCCGCGCAGGATATTGTCTTAAAGCATTTCAATTCACTGACACTCGGCAATGAACTGAAGCCGGAAGCATTGTTGGATGCCAAGAAAATGCAGGCATCCGGCAGCGAGACAGATGTTTCTGTCAATTTGCAGGGAGCAGATAAGCTCCTGACCTTTGCAAAAGAGAATCATCTGCCGGTTCGCGGTCATACGCTTGTCTGGCATAGTCAGACTCCGGATTGGTTCTTCCGCAAGGGATACAAAGAGGGCGGCGAATGGGCTTCGCGCGAAACTATGCTCAAGCGCATGGAGAACTACATCAAGGCAGTTTTCGCACAGCTTAAATCGCAGTATCCGGATGTCGATTTCTATTGCTGGGATGTCGTCAATGAGGCGTTTCTCGATGACGGCTCCTACCGCAAGCCCGGTTCAACCGAGGAAAACGAGGCATATTCTCCGTGGATCAAGACAATCGGCGAGGACTATATTACCTATGCGTTCCGGTATGCAAGAGAATATGCGCCGGAGCGCACAAAGCTGTTTTACAATGACTTCAATGAGTATACGCCGGCAAAGCGTGATGCGATCATTAAAATGGTCAAGGGCTTGCAGGAGGAGGAGCTGATTGACGGCATCGGCATGCAGTCGCATTTGCAGATGAGTTCACCGACACCGGACAGCTATGCAGAAGCGCTAAAAAAATACGGCGCGCTCGGTCTTGAGATTCATGTGACCGAGCTGGATATCAACACGAAGGACGGCTCCCGTTCCGGTCAGCTTGAGCTTGCGCAGCGCTATCGTGATATCATGAATACGATTCTCAGCGCAAAGAAAGACGGCGTCAATGTCACGGCAGTTGTTATCTGGGGCATCACCGATTCGACAAGCTGGATCGGCGGTTATCCGGTACTCTTTGATGAGGATTACCACGCGAAGCCTTCTTTCTACGCAGTGCAGGACCCTTCGCAGAATATCCAGACCGTGAAGAATAAGGACGCGATTTCTGCCGGAAAAGAACAAGGCTTTGACTTGCAGGCACCGGCGAAAATCGGTGACAAGGGTACATTCAAAGCAGTTTATGACAATGAGGGCAATCTGGTGATTTCCGTGACTGCGACAGCCGCAGCCGATCTGAAAATCATGCTTGACGGAAAAGAAGTCGTCTCCAAGAGCATGACGGCAGGGCAGACCTATGAAGCAGAGATTCCGGTCACAGAGCATAAAATCGGCACGCAGTACAGCTTTGATATTGCACTCGGCGATACCGCATGGAACAGCCTCGACGGCAAGCTCTCCGCTGAGAACTGCGGTACGCTTACGGTTGCGGCGGAACCTGTATGCGGTGAGGCTGCATCCGGTGCACCCGTGATTGACGGCAAGATCGACGACATCTGGCAGAATGCGAAGGAACTGAAAATCGACAATTTTACCATGGGCAAAAAGGGAACCAATGCACAGGGAACGGCAAGAGTGCTCTGGGACAGCAAAAATCTCTATGTTCTGGTTGAGGTTACCGATCCGAACGGTACAAACGCATCCAGCGGCAATCACTGGGAATGCGATACGGTCGAGGTGTTCTTTGACCAGAATAACGAAAAGACTGCTTCCTATCAGAATGATGACATTCAGTGCCGCGTCGGTTATGATAACAGCAAATCGGTTTCCGATAACCGTTCTGTGGACGATTTCACCTCTGCTGCTGCAAAGACTTCGTCGGGCTATCTCGTGGAGATTGCAATTCCGGCAGTGAACGGCACGCTGAAATCCGGTCAGACAGTCGGCTTTGATATTCAGATCAATGACGATGCGGGTACCGGTGAACGTGCAGGTTCTGTCATCTGGAGCGGCGATAAATCCGGCATGGGCTATACTGACGCGCGCTGCTTCGGCGTATTGAAGCTGACAGGACAGTCCTCCGCAAATCTGGGAGATGTCAATCTCGACGGCGATGTCGATGTATCGGATGCAGTTCTGCTGGCACGCTATGTCGCAGAGGACAGCGGAGCAAATATTCAGGCGCAGGGCAAGATCAATGCCGATGTGGACGGCGTAACCGGCCTGACCGGCGATGATGTGATTCAGATTCTCAAATACATTGCAAAGATCATCAAAACATTTTAATTGCAAAGAAAACAGCACGGCAGATTCTCCCTGCCGTGCTGTTTCTTTTATGCATCTTTCATATGTTTATCACAATGGCATGGTAAGATAATCGTATAGAAAAAAGCACATCCATTCTACAGCTTAATGAAACGAGGAAAAGATATGAAACACTTAGGGGCAGTTCTGCTGTTTACCGGCGGTTTGCTGCTGAGCGCATGCGGATTATCCTCCCTGCCGGAAATCAGTATCGCAGATTCTCAGCATGAAGCTGCTGCGCCTTCCGGAACCGATGCGTCCGCAGATATCCGGAATGAAAACAGCAGCAATACGGCATCCTCTGAAACGGAGTCTGATTTCCCTGATCTTGTCAGCTTTACCGCATCTACCATTGACGGAAGCAGCTTTTCGCCGGAGGACTTTGCTGCTGCGGATGTGACGGCAATCAATATCTGGTCTACGACATGCGGACCCTGTGTCCGCGAAATGCCGGAGCTGGCGGAATATGCAAAGACACTTCCGGAGAATCTGCGGATTATAACATGGTGTCTGGATGCGAATATTTCAGCGACATGTTCTGAAATCGAAAAATATCTGAACGAATGCGGCTTTACCGGCATCACGCTGGCGTCCGGTGACGGTGATTTGCAGAAGCTGTATGAACAACTGATGTATACGCCGACAACAGTTTTTGTCGATGCAAACGGCAATCAGGTCGGCGAGCCGCTGATCGGTGCGGGCAATATCTCCGAACGATATTCGGCGCAGTTCGAGGCAGCACTGCATCAGCTCGGAATTGAATCTACACTGAAATCTGAATAAACGGAGACCGCAGAGCTTTCACCGGCTCTGCGGTTTTGCTTACAATTCATGATGATGCGCAGTTAGTACCTGTTTCAGTGCATCGCGTTCATCCGGCGGCAGACTGCGAACGGCATCTCCGTGATAGAGCGCAATGCCGCTGACCGCAGAATTGCCTAGCGCATCCGCAGCCTGCCCTGCCGGAAGATATTTTTCCTCCAGCCATTCGTCTGCACCGCTGCCCGCAAACGGGTCTGACTGTCCGTATTTATACACAGCAAGGCCGGTCAGCAGCTTTACGTTTTCATTTCGGGGCAGCGCTGCCCATTGACGAAGTAATTCCGAAAACGGCAATGACTCATTTTCATATCCGTAATACAGCTGCGGTATGATCCAGTCGCAGCACTGTGTTTCGCCGATCCATGCAGGCACATCGGCAAACTGTGTCTCGCTGTTTGCCTTTGGATTGCCCTGCGGACTGACGGAGAACACGATATCCGGATCGGCGTTTTTGACAGCCGCGTACATCTGCTGTATGAGGCTTGTAATTATGCCGCGGCGCCACGCAGCAAGATCGTCAGCGCCGGACGCACGGAATACAGGTGCATCAAATTCCGGTGAAACAGTCGGATAGAAATAGTCGTCGATGTGGATGCCGTCCGGATGATATGTTTCGATCAGTTCTGTGATCGCACCGACCAGGAATGCCCCTGTGGATTCTGCCGCAGGATTCAGATAATACCTGCCGTCCCATTCCGAAAGATTTTCAGCACGCAGTTCAGGATTCCGATGCCATTTTTGCAGCAGGGAATCTCCTGACTGTGCTTCGGTGTATTCCTTTGTTTGCAGACGCAGCGGATTGAGCCATGCATGGAATGAAAGACCGAGTTCTCTGCATGCATCCGAAAAAAGCTGCATCAGGTCGAACTGCTCTGCCGCAGGCAGCTGCGGATAATAAGCAGACGGGTAAATGCTTTCCCCGAATGCGCATACATGCACGAATACCGTATTGATGCCGGTATCCTGCAAATCGCGCAGATAATTCATGATATTGTCCCGCGTTGTATGCTGATCGGATGAGATGAGCTCCGTGACGGTAAAATACGGAATCCATGCAGCAATGGCTGGCTCGGGCTCCGGTTCTGTATCAGGCTGGAGCAGATGAAGCTGCGCATAGGACTGTCCGCAGAAGCAGTCCTGTTCTTCCGCTGCGGTATCCTTGCGGCAGCCTGTGAACAGCAGCAGAATCAGCAGAACCGAAATCAAAATGCGGAAACCGATATGCATATGAAAGACTCCTTTCAGGTACTGTCCTTCTATGATACCGCATTCCTTCCGCGAATGCAGTCGAAGCTGCATAGGATGCAAAAAATACAGCGAAAAGGCGCCCCGTACACAGGATACAGGGCGCCTTGCATTTTATTCGATTGTCAGAGTGCCTTCCACCGTTTTCGGATTCAGGTGATCCTTGTTATAATTGTTCAGCGAATCCATATTGCATGAAAATTTGTACTGCTGTCCGCTCGCAGCATTATCCGGAATATCAAAATACACTGTAAACATTGTACCGCTTGTCTTGCAGTCCTCTGAGGTCATAGCACCGAATGCAATCAAATGATTCTCCTCGCCGATCAGACAGGATTTCATAAAGCCCTGCGCAGCTTCGCCAAGATCACATTTTGCATACGGAAAATTGGAATTAGGTGAGGTTTCGCCGGTTTTCTGCGGTGTGAGCGCAGGATCGTAAACCAGCTGCAAGCCGGTCGCAGCATAGCCGGGATTGTTCCAGATTCTGACACTGACCGGAACGCCTTTGTCGCCGGCATGTGCGGTACAGTTTTCGACACCGATTGTCAGCTCGGAGCCGATCTTTTGTTCATTGCCGGCTGCCGTACTGCCGCCGCATGCCGTCAGCAGGGCAGTAGCGGTCAGCAGCGCGAGTGCAGAAGCGCAAAATACATATTTCATGAAGCAGATTTCCTTTCTTGCTGTAAAGTGATATGCCTGATATTGGCAGAATAAACCGTTTCGGGAAGCGGTTTCAGGGAAAGAACCGTGATACGGGTGTCTGAGCGTGCAATTTGCATCAGTTCCTCAGAAACAAACGGCGTCAGAACAATGGCAGCGGAATTCTGATTCTCGGCAAGATACCGCCGCAGCATTCTTGTGAATTTGCAGGAGATCGTATCCTGCATGGCAGCGAGCATCCGCAGCAGCTTCGGCAGATGATCTGCGCCGCCGGAAGTGCGTGATTCGGCAGGCATGCCGTCAATTTCAGTATTGGCAAGCAGCCTTACCGGCAGATGCAGTTGTGCAGCAGAGCCGAGCAGTGCAGCACAGAGTCGAATCTCATCCTCAAACAGTGCACGGTCTGACAGCCTGTCACGGTCTGTGATTCTGGTCTCCAGATTGAGCAGCAGCGTAAACTCCGGCGATGCCGTTTCCTGATATTGCCAGACCATCGGGCTGACCGATCTTGCAGATGCAGTCCAGCAGATATCACGCACCGGATCGCCGTCAGCATATTCCCGAATGCCGCAGACTGCATAGCGGTCCGGAATCACAGTCCGTCTGCGCACGATTTCACCGCCGAACTGCTGCGGCAGTTCTGTCAGCTGATCCAGTCGCCTGACAGCAGGCAGTACGGTCAGATACACAACAGTATCGGGCAGCGGTTTTGACCATTCCGCCGTACCGAACAGATCGCTGATCACGAGCACTGCATGCGATACCGTAAACATACCGCGTTTCGTGCACACAACATGCCAGTGCCGTTCGATTTTTTTATAAGGAAACAGGCAGAAGCAGCTGGAAACAAACCTTGTTTCTTCCGATACGGATGACTGTGCACAGGCAAACAGAAGTGATGCATCTGTTGTGAGCTCCGCCTTAACCCATGGCAGCGGAACCGGTTTCCGGCTGATAATTGTTTCAATCAGTTCGACAGTATCACCTTCGGAAACCTCATCGGCTGTAAAGCGCAAATGATACTCAAGATTCCGGAAGCCGAAGCGTTCGATGAGCTGCTGCGTGGCCCAGACCGTGATGCCGATAATCAGCAGCAGCAACAGCAGCTTCATTGCTTGGGTACCTCAACCGTCCTGAGAATATCAGTCAGAACAGCTTCGGATGCCTTACGGTCAGAGAGCAGACCGTCCGACGCTTGCAGACGGTGACCGCATACCGGTATCCAGACTGCCTTGACATCATCAGGAAGCAGGTAATCTCTGCCTTCCATTGCGGCAACTGCCTGTGCCGCATGACGCAAAGCAAGTGCTGCACGGGTGCTCAGACCGAAACGGAGCTTCGGATGAGAACGGGTCGCATCAACAAGCGACAGCAGATAATCCAGTACCGCTTCGGAAGCGGAAACCTCCCGAACAGTATTCTGTGCAGCGATCAGCTTTTCCGGAGCCATGACAGGGGACAGCGTGTCTAGCGGATCTGTCAGCTGACGGTCGGCAAGGATCGCAAGCTCCTGATTACGATTCGGAGTCCCCATGGAAAGCCGCATAAAAAACCGGTCAAGCTGCGCTTCCGGCAGTGGAAATGTGCCCTGTAATTCAATCGGATTCTGCGTTGCAATGACAAAAAAAGGTTCCGGAAGCGGATAGGTTTTGCCGCCCGCCGTGACCTGATGTTCCGCCATGCATTCGAGCAGACCTGCCTGTGAGCGCGGTGCCATACGGTTGATCTCATCGGCAAGCAGCAGATTTGTGAAAACCGGACCCTGCCGGAATTCCATTTTCCGGCTGCCGGTCGAATCCTGCTGCAATATTTCAAAACCTGTCAGATCGGCAGGCATCAGATCAGGGGTACACTGTACACGACGGCTTTCGCATCCGGTCAGAACAGCAATCGCCTTGACAAGTGTCGTCTTGCCGGTGCCGGGCAGATCCTCGAGCAGAACATGTCCGCCGCAGAGCAGTGCGGCAGTCAGCATCCGGATTGTGTCGGGTGCGCCGACAATGACGCGGGCTGTTTCAGTCATAAGCTGTTCAGTCAGCAATTTTAATTCAGAGATACGGATGATATCAGTCATAAGGCGCTCCTTTCCTGCTTATCAATTATATAGTATATCACGCGAACGGACTTTTGTCAAATTTCACGCTTAACTATACTCTTTGTACAGATTCACATGAGATTTACAATAATTGATTCCGGCAGCGATCCGGAAACAAAATTTATTGATTGAAAATATATTGCGAATAAACGCATTTTCGGCATATTTAACAACCAAAAGAATGATTTGTTATACAGAATGTGCAATCTATAAGTGAACAGAATGACAAATGTTCGATGTTTATTCATAAAGTGTTCATATATTATCCATATAATACAGATTGTTTTCGGCTATAATAAAGATGTCGGCTTTCCGACTGCCGGATGAGAGGGAACTTCCGGCAACACATTTCTAATCTTTGAGAGGGGATTCTACATGAAAAAACATTTTCTCCACCGCGTCGGCGCTGCCTGTACCAGTGCTGTTATGTCCGTCGGAACCCTGATTGCGGTCGGTGCAACACCGATGACCGCAAGTGCCGCGGATACTGAAAACTACGCAAAGCTCCTTCAGTACAGCCTTTATCTTTATGATGCCAACATGTGCGGCAAGGACGTTGAGTCTATCGGCGCAATGAGCTGGCGCGGCAACTGCCATACGGACGATGAGGTTCCGGGCGGATACCATGATGCCGGTGACCACGCAATGTTCGGTCTGCCGCAGGGCTATTCGGCATCTACGCTTCTCTGGTCCTACTATGAGTTCAAGGATTCCTATGATTCGCTCGGTCTTACCCCGCATCTGAAGGTGATCACCGACCGCTTCATGGACTTCTTCAAGCGTTCGACTGTTCTGAACGGTGACAGTGTCTCCAAGTTCCTTTATCAGAAGGGAGACGGCACAGCTGACCATTCCTACTGGGGCGCACCTGAGCAGCAGGGCGGCGGCAGAAAGATGTTCTGGACAAGCGGCGGCGCAAGTGATATTGCTGCTGAATACGCAGCTGCGCTTGCACTGGATGCGATCTGCTTCGGCAATCAGGATTCTCTGAAATACGCCAAAGCGCTTTATAAGTTCTCTACGCAGCACAATCAGTGTGCGACAGACGGTCCGACGGGTTTCTATCCGTCCGATAACTGCAAGGATGATCAGGCTTGGGCTGCTGCCTGGCTGCATATCGCAACCAAGGAAGGAAGTTACAAGGATGACTGTACTTCCAAGGTCACACAGTACCTCGGCTGGGCACATGCATGGGGCAATGTCGATCTCGGCGCCGCGACTGTTCTTGCAGAAATCACCGGAGACTGGAACAAGGTCAAGGGCTATCTCGGCAGCACATGCAGCGGCAGCGGCTATCTCTGCATGGATGACTGGGGCAGCGCACGTTACAACTGCGGCATGCAGTTTGTTTCCATGGTTGCAACCAAGCGCGGCGCAGCAGATTACAAGAACTGGGCAAAGGGTCAGATGAACTACATCCTCGGTGCAAACGGTCCGTGTCTTGTTGTCGGCTTTGCTGCAAATTCCCCGACGCACTGCCACCACAGAGCAGCTTCCGGCATGACCGACTGCAACAACAACGAGCCGAATAAGTATGTTCTTGTCGGCGCACTTGTCGGCGGTCCGAACAAGGGCGGCACCTATGTTGACCAGCGCTATGATGAAATTGGTTATCAGGTAAATGAGGTTGCGCTTGACTATCAGGCATGCCTCGTCGGCGCAGCAGCAGCTCTGTATGATGCATACAAGACCGGTTCGACTGTTACCTCGATTGAGGGCGTCAAGAGCGTACAGCTCGGTGAGGCTACGCAGCAGACCACGCCGGAGCAGACGACTGCTACCACGCAGGATACACAGAACACACAGCCGACCCAGAATACGCAGCCTACTCAGAACACGCAGCCGTCTCAGAATACACAGAATACCAATCAGCCCGGCGGTTCTCTGACCTTTACCAAGGCTGAAGATATGGATAACAACCCGAAGTGGGTTGTTCAGACCGGCGGCGCAAGCAAGGTTGTATTCAATCTCAAGACCAATTCTAACGATACCGAGGCAAACGGCTGCTTCGAGATCAACGGCAAGATGACAGAGTGGTCGGCAGCTCCGTCCGGCGGCGAGATGACTGTTGAGTGCGAGGTTCCGTCCGGCGCAAATGAGGTCTCGATCACTGTCTGGTGGCCGACCAGCGCAACACTCGAGTCCGTAACCGGCAACGGCAGCGGTACACAGCAGACCCAGCCGACGCAGCAGACACAGCAGTCCACTACCACCACCACAACAACTACTACAACGACCACGACTACCACCACAACGACGACGACATCTTCCTCCTCTTCTTCTGAGCGCAAGGATGAAGTGACCATGTGGGGCGATGCAAACCTCAGCGGCAAGGTTGACGTTTCGGATGCAGTTCTGGTTGCACGCTTCTGTGCCGAGGATTCTTCTGCCAACATTACGTCTGTCGGCCGTCTGAATGCAGATGTGACGCATAACAACAATGTTGATACGGAAGATGTCACAAAGATTCTCCAGTTTGTTGCAAAGCTGATTACAGCTGATGATCTTGCACACTGATCCGGTTCGCTGAACCTTTATATACAACTTCACATTCGGACACGGATACGGCTTCTATAGCCGTATCCGCGTTCGCATATACGTGATCGCGCGGGTTTTCGCCTGCGCGGTTTCGGTTTGTCTCAAAGATATCCCATTATACGCAGGAGGACTTCCGTATGCAGAAACAGAGCAGCGCAGAGCAGATTCAGAAAAAAAGCAGAAGAGCATATATTATACGCAGAATCGGAATGTGGATTCTGGTGCTTTTTCTGCTTGATGTCATGACCTTCGGCGCGAATAACCGGATAGATATCACGAAGTATACATATAAAACAGATGCACTTTCTGTTTCGTTCAACGGTTTCCGCATCGTGCATCTGACTGATCTGCATAATAAAGTGTTCATGGAAAACAACGAGGCACTTTTGCGTGAAATCCGTGCGTTGAATCCGGATATCATTGTGATGACCGGTGATACCATTGATGCCAGCAATCATACCAATGTCGCCGATGCGGTGATGTTCATGGAACAAATTCCCGAGATTGCACCAACGTACTTTGTTCACGGAAATCATGAGCATAATCTGCCGAAATCCGTTCTGAGCGGCTTTGAGGAGAAGATAACGAATCTCGAAAATGTGCATTTTCTGAATAATGAATGTGTTCAGATTGAATCTCATACCGGACAGACGCTCTCACTGATCGGTCTCGATGATCTATCCTTGCAGGCAAATATTCTGAAAACACTGGCTGATGAGGCGCCGGATGATTTTCAGATTTTACTTGCACATGAGCCGCAGTATCTGAAAGATTATTACGCAGAAACCGGCGTTGATCTGGTGTTTTCCGGTCATGTGCACGGCGGTCAGTGGCGGATTCCGTTTACGCATCAGGGCTTGTACGGACCGGATCAGGGATTATTCCCAAAATATTCCGACGGCGTCTATACGGAAGGGGATACAACGATGTATCTCAGCCGCGGTCTCGGCAACAGCGGTTTTCCGGTTCGTCTGTTCAATCATCCGGAGATTGTCTGCGTCACATTGGAAACGGTTTCCGGTGATGCTTCGTAAGATCGGGGGAAGGATATGCGGATTGCTTTGATTCTGACCGGCGGTACGATTTGCAGCCGCGCCGGTTCCGACGGCACACGCCGCAGTGATGTCGGTTCGGCATGTACAGTACTGGAACAGCATTACCGGCTTGCGCATCCGTATTCATCTGTGCAGTTTGATGTGCAGATGCCGCTGAACCGTCTTAGTGAGGACCTGACACCGGATGACTGGTGCACGATCCTGCAAACGGTTGCTGCGCTTGATCTTCGGAGATATGACGGCATCATTATCGCACACGGAACGGATACGCTTGATCAGACTGCGGCAATGCTTTCAGCCGCACTGATTGGTATTTCTGTTCCGGTCATTCTTGTTTCAGCGATTGAACCGCTGGATGAGCCGCAAACGAACGGTCATGCGAATTTTGAGGCTGCCGTCAAGCTGATCTGCAAGCATCTGTCCGGCGGTGTCTGGGTCGTATATGAAAACAGTGACGGCGAAATGTATCTGCACCGCGGTTTTGATCTGCTGCCGTGTCAGCATGAAAGCCGCTCTTTTTACAGCGGTGCGATGCAGAAGGTAAGTGCTGTATATGATGCACCGCCGGAGCATAAAAAAAGCACCTGCGCAGATTTGCAGATGCTTGCGGCACATGCCAAGGCTGCACCGGAGGTGCTGTTGATCCGACCGTATAACGGTTTAAGGTATGATAAAATCCTGCTTGAAGGCGCTGCTGCCGTTGTTCACGGAACCTATCATTCCGAGACGGCAAATTCAGTGCGTTTTTCGCCGTATGCGGTGCAGATACTCATACAGCGCTGCCGCAGCCTTGCAATACCATGCTTTCTTGCGCCGTGTCATGAACAGAATCAGAGCTACGGCTCGGGATATGATCTTGTGCAGGAGGGCGCGATCCCGCTGGAGCACATGACACTGCCGTTTGCATACGGTGCGGTCTGGGTCAGGTGTCTGCTCGGAGATCAGGGCGAGCACCTGATCAGCCGCGTCCGGCAAATGCGTCAGTCACTCGAAAGCCAGCGCTTCCGCTGCTGCATGTAAATTGTGCGTACCTGTGACAAAAATTCATGCACCTGCGGCAGCTTGAAATCCATATACGTCCACGGAAACGGATTCCATGCATGCCGCGCATAAAAGAGCGTCAGTTCGGCGTAGATACCGTCAGAGAGCGGAATGCGGTGTCCGGCATTCTTGGTTGTTGCGAGGGAAAGTCTGCCCGCGCTGACAAATCCGGGATCGAGATTGATATGCCGGTTTCCTGCATCAGCAGTTTCCTGCTCAATCGCATTGGTAAATGCTTTGATTGCAGCAAGCTCCTGTGGATTGCGGCATTCAGTAAAGGACAGCATCAAGCGGTAGACTTTGCCGTTCATTTCACTGTCATAGTAGGGTGAGATATCCGAAAAGCTGTAGGGCTCCGATTCAAGATCAGTCTCGCCGTATGCAGATTTCAGCTTAACGATTGCGGCATCGGCTGTTGCTTTGTCAGTATATAGAACTGCGCAGATGAGCTTTTCCGGCTCAAACTGATGTGCTGTTCCCATAGTATTTCAACTCCTTATGCAGTCTCGTCTAATGATAACATGAATTCGGAAAGATGTCAAGTACGGGAGGAAACGAACATGAAAGAATACAAAATCATTAAGGTTGAACGCAGATTTATCAAGAGCGATTACACCTATGCAGAAGTTGTCATGGAGCGTGAGTCAACAGACGGCTGGGAGCTGATCAGCACGGCATTTGATCCCGCAAAAGACATTCGCGGTGATATGGTTCTGACATTCAGCCGTGAGAAGGTGCCGCAATGAATAAACTGCAAAAGAAGGCAGCAGAGATCTGCGATGTGCTGGACAGTGTATATCCGGACGCAGTATGCTCGCTGCAATATGATAAGCCTTATGAACTGATGATTGCCACGCGGCTTTCGGCACAGTGTACGGATGCACGCGTCAATATCGTGACGAAGGATTTGTTCCGGATTTTTCCGACGCTGGATTCGTTTGCGAATGCGGATATTACTGCGCTGGAGGAAGCGGTGAAGCCCTGCGGTTTTTACCGTGCAAAAGCGAAAAGCATCAAGGAAATGTGCCAGCGTGTGCGGGATGTATACGGCGGCGTTGTGCCGGATAATATGGATGATCTGCTCACACTTTCCGGCATTGGGCGCAAGACGGCAAATCTGCTGCTCGGCGATGTCTACGGTCAGCCTTCTGTTGTGACGGATACGCACTGTATCCGGATTTCCGGCAGACTCGGTCTGACAAAACGGCATGCGCCGGAGCATGTGGAGGAAGACCTGCGGAAGATTCTCCCGCCGGATCGTTCCTCGCGCTATTGTCACCAGATTGTGCATTTCGGACGCGATATCTGTACGGCAAGAAATCCGAAATGCGCTGATTGTCCGCTGAAATCTTACTGTGTCGATCCCGAATTTACAAAAATCGAAAAAAAGTTTGAAAAAGGGCTTGACAAATAATCGTTTTTATGTTACAATAACACACGTTAAAGGCTGTGAGGAAGCCAAGCAGAGGATTGCCAATGTCTTCAGAGAGCCGACGGTCGGTGTGAGTCGGTGTCAAGCAATGCTGTGTATCCCTTCTGAGCCGGAACGCTGAAAGGTCAAAGTAAGTGTTCCCGTGATTCTGCGTGAATGAATAGGGCTTGTCGGAGCCTGAAAGAGGTGTTACGCAATAGCGGCACAATTTGAGTGGTACCGCGGGTTATCGTGAATGATGCTCGTCTCAAAGTTCATCTTTGAGACGAGTTTTTTATTTTCATATCATATTTAAGTAAGGAGAGATTTCAATGAGCGACCAGAAGAACCTTCAGAATGCCGAAGCCAGAATCAAAGAGGTTGCAGAGCGAATTGCACGTCTGCGTGAAGACCTCGGTATTTCTGTTGAAGAAATGGCTGCAAAGACGGACTATTCCGTCGAGGATTATAAGAAGTTTGAAGCCGGTGAAAAGGATTTCAGCTTCACCTTCATTTACAAATGCGCAAATGCATTCCACGTTGAAATTTCTGAGATTATGGAAGGAAGCAGTCCGGAACTGAGCGGCTATACCGTGACGCGCAAGGGTGAGGGTGTTCCGATTGTCCGCAGAGAAGGATTTGTGTATAACCGTCTTGCAACGAAGTTCAAGAATAAAACCGTTGAGCCGTTTCATGTTGTGATCCCGTATTCAGAGGAGGCACTGTCCAAGCCGCTGCACCTCGCAAGCCATGCCGGTCAGGAAATGGATATCGTATTGAAAGGTACTGTCCGCATGATCATCGGTTCGCATTCTGAGATTCTGCACGAGGGCGACTGCATCTACTACGACAGCTCGATGCCGCATGACGAGGTAGCGCTCGGCGGCGAGGATTGCGAGATCTATGCATTTGTTATGGCGCCGCACGGCACGACCGGTCTTTCCGAGTATCATGAGCATGTGGCAGAGCATCATTCGACCAATGTGGATAAGGCAGGTCTCATGCATCCGGTTGCTGAAAAGTTTGTGACCTGCGAAACGAATGAGGAGGGCATCCTCAGCGGCGTCCATTTCCAGCATCAGGATGAATTCAACTTTGCATATGATATTGTTGATGCAATGGCGGAAAAATGTCCGGATAAGACCGCGATGATCTATGTTGATGTCAATAAGAATGAGCGCCGCTTTACGTTCAAGGACATCAAGAAATATTCCTGCCAGACTGCAAACTACTTCAAGTCGCTCGGCATCAAGAAGGGCGACCGCGTCATGCTTGTTTTGAAGCGTCACTATCAGTTCTGGTTCTCAATCGTTGCGCTGCACCGGATCGGCGCACTGGTTATTCCCGCTTCCAATATGCTGAAAAAGCATGATTTTGAATATCGTTTTAACTCTGCGGAGGTCTCCGCAATCGTATGTACCGCAGACGGCGATGTTGCTTCGGAAGTCGATCTTGCATGTGCAAACTGCCCGTCGCTGAAAACAAAGGTGCTGGTCAACGGTCAGCGCGAGGGCTGGCATGATTTCAACGCAGAACTGCCGGCATACAGCACACACTTTGCCCGCACTGCCGATACGCCCTGCGGCAAGGATCCGATGCTGATCTTTTTCAGCTCCGGTACATCCGGCAACCCGAAACTCGTCCTGCACAGCTATCAGTATCCGCTCGGTCATTATGTAACCGCGCGCTATTGGCAGAACGCCGATCCGAACGGTCTGCACTTCACGATCTCTGATACCGGCTGGGGCAAAGCGCTCTGGGGCAAGCTCTACGGTCAGTGGATGTGCGAATCTGCCGTATTCGTCTATGACTTTGAACGCTTCCATGCGGATGATATTCTTCCGATGTTCAAGAAGTATCATGTCACGAGCTTCTGTGCACCGCCGACCATGTATCGCTTCTTTATCAAGGAGGATCTCGGCAGATATGACCTGTCTTCGCTGAAATATGCATGTATTGCAGGTGAGGCGCTGAATCCGGAGGTATTCCACCAGTTCTACCGTGCAACCGGCATCAAGCTCATGGAAGGCTTCGGTCAGACCGAAACGACACTGTCCATTGCGAATGTTGTCGGCATGGAGCCGAAACCTGGCAGTATGGGCAAGCCGAATCCGCAGTATGATGTGCAGATTCTTCTGCCTGACGGTACACCGGCAGGCGTCGGTGAGACCGGCGAAATCTGCATCAAGCTCAAGGATGAGGGCGTACCGGGACTGGCACTCTGCTATTACGGTGATGAGGAAACAACTGCCGAGACATGGCGCGACGGCTTCTATCATACCGGTGATACCGCATGGGTCGATGAGGACGGCTATTTCTGGTATGTCGGCAGAGTCGATGATGTCATCAAGTCCTCCGGTTACCGCATCGGACCGTTTGAGATCGAGAGTGTGCTCATGGAGCTGCCGTATGTGCTTGAATGTGCTGTGACAGGCGTGCCTGATGAAATCCGCGGTCAGGTTGTCAAAGCGACAATCGTGCTGACAAAGGGTACTGTTCCGTCCGATCAGCTTGTCAAGGATATTCAGGAATATGTCAAGAAGGGTACTGCTCCGTATAAATATCCGCGTGTTGTCGAGTTCGTTGAAGAACTGCCGAAGACTGTCGGCAGCGGCAAGATCCGCCGTGCTGCAATCCGTGAAATGGACAAGGCAAAATATCAGAAATAAGATACAGGCGCCTTTGCAAAAAAGCAGGGGCGCCTTATTTTTACGGATGTCTTATATTTCAGCTCGAATGCCATTGAAATTTGCGATCAAATGTGTTATAATATCACTGTAAAGCATACATATTCTTTAGTGCGTGAGCAGAAATCATACGCACGGAACGGAGTATTTCAAATGATTCAACTGAAAACCTACCGCGGTCATATCCGCAACTGGGAGGCGCTTTGTACGGAGCTTTCCATTGACAAAACACTTTCGCGTGAAGCGCGTGAGCAGGAAATCCTGATCAGAGGTTATGAGACATGGGGCAATGCGCTGCCGGATCACCTATACGGCATGTTCGCATTTGCACTGTATGATACGGATTCCGAAAATCTGATCTGTGTCCGTGACCAGTTCGGTACAAAGCCGTTTTATTATTATCAGACTGCGGACGGCAGGCTGCTTTACGGTACGATGATTCGGGATATCCTCTCACAGGAAGGTTTTGTGAAGGAACTGAATGAGGAAATGCTTCAGATTTATCTGACGCTGACGTATGTTGCCGGTGAGGATACATTCTTCAAGGGGCTGAAAAAGCTGATGCCGGGCTGTCTGCTGGAGTACACAAGCGGCAAAATCAATATCACGCGCTACTGGAAACCGGTGTTTCATCCGGACGACAGCAAGTCGCTGGATGAATATGCAGATGAGATTCATGCAACACTGACGCAGATGATGCAGGAGGTCAAAACACCGGATGAAACAGCGGAATCCTTCCTGTCCGGCGGTGTGGATTCCTCGTATGTACTCGCAATGTCTGACGCAAAACGTGCGGATTCCTGCGGATATGACGAAGAACGGTTTGACGAATCACGCATTGCATCGAAGACCGCAGAGCTGTTGGGCGTTGAGCATTCTGTAGCGAAAATTACGCCGAAGCAATACTTTGACATTGTTCCCTATGTGATGTACAATATGGAACAGCCGCTCGGTGACGCTTCAGCGATTGTCTTTACGCTTGGATGCCTTGCAACTGCGGAGCATACAAAGCTGTGCTATTCCGGCGAAGGCGCGGACGAATTCTTTGGCGGATACAATATGTACCGTAACGCAGAGCGATACGGAGACAATCTCAAAACCTTCTATGTCGGCAATACGAACATCATGAAGGAAGATGAAAAAGAACGCATTTTGCAGCATTATAATCCGGAGATTCTGCCGATTAAGCTCGTTCAGCATATCTACGAGGAAACAGAAGGGCTTGATCCGCTGACGAAGATGTCCGATGTAGATATTCAGATCTGGCTTGAAGGCGATATTTATCTGAATGTGGATAAGATGAGTACGGCTGCCGGTCTGGAAATCCGTATGCCGCTGACAGACCGACGTATTTTTGATATTGCTTCGCGGATGCCTTCAAAATACAAGGTCAATGAGGAGCAGAATAAAGTGGCATTCCGGACGGCTGCAGCGAAGGTTCTGCCGGAAGAAATTGCATTCCGCAAAAAGCTCGGCTTTATCGTGCCGATTCGGCTTTGGCTTGCAGATGAGCAGTATAACGGTGATGTCCGCAGACTGCTCGGCAGCGACCTCTGCGCAAAATTCTTCAAACCGGATGAGATCAAAGCGATCTATGATGAATATCTCGGCGGCAATTCTGATTTGTGGCGCAAGATCTGGACGATTTATTCCTTCCTTGTCTGGTATGAGGAATACTTCGTCAAGCGCTGAAATTTGAAAGGATGATTGCAGATGGAGAACGGTTTTTCTGTATTGATGCTGATTTTCGGTGCGGCAATTCTGCTCTATGCTGCGATTCTCTCCGGCGGCAATGATAAGCTGCTGCCGGTTCGGGTTCAGCCTACTCTGAAAAAACGCAATAAAAAAGGACAGACGAAACGCATCGCCAAGATTACGGCTGTTGTCGGACTGTCCCCGCTGCTTGGCGGACTGGCAGGATTATGGCGCGGCAATCTCGCATGCCTGATCGGCATGGGCGTTACAGCGGTTATTTGTATCATAATTGCCGTACTTCGCGCACGGGGGAAGAAAAAATGAATGAGTGTGATACCTGCGCTTATAATGCATATGATGAAGACTGGGACTGCTATGTCTGCGAAATGAATCTGGATGAGGATGAATATGCGCGATTCATGCAGGATTCTCACGCACATTGTCCCTATTACCGTGACGGCGACGAGTATAAAATCGCCGGTAAACAGTAAATCTACAGCCCGTATGCGGAATACGGGCTGTTTTTCTCGGATTGCATCTTGCATTTTTTCGGAGAATGTGCTATAATAGTAATGTTATGCAAATCTGACAATGAATCACTGAACGGAGGAATTCAGCTTGCCTACTATGGAAGAAGAAATCCGGCGCAGAAGAACTTTTGCGATCATTTCACATCCGGATGCCGGTAAAACGACCCTGACCGAAAAGCTGCTGCTTTACGGCGGTGCGATTGCAATGGCAGGTGCCGTAAAAGGAAAAAAGAATGCACGCCATGCAGTATCTGACTGGATGGAAATTGAGAAACAGCGCGGTATTTCTGTTACTTCGTCTGTCATGCAGTTTGAATATGACGGCTGCTGTATCAATATTCTTGACACGCCGGGACATCAGGATTTTTCGGAGGATACCTACCGCACGCTCATGGCTGCCGATGCCGCGATCATGGTCATTGATGCGGCAAAAGGCGTCGAGCCGCAGACCAGAAAGCTGTTCCATGTCTGCGTGATGCGGCATATCCCGATTTTTACGTTTGTCAATAAAATGGACCGTGAAGCGCAGAATCCGTTTGATCTGCTCGAAGAGATCGAACGTGAGCTCGGCATCAAAACCTATGCAGTAAACTGGCCGATTGGCTGCGGCAAGGATTTCCGCGGCGTTTTTGATCTGGAAACGAGGCATATTCTCTCCTTTGAGGGGACAGGCGGTATGCATACCGTCTCGCAGACTGAGGTCACGCCGGATGATCCTGCGCTGGCGGCGCTGATCGGAAAGGATAACCATGCACAGCTGGCTGAGGATATCGAACTGCTCGACGGTGCATCCGAGGAATTCGATATTCAGGCGATTCATTCCGGAGAACTCTCTCCGGCGTTTTTCGGTTCTGCACTGACAAATTTCGGTGTTGAACCGTTCCTGAAGCGTTTTCTCGAACTCACGCCGCCGCCGCTCGCACGCAATGTCGCAGACGGCGGAACTGTCTCGCCGTTTGATGAGAGCTTTTCTGCGTTCGTTTTCAAGATTCAGGCGAATATGAATAAGGCGCATCGTGACCGTGTAACATTTCTGCGTATCTGCTCAGGAAAGTTTACAAGAGATATGGAAGTATATCATGTGCAGGGCGACAAGAAAATGCGCCTTTCTCAGCCGCAGATGATGATGGCTGAGAACCGCGAGATTATTGATGAGGCTTTTGCCGGAGATATTATCGGCGTTTTCGATCCCGGTATCTTCTCAATCGGCGATACGATCTGTGCACCGAATAAGAAAGTATGCTTTGAGGGAATTCCGACCTTTGCACCGGAGCATTTTGCGAGGGTACGCCATAAGGATACAATGAAGCGCAAGCAGTTTGTCAAGGGCGTTATGCAGATTGCGCAGGAAGGTGCCATTCAGATTTTCCATGAACCGGAAACCGGTATGGAAGAGGTGATTGTCGGCGTGGTCGGCGTCCTGCAATTTGAGGTATTTGAGCATCGGATGCGGACGGAATACAATGTTGAGATTATTCGTGAGCCGTTGAGCTATCAGTATATCCGCTGGATCGGCGGAATCCCGACTGACAAGAAACCGCAGCTGATCATCAGCGAGGATACGAAATTGGTGCAGGATTTCCGAGACCAGTATCTCCTGCTTTTTACCAGCGAATGGAATATCCGCTGGGCACTTGAACGCAACGAAGGTCTGGAACTTCGTGATTTCAGCAAAAACTAATATGGAAACCGCCTGTGTACAAACTGCGTACACAGGCGGTTTTTCGGTTATGATAGGTTCAATTCAGGATCGGAATATCTGTATCAGGAATAACCGTCAGATTCAATTTATCGGCGATTTCCTTCCGAACGTAAATCGCTGAATAGCCGGTTCTGGTTTTGCCTAATTTCCAGCTCATGGCGTATGTATCAAGATATACACGCTTATAATCAGCTTCTTTGACGGCTTCCTCTCCCCAGATCGGCGTCAGATAATAGTGTTCAAGATTTTCAAAAAGCGCAGACCCGATTAGGACATCAGGCTGACCGATTTGCTTACAGCGTTCAACAAACTCCTGATATTCTTCATCGCTCAGGATGCGATGCTCCGTGTAAGCGCGCGACGAATCAGGATTCAGCGTATAGTCAACGGTATTATGCCCCATATACGCATTGATCGGTTCCGTACAAGGCATGACACCGGGCATATAATATTCAACCTCAGGGAAATAGAAGAAATAGGATGATGAATTTCTGTCAGGCGCCTGTTCATCGTCGGATTTATCAACCGTTGACCAGGAACTCAGTATATTGTACTGTTCCAGCTGATATTTCTTGATAAAATCAGCTTCGTGTTTACCAATCGAATAATTCCACTGCCAATCATGAACACATGCGACGAATCCGTACAGAATCGAAACAAGCATGCATAACGCCGCAAAGTTTACAGTGCCGGATCTGATAATTCTTTGATTTGAAAACTTGCAGGGACGGTCTTCTTTGGAGGAGAACGTGATCATCAACCAGAATATCATATAAAGGAAGGGGATTCCGATGTGATGCTGATAAAAATATACAACAGATGAAAAGCCTGCAAACAACAGTGTCGGAATCCAGTAGTAAAGCAGCGTGTTTTTCTTGTAACCGTAGTAACTGATAAAGAATAACACCATTGCGCCGACAAGAGCACAGGGAATCACGGATGCTGCATTGGTATAAACATATTTCAGAAGGCACTGGAAAGCAAAAATGTTCGTCAATACGCTTTCGATCGGCATAATAAAGACACAGTAAACAATACGGAACAGGAAGGAGTTTGTATCTCCTTCACTCACCATTGCAAAGGTTTGTTTGTTCGGGAGAAATTCCCAGATCATCAGAAGTACGGCAACGAGCAGAACCGCAAGCAGATAAAACCGTTTATCCTTGAGAATGGACATAAGATTCTTTGCAGTGATCTTTTCGCGCAGAATCTCAATGCTCCATACAATGCAGATTCCGCCCGCAACAATGATTCCGTAGGCGCTTGTCATACAGAGCAGCAGCAGACAGAGCACATATCGAAACGGTTTCTGATTTCGTTCATTGTGATTCAGTCCGAGCAGAAGCAGCGCCAGAGCCATAACACAATAGTGCCTTGTTATGACCGCATACTGATAAATCAGGAAGAAACTGAAAGGCAGTGTCAGCCGGACGATTCTCGGCAGCGGATTCTTTCTCAGAAGAAGAAATACAAAAAGGCCCATGAAAGCATAACTGATGATCGTCATAGACAGATGATACGGCATTCCGAGCTTTGCAAAGACCGCAAGCAGCAGATGCCAGAACGGCGGATGCCCTTCAAGCGGCGGAATCGTCGTCAATATTTCACGGATCGTTGCATTTTTCGCAATTTGCCATGAAACAGCTTCATCAAACCAGCGCTCATGGAGCGCCGATGTCACAAAGAATATGACCGACCACAGTATAGTATAAATACGAAAAATTCCGGCAGATTGCCTTTCTTCTGCTCTGTATTATTTGCGAGCCGGATAATTTTATCCGACAGAGATTGCAGCTTGTCAAGCAGCGGTGTTGCCTGCTGTCCGCTGTTTTGACTGACCTTTGCAGCACTTTTACTCATTCCAATTCACCTCTGTCTGTATCAAATGTTACTTCAGGAATCCGTTGATAATCTGTTCCTCAGCCTCTGCTTCCGTCAGACCGAGGGTCATCAGCTTGATCAGCTGATCACCTGCGATCTTACCGATTGCAGCTTCATGCACCAGTGCAGCGTCAATATTGTTCGCTTCGAGGGAAGGAACTGCAAGGATTTTGCCTTGATCCATAATAATCGAATCGCATTCGGTATGACCGCTGCACGCAGCGTTTCCTGCGATGCACATATCGAGCTTCTGATAGGAGCTGTCCCGCGCAACCGAACGGGATACAACATCTGCACTGGAGCCGTCTCCGTTGAGTTCGACCTTGTAAATACTCAGTGCATGCTGTTCACCGTGGGTCATCAGGCGTTCATGGACAATGAGTTTTGCATCGGCAGCGAGCTTTGCGATTGTTGTGCGCGATGTCGAATCCACACCTTTGATCTGAACCATTTCCATTTCGCAGGTGCTGCCTTCCTCCATATATACTTCCGTAACAGGATTCAGGATGCGCTTGCCGTCGCCGCTGCCGGATCCGTAATGCTTTTCAACATAGCGGATTTTTGCGTTTTTGCCGATATAGAAACGGTGAACGCCGTCATGCTCGGAATCCTGCGTGCCGCAGTTATCAATGCCGCATCCTGCAACAATCAGCACATCACTGTTTTCGCCGATATAGAAATCGTTGTAAACGGTTTCTTTCAGTCCGCTTTCACTCAGCACAACCGGAATGTGTACGCTTTCCTTTCGGGTATTCGGCTTGATGCGGATATCAATGCCGCTGACATCAGTTTTAGAGATAATCTCAATATTTGCGGTGGACTTTCTGCCTACGGATTCACCGTTTGCACGCAGATTATAAGCGCCCTCCGGGATATCATGCAGGTCAGCGACCTCCTGCAAAAGCTGTTTCTGAATAGCATCCATGACTGACCGCCTCCTCAGGATAATTTCCGGCAGACATCTGCTGCGTACTGTGTGCCGATGATCGAGGGCAGAATCTGCTCCTTCGGTCCCTGCTTTTCGATTTTGCCGTCAGCAAGGACGATGATTTCATCTGCGATATTGAGAATTCGTTCCTGATGTGAAATGACAAGAATCGTGCGATCCTTTGCAGTTTCGCGCATCTTCTCAAAGATGCGGATGAGATTCTGGAAACTCCAGAGGTCAATACCGGCTTCCGGCTCGTCAAAGATTGCGAGTTTAACATTACGTGCAAGAATCGTTGCGATCTCAATGCGCTTCAATTCACCGCCGGAGAGCGATGCATTGACCTCGCGGTGGATGTAATCCTTTGCGCAAAGTCCGACCTCAGACAGGTATTCGCAGGCTTCTGCAATCGTAATCTGCTTGCCGGATGCGATCCGAAGCAGATCGAGTACGGTAAGACCCTTGAAACGAACCGGCTGCTGAAACGCAAAACCGATGCCGAGGTTTGCACGGCCTGTAATCGAAAGATTGGTGATATCCTGCCCCTGATAGAGAATGGTACCAGCAGTTGCAGGTTCGATACCGGCAATGATCTTGGCAAGTGTCGATTTACCGCCGCCGTTCGGACCGGTAATCACAATAAATTTGCTTTTATCAATATGCAGACTGATATCACGGATGATTTCTGCTTTTCCGTCATTCGATTCCGCGTGAAATGCGATATGATTTAATTGCAGCATAATCTGCACTCCTTTCGTTTTTTGATATGGTATTACACTATATTATATCAAAAATCGGGCAATTCGGCAACAAAAACTCGAATTTTCTGAGATTCAACTAAACAGGCTGTGAAAGATTCCTGAATTATGTGTATTTTGCGGATGCAGATTCTTTTTATACGCAGCAAAGCAAAAACCGGTATCCGAAGATACCGGTCTGCATCTTATTTGATTTGTATTTGTGCAATAAACTGCCGGTTTTCCGATTTCACGCGGAACCGCAAGCCGTTCAGCGTCATGATCTGTTTTACGATTGACAGTCCCATGCCGCTTCCGGTACGCGCACCTCTTGCCTGATCGCCTTTGACAAACGGCTCGCTGATCGCGTCTGTATCGGTTGTATCGGCGATATCATTCCGGATTGTCAGCGATTTGTCATCCGCTGTGATTTCGATTCTGCCGCCCTGCGGTGTATAACGCACGGCATTGTCAATCAGATTGCCGATTGCCTGCGTCATGGTTGCTTCGTTGCAGGAGGCTGTACATTTTCCGGAGCAAGTGAGTGTGATCTCTTTTTCTGCAATCGGTTCCGCAAAGCGCTCTGCTGTAACATTTGCAATCTGCACCAGATCGACTGTTGTTTTCTCAGCAGAAGACATCTGCTCGAGCTTTGCAAGATCAAGCACATCCGCGATGATGCGGTCCATGTACTGCGCGTTTTCGAGGATTGCATCAGCATATTTTTCACGCTTCTCCGTGTGTACGTTCTCTTGCAGATTCTGTGCATAGCCGGAAATTACCGCCAGCGGCGATTTCAGATCGTGCGCAAGCGATGCCGTGAGATTCCGGCGGTATTCATTCATCTCAAATGCCTTGCAGTATTTCATATGCTTGATCTTCGCAATGAGCGCTGCAATCAGCAGTTCAATCAGGAATATGATACCGGAGAAAAACAGCAGCCGCGGCATATACTCTTTCCAGAAATCGTAGAAGGCGATATAGTAAATCTCGAACCGTGCATCATCCGTTTTTCCTGCCGGTAAGAAAGAGAAGTCCATTGCAGTGACCGTTGCAGTTTTGGGTACGTTTGCAAAGGCATATTCTCCCACGTCACTGACACTGTAATCGCCGTGGTTATGCTTCATATAGCGATAAACTTCCTGTAAAGCAGGACTGTCCGGATTTGTTCCGATCGGCATATAGATCAGCATATCTGCGCGAATTGTATCCTCCGGTATTGCAACTGTATTTTCGCTGGTAAAATGCAGACAATTTTTTCCGGAAGGCTGATCGTGTTCCAAATCCTCCAGATAATTAAATTCTTTTAATACATCCATTCTAAAATACTTGTCAATGAATGTTTTTTTACCGCTGTAGATTGTGATTTTACCGGGATATGCTTTCCCGTCCTGAATGAAGACATCATGAAGGCGGAATGAATACTCGTATTTCTGTGTCGGAAGGGGCGTCAGTTCCTTGATTCGCTCCGGATCCTCTATGATATTGTTGATCACATATCTTCCGTCATCCATTTCGCTTTGCTCCGCAAGCTCCGGTGCGGCTGCTTTCAGCTTTGCGATCTGCTTTGTATTGTTCGGATGAAATCGCACCGAGCTCCAGATCAGCTCCGTGCTGTCATAAACCGTGTCGGTTTTGCGGTCATAGACGATAAAGGCACTGTCAATCTCATCGCCGATCGTGCTGCTTAGCGCGAGCTCACGCCGGATATCTTCATAGGAAGGGTCAGCATTTTTCGGGTTGCTGAACCAGTTTTCAAGTGCATTCAGTCTCGAATGACAATCCATTGCAGCATTGTCTGAACGATTCTGATATTTTCCGTATAATGCAGTTCCGCCGATTGCCGCGGTAACTGCAAGAAAGACTGCAAATATCTTTATAAAATATGATAACCAGCTGCGCTTCCGTGATTTTTTCATACAGATCCCTCCGTTTGCTGTTATTCCGTCAGCTTATAGCCCTGTGTAATGACGGTGTGAATCTGGCTCCCTGCACGCCCAAGCTTATGCCGCAGCTTTTTGATGTGATTATCGACAACTCTGCTGCTGCCGAAATAATCATTTCCCCAGATGCGGTCAAGCAGCATATTGCGCGAGACGACCCAGTTTTTATGCTCCAGCAGATATTTCAGAAGCGCAAATTCCTTCGGTGCGAGCGCAATCGGTCCACCGTTTGCTGTGACGGTTAATGTCCGCAGATTCATGCGAATTGCGCCGCAGACAAGCTCCGGAATCAGAACCGTACCGTTTGCACGCTTGAGCAGCGCAGTGCATTTTGCATAGACTGCCGCCAGTGAAAACGGCTTGATGACATAGTCATCGCAGCCGAGCTCATAGCCGTAAAGCAAATCCTCCTCACGCGCGCGTGCTGTCAGGAACATGACGGGAACATCGCTTTTAGAACGGATTTCGCGGCAGAGCGAGAAACCGTCAATTCCGGGCATCATGATATCGAGGATGATCAGGTCAAATGCGGCTGTCCGCAGCAGATCAAGCGCATCCGTTCCGTTTTCTGCACATGCAATGCGGATTTTCCCTTCGCTTTTCTCAGAAAAATAGTCCGTGATAATCTCCCGAATCTGCGGATCATCTTCTGCGAGCAGGATGCAGGTTTCCATTTCGTTCACCTCCTTGCCTATATGATACAGGGCCGATGTATCCGTTGTGTATCCATTCTGTGTTATTTTTACCGGAGGGATCAGGCAATCACAGTTTATATGGATACATATTCCGGATCGGTATTTTTCGCTTTGAGATGTGTGTCGATCTGTTCACGGTTCAGCGTTTCGCCGATGACAATCAGTACCGCCTGTCCGATCACGGTAGGGGAGAGCGTGATGCGGTTTTTCTCAGCGTTGACCGAAAGAAATGTGCCGTCAGCAGCCGGAAGCGTTCCTTTGATGCGGTAAATCGTGCCGCATTCGCTGTCTTCCATGATTTCGCGGATAACCGGTTCGATTTCGCTTTCCGGCAAATGAATATGCAGAAAATAATGTACAGTGCTGCGCAGCATATCCGTCTGATATTTCTTGATATAGCTTGCGTTGCGGTATCCTGCATTGGCAAGAATCTCAAAGTCTGCTGCGTCGAGCTTAGACCAGTCCTTGCAAAAAAGATCGGTTTCGGTAAAGCTGCGGTCGCATTGGATATCCGAAAGCGCCTGATTCAGATGCTTTAGAATCTCTGATGCACGCTGTTCCGGATTCTTGTCCGGCAGCTTGCTGAGCAGCAGTTTTCCGGCACAGGCTGCCTCAGATGCAAGCAGATATTCCATTTCATCCGTGAGAAGTGCTTCTGTTTCTGCATTGAGGATGGTCAGAATGCTGCCGATCTCAAACCAGCTGTCAACCGGCGGCTCATGCAGAATATCAAAGAATTCGTCCATATCATAAATGCCGGACGGTTCAATCAGAACACGGTCAAAATGCTGCATGCCGAGTGCAATCAGTTGTGTGCGGAAGCGTCTGCGGTGACAGTGCGCATCACATCCGCCGGAGATCATTTCAAGCTGACAGTTCTCGCCTTTGAGCTCCTGCAGCAATGCCATATCCGCATTGACAGCGCCGAAATCATTTTCGAGGATTGCAATACGCTGTCCGCTGTCGATCAGATGCCGTGCATATTTCAGCAGAAACGTCGTTTTTCCGGCGCCGAGAATTCCGGTGATCAGATCGATTTTCGTCATATAAACCACGGTTCCTTTCCGTTTCAGATTCACAGTTATTGTACCATAACTGAATAAAAAAGTCAAACAATCAGGATGTTGATTTTTTTGGCGGATTGTGCTATACTGTATGGGAAATCATATGAAATAGGAGTGATACCGTGGCAAAACAGCAGAAAACCAATGCAATGCGGATTCTGGAGCAGAAAAAGCTGCCGCACCGTCTGAATTTTTATGACTGTGACGAATTTACGGATGCAGTGCAGATCGCGCAGATGCTCGGACAGGATCCGGAGCAAACCTTCAAAACGCTGATGTGTGTCGGCAAGAGCGGTGCGCATTATGCATTTGTCATGCAGGGCACCGCTGAAATGGATTTGAAGAAAGCCGCAGCCGCAGCAGGGGAGAAGTCGGTGCAGCTTTTGCCGGTCAAGGAAATTCTTGCCGTGACGGGCTATATACGCGGCGGCTGTACGGCAATCGGCATGAAGAAGGATTATCCTGTATTTCTGGATGAGACTGCGATGCTCTATGATGAAATCATCGTCAGCGGCGGCAGACTCGGCACGCAGATTTTCCTTTCGCCGGATGCATTTCTTTCTGCAACAAACGGAAAAACCGCAGATTTGCAGGCATAATACAAACAGCCCTTCGGAAACAATGCCGGAGGGCTGTAATATTTATTCTTACAAAGGGAATGTGACCTCCCAGTCGCCGGAAACAAATCTCTGTGAAGACCTGAATTCACCTTGCAGGCTGCATTCATTTAGCATTTCATAGGAAACAGGGATGATCTGCTCGGTATAGCTGTCGATCTGCGATTCATCCCAATAACTAAAGCCGATTTCTGTCTTATCACCGATCTCTTCCCCGTTTTTGTCAAGCAGAGAGATATGGCCATGACTGTCAGTATGCAAATTATC
>JAFZPP010000017.1 GCA_017550285.1 Oscillospiraceae bacterium
AGACCGAATATTGCTCCTATGACGAGACCGCCTGTCGGTCCGAGGGCAATCGCCGCAACTGCAATCGGAATGACGTTCAGCGTGATGGAAAGCGGAGGGATCGGAATCGTTCCGATCGGCGTGAATGAGAATAACATCACCATCGCCGTCATGAGTCCCAGGATCACAATCGCCTTCGTTTTGTCTTTTGTTTGCATTTCAAAATTCCTCCTTGTTGTTATCATTCCCCGAAGGGATACAATACAGCAGCTTCATTATAGCGCAGCCGGAAGGAAAAGTAAACGGTTTATACCGCTCTGTAACCTTTTCTGTGAAAAAAGAAAAAAGGGGGTTCCATTTTCCGTTAAAAAATGGTATAATTGATTGCAGATACAATGTATCAATCTGATTGTTTTCGGAGGAACCGCCATGCTGACAGGAAAAACCGCCGTGCTCGCCGTCACCGGCAGCATCGCCGCATATAAGATTCCGAACCTCGTCCGGATGCTGACAAAGCTGCACTGCAATGTGCAGGTGCTCATGACGCAGAACGCGACGCAGTTCATCAATCCGATCACGTTTGAAACACTGACCGGCAACAAATGCCTGATTGACACCTTTGACCGCAATTTCCAGTACAGCGTCGAGCATGTCGCACTCGCAAAACAGGCGGATGTCGTCATGGTCGCGCCCGCATCCGCAAATGTCATCGGCAAAATCGCAAACGGCATCGCAGACGATATGCTGACGACAACCGTCATGGCATGCCCCTGCAAGAAGATCATCTCCCCTGCGATGAATCATAATATGTATCATAATCCGATTGTACAGGATAATATCCGGAAGCTCGAACGCTTCGGCTATGAGATCGCCGCGCCCGATACCGGCAGACTTGCAAACGGCGACATCGGCGACGGCAGAATGCCCGAGGAAAAGGTGCTGTTTCAGTATATCATGCGCGAGATCGCATGCGAAAAGGACCTTGCAGGCAAAAAGATACTCGTGACCGCCGGCGCGACGCGCGAGGCACTCGATCCGGTGCGCTTTATCACGAATCATTCCTCCGGCAAAATGGGCTTTGCCGTTGCAGAAGCCGCTGTCCGCCGCGGCGCAGAGGTCACGCTTGTTGCCGCACATACCGATATCGAGCCGCCGCTCTTTGCGGATGTTGTTCCGGTCGTATCGGCTGCGGATATGTTCGAGGCAGTCACATCGCGCGCGGATGAAATGGATATCATCATCAAGGCGGCGGCAGTCTCGGATTATACGCCTGCAACCGTCGCGGACAATAAGATCAAAAAATCCGACGGAACGCTGACAATCGAAATGCAGCGCACAAAGGATATCCTGAAATATCTCGGCGAGCATAAGCGCAAAGGGCAGTTTATCTGCGGATTCTCCATGGAAACGGAGCATGTTGTTGAAAATTCGCGGAAGAAGCTCGCCTCGAAAAACTGTGACATGATCTGCGCAAACAGCCTCCGCACAGAGGGCGCAGGTTTCGGCACGGATACGAATGTCCTGACGCTCATCACCGCCGACCGTGAGATCGAGCTCGAGAAGATGAGCAAGGAAGCCGCCGCGCACCGCATCTTTGATACAATTTTAGCGGTGTCTCCGACGGCGCAATAAGAGAATATCTGTTTTGTTATCATAAAAAGCCGCCCGATTCATGCAATGCGCTGATTCGACGGCTTTTCACGTTTCATTTTTCTCTATTCGCTTTCTCCTTCCTCCCTCCTCCTTTCTCCATGCATAACAAAAGCCGCTCAATCCGCGCTGTGACGCAGAATTGAGCGGCTTTCATATTCATCATTGCAATTTTATCGGAGACACCGGTCAGTCTTCCTTCTTGGCGTCGTCCTTTTTGCCGCCGAGCAGACCGCCGACAACATCCTTGAGCTTATCGCCGATGCCGCTGACGCCTTCCTTGGCGACAGCCGCCTTGACAGCCTCAATGATCTTATTGAGCGTATCCTTATCGACCTCACCGACAATGCCCTTGACGGCGCCTGCCGGATCCTTCATGAATTTTTCCTTCAGATTGCCGTCCTTGGTAATCTGCGCTATAATCTTCTCTACTTCTGCTTTGATATCCATTGGAATGTTCCTCCTGTGAAAAATAGTTGCTTACTCTTCCTGCATCTCGATCTTGGAATCTGCATTCTTCTTGACAGACTCGATGCCGTTCAGGCAGCCGGAGATTGCCTTATAGCCCTCGCTGACTGCGATGATCTGACCGTTCGTTGCCTTGAGGCGGAAACGGAATTCGCCCTTCTTATCGTTATAGACCTCAAACTTCGGGTGCTTCTGCTTTGCAAAGCCCTCCTCGGTCTGGTTCTCAATCCCTGCAACCGGCGCATTGCGCTGCACGCTTGCGATACCGGCACGGCATGCCTTTTCGGTCGTATAGACCTCGGAGGTTGCGATCACTTCGCCGTTGCCTGCCTTGAGGTCAAACTTAATGCCTGTTTTTGTTTTTTTAATCAGATATTTTCCCATAATACATTCCTCCTGTTTCATGCTGTGTAAGATTGCCGAATCTCCGGCGATCATGTTTATTATACACGAAACTGCACAGAAAGTCAAGATAATTCCGCAGATTTTTTACTGAAACACGAATTATTTTTCCGATTTGACAAATATCCCCGATGCATTTTCGGTGCATCGGGGATGAATTCTGATGTTATTCAGACTGCCCTGCAAGGAATGCGCGCAGCGCAGGCAGCACGGAAAGCCCTGTCTCCCTGCCGATTGCATAGACGGCACGCAGCTTCTCCGGATCATGCGTCACATGGCTGACCGGCAGCTTCTCCGGCGGACGGATAACAAATGCCGTACCGTTCTCCTCCGCCTCGCAGACATGCGCGACCTGTTTATTATACATGATATGCCGCCGCTCCATGGCACGGAGCAGTGCAGGATATTTCCGGTAGACCGTGCGTGCAAGCGGCATCGTGGAATTCGGCTGCTTGACATAGCCCTTCGGCTGCGTCAGAATCACGATATTGCGCTGATATCCCTTATACTCAAAGTATTTCAGCGGAATCGAATCGGCAATCCCGCCGTCGAGCATTTCATAGTTTCCGGCTTTGACAATCCTTGAGGCAAGCGGCATCGACGCACAGGCGCGTACCCATTCAAGCTCCTCTCTGTCGAGCATATCACGGCACTGATGATAAACCGCTCTGCCCGTATGCACATCGGTGCAGGCAATATAAAACGGGACGCCGTTTGCTAAGAATGTCTCGTTGTCAATCGGGTCAAGCTGTTCCGGTATCGTATGGTAGCAGAATTCCGCGCCGAACATATCACCGGTCAGCAGCAGCGAAGGCACACTGCAAAAGCGCGGGTCCTTTACATATTTCAGACAGTAGCGGAGGGCTCTGCCGCGCTGCTTTGTGAGGAAATTGCAGCCGAATGTCGCGCCGGCGGATATGCCGATCATGCCGTCAACCGTGATGCCCTCATCGAGAAATACATCGAGGATTGCCGACGTAAACAGACCGCGCATGGCGCCGCCCTCAAGAACCAGTCCGAGCTTTTGCTTCATAAAGTTACTCCGTTTCGTATGATATTGTACATCCGCAGTTATTTTTTCCATGTCGAGGGTGCCAGCAGCAGCACAATCGGGAACAGCTCCAGTCTGCCTGCGAGCATATCAAAAATCAGAACGCATTTGGAGCCGGTTGAGAAAACGTCATAATTCGAGGTCGGTCCGACCAGCTCGAGACCCGGTCCGATGTTGTTGAGCGTTGCAACAACCGCGGTGAAATTCGTCGTCAGATCAAGTCCGTCAACCGTCAGGATCAGCATACTGATCACATAGATCATAATATACACGGCAAAATACACATGCACGGATTTGATGATCTCCGCATCGACCTGATGCCCGTCCATGCGCACCTTTTTCACTTGCCGCGGATGCGTCATGACACGCAGCTCATTGCCCATATTCCGGAACAGAATGATGAAGCGCGAGACCTTAATGCCGCCGCCCGTCGAGCCTGCGCAGGCGCCGACAAACATCAGCATGACCAGCAGTGTCCGCGAATAAACCGGAAACTGATTGAAGTCCACGGTTGCAAATCCGGTCGAGGACAGCAGCGAGCCGATTGTAAAGGAGCTGTGCATCAGTGCCTCGCCCGTCCCGCGGAACATCGGCAGATGCCGGACATTGAGCGTGATTGTCACGATTGCAAAGACGATGATGCCGAGATAGACCTTCAGCTCATCAGTCAGTGCTTCCTTGAATTTCTTATGCAGAAGCAGGAAATAGCAGGAGAAATTGATGCCGAAGAGGAACATGAACACCGTAATGACATTGATGCAGAACGGCGTATACGGCATACCTGCCGGATTGCAGGAGAAGCCGCCCGTTCCGGCTGTGGCAACGGAAATATTGATTGCATCAAAGACCGGCATGCCGCCGATCAGCAGCAGTACAAATTCCGCAACCGTCATGACAAAATATATGATGTAAAGCAGCATGGCGGTCTTGCGGACGCGCGGCACCAGCTTGCTGACCGAAGGTCCCGGGCTCTCCGCCTTCATCAGATACATATTCTGACCGCCTGCAAGCGGCAGAATCGCCATAATAAAGACCAGCACGCCCATGCCGCCGACCCAGTGCGTAAAGCTGCGCCACATCAGCATGCATTTCGGCACCGGCGCCAGATCGTGCAGGATGCTTGCGCCGGTTGTCGTGAATCCGGAAACCGCCTCAAACATCGCATCGACAAACTTCGGAATCGTTCCGGAAATCCAGAACGGCAGCGCGCCGATCAGACTGAGCACCAGCCAGCTCAGCGCGACAATCACAAAGCCGTCGCGCGCAAACAGATTCTTATTCTGCGGCTTAAAGCGCGTAATCACGATGCCTGCCAGCAGACAGAGCGCTGCGATGACCGCAAAGAGCAGCAGCTCCGGCTCGTGATATACTGCGGCGGTCACTGTCGGCACCGCCATAAATACACCCTCGAAAAACAGCAGGATTCCGAGAATATAGATCGTCATTCGGATATTCATTCTGTCACAGCCTCCGTCATTGCAGCAGATCGTTCATGTCATGCAGTCCGAGATGATTCGTCACAATGACAACCGAATCGCCCTGCTGAATCATATCGCTGCCGCGCGGGATCAGAACCTTGCCGTTGCGGACAATCGCCGCAACCAGCACGCCGCTGCGCAGTTTCAGACGCATCAGCGGTGCGGCAGTCAGCGCCGAATCCGCATTGACGGTAAATTCTGCCGCCTCGACCTTGCCCTTGATGATCTGATAGAGCGTTTCCAGGTTCGTGCCCATGGTCTTGTTCATCGCGCGGACATAGCGCACAATGTAATCCGAGGTCAGATTCTTCGGATAGATGATCGTATCCAGATCGAGATGCCCGATCACCGAATCAAAGTCAATGCGGTTGATTTTCGTCACAACCTTGCCCTCTGTTACGGATTTTGCAAAAAGCGAAAGCAGGATATTCTCCTCATCGAGATTCGTCAGCGAAACGAATGCCTCCGCGCGGTTGATATTCTCCTGCATCAGAATCTCCTGATTGATCGCATCCGCATAGATCACATTGACATCGGAGAACATATCCGTCAACATATCCACTCTGTCCTCATCCTTCTCGATGACGGTGATGCTCATGCCGTCCTTTTCGAGAATCCGGCAGAGATAATGCGTGATATCGCCGCCGCCCGCAATCAGGACATCATTGACCGGCTTCGCCTTGTAATTGATGCGCTTGAAGAAATTGAATGCACTCTTAGGGTCGGCGATGATCGAAATGACATCGCGTGCCTCGAACCTGAAATCGCCGGATGCGATGAACGCCTCATCATCGCGCTCGATTGTGCAGACCAGCACATCACAGTGCAGCTTCGCCGCGATCTCGCGCACCTGCATGCCGCAGAGCGGAGAATCCTCCGGCAGCTTGAATTTCAGCAGCTCGATCTTGCCCTTGACAAAGGTATCAATCTTGATCGCCGACGGGAAACGCAGGACACGCGCAATCTCTTCCGCAGCGGCATATTCCGGATTGATGACCATGGCAAGTCCGAGTTCCTCTTTCAGATAGCGGACATCGGCATTGTACTGCGGGCTGCGGACACGCGCAATGGTCTGGCAGCCGCCGGCTTTCTTTGCAATCAGGCAGCAGAGCAGATTCCGCTCGTCGGAGCCGGTGACGGCAATCAGCAAATCTGCCTTGTCGATGCCTGCCTCCTCGAGTACGGCGCGCGTCGCACCGTTTCCGGCAACATGCATGACATCATAGCGCTCTGCAACATCCGTTGCGCGGGCGCCGTTGATATCGACAACCGTGATATTGTTTCCCGGCTCGTTCAGCTGCTCCGTGAGCACTCTGCCGACCTTGCCGCAGCCGACAATGATAATATTCAAAGCTGTGAACTCCTCCTAAAGCATTGCTTTATTCCGGTGAATCAGTCATGCCGTTCGGCTGGATTGCCGAAGGTCTCGCAGAAGCGCGCCGAGAAGGAAGGCTCCCGTCCGGCGGCATAGAGATGACCGGTATCACCGAAGGTATTGATGCGGAATGACGCGATTCCCGCTCTGCGCTCCTCCGTCGAGAGGACAGTGACCGCAGTCGGGGCGGCACAGAGCCCGTGCCAGAGCACCATCGGCGAGCAGCCGATCAGGTGCGCAAGCATGACGCATTCCACGCCGAAATGACAAAACAGCACAATCGTATCGGTATTCGGATGTTCCGCGCGGTAGATCATGCCGTCGCGGACATAGCCGTGTTTTCTGAGCAGATCATCGAGTCCCTGCCAGACGCGCTTTGCCTCATCGCCGACGCCGTATTCGCGCATGACATCCGTTTCTGCCCATTGATCCTTGTCATAATACAGAGGCTCCTGCGTCCAGTATGCGGGGAGCCAGTCCCACGGCACACGGACATCGCCGGTATCCGGATGCAGAATCGGCGCATGAAATTCACGCAGCCAAGGGAGCGTTTTCGCTTCACGGTGCAGCGTTTCGAGCGTATAGCGGGCGGTCGCCTGCGCCCTGCCGAGCGGCGAAACATAAAATGCCGCAATATCCGGATGCTGCCGCAGACGCTCCGCTGTCAGCATCGCCTCGGTTTTTCCGGTATCGGTCAGCGAATCATGTTCATAATCCGGATCGCCGTGCCGGACAATTATCAGTTTCATAGTGTTCCTTTTCTGTGTTCAGAGAGGGGGGTAAACTGTAACCGATCTGTTCTCCGTCCGGGCTGCCGGAGAACAGAACGTCCTTTTCCCATCAGTAAGCACTGCACTGCATCGCTTCCGCCTTTTCGACGGCTTCTTCCAGCGTCATATCATAAAACGCACCGGCAGGGAAATATCTGCCGGATTTCGGCTGCGCAATGAATGCGCCGACGATGACGCCGGGGAGTGCACTCTCGGGTGCATTCGGTGCATGCGGACCGCCGAGGTCTGTTCTGCACCAGCCGGGGTCGGTCAGATTGACTGCGACGCCGGTCCCTTCGAGCTTTGAACCCAGGTCGATTGTGACCTTATCGAGCGCTGCCTTGCTGGCAGAATAGCCTGCCTGCTCCGGTTCCAGCCGGATGCCGCTCGTTGTGTTGACGACTCTGCCGAAGCCGCGTGCGATCATCTTCGGAATGAAGTGATAGCAGAGCATCATCGGCGAAATCGTGTTGATCTGGAAGCTCGCAGCATAATCGCTGACCGGTGTCTGCCAGTAGTCGGTGCGGTACGCAATCTGCACGCCTGCATTGTTGAGCAGGATATCGACAGGCACGCCCGCCGCATCAATTTCGGCAATCGCCTTCTCAACAGATGCTGCATCTGCAAGATCGCAGGCAACCTCACGCACCTGCACCTTCTCGGAAAGCGTTTCGGCAAGCGCTGCGGTATGCGCCGTATCGCGGCTCAGCAGGATCAGATTGCAGCCGTGCGCTGCGAGCGCTTCTGCCGCAAGTCTGCCGATTCCGCGGCTGGCACCGGTGACAAGTGCCCATTTTCCCTCAAGATTTAACATCGTTTCCCTCTCCTTTTTTCAAGTTGCCCGTTTCACGGCAGCAGTCCGTAATGCTGCTCCCGTTCATCATATCATACCATAAAATACGTCAAAAGTCAACAGGCAGGCGGACTGCTGTCCGGCGCGCATACCGGAACGCACTGAAAAAATGCACAAATGGCTGTGCTCATCTATGTGCATATCTACGAAATCCCGTGAAAACCCTTTTTCTTTTCCGAAAATATGCTATAATAAAATAGGCTATGCATAACCCTGACCCAATCGAGGTGTATCTATGAAAATCCGAAATATTGCCGTGATCGTAATCGGTCTGGACGAGGAATATCAATATAATGTCATTCGCGGCATCAATCAGTATGCACGCGATAACAATGTCAATGTCACATATTTTGCAGCATTTCCCGGCGTTGTTGTCAGCAAGAAATTTGATATCGGCGAATTCAGCATCTTCAACCTGACCAATTTCTCCTATTTTGACGGTGCCCTGCTGATGCTCAATACATTCAGCAATTCCGAGCTCAAGGAACGAATCGTCTCGCGCGTGCGTGCATCCGGCATTCCGGCAGTCACCTTCGAGACCAAGGATTACCCCGAGTTCTATGATATCAGCATCGACAACTTCAAGGTCATGAAGGAGCTGACAAATCATGTCATTCAGGTGCACGGTGCAAAGGTGATCAACTACGTATCCGGTCCGCTCTCCAATCCCGAGGGCAGAACGCGGTACAATGCGTTTTTGAGCGCAATGAAGGAGAACAGTCTCCATGTTGACGAACGCCGCATCTTCCACGGCAGCTTCCGCGGCTATGACGGCAAGCTCGCCGCCGATGACTTTGCGGAATCCGGTCTGCCGCTGCCCGATGCGTTCATCTGCGCAAATGACAGCATGGCACTGACACTGATTACCTCGCTGCGGCAAATGGGCTACAGCGTGCCGGAGGATACGATTGTCACAGGCTTCGATGACAGCTTCATTGCAAAGAACAGCTCGCCGGAGCTGACATCCGTATCCCGTCCGCTGTATGAATCCGGCTATCAGGCATGCGATAAGCTCTGCCGCCTGCTGAACGGCGAGAATCAGCCGCGCTCGACGGAAATTTCCGCCGCGCCGGTCTATCGGGAAAGCTGCGGCTGTCCACGCTCCGCCGATGAAGATATCCGCGAAAACCAGAAGCAGACATTCAGCCGTCTCGAGCGCACAAACGCAAATATCCTGACGCTCAACCGTCTGACCGCAGGACTCGCAAGCGCTGAGACAACGGCGGAAAATATGGATGTTATCGCGTCAGTCCTCAACGATATCGACTGTGAAAAATTCTGTCTCTGCCTGACTGCGGACTGGCAGGAGGCGTTTTCGCCGAAGCTGCCGCCGCGTGACCCGAATGTCTACTGCGACTATATGACCGCGCCGCTGATCTGGGAGCGCACCGGACGCAGAAGCGTACCGATCTTCAAAAGCAGTGAGATGTTTCCCGAGCCGCCGCGGACCGGCGGAAATATCTATTACTTCCTGCCGCTGCATTTCGGCGACCGCTGCCTCGGCTATTACATCATTACAAACGGTAATTTCGCAATCAACAGCCTGCTCTGCCATACGCTGACCATGAACATCAGCAACTCGATTGAAAACATCCGCAAGCTGTTCCACCTGAACCGCGCCATGGAGGAGCTGAACCGCCTCTATGTCATTGACCCGCTCTGCGATATCTACAACCGCAACGGCTTCATCAATCTTGCGGAGGAAATGTTCCGTGAGAGCGTCCGTAAGGGCGAAAGCATCCTGCTCAGCTTCATTGACATGGACGGGCTCAAATTCATCAATGATAATTACGGGCATAATGAAGGCGATTTTGCAATCCGGCAGCTCGCCGAAATCATCAAAGCCTGCACGGATACGCACGGCATTGCAGCGCGCATCGGCGGCGATGAATTTGTAATCTTCGCAAAGAATGCCGGTCAGGACGCAGCGGATGCACTGGCGGACCGCTTCAATCATGCGCTTGCCGAATGCAATCTGCGGCTGCAAAAGCCCTATCTGATCTCCGCCAGCATCGGCAGCATTGTAAACATCGCCAACGAAAACGATACGCTTTACAGCATGATTCAGCGCGCCGACGATAAGATGTATGAGATCAAAAAGTTCAAGAAAAGCGCACGGAAATCCGAAGCTGTGAGCGAATAAACCAATCCCCCTGCGGTACAGGAATTGACCGCAGGGGGATTTTTTTCGATTCAGGTCTGATCGCGCAGGACAGCTTCCAGCACGCCGGTTTCAGGATTTTGCTCGATACGGTATTTCTCATTGAAGGCAACAAGCGCCGCATCCGATTTCAATTCTCTGCCGACCACGCTCTCCATCGTCACCGTCGGGTCAACCAGATGTGCACAGTAGTAAATCAGCACAAACTCTGCATCAGACACACTGGCAATGAATTCAATACTGTCTGGAAATTTTTCTGTTTTCCCGTCAACGTTGCCGAGCGCGCGCTGTTCCTTGGTCAGGCTGCCGTCTAACTGGCACATGACTTCAACATAATCACGCAGAATCAGCTGCGCATCTGCAATATTGACAGTCCCGTCCAGATTGACGTCACCCATTTGCGGTATAATCTCCTCTGCGGAGACCGGTGCAGTCAGCATCCCGCAAAGCAATACTCCTGTGATGATTCCGATGGACAGTTTTTTCATGATAATTTCCTCCTTCAAAAGTGTCATTCATTTTGTGATTCCGGCACACTGATGCCGATAAACTGTACGGCGGCATCCCATGCCGCATCTTCTGATGCAAAGCCGGAAAGAGATGTGTAATAATGGTTGCCGGATTCATCCCATACGGTACCGGTCAGATTGCCCGATTCATGTACATAACGGCTGTAATCCCTGCGAACCTGAACGGTCAGATTCTTCTCCGGAATCTGCACTTCCAGTGTTGTTTCCGAAGGAATGCCGTCTATATACAGCACAGAATCCTCATCCGTCAGAAGATACCGCACCAACGTGACAAACTGCCCGCCGCAGCGGTAATATGCCTTGAACTCGCCGTCGCTTTGGTGATACCAGTAACCGGTCATCGTGAATGCGCCCACATGCACCGGCAATGCGCCGAATCCTTCAAGCTGCACGGATTCCTCCGAAGCATCGGTATACCGCCAGATCATATCACGGTCAGCACAGCCGCCTGCGCCGAGCCCGACGATGCGTCCGTACCTGATAAATTCTTCCAGCGACAACTGATCCGCATGCATATCATGACCGTGCAGTTCATCAATATATCGGATCAGGACAAAGCTGTCTGCATAGGAAACAGGATAATCTGTCTCCTGATAATCCCTGCGCTGCGGCTGAATCTCATCCGATCCCGATACCAGCGGCAGCGGAATCCGGTTGTCGGCGATACAGTCTCCGAGCACAAGCTGCTCCGGCGTCAGCAGACTTTCACCGCCTTCCAGCACAACTGCCGTATATTCCGCCTGAAGCAGTATAGCATCCTGCGAATCGAGCACGCCGTCCATATTCACATCGCCGAGCTGATACTTTGCAGTGATCTCCGGATCATAGGCGCGTCCTGCAATGGTCGGATGCGTTTTTGTGCCGGTTTCAGTCTGCGCTGCCGTTTTCTGTGAAGCGGTTGTATTCTGCTGTGTTTTGGCAGATGCGTTTTGCGTCGCCGAAGCAAGTTCCGTGCCGCTGACAGCAGTTGTCTGCGTGATGATGCCGAGGCGGGTTTTCGATTCCGGCTTTGCGCTTGTTTCACTCTGCACGGTTGTGGTGACAGTCGCCGGAAAGACCTCTGTAATATCATGCGCATGCGACTCGACCGGAAAATCCGGCGTCCTGCTGCCGAACCAGAGCCCCAGACCGATCACAGCCGTCAGACATGCCGCTGCACTGAGCGCTGCCGCAGCCCCGAGCAGCCTGTGCGGCATCTGCCTCCGCTGAACGATCTGCGGCGCTGCCGAAAAACCGTCTTTCTTCATATGCGCCATGCGGTACTGCACCGCTTCATCGAGATACTCCGGCGGCAGAAGCGCCATGAGATCATTCATCTGCATATTATTCACATCAATCCCTCCTTTCTCAGGTATTCTCCGAGCTTTTTGCGTGTCCGCAGCAGTGTCATTTTCACTGCGCTCTTTCCCATTTTGTGCTCCTCTGCCAGTTCGCTGACCGTACACATCATCCAGTAATGCTCAATAAAGAGAATGCGCGTTTCCTGCGGCAGGGACGATAAAAACTGCCCCAGCGCCGCACGGAGCATCCGCTGCTCCGCGGCAAGCGCCGTATCGTCCGCATCCGCCAGCACATCCGGCAGCGATTCCAGCGAGATATCCGCACTGCCGCCGCCGCGCTTGACCGCAGTATTCTGTGCCTGCCGGTCCAGTGCAATATGTTTTGTCAGCGTGATGAGAAATGCACGGAAGCTCTTCGGCTTTGCCGGCGGAATCGCATTCCAGAGATGCAGCATCGCATCGCTGACACATTCCTCCGCATCCTCTGCATTGCCCAGAATTCTGTATACAATGCTGTAGCAGAAGCCGCCGTAGCGTGTCTGTGTTTCGGCGATTGCCTGCTCACTGCGCATTTCAAACATCCGTATCAGATCAGCGTCATCTGCCGGCATATGCATCGCCTCCTTTGCTTTTGTTTTCCCCGCTTCATTCCCATAGACGGCAAATCTCCCCGAACGGTCACAGGAAAAATAAAAAAACTGAAAAAAAGAAAAAGCAGAAAGTATCATCACCGGAACACATTGATGTTCCGGCATACGGATTCCTTTCTGCTTTCTCTCTGCACCTTCCTGCCTGTTCACTTTGCTCTGTCTGCGCGGTATGCCAGATAGTCCGCGGCAAGCTGTTCCGCATCGGCATAGGTGCAGAGCCCTGCCGAGCGCGCACGGAATGCAGCCGCACCCGGATAGCCGCGCAGATACCATAACGCATGCTTGCGCGCCTCTCGCATGGCAAGCTGCTCCGATTTTTCGCTGTTGTCCAGAATCATGCGCATATGCCGGAGCATCTCACGCAGCCGCGTTTCCACATCAGGCGGCGTAAACGGCGTCCCTTCCAGTGCATGTATGATTTCCCCGAATATCCAAGGATTGCCGTAGCTCGCCCTGCCGACCATGACCAGATCACAGCCTGTCTCACGGTACATGCGCACCGCGTCCGCGCCGGATGTGATATCGCCGTTGCCGATCACCGGAACCGATACGGCTGCCTTGACTGCCGCGATCTGTGACCAGTCCGCATTGCCGCTGTAAAACTGCGTGCGCGTTCTGCCGTGGACGGCAATCGCTTCTGCGCCCTCTGCTTCCATGCGCTTTGCAAACTCGACTGCATTGATATGCTCCGCATCCCAGCCGATGCGCATTTTGACGGTCACGGCGCATCTGCCTTCCGCCGCTCTGACCGCTGCTTTCAGGCATTCCGCAGCAAGCTCCGGTGTTTTCATCAGCGCACTGCCCGCCCCCTGATTGACAACCTTCGGCACCGGACAGCCCATATTCAGATCAATCCAGTCCGGCTGAAAATCCAGCAGCCGCTGCACCGCCTCCGAAATAAATTCCGGTTCACTGCCGAAAAGCTGCAAGCCCATGGGGCGCTCCGCCTGTGTGATGCGGCAGAGCTCGGCACTCCCCTTGCTGCCGTAGCAGAGCCCCTTTGCCGAAATCAGCTCGCCGGTCGTCATGCAGGCGCCGTGTTCTGCGCAGAGCGTGCGGTATGCGGTATCGGCGACCGATGCCATCGGTGCAAGGGCTGCGGTCTGCGGCACGGTCTGCCGCGCGATTGTAACTGTATTCATGCGATATGACTCCCAAGCAGACGCAGCGCATTTTCATGCGTGATCTGTGACATTTCTTTTTCTGTCAGTCCGAGCGATGTCAGGAAGCGCAGCGTATCTGCCGGACTCTCCCACGGCGAATCAGAGCCGAACAGAATCTTCTCCGCGCCGTGATTCCGGATGATGCGGACACACTGCGCCGGATCAATAAACTGCGAGATAAACGCCGTATCAAGCATGATCGGCGTCCCGACGAGATATTTCTCGACGTCATCCCACTGTTCCCAGCCGCCGAGATGCGCCGCGATCAGATTCTTTCCGGAGACATAATCAAGCGCATGACGAATCCGCTCCGGCGGTGCATATACGGGCGGAGGGAGTCCGATATCGTCGCCTGCATGGAAAATGACCAGCAGATCAAGCTGCTCCGCCTTTTGCAGAATGCGCAGCACCTCCGGACTGTCGATATAGAACTGCTGGAACTGCAAATGCAGCTTGATGCCGCAGAATCCGCGTTGCTTCAAATCTTCGAGCACGGTCTCCCATGCAGGGTCCGCCGGATGCAGCGTGCCGAAGGAAAGCGCCTGTTCCGACCGGACGGTTTCCGCATAGCGGTTGATCGTCGCGGTCTGCGAGGGCTTGGTCGCAATCGGCAGGCAGACGCTTCTGTCCACATGCGTGCGCTGCATGTCGCTGAGCAGACCGTCAAGCGTTGCCGGACGGCAGGTCAGCGGCTCGCCCTTCCGGTAATCCTCGCCCTGAATCTGCCGGATTGCAGATTCCAGCGCTGCAATGCTGCGCGCGGCAATCGCTTCCGGAAAAATATGTGTATGAAAATCAATGAGCATAGGTTCCTCCGTATCAGTGCATGTATTGCGCGAGCCATTCAAATGCTTCTGCTTTCGGAATATCGACCTCATTCAGGATCATATCCAGCAGTTCAAGGTCATCTGTGCAGGATGCAAGCTCCTTGCGCCGTTCATAGTCCTCATTGCTGCACCGCGCCTGTTCCAGTTCGTCCGGATCGTCAATATCTCCGTAATAGTACTCGTCTGTTTCCCAGTCCTCCAGTGAAAACTGCTCATAATTCAGACAATAGTAAATCGCCGCAAATGTCCGGCTGACGCCGAGATGCCGGTCCAGCGCATCCAGAACGGTCTTCATGCCTTTTTCATTGCAGATTGCCTTTGCAATAAAATCGCGCAGGATTTCTTCCTCCTCATCCGAGCCGATCTCGGCAAACTGTTCCGGATCAGGCACAAGAAAGAGATCATCGGCGTAATCATATTCCAGAAGCCGTGCGGTCACTTCCAGATAAACCGTACACATGCCTGCTGCCAGCGAATAGACCTGCATTTTCTCGGGAATCGTGTCATAGGAAGTCAGCCCGTCGCGTTCCAGCAATTCCCAAACCTTGACAAACCAGATTTCTGCATTGCCCTCATAGGTTATGATGCCGCTGCGGATGCAGGATTCGATTTCATTCTGATAATTGACTTTCATGGTGCAGAACTCCTTTCAGATCATATACTCTTTATTATACAACAATTCACCGCGCAATGCAAGCGCCGCACCTGAAAAGATAGGAAAGAGAAGTGAAAGTGAGGAGATAAAGGAAGGCGGAAGGAGAAAAGCACACTTGTTAAAATATAAATATTTATTCGGAATATTGACAAAATAATATTTCTGTGATATCATAATGATATCAAATGGATGTGCAATTCATCCGGAAAGGACATCATCATGAAAGAAAAGATTTTGACACAAAAGAAAAACGGTATGGCAATGCTTCTGCTCTTCCTCCTGCTCTATCTCGCCGGTGTCGGGGTATTCGTCTACGGCGTCACGGGCTTCGATGCGGAAGGACAAATCGCCGTTCTCCGCCTGACTGCATTCATCGCAGGCATCATCTGGATGTGCATCGGCTGGTTCCCGCTGCTCGGTCTGCGCATCCTCAAGCCGCAGGAAGCGCTCGTCCTGACCCTCTTCGGCAAGTATGTCGGCACGCTCAAGGGCGACGGCTTCTACTGGGTCAATCCCTTCTGCACCGGCTTCAATCCGGCTGCCACGACCAGACTCCGCCAGAGCGGCGATGTGGCGCCGACCTCCGTGCTCAAAGCTGCTGCTCCGGACGGCACAACGGCAAATGTTGCGCTGGAAATGCCGAACAAGAAAATTTCCCTGAAAATGATGACCCTGAACAACAATCAGCAGAAGATCAATGACTGCCTCGGCAATCCCATTGAGATCGGCATTGCGGTCATCTGGCGCGTTGTCGATACGGCACAGGCGGTGTTCAATGTCGATAACTACAAGGAATATCTCTCCCTGCAATGCGATACCGCACTGCGCAATATCGTCCGGCTCTATCCGTATGACGTCGCACCGAATGTCGATACGACCGGCGACGGCATTGCGGACGAGGGCTCGCTCCGCGGCTCCAGCGAGGTCGTTGCAGCAAGAATCCGCGATGAGATTCAGCAGAAGGTCGAGAACGCAGGCATCGAGATTATCGAAGCAAGAATCACCTATCTTGCATATGCACCGGAGATCGCAGCCGTGATGCTCCAGCGTCAGCAGGCATCCGCAATCATTGATGCAAGAAAGATGATCGTAGACGGTGCAGTCGGCATGGTGGAGATGGCGCTCGAGCGACTCAGCGAGAACAACACGATCGAGCTGGACGAGGAGCGCAAGGCGGCAATGGTTTCCAACCTGCTCGTCGTGCTCTGCGGCAATCATGATGCACAGCCGGTGGTCAATTCCGGCAGCCTCTACTGATCATGGCAGCAAAAAAGCAGGTTCCGCTGCGGCTCTCCGAAAAGCTCTATGATGCCATTGCCGCATGGGCTGAGGATGATTTCCGCTCCGTCAACGGGCAGATTGAATACCTGCTGACGGAATGTGTCAAGCAGCGAAAGAAAAACGGAAAATATGTCGGCGAGGAGATCGACGCACCGCCCGATCTCGACATCGGCAAATTCAGTTGATAACCGTATACAACAAAATCCGCGAAGTCAAACTGGCTTCGCGGATTGTTTTTTATGCTGCGGTTGTTGTTTTTGTTGTGGACACCGTTGTCTGTACAGCGGTTGTTGTTTTCGCAGTTGCTGCACTGGTTACTGCCGCAGTTGTCGCAGTCGCAGCCTTTGTGGTAGTTGCTGCCTTTGTAGTGGTGGACGCTGCTGTTGTCTTCGGGGGCGCTGCGGTAGTGGTCGCGGCGGTCGAATTTTGCGTTGTGGTTCTGGCGGTTGTAGTTGCTGCGGTTGTGGTTGCAGCGGCAGTTGTTGCAATCGTTTTTGCGGTGGTAGTTGTTGTAGTCGTTTTTGTAGTGGTGGCAGTAGTAGTTGATGTGGTAGTTGTTGTTGTCGTAGTCGTCGTTGTCGTAGTCGTCGTTGTCGTAGTCGTCGTTGTCGTGGTTTCCGGATCGAGCAGATGCTCCCAGCCGACTTCACGCTGCGCAACCGTATTCGTCACATAATACAGCAGAATCATCTGCGCATCTGCGACCGTCAGATCGCCGCTGCCGTCGATATCCGCATTTTCAAAGCCGTGCAGATCAACCGGCGCACTCTCAAAGCCGGAAAGCGACGAGATATACCGATCGAGCACAAGCTGCGCGTCGATATTGTCAATCCGGTCGTCAATATTGAAATCGCCGCGCTGATAAATCTTCTCCCAGTGTGCATACAGCGTGTGCGCATCGGTATTCGTCAGCTTCGTGCTGCCGGTGATCTGCTGCGGCGGTTCGGCATCCTGCTCCTCCGCGGCATCCGGCTGTGTTTCCGGCTGATCGGTCTCCTGCGGCTGCGTATACCACCCAAGGAACTTCCACCAGCTGCGCTGCGGAACGGGCAGTTCGCCGTATGTGCCCGGATAATGCACGGTCTCCGGCGCATTCTCCACCGTACCGCCTGCCGCATCAAAGGAAATCGGCACATCACCGCTGACCGAGACAGCATATGCCGCAGGCTCGAGCTTGCCGTAGCTGTTGGCAATCTCGGCGGAAAGCGCATATTCGCCCGGCAGCTCCGGCGTCCAGACATCCGTTGCCTCACTGTCTTTCAGTACGCGCACCGTGCGCAGATCGCGGTACTGCTCGCCGTTTCTGCGGATATGAACGATCTGCTCCGTCGAAAGGTCACTGGAAAGTGTCAGGTCAATCGGCTTGCCGGTCTCCCCTTTTTCCGCGGAGATTTTGAAATCCGCTTTCTCCGGCGCGCCCTCATAGACATGGAACACAAAATCCGGACTGTCGATCATGCCGAACTCATTTGCGCCGGTCACATAGCAGGAATAATCGCCGACCGGCAGCTGATAACGAAAATGCTGCCGCGAGGAAAGCGCGTAATCACGAACATAAAGCGTTGAAAGCCGCTCGCCGTCCTTGTCATTGATGCCGAGCGCGAAGGTATTGCGCGTATCGCTGTCAGCAACAAAATCAATGACCTCATTTGCACCGGCATAGTCGATACCGCTGTTCAGCCCGACCTCTGCACGCTCCGGTGCTTTCGTATTCGAGAGCAGAATATACCACGAACCGGCAGTCTTGCCCTGACTGAGTTTCTGCCCCGAAACCCAGCTGTCGCCGGAAAGTCCGCGGCTGTCAGAAACAGCGCTCTCAATGACATGATAGGTCTGATTCTCTTCATTGTAGCCCGTCACGGCAATGAAATGCCCCGGCACATGCAGCACGATCACGCCGCCTGTTTTCAGATGATTGATCGCGGCGGGCTGGGTCACGGTGCCGAAATACTCCTTGCCGAGCGTAAAATGAAATTTCTCGCCGAATTTCTTTTCGATATTTGCATAGAGAATATCGCGGTAGGTGCCGCCCCCGCCCGGACGGAATGCACCGATTTCATATGCCCACTGCGCAACCTCGACCGCATCGGCTTCGGTGCCGTTGAGGCCGTAGAGCGCATTGCAGAAGGAGAAAATGCCGCAGGCAGAGGTATACATGGAGTTGCCGGTTGTGGCATAGCCGTCCCATGTGACATCCTTCCATTTTGCCTCCCACTGGTTATAGAGTCTGCCGTCTGCGGCTTCTGCACAGAGCGGCGCGGTTGTCAGATGCGGAAAGCCGAGCAGCACCGTGCAGCAGAGCACAGCAGCCGTCAGCGTGCCGATGATTTTTTTCCCGTTCATTCAGTTCCTCCGGATTTATTTTTGTTTTATTATTATACGCCGGAAATGTGATGATTTTGTGAAAGCAGGCAACGCCTGCATGAATTGATCTAAAGATGGCAGTGCCGCCCTCCATTGATCTAAAGCCCGCCGGTGGGCATTCCGAAAATGAAGTCCTCCATTCTACTTTCTCCCACACTTCCCTCTCCACACTCCTCTCTCCGCACTTCTCACTCACTCCTTTCTCCTCTTGCACTTTTCGTGAATATGTGCTATAATATAGAAGTATGCTCCGGCGGACCGCCGGAACCCTTTATTTTTCGGAAGGAGGCTTTCCCCTATGAAAGCAGTCATTACAGTCATCGGTCATGATACCGTCGGAATTCTGCATAAGGTCAGCGGCATCTGCGCTGAGAAAAATGCAAACGTCATCGAGGTGACGCAGAGTGTTTTGCAGGATTTATTTGCCATGTTCATGCTCGTCGATATCCGCGGCATCAGCTGTGAATTCTCGGAGCTCTCCGAAGCCCTGACCGCACTCGGCAAGGAGCTCGGTCTCTCGATCCACGTCATGCACGAGGATATTTTCAACTCTATGCACCGCATCTGATTTTGGGAGGATACTATGCTCAATACCTCTGATATACTCGAAACAATCCGCATGATTCAGGACGAATGCCTTGATATCCGCACGATCACCATGGGCATTTCGCTGCTGGACTGCTGTGCGGAGGATATGCACACCGTCTGCGACCGCGTCTATGAGAAAATCACACGCAAGGCGGAAAAGCTCGTCGCAACCGGTCAGCAGATCGAGACCGAATACGGCATCCCGATCATCAACAAGCGTATTTCGATCACCCCTGCCGCCATGCTCGTCTCTGCAACCAGAGGCGGTGATCCGGTTCTGCTCGCACGCACCTTGCAGCGCGCTGCAGAGACAACCGGCGTCAATTTCATCGGCGGTTTCTCCGCACTCGTCCACAAGGGCTTCTCTGCCGGCGATGAGGCTCTGATCCGTGCGATTCCGCAGGCACTTGCCGAGACCTCGAATCTCTGCGCTTCGGTCAATGTCGGCTCGACGAAAGCCGGCATCAACATGGATGCCGTCCGGCTCATGGGCGAGATCGTCCGTGAATCCGCCGAGCTGACCGCCGATCAGCAGTGCTTCGGTCCTGCAAAGCTGGTCGTGCTCTGCAATGCGCCGGAGGATAACCCCTTCATGGCAGGCGCATTCCACGGCGTCGGCGAGCCGGACTGCGAGGTCCATGTCGGCGTATCGGGTCCGGGCGTTGTCCGCGCGGCAATCGAAAAATATCCCGATGCATCCATTGACGAGCTTGCGAATATCATCAAGCGCACGGCTTTCAAGATCACGCGCATGGGTCAGCTCGTCGGTACGCGCGCATCCAAAATGCTCGGCGTTCCGTTCGGCATTGTCGATCTTTCGCTTGCCCCGACCCCTGCTGTCGGCGACAGCGTTGCACATATCCTCGAGGGCATGGGACTCTCGATCTGCGGTATGCACGGCACAACGGCTGCACTCGCACTGCTCAATGATGCGGTCAAGAAGGGCGGCGTCATGGCATCGTCCAGCGTCGGCGGTCTCTCGGGCGCATTCATCCCCGTTTCGGAGGATGCCGGCATGATCGACGCGGCAAATTCGCGCGTTCTCTCCATCGAAAAGCTCGAGGCAATGACCGCGGTCTGCTCGGTCGGTCTGGATATGATCGTCATTCCGGGTGATACGCCTGCTTCGACGATCTCCGCGATCATCGCAGACGAAGCCGCAATCGGCATGGTCAACAGCAAGACAACCGCTGTCCGTGTGATTCCGGCAATCGGCAAAAAGGAAGGCGAGGAGCTCGATTTCGGCGGTCTGTTCGGCAAGGGTCCGGTCATGCCGGTACGCCGTGAAAGCGCCGATAAGTTTATTTCGCGCGGCGGCAGAATCCCTGCCCCGATGCAGAGCCTGAAAAACTGATTGCCGTACCGCTGCATCATCATATTATTGTTCGGAGGTATCCAATGAAACCTGTCATTCTCAGTGCAGACAGTGAACGGATGCTGTACTCTGTTCCGGATGTCGTTGCAGAGCATCTGCGTGAATACTGTCTGGAATTTTGCAGCAAGTGGCTTCCGGAAAGTCCGGATGCTGCGCCCTACAGACAAAACGGCTGTCTGTGCTATACAGAAGCCGATTTCATTGCATATCTGAACAAATATTTGTTTCCGGATGAGCCCTCCGTACTGATCAGAAATCTCGGCTTTCCGGATTATGAATCCGGTCTGCCGAAGGAATACGATGCGATACCGCGGTTCAATTTCTGATAGCCGATCCTTCCAGAAGCAGCGTGTTTTCTGAGTTTTCATATACATTTATCATGATGCATATGATACATACAAAGCCCCAAAACCGAAAGAATAATCACATGAAGTCAATACTGAAATACTGTATCGCCATGCTGCCCGCAGTCGGCATGGCGATTCTTTGCGGATGCAGTTTCGGCGAGGAAATCACGGCTATGCACGATGATTCGCGCGTGATCGAATACCCCGAGGGTGCCGTCACCACGACAACCGAAACGACCGTCACAACCACGACGACGAATGTCTGGACGCCGCCGGATGACCCGTCGCTCACGGAACTGCTCGATACGCTCAGTCTCGAGCGCAAGGCGGCACAGATGATTCTCGTCGGATGCACGGATCAGAACGTCGGCAATGATGTCTGCGAAAAGGGTGCAGGCGGTCTCTGCCTGTTTGCACAGCCGTTTGCATACAAAACCGCAGACGAGGTGCGCAGTATGACTGCCGGTTTTCAGGATGCGGCAAGGATTCCGCTGCTGCTCTCGGTCGATGAGGAAGGCGGCTCGGTCTGCCGCGTCAGCCTGAATCCGAATCTGCGTGAGACGAATTTCTGGAGTCCGCGGTTCCTGTTTGAACAAGGCGGCTGGGACCTCATCCGCAGCGATACCGAAGAAAAGGCAGCATTTCTGCTTGATCTCGGGCTCAATGTCAATCTTGCACCGGTCTGCGATGTGCCGTTCAATACATGGGATTTCATCTATCCGCGCTGTTTCAGCATCGATGCAGAGGAGACTGCCGAATACATTGACACGGTCGTTTCGATCATGAAAGAACAGAAGCTCGGCTGCTCGCTCAAGCACTTTCCGGGCTACGGCGGCAGTGCCGACACGCATCTGAATATGGCGTATGATGCGCGTGAATACAGTGAATTTGCATCGCGCGATCTGCTGCCGTTTCTCGCAGGCATTGAAGCAGGTGCCGATTCGGTCATGGTGACACACAATATTGTCGAATGCATGGACAGCGAACAGCCTGCATCACTCTCGCCGGAGGTACACCGCATTCTGCGCGAGGAGCTCGGCTTCCGCGGCGTCATCATCACAGATGATCTCGGAATGAACGCAATTACGCAGTTTACGAACGGACAGAATCCGGCGGTTGCAGCCGTGCTCGCAGGCAATGATCTGCTCTGCTATGCCGATTTTGACGGCTCTGTCGCGGCAATTACCGAAGCAGTCCGTGACGGCACGATTGACGAGGATCAGCTTGACGCATCCGTTCTGCGGATTCTCAAATGGAAGCAGTCGCTCGGTCTGCTGGAGGATGTATCATGAAACGGCGGCTGTTCTGTGCGCTGACTGCCGGTCTGCTGCTGACCGCCTGCGGCGCTGAGACAACGGATGAGGAGCATTCCATGATTGACGATCTCATGATCGAGGAAATGTCTGCGGAAACAGAAACCGAAGCGCCCGAAACAACCGATACTGCCGCATCCCTGACAACGGAACCGGAAACATTCACAGATACGCAAAAACAGACACAGCAGTCCCGCACCGTGACAACGACGGCTGCATCAACGACACAGGCTTCCAAGAAAACCGAAGGACAGTCTGTGCAGATCATTCAGATCATCCGCGGGGAGGAGTCCCCTGCGACCACAAAAACGCAGCGCACGACCGGTACAACCGTCAGCACAACCGGCACCGGCAAAACAACATCCGCAAAGCGCACAACCTCAGCATTAACCACAAAAACCGCCGCAGCATCCACCGTCACAACGACAACCGAAGCACCGCAGCCGCTTGATATAGAGGGGCGTCTGCGCGCCATGTCGCTGCATGAAAAGGCGGAGCAAATGATGATCTCGAGCGCCGCGGATGAAGCGACCGCTGCCGCTGCAATCCGGCGCGGCGCCGGTGCGATGTGTCTGTTCGCGGGCGCATTCAGCGGCAAATCGGCAGCCGCAGTGCAGGCTATGACCGCACGCTTGCAGGCGGCGGCGAAAACGCCCGTGCTGATTGCCGTCGATGAGGAGGGCGGACCGGTCAACCGCGTCAGTCTGAATCCGCAGCTTCGCGCTGCACCGTTCCGCAACAGCCGCTTCATTTTCGACGAAGGCGGCTGGGATGCACTGCGCGGCGATACCGCAGAGAAAGCCGATCTGCTGCTCTCGCTCGGCGTCAATGTCAATCTCGGACCGGTCTGCGATGTGCCGGTCGATCCCTCGAATTATATCTACAGCCGAACCTTCGGTCTGAACCCGCACGAGACCGCGGATTATGCCGATGTTGTTGTCTCGGAGATGCGTGCGCACAGGCTCGGCTCGGTGCTCAAGCACTTCCCCGGCTACGGCGGCAGCATCGACACGCATCAGTTTATGGCGTATGATACGCGCGATTACAGTGCCTTCACGGAAAGTGATTTCCTGCCGTTTCTCGCGGGCATCCGTGCCGGTGCGGATGCGGTCATGGTCAGCCATAATATCGTCAACTGCATGGACCCTGAGCATCCTGCATCGCTCTCTCCCGAGGTGCACCGGATTCTGCGCGAGGAGCTTGGCTTCACCGGCGTTATCATGACTGACGACCTCGGCATGAATGCGATCAATCTCTATACCGGCGGTCAGAATGCCGCAGTCGCAGCCGTACTTGCAGGCAATGACTTTGTCATGTTCGCAGACGATACGGCATCGGCAGACGCAATCGTTGCAGCGGTCGAATCGGGGCTCATCTCCGAGGAACAAATCAACGAATCCGTCCTGCGCATCCTCCGCTGGAAGCAATCGCTCGGACTGATCGAATAGTATGTCCTGTTTTATGATAATACAAATAAAGCCGCTCAATCCACGCTGATACGTGAAATTGAGCGGCTTTCCTTATTTATGCCGATCGGGCTGCTTCTCTCTGTTCAAATACCAAAAGAGGAATACAATCAAAAGGATTGCAGATAGAATACCGGCGAAGACACCCACAAAGAAGCGCAGCAGCTTGGATTCTGACGTGCCCATGTCAAAAAGCGTAAATACAGCGAGCAGACAATTTGTTATAAGCGCAGTCAATGTGTCCTTTGTCTTTTGACTCGTGCATGAAAACCCGCTGCACTTCATTTTCAGCCATCTCAGAAACGCTTTCGGACGTACTTTTCGATTACGGCACAGCGATACAGCAAATATCTCTCCGCATAAAAATGCAATCAGGATACTTGCTGCATCATAGTATTTCAGCAGCAAAATACCGACTGTCTGCACAATCAGCATACTTTGATAACATACAGCATAGATTTCATCTGTCATTCCGGATTGACCTGTCAGATGCTGAACGATCTTATGAAACAGAAGAAAAACAAAACAATATACAATCGGAGAGAGACTGTTCTTCCAGTCCCCAAAACACCCGCTCTCATCCAAAACATAACTGAACATAAGATTCAGATACAGTCCGATTGCCATAAATCCATTATACGCCGCGATATTCAGAACCGTGACCGGATTCAGTGAAAAGCCGGATTTCTTTTTTCTGCCGGAATTGATCCACTTCAAATAGATCAACAAACTTACTGTGAAACCAATGATAAAACCGAACCCGAATTTCAGCATGGATACTCCCCCATTCAAAGCACAAAAAACACAGCACCGCAAAACCGCGATGCTGTGTCTTTTCTTGTTTCGTCATGATCCCGTATGTGATATATACAGGGCAACGGAATTCTCGCTCCTGCACGAAGCGCAGCGCGCAGCGGCACGGCGAACGACTCCCGACGACATCAGAACTTGCGCTTACGAGCTGCTTCAGACTTCTTCTTACGCTTTACGGAAGGCTTCTCGTAGTGCTCGCGCTTGCGAACCTCAGCGATGACGCCGTCTTTTGCGCAGGAACGCTTGAAACGCTTGAGTGCGGTATCCAAGGACTCGTTCTTACCAACGCGTACTTCTGCCACGAATTTTTCCCTCCCTTTGTCACCCGACAGAGGATATCTATAAAGAGTCATCCCGTTCAGGGTATCGGATGCTCCTTATGAGCTGAATATGAATATAGGTATATTGTATCACATTTTATACCTTTTGTCAAGCGGATTTCTTCTGAGAGACAGGTTCCGACCGGTTTTCGTTAATTTGCAACAAAATTCACCAGCTTATTTTGTACATAAATCTGCTTGCGAATTGTTTTTCCGGCAAGCGCCTTCTGCATATTCTCATCCTTCATTGCAAGCGCAACAACCGTTGCTTCATCGGCGCCCTGCGGGATCATCAGCTTCGCCTTGATCTTGCCGCAGACCTGTGCAACGATCTCGACCTCTGCCTCGACGCACAGTTCCGGATCGTATTCGACCCACGACTGCTCATTGAGGATACCGAAGCCCTGCTGCGAGAAGATTTCCTCGGTCATATGCGGTGCAAACGGATTGAGCAGAATCAGCAGCGTGCGGAGCTCGCCCTTCGTGATGCTGCCTGCTGCATAAATCTGGTTGACAAGCGTCATCATTGCTGCGATTGCGGTATTGAACTTGAGGTTCTCGATGTCCTCGGAGACCTTGCGGATCGTCTTGTGCATCGGGGTCAGGAGCGCATCGCTGTAGCCTTCGCCCTCGGTGACGATATCCTGTAAGCCCCAGATACGGTCGAGGAAACGCTTGCAGCCCTTGACGCTGTCCTCGCTCCACGGTGCTGCCTTTTCATAGTCGCCCATGAAGAGGACATACAGCCGCAGAACGTCTGCGCCGTACTGATCAACGACGTCATTCGGGTCGATGACATTGCCCTTGGACTTGGACATCTTGTCGCCGTCCGGACCGAGAATCAGACCCTGCGCGGTACGCTTTGCATAGGGCTCCGGTGTCGGCACGACGCCGATATCATAGAGGAACTTGTGCCAGAAGCGGGAATAGATCATATGTCTTGTGACATGCTCCATGCCGCCGTTATACCAATCAACCGGCATCCAGTATTTCAGTGCATCCATATCGGCAAGGCACTTGTCATTTGCCGGATCGCAGTAGCGCAGGAAGTACCACGAGGAGCCTGCCCACTGCGGCATGGTATCGGTCTCACGCTTTGCAGCGCCGCCGCACTGCGGGCACTTGCAGTTGACGAAGGAATCGAGCTTTGCAAGCGGCGATTCACCGTCGGTGCCCGGCTCAAAATTCTCGACCGGCGGCAGTCTCAGCGGCAGCTCCTCATACGGAACCGCGACGATGCCGCACTTCGGGCAGTGTACGAGCGGAATCGGCTCGCCCCAGTATCTCTGGCGGTTGAATGCCCAGTCCTTCATCTTGTACTGCACGCCTGCCTCGCCGCAGCCCTTTGCCGCGAGGACGGTCAGCACCTTGGCAATGGCATCCTTCTTGTTCGTGATGCCGTTGAGTGCATCGGAATTGACCATTTCGCCGTCACCGGTATAGGCTTCCTTGGAGATATCGCCGCCCTTGATAACCTCGATGATGTCAATGCCGAATTTCTTTGCAAATTCATAGTCACGGGTATCGTGTGCCGGAACCGCCATGATCGCGCCGGTACCGTATCCCATCATGACATAATCGGAAATATAAATCGGAATCTCCTTGCCGGTCAGCGGATTGACAGCGGTTAAGCCTTCGATCTTCACGCCGGTCTTATCCTTGACAAGCTGGGTGCGCTCGAACTCGGTCTTCTTTGCGCATTCCGCCTTATAGGCATCGAGCTCTGCAATATTTGCGATTGCATCGCGGTATTTCTGGATCATCGGATGCTCCGGCGCCATGACCATGAAGGTTACGCCGTAGAGCGTATCGGGGCGCGTGGTATAGATACGGAGCTGCTCATCCTGCTCCTTGATCTTGAAATTGACGAATGCGCCGGTCGATTTGCCGATCCAGTTCTCCTGCTGGAGCTTGATATTCGGCAGGTAATCAACGGTCTCCAGACCCTCGAGCAGCTTGTCTGCATACTTGGTAATGCGGAGATACCAGACCTCCTTGGTTTTCTGGACGATATCGCTGTGGCAGATATCGCACTTGCCGCCCTGCGAATCCTCATTCGAGAGGACAACCTTGCAGGAGGGGCAGTAATTGACCATCGTCTTGTCGCGGAATACCAGTCCGTGCTCGAACATTTTGAGGAAGATCCACTGCGTCCACTTGTAGTAGCCCTCCTCGGTGGTATCGACCACGCGCGACCAGTCAAAGGAGAAGCCGACGCGCTTGAGCTGACCGGTGAACTTCTTGATGTTCTCATCGGTCACCTGACGCGGATGTACGCCGGTCTTGATTGCGGTATTCTCCGTCGGCAGACCGTAAGCATCGAAGCCGATCGGGAACAGGACATTGTAGCCCTGCAAACGGCGCTTTCTGCTGACGACCTCAAGACCGGAATAAGCCTTGATGTGTCCGACGTGCATACCGTGGCCGGAAGGATACGGGAACTCGACGAGCGCATAGAACTTCTTTTTATCAGAACCGTTCTCTGCGCGGAAGGTCTGGTGTGCATCCCAGTAATCCTGCCACTTTTTTTCGACTGCGGAAAAACTGTATTCCTGCATATTAGAAAAGCCTCACTTTCGCTTAATTTGACAATTTGCAATGCTTCCGGACATCGGGCTGAAATGCGAGCACGACCGCGCAGAGCATATCTGCGATGCCTTCGAGCAGATAAATCAGATACCTGTTGAAACCGAGATTGCGGATGTTGTCCGGCAGACAGGCGCAGGCAACGAGCATCAGCAGAACCGCAATGACGGTATTGCTGTGTCTGACGCCGAAATACAAAAGGAGCAGCGCTGCAATCCCGATTACAAGCGGTGCAAGGGAACCGCCGAGGAACAGGCTGCTGCAAACGGGCTTGAGAATCAGATACAGCGAGATGCCGATGCAGATTTTCTGTCCTTTGTTCAGCGTCATTACGCCTCCGTCAGCAGATGCGAGATATCGACCTGCTCACCGTCCGCCCAGAGGCGCTCGAGCTGATATTCGTCTCTGGTGTCGCGGTAGAATACATGTACAACAATATCGGCATAATCGAGCACAATCCAGTTTGCCGCTCTGACGCCCTCGACGCCGCGCGGCTCAATGCCGAGCTGTCCGAGCTGGAAATCGACCTCATCCGCGAGGGACTTGACCTGCGTGGTGCTCGTACCGGTTGCAATGACAAAATAATCGGCAATGATCGTCAGATTGGTGATGCCGATAACCTGAATATTCTCCGCCTTTTTGCTGTCGAGAATCTTTACGATTTTTTCGAGCTTTTCCTGTGTCGTCATATTCAACACTCCTTTCCCGCGCCGTGCGCGGCTCCGTTTTGCTTCGCCTTTCTTCGGCGTCGTTTGCATGACAGTTCACTTGTCAGTTCAGTTGGGCGCGCTCTCCGCGCGCATACATGAGCTTTCGGCGGGCTTCAGATCAATTCATACAGGCGCAGCCCTCTCCTGTATTACAATCAGAAACTTGACTGCGTATCAAAGACGAGCAATGATCTCATGATTTTATCGTTCTCACTTCGGTGCAGAATAGGAAGCGGGCACTGCCCGCCGCGCATACATGAGCTTTCGGCGGGCTTTAGATCAATTCCCGCGGGTGTTACCCGCCCATGAAGGTGTCGCCGTCCTCTATGCGCTGGAAATCGGTCATATCGTTATCATAGAGCGTGCTCTGATACTGGTCGGGCGTCAGCATCTCCACAATCGGCAGATCATCCTCCGGCTCAAAATACGGACGGAAATACTGATTCAGCAGATTGATCACCGGCTGCTTGTGCATCAGCCAGACCGAATAGTATTCAATCTCTCCCGGGTCCGGCGGATAGTAATTATAGCCCTCACCCGGCAGCATGTGCATCGTAATCTTCTCCATGCCGATTGTCGAGGCAAAATCCGACAGCTTGCTGATTTCATCGACAGTCAGATTCGAGCCGATCAGCTTCCGGTCAACAATCTTGTTGATATAGCCGAGCATTTCGATGCTGCCGATCTCGCTGACCTTTGCCATCGCGGCTGCCATGAAGATGCGCTGCGCCTTCATTCTGCCGATGTCGCCCTCGGTGTAGTCATGGCGGAAGCGGACCATCCACTCCGCCTGCTGCCCGCTGAGCACCTGCTTGCCCTCATTGATGATCTTATCGGCTTCATAGGTGATCGTATAGGGCATGTCAATCGGGACGCCGCCGATCAGATCGACAATCTCCGCAATGTCATTGCAGCTTGTCGTGATATAGCGGTCAATCGGCACCTTGAACAGTGTCTCGAGGCAGTCCACAACGCGCTGTACGGGCGCCTTGTTCGGATTGCCGAGCGTATACACGCTGTTGAGCTTGCCTGCCTCAAAGGACGTAAAGCCCGGAACAAAGGTATCACGCGGAATCTGGAGAATATGAATCTCATTTGCGCGGATATCAAACATGGCAAGCATAATGACGTCGGTATTGGAGCGCGATTCATCCGTACCGAGGAACAGGACGCCGAACTGCCCCTCCTGAATCTGGTCGAGATCAAGACCGTCGTCAATGACGCCGTCCTTCACGCCTTCGATCACCTTTTTCGGCTCCATTTCATAGTCCTTGGATTCCAGCTCGCCGTCAATTTCAAGGAACGGCTGCCAGTGCTTAAACTTTTTCATCAGAGAGATGTGCGTTGTCGTGGTATTGCCGGTATGATCGGTGACGGTATAGGGAATCACCGGCAGATGCAGAATTAAAATAATACTGAGAATCAGAATCACAAGGATAAAGGCCGCTGCCCTGATGCGCTCCTGCTTTGAGAGTCCCCTGCGCTTTGCAGACGCCTCTGTACGGCTGCGGCGCACCGGCTCACTGCGGTACTGAGCCGGATGCCTGCGCTGCGGCGCATCGCCGTAACGGACATTGCTGCGGCGCACCTGCTGTGAACGGCTGCGGGCGGCACCCTGCACGCTTCTGCCGCTGCGTACCGAGGATGCTCTCGGGGCGGCAGGACGGCGGCGGCGGTGTTCCTGTGTATCTTCTATACCCATGCGGTAAAATGCTCCTTTGCGATGAACATACGTAAGGTTTATTTGCGGCTTTCCGCAGATTTTGCCTTCTGCTCCGCTTTGCCCTCACTGCGGGCAGCGAGCTTTTTCAGATAGTAATTATACGCTTCGACGGTCGAGACCGGCAGCGGTGTTTCCTTTTTCAGGACGCTTTCGATTGCCCATTCAAATGCGCAGAGCATCGCCTTCTCGAGATCATTCTGCACCATTTTGCGGAAGCGCTCGACATCGCGGTAGGTGCGGTCGGCGGAGATCAGGTCTGCCATATAGACAATCTCCTCAAGCCTTGTCATATCCGCACGCCCGACCGTATGCCAGCGCGCCGCGCCGAGGATTTCCTCATCCTCAATACCAAGCTCCGCATGCATATACGAAGCCGCCGCAACGCCGTGCCAGACGGGCTTGCAGAGCCATTCCGCATCGCTGACGGCAAAGGGTCCCCCGCGCATCAGCTCCTCCTGCTCGGAGAAGGGCAGCTCCTTGCAGCAGTCATGCAGCAGACCGGCAAGATATGCCTTCTGCGGGTCGGCACCCCAGCGCTCCGCAAGCGCAAATGCAGCGCGTGCCACATTGACCGAATGCGTAAACCGCTTCTTGGAGAGCCGCGCCTTCAGCAGTGCTGTCAGGCTGCGAATCTGCTCATTCTGATTTGACTGACTCAAAAATATTCACCTCTTCATCCGGAAGATACAGATGCTTCTCCTGTATATATTGTACTACATTTTCCGGCAAAAGGCAAGAGCAATCCGCATGATTTTGCAGATTCTGCCGGATTTCCGTTGAGGAGACCTCGACGGCATCCACGGTCAGGACACGAATCTCCGCATCGGGACATTCGGCTTTCATGCTGTCTGCACAGGCTTGCAGTCCGGACAGATCACCCTGCTCACGCGAGACCGCGCAGAGCGATGCCATACGCAGAATCTCCTGCCATTCGCGCCATGTCCGGAAGCTGAGCAGCATGTCGCTGCCGATCATCAGCGTCCATTCGGTATCGGGATGCTGCGCGGTCAGTGCACGCAGCGTATCCACCGTATAGCTTTTCCCGGATTTGCGTGTTTCATAATCGGAAACCTTCATCCAGCGGTAGGGCTTCGCCGCAATCCGGCACATTTCGAGCCGGTCGGCAGCCGGTGCATAGGCGGCAGAGCTTTTGTGCGGCGCCTCACCGGCAGGCATCAGAACCACACCGTCGAGCCGCAAAGCCCGCTTCACGGCGCGTGCCAGATGCAGATGTCCGTTGTGAATCGGATTAAAGCTGCCGCCGAACAGCCCCATCTGGCGGCTCATTTCTTTTTCTTCGTGTCAACGAGCTGAATGACCGGCTTCTTCGGATTCCGCTTGTAGAGCACGAAGCGGTTGCCGATCGAGCAGACAACCTCTGCGCCGGTCTCATTTGCAATCAGCTCGGCTGCCTCACGGGCAGAATATTCGCAGGTCTCGAGCACATTGCCCTTAATCAGTTCACGTTTATGAAGCGCATCGGCAGCCTGCTTGATGAGCTGCTCGCTCATGCCGCCCTTTCCGACGGTCAGGATGCTCTCCTCGGTCGATGCAAGACCGCGGAGCTGTGCGCGCTGTTTACTTGTCAGCATATGGATTCTCCTTTGCAGTCAGCGGTGCCATTTCTTCGATCTGCCGAGCTTATCGAGCTCCTCTCTGCGAATCCACTCCTCGGTGAAGCCGCAGGTCACGCAGATATAGCGGTCTACTTTGACCGCAGAAAAGATTGTGCCGCCGGTCATGATGTTGTTGCCCGAGCCGTATGCACCGGCTGAGCCGTCCACGATCACGATATCATTGCTGCCGCATTTCGGGCAGATTCTCTGGTACATCATAATCACATACCTCCTGTCATTTCATAAGCTGTCTGAGCCGGTCCGCGACCTGTACAAGTGCATTGTGCCGGTGCGAAACGGCGTTCTTTTTCTCCGCAGGAACCTCCGCGAAGGAGCGCCCCTGATAGCCGAACACAGGGTCATAGCCGAAGCCGTTTGCGCCGCGGGCTGCAAAAAGAATTTCGCCCTCGACTCTGCCCTCGAAGAATTCCTTTGTCCCTTCCGGAGACATGAGGCACATCACGCAGGCAAAATGCGCCTGACGCTTTCCCTCCGGCACATCCCGCATCTCATGCAGCAGCTTTGCGATCAGGTCGCTGTCGGATGCGCCCTCGCCTGCCCAGCGCGCGGAATAGACCCCCGGCGCACCGTCCAGTGCATCGACGAAAAGCCCGCTGTCATCGGAGAGCACCCAGATTTGATCGCCCTGATTCAATGCAAGCTGCCGGATGCATTCTGCCTTGATCGCGGCGTTTTCTGCGAAAGTTGTACCATTCTCCTCGGGCTCGGCTTCATAGCCCGCCTCCCGCTGCGAGATCACGGAAATGTCCGTATCTGCGAGCATCTGACGTATCTCACGCAGCTTGTTTTTGTTGTCTGTCGCAAGCACCAGCTTCATCGTATGTGCCTCCGTTATTTCTTGCGCTTGAAGAAGCTGAAGAAGCCTTTTTTCTTCTTCGGCTCTTCCTCCTCCGCAGCGGATTCGGCGGCTGCCTCATCGGATTCTTGCATATTTTCGCCGGTTTTCTCTGCGGTTTCTTCAGCAGTATCCTCAGTAACCTCGGTAACCTCCTCGGTGATTTCCTCTGCAATCTCCTCCGCGGCATCGCTGACAGATTCTGCGATACCGGCTGTCAGACCGTCCGCAGCTTCGGTGAGAGCATCAGTATCATCCGGAATTATCATTTCGGCAGTCTGGATATCATTTTGTTCCGGAATATTGATAGTCAGACTATCATTTTCATCCTCCGAAATGAAATCAGGCGTATCATCTGCAAATTCCTCAGTCGGACTCTCAGTCTCAGCGGCAGGCTCCGCAGTCTGATCGTCCGCATCCGCTGCAACATCATCATAATCATCTGAAATATTTTCTGCTTCTTCATCCGTGTTATTCTCGGATACTTCTTCTGCATTATCATCGGAATCCTCAGCAGATGCGTCGATTTCACGATCAAAGAGTGCATCAATGAAGCTCTTTGCCTCAAAGGGCTGGAGATCGTCGATGCCCTCGCCGACGCCGATCAGCTTGACCGGAATATTCAGCTCATTCTTGATTGAGATGACGATGCCGCCCTTTGCGGTGCCGTCGAGCTTCGTCAGGACAATGCCGGTGATCGGGGCAACCTCCTGAAAGAGCCGCGCCTGATTGACCGCATTCTGACCGGTTGTCGCATCGAGGACGAGCAGACATTCCTTCGCACAGCCCTCCGCCTCACGGTCAATGATGCGGTTGATTTTTGCGAGCTCCTGCATGAGATTCTTCTTGTTATGCAGTCTACCCGCGGTATCGCAGATGACGACGTCGCAGCCGCGCGCCTTGGCAGCCGTGATCGCATCAAAGACAACCGCCGCAGGGTCGCTTCCCTCTGCATGGCGCACGAGCTCGGTCTCGGAGCGGTCCGTCCAGACTTGCAGCTGGTCGATTGCCGCCGCGCGGAAGGTATCCGCAGCCGCGACGAGCACGCGCTTTCCGTCATTCCTGAACTGATGACAGAGCTTGCCGATTGTGGTCGTTTTGCCCGCGCCGTTGACGCCGATCACGAGAATGACCGAAGGCTTTGTCGAGAGATCGAGCCCCTCGTCCTCGCCAAGCATCCCCGCGGTAATCTCCTGAATCAGACCCATGATATCGTTCGGGTCGGTGATGCCGCGTTCCTTGACCATGTCGCGCAGCCGGTCGCAGATTTCGACCGCAGTCTCCGCGCCCATATCGCCCATAATCATCGTTTCCTCGAGCTGCTCAAAAAGCTCCTCGTCGATCTTCGTGAACGAGCCGAGCATCCGGCGCAGACCCCGCATCAGGTTGTCGCGCGTCTTTTTCAGTCCGTCACGGATTTTTTGAAATATACCCATGTTGTAACACCTCAATTTGCGTTTATCATTCGCAGCAGCTTCTGTTGATTCGTTTTCAAGTATCTAATCTTACTGTCTGCCCTAAGCACAGTAGATAGTTGTACAGATTCTTCGCCTGCATCGCTCCGCGTTATTCGGTGACAGCAACGCCGTTCTGGTCAAGCCGCAGCAGTCTGGAAACGCCGTCCTCCTGCATTGTGACGCCGTAGAGGACATTCGCCTCGTCCATTGCCGAGCGGCGGTGCGTGACGACGACAAACTGTACCCTGCCGAAGAAATGCTTGAGATATTGCGCGTATTTGCGTACATTTACTTCATCGAGCGCCGCGTCGATCTCATCGAGGATACAGAACGGCGCCGGACGCAGCTTCAATATCGCAAAATAAATACAAATCGCAACAAAAGACTGCTCACCGCCCGAGAGCGAGATCAGATTCTTGATGACCTTGCCCGGCGGCGCGACCTTGATCTCAATGCCGGATTCGAGGATATGCTCGGGGTCGGTCAGCTCGAGCGACGCAGAACCGCCGCCGAACAGCTCGACGAAAATCTGCCCGAAATACTGGTTGATCTTCGTGAAGCTCTCCTGAAAGATCGTGCACATATCCGCCGTGAGCTGCGCAATAAGCTGCTCCAGTTCGGATTTCGCGGTCTCGATGTCTTTGATCTGCCCCGTCATGAAGCCGTAGCGCTCGGAGACCTCCTTGTACTCATCGACCGCCGCGACATTGACCGAGCCCAGCGCACGGATACGGTTTTTGAGCGAGCTGAGCTGCTTTTCCGCTTCGCCGACATTCTCAATCGGCTCTGCCTGCTGCTCTGCCTCGGTGCGCGTCAGCTCATAGGAATCCTGCAAGCGGAAGATGAGGTCGTCGATTTCCTTCTGCACATTGTTTTTGCGCTCCTCGACACGGGTGCGCTCGAGCGACTGCTTCTCTCTGGCATCGCGGAGACCGTCCATGCCCTTGCGCAGATCGTTCGTATAGCGTTCCTTTTCATCGTGGATGCGGCGCAGCTTGCCAATCTCCTCCTGCATGCCGGTGATTGCGGCGCGTCTTGCATCCTGACCGTCGGTCAGTTCTCTGATTGCATGCTGCTTCTCGGCGATATTCTTCTGCTCGAGCCGGATGCTGTCTGCAATCTCGGCGCGCCGGTCGGCAGCCTGCTCCATATTCTGCGCCATGGTGATACGGCGGTGCCGCTCGCTTTCGATGTCCTTTGCGAGCTCCGCCTGCTTGATTTTCCGGTCTGCGATCTGCTGCGAGAGCATTGCCTGCTCACTTTGCAGCATCGTTTGCGATTCGGAATCAGACTGCAATTTTGCAGCAGCTTCTTTGATTTCCGATTCGAGTGCCGTGAGCTTTTCCGCCGCCTCGGCTTTGGATGCTTCGAGCTGTGCGATCTTCTCATTCAGCCTTGCGCGCTGCTCTGCCTCATTCTCCTGCCATGCGCGGTCGGATGCCGCACGGACGCCGATTGCTGCAAGCTGCTGCTGCAAATCATTCTGCTCCGCCTGATATTCGGTGATGAGCGCCTGTGCGCCCTCGATATCGGTCAGCAGCTTTGCCCACTCCGCCTTGCGCTTTGCGGCATCTGCTTTGAGCGTATCCATTTCGGCTTCGAGGGCTTTCAGCTTTTCGGCAGTCTCCTCGAGCTCATGCGTCCGCGTAATGACACCGGCAGACCGCGCCGCCGAGCCGCCCGAATAGGAGCCGCCTGCATGGACGACCTGACCGTCGAGCGTCACAATGCGGAATTTATACTGGAACTGTCTCGCAATGCGCGATGCGGCGTCGATATCCTCTGCCACGGCAATGCGCCCGAGCAGGCTCTCCATGACATTGCGGTAGATATCGTCAAATCCGACGAGATCGCATGCCAGTGCAACAAAACCGTCGATATTGCTGAGATTTTCTCTGAGACGTCCGCCGCGGATCGTGGTCAGCGGCAGGAAGGTCGCTCTGCCGCCTCTGATCTCTTTCAGATAGCGGATACAGCGCTTTGCGGTGTCCTCATTTTCGACGATGAGATTTTGCAGCGCGCCGCCGAGCGCGGTCTCGATTGCGGTGCCGTACTGCGGCTCGACGGTAATCCGCTGCGCCACGGTTCCGTGTACGCCGCCGAGTCTGCCGCTGCCCGCGACTTTCAGAATCTGCCGGACGCTGCCTGCATAGCCCTCCATATTCTGTTCGAGGTCACGCAGAATGCGCTGCTTCTGCCGGACATTCTCATATTCGGTATTGCAGCGGCTTGCGGCGTCCTGTGCCTGCTGAAATTTCTGTTCGCGGATGCCTGCGAGCTGCTTGAAGCCGGACAGACGGTTCTGCTGCTCCTGCAATTTCTGTGCGGAAGCGTCGATCTGTTTTTGCAGCTTCTGCTCATCTTTTGAATATTGCTTGAGCCGCTCCGTGACGGATGCGCCGTCGGCTTCGGCTCTGGTAATCATCTCTCTGGTTTCGGCAAGCTCCCGCGCAATGCCCTCGATGCTGACGCGCTGCGCATTCTCCTGCAAATAGAGCTGCCGGAGCGCGGTATCCTGCTGCGTGATTGCATCGCCCTGCGCAGTATTCTTCGCCGCAAGCGCCTCGAGCTGATGCATCTGTGCGGCAATCTCCTGCTCCAAAACGGTCTGCTGACCGGCAAGTGTTTTGAGGTAGCTGTCCTGCTCGGCGAGCTTGCGTTCCCATTCGCCGTCGGAATCGGACAGCTCTGCCTGTCTGCGTTCAAGCTCTGCAATTTTGTCATTGCTGTGCGATATTTCATTGTTGCAGACAGCGATATTTGCGGTCACACCGGCATTTTCCTGCTCCGATGCAACGATTTTATTTTGCAGCGTCTCGATATCGACGGTCGCCTGCTGCATATCCTGAAACGCGAGATTGAGCTTTTCCTCCTCGCGCTGCAAATCGCTTTGCAGGTTCTCATATTCGGCAGTGAGCTGCAAATAGCTCTCGGAGAGCGTATCGAGCTGTGCGGTCTGCCGTCCGAGCCGATAGACCCAGAAGGAGACCTCGAGCGTCTTGCGCTCTGCGGCAAGCACAAGATATTTCTCCGCCTTTTCCGCCTGTGATTTAAGCGGACCGAGGCGGCTTTCGAGCTCTGCGGTGATATCGGTCAGGCGGATGAGATTCTCCTGCGCCTGTGCCAGCTTGCGTTCGGCTTCCTGCTTGCGGTAGCGGAATTTGGAGACACCCGCGGCTTCCTCGAAGATATCGCGGCGCTCATTTGATTTTGCACCGACGATCTCGGCAATTCTGCCCTGTCCGATGATCGCGTAGCCGTCGCGTCCGAGACCGGTATCCATAAACAGCTCATTGACATCCTTCAGGCGGACATTTCTGCCGTTGATGAGATATTCGCTGTCACCGCTGCGGTAGAGCTTTCTGGTGACGGCGACCTCATCCTCCGGTTCAGAGAGTCGGCGGTCGCTGTTGTCAATCGTGAGCGTAACGGCTGCAAAGCCCATCTGCTTACGCGTTTTCGTGCCGGAGAAGATGACGTCCTCCATGCTTTTGCCGCGCAGCTCCTTAGTCGATTGCTCGCCGAGCACCCAGCGCACCGCATCGCCGATATTGCTCTTGCCGCTGCCGTTCGGACCGACAACCGCCGTCAGACCCTCATCGAAGGTCAGCGTTATTTTATCGGGAAACGATTTGAAGCCTTGCAGCTCCAGAGATTTCAAATACATTTATCTGTTATCCTCATTATAATCCTTATCATCATCTATCAAAGCACCGAAGGCAGTTTCCGGCTCAGCGCCCCAGAACCATTTTCACAAGCGGCACCCATTCATCCTCGATGATCTCCTCACCGGTCAGCGCAAAGCCGTTCCGCTGATAGAACGCAATCCCGCGCTTGTTATATTTGAGCGCCCAGAGGTGATCCGCGCCGTGTTCGACGGCAAATTGCAGCAGCTTCGCCCCGATTCCCTTGCTCTGGAACATCGGCTCGACAAACAGCTTATCGAGCAGCGCGCCGTCCAGCCGGATGAACCCCTTGATGACGCCGTCGTCATAGACAAAGGTCTGCCGCAGTGCCTCTGCATCTGCAAATTCGGCAGCCGAATCACGCACATTGAGCTCATCGAAATAATACGCATCATTGAGAAAATGCGGATAGAAATTGAGGCGGTAATCGGTCACATAAATCTCCGCGATGCGCCATGCATCCTCTGCTGCCGCCGGTCTGATCTGCGCCATATGTTCCTCCTGTCAGTGTCATGTTCCCGCGGGTGCGAGCTTTGCCGAGCTGATAATCTGCATTGCAGTGCTTTTCTCCGTGCGAATCAGCACAAAAATCTCATCGCTCCGGCAGTCGTCGGGATAGACAAGCAGCGAGCAGTAGGGCTTGCCGGTCACAATGTCATAATCGGAATAGCTTGCATAGGCTTTCGCGCCGTTCATCGGCAGAATCCACGTTTCCTCCGATTCCCATGCGTCATGTTTATTCTCAGCCAGTTCCCGAAAGATCAGGCAGTTTCTGCCGCGCAGATGCAGACAGTCCTCCGGCATCAGCGTATCCTTACAGTACCAGAGCAGCTTTGTCCGCGCATCCGCAGCATCGGGATACGGTGCGCCGACTGCTTCAAAATAGCGGCGGTAATCCGCCTCCGAATAATGATAATATTCCCACGGGTCCGTGTATTCCGCAAGCTCGGTCTGATCATTCCGCGTGACGAGAACGGCATTCTTGCCGTCCGGACCGGTAAAGCCGTGTCCGGTCTTTGTCAGCACAAAATCCGCCGGAACAGAGATTGTCAGCCCCCTGATCGTATACGGCAGATAATCCGCCGGCACATCGCAGACTGCAAACTGCGGAATTGTCCTGCCGGCATCGGGATATTTCTTCGTCACATACAGGTACATGAGCTGCCCCGGCATAACCGCACAGAGCGCCGCGCCTGCCGCGATCACGCCGCCCGCGATACACGCAGCAACTGCTGCTTTTTTCATATCTTCTCGCCCATGAGCATCAGCGCTTCCTTTGCTGCCATCTGCTCTGCGATCTTCTTTGATTTGCCGACGCCCCTGCCGATCACATTGGAATTGAGACGCACCTCCATGCGGAACTGCTTTGCATGGTCGGGTCCCTCCTCGCCGACGAGCACATATTCGACGCGCTCCTCGGGATTCTGCTGAATGACCTCCTGCAAGGCGGTCTTGTAGTCATGGAACGCCTCCGAGGGACGGTCAAAATGCTCCGGCATAAACTGCAAAATATAGGGCGTGACGGCATCCATGCCGCCGTCGAGAAACATCGCCGCAATGACCGCTTCAAATGCATCGGAGAGGATCGAGGGGCGCGTTCTGCCGCCGGACTGATCCTCGCCGTGACCGAGCAGGAGATAATCCCCCAGCCCGATGACCTTCGCCCATTCAAACAGCGATTTTTCGCAGACAAGCGATGCGCGGATTTTCGTCAGTTCCCCCTCCGGCAGCTCGGTACAGTTGCGGAAGAGATGATTGGAAACGACGATGGAAAGCACGCTGTCGCCTAAGAATTCGAGCCGTTCATTGCAGCGCAGCACGCCGCGTTTTTCGTTCGCATAGGAGGAGTGACAGAGCGCTTCGGTGAGGAGTGCTTCATTTTTGAAACGGTAGCCGATTCGTTCTTCCAGCTCCGACTGCGGTTTGATCTGCATGACGATACCCCCTTGCATATCCTGAGTTTGTATAATCCTGCGGTCAGGCTTCTTCCGCCTCCGCCTTTTCCTTCTCCTTCCGCGCGGCAAGTGCATCTGTGATTGTCTCGCAGATTCTGCCGTCTACGCAGTTCTTCGCCTGCCGGATTGCGTGGAAGAATGCCTCGCCGTTCGAGCTGCCGTGCGCCTTGATGACAGGCTTGCAGATGCCGAGCAGCACCGCGCCGCCGACCTTCTTGTAATCGAACGCATCCTTGAAATCGTTGATCTTATCCATCATGAAGAGCGCGCCGATCTTGCCTGCGCCGGAGAACATCTCCTTCATTTTGCCGGCGAAGAACTTGCCGAGTCCCTCATAGAGCTTCAGGACAATATTGCCCGTAAAGCCGTCTGTGACGAGCACATCGGCAGTACCGGCAGGGATATCTCTCGCCTCGATATTGCCCTCAAAATTGAGGTCGCCCGCCTCAAACAGCTTATATGCCTCCTGCTCGAGCTCTCTGCCCTTACATTCCTCGGCGCCGTTGTTGATGATCGCAACGCGCGGATTATTGATATGCATGACCTTATCCATATAGATGCTGCCCATAATGCCGAACTGCTCGAGCATCTCGGGTCTGCATTCGACATTTGCGCCGCCGTCCATGAGGATTGCATGACCGGCAGTCGTCGGCAGCAGCGGCGCCATGGCAGCGCGCTTGATGCCCTTGATCCGTCGGACGATCATCGTCGCACCGACAAGCAGCGCACCGGAATTGCCGGCAGATACGAAGGCATCACCCTCGTCCTCGGAGAGCTTCTGCATGCCGAGCGCCATAGAGCAGTTTTTCTTCGCCTTGACGATATCGGTCGGCTGATCCTCCATGGTGATGATTTCCTCGGTGTGCAGGAAGGAAATGCCGTCGAGCGGGATTTGATTCTCCTGCGCAAGTGCCCTGATCCGGTTTTCGTCGCCGCTGAGCACAACCTCGACGCCGAGATCCTTGACGGCTCTTGCAGCACCCTCAAGCGGTGCGAGCGGTGCATTGTCGCCGCCCATTGCATCCAGAATAATACGCATGATGATATCCTCCGTTTACAGATTCCGTTCCGTCAGATAAACCGTCCGCACGACGTTCTGACTTCCCCAGAACACAATATTCACACTTTCCGTAGAACAGTGAACCGTGAACCAGTCCGTTTCCGATTCATCGCTGTCATCCGGCTCATAGAGACTGTCCTGTTCACTCAGCCCGATGCGTTCCAGAAGCTCCTGATAGCTTGAGCCGATTGTCACGCAGTTCACGCTGAACGGATACCGTACAGAGCCGTCTGCCGCAGGCACGCACCATGAAACCTCGAGCTCGAGCTCATCGTCATCGGCGCCGTCGGGCAGCTGCGGATTATGCGTTTCCACACGGGGCAGTATTTCCAGATCGCCGAAGATATTGTGTGCAAAGCATTGATTTTCTGCAAATACGAGCCACTGTGTAAACACTTCATCTGCATGCTCGGTATAATATTCCGCATGCTCTCCGGTGATTTCATAGCCGAACAGCAGATCGGAGAGCGCAAACGGGAGCGATGCGGGCGCGCCGCCGATGCTGATCAGCGGCAGCAGTGTCTCATCCGTCCAGCCTTCATCGGGAATCGGCTGCGGCTCCAGCGCATGAATCACACCGATCCGGCGCTGCAATTCCGTTTCCGCAGGACCCTCCTCCGGCTCGTGACTGACCGTCGTACCGGTTTCCGTTCCGACAGAGGGTTCCGCCGTTGTTGTGATTTTCGGCGGATTTGTATGATTGGCAGTCGGCTCAAAAACCACCTCTGACGAACTGCCGCATGCCGTACACAGGCACAGGCACAGGCTCAGCAATACCGCGGTCAGAAATCCGTGCTTCATGATGTTTCCTCACTTTGCCTGCCGCATGCAGATGCTAAAACTGTTTTGCGTTCATTGCATTGCGGCATCGAGCGCAGCAAGCGCTCTGTCAGCATATGCCTGATATTTTTTCTGCTTGCCGTCCCTGCCGCGGAATTTTGCATCGAGCATCGGCAGGATGCCCATATTCGCGCCCATGGGCTGCAAATTCTCCTGATAGGGATCGGTGATATAGTTTGTCAGTGCACCGAGCATGGTTTCCGGCGGCAGAATCAGCGGCTCTTCCCCGCGGATTGCCCGCACGGTATTGATTCCTGCGAGAATGCCGCTGCCTGCGGATTCCATATAGCCCTCCACGCCGGTCATCTGCCCTGCAAAGCGGATGCGCGGTTCCTTGCGGAGCGCATAGGTCTTGTCGAGCAGCTTCGGGGAATCGAGAAAGCTGTTGCGGTGCATGACGCCGTACCGGACAAACTCTGCATGTTCCAGCCCCGGAATCATTGAAAATACGCGCTTTTGCTCGCCCCATTTAAGATTCGTCTGAAATCCGACAAGATTCCAGAGCGTGCCCTCACTGTTCTCCTTGCGAAGCTGCAAAACAGCATAGGGACGTCTGCCGGTATGCGGGTCGGTCAGTCCGACAGGCTTCATCATGCCGTAGCGGATTGCATCCTCACCGCGCTTTGCCAGCACCTCGACGGGCATGCAGCCCTCGTAGACGCGCAGCGCCTCCTGCTCAAAATCATGGAGCGGTGCCGATTCTGCATGAATCAGCGCCTCATAAAACGCAAGATATTCCTCTTTTGTCATCGGGCAGTTCAGATAATCTGCAGTGCCCTTGCCGTAGCGCGAAGCATAGAACGCTCTGTCCATGGAGACGCTCTCACCGGTGACGATCGGTGCCGCCGCATCATAGAAATACAGAGATTTTCCGGTCAGCGCGGCAATCGGTTCATGCAGTGCATCGGAGGTCAGCGGACCGGTTGCGATGATGACATCCCCTTCCGGAATCGCCGCAATCTCCTGATTGACAACCGTAATATTCGGGTGAGACCGGATTTTTTCGGTGACAAGTGCAGAGAAGCGTTCTCTGTCCACGGCAAGCGCGCCGCCCGCCTCGACGGCACATGCCTCCGCGCAGGGAACCAGCAGCGACCCCAGCCGCCGCATCTCCTCTTTGAGCAGTCCGGCAGCGGAATCAATCCGCGATGCTTTCAGCGAATTGGAGCAGACCAGCTCGGCAAAATCCGGTGAATGATGCGCCGGAGAATATTTCTGCGGCTTCATCTCATAAAGCGTCACCGGAATCCCTGCCTGCGCAACCGCCCATGCAGCCTCGCAGCCTGCCATGCCTGCCCCGACAACCGTCACCGCACTCACAGCGGTCTCTCGTAGCCGCAGTCCGGCTTTTCACAGACGAGCTTGCCGGCTCTGCCGCCCTTCTTGAACAGCGTATTCTTGCACTTCGGGCAGCGGTCCTCGACCGGCGTGCTCCATGTCATGAAGTTGCACTCCGGATAGCCCTCGCAGCCGTAGAAGCTGCGTCCCTTCTTGGATTTCTTGAGAATGATCTTCTTGCCGCAGAGCGGGCAGAAGCCCTTGGTCGGCGTGACGATCTTCTTGGTATTGCGGCAGTCCGGAAAACCGGAGCACGCAAGGAATTTGCCGAATCTGCCGATCTTAATGACCATCGGCTTGCCGCAGACATCGCAGACCTCGTCGGTCTCCTCGTCCGGCACGCGCAGGCGCTTGCCGTCCATTGCCTTCTCGGCGCTTTCGAGCGTCTTCTCGAAATTATCGTAGAATTTGCGCAGGGATTCGACCCAGTCGGTCTTGCCCTGCTCGACGCCGTCGAGATCGGATTCCATATCGGCAGTGAATTTCACATCGACAATCTGCTTGAACTGATCCTTCATCAGCTCCGTCGTGACCTCACCGAGCGAGGTCGGCTTGAGCTGCTTGCCGTCGCGCTCAACATACATGCGCGAGAGGATCGTGCTGACCGTCGCCGCATAGGTACTCGGTCTGCCGATGCCGTTCTCCTCGAGCGCCTTGATCAGCGTTGCTTCGGTATATCTGGAAGGCGGCTGCGTAAAGTGCTGATTGCCGTCGAGCGATTTCAGCTTGAGCGGATCGCCCTCGGTCAGCGGCGGCAGCTCTTTGTTATCCTCATCATTCTGTGCGCCGTCCTTCGCCTCGACATAGAGCTTGGTAAAGCCGTCAAATTTGACGCTGTAGCCCGATGCGCGGAAGAGGCAGTTGTTCGCCTCGATCTCCGCAGAAACGGTATCGAGCTGACAGCTTGCCATCTGGCTTGCGATGAAGCGCTCCCAGATCAGCTTATAGAGCTTATACTGATCGGTCGTCAGGCTGTCCTTGACCTGATCCGGCGTCAGATTCGGCATGGAGGGACGGATTGCTTCGTGCGCGTCCTGTGCGCCCTTCTTGGTCTTGAAGGTACGCGGTGACGCAGGCAGATACTGCTTACCGTATGCGCCTCTGATATATTCCGCAGCGGCAGCCTTCGCCTCATCGGAGATGCGCAGGCTGTCGGTACGCATATAGGTAATCAGACCGACTGCACCGAGCTCAGGGATTTCCACGCCTTCATAGAGCTCCTGTGCAGCTTTCATCGTTCTGCGCGCCTGGAAGCCCATGCGGCGGGATGCCTCCTGCTGGAGCGTGGATGTGATAAAGGGCGGTGCAGGCTGTCTGCTGGTGACACGTTTTTTCACAGATTTTACGATAAAATCCGCACCGTCGAGCGACTTGAGAATCTTGTCTGCATCTTCGCCGGAAGCAAGCTCCGCCTTTTTGCCGTCCACTTCTGCGAGATGTGCCGCGAAGACCTTGCGCGAGGATTTCGCAGTCAGCTTTGCGTCGATGGACCAGTATTCACGCGGCTGGAATGCGCGGATTTCGTTTTCTCTGTCCACGACCAGACGCACCGCGACCGACTGCACTCTGCCTGCGGAGAGTCCGCGGCGGATTTTGCGCCAGAGGAACGGGCTGAGCTGATAGCCGACAATCCGGTCGAGGATGCGGCGTGCCTGCTGCGCATTGACAAGGTCCAAGTCGATCTTGTGCGGATGCGACATACCTGCCTGCACACCGGTCTTGGTAATCTCATTGAATTCGACGCGGTTATTCTGCTCGGTATCGAGTCCGAGCAGCTGCGCCAGATGCCATGAAATCGCTTCACCTTCGCGGTCCGGGTCCGTTGCGAGCCAGACGCGCGTGCTTTTCTTTGCGCGCGATTTCAGGTCCTTGATAACATCCTCTTTGCCCTTCATCTCGATATAGGTCGGCTCAAAATCATGCTCAATATCGACACTGAGCTTGGACTTCGGCAGATCGCGCACATGTCCCATGGATGCGACGACCTCAAAGCCGGTACCGAGATATTTCTGAATGGTTTTCGCCTTTGCAGGCGACTCAACGATCACAAGTTCTGACATGATTCATAATCCTTCCCGCGGGCATTCCGCCCGATTGTATCTCATCTGTGCAATCAGCATGCTCTGTAATGCTTGCCGAACAGCGTTTCCACAAAGCCGTCCAGTTCCAGCATTGTCAGCTCACTGAGCAGCGTTGAAAGGTCCATATCCAGCGCTGCCGCGATATCGTCTGCATAGGTATCGCCGCATTCGCGCAGATACTGCACAATCGCCCTGCCCGCTTCACTTTCGGGCAGCGGCTTTTCATCCTTCTCCGGCGCCGGCGGTGCAGCTTTCACCGGCTCCGTGACGGCATCGGCAGTATCCGCAGCCGGAATCTGCGGCTGCTGTGTCTGCGTCTGCGCTGCAAAGACCAGCCGTTCCGAATCGCGCAGTACCGGTTCAGGCTGCTGCATATACTGCGGATACCGGCTATAATAGGACATCAGAATATCCTCATAGCTCATCAGCGGAAACGCGCCGTCGCGCAGCATCGGAATCACGCCGCGGTAGCGCGGATCGAAAATATCCGCCGGCGGGACGCAGTAGAGATATCTGCCCTGATCGACCGCATGCTGCGCCGTACTGAGCGAGCCGCTGCGCTCTGCCGCCTCCATGACGGCAGACGCCTCGCAGAGACCGCTGAGGATTCTGTTCCGGCGCGGAAAATTCGCCGGAAAGGGCTGCGTCCCGGGCAGATACTCCGAGATCAGCAGACCCTGATCAGAGGAGAGCATCCGTTCGCGCAGAACCTGATGCTCCCGCGGATAATTGACATTGATGCCGCAGCCGATCACGGCAACGGTCGCACCGCCGTTGTCGAGGGCTGCCGTATGTGCAATGCCGTCCACGCCCTTCGCAAAGCCGCTGACAATCACAAAGTTCCTGCGGCTCAGCTCCCCGACGATGTAATTCGTCACGCGCTCGGTATAGGGCGAGGGATGCCTTGTGCCGACAACTGCCAGACTGAGCGGATTCCCGAGCAGAGCAAGATTGCCCTTCGCCGTCAGCAGAACGGGCGGCGTCCCGATATTGCGCAGCACGGAAGGATATTCTTCGCTGTCAATCGGCAGCAGCGCTATTTCATGACTGCGGCAGAAATAGACAATGCTGTCCGCCTCGCCGATCGAATGTGCAGACATCGCCTTCTGCACACCAGCCGGCAGATCGCGGTATCTTCCCGCCTGCACTGCTTCATACACATCCTGCGGCGAATCCGCCTGCTGCAAATATTGCAGGAGCTTTGTGCTGCCCGCACCGAATACCAGCGACAGCCAGACCCAGTAGCGCAGCATCTCCGGATCGGTTTTCTGCTGCAATTCCATTCTCTCACCGCCCCTTCCGCATGTTTCCGTTCAGCTCTTTGCCATTTCCCAGAGGAACAGTCCCGCCGCCATTGCCGCATTCAGCGAATTGGATGCAGGCGACATCGGGATTGTCAGGCGCTTCTCACAGGCAGCGCTGATCTCCCGCGGCAGACCGTTTCCCTCATTGCCGATCAGCACGACCGCGCCGCGGCAGAAATCATAACCGCCGAGCAATTCCGCATCCCTGTCCACCACGGCGGCACAGGTCGGCAGCGAGACTGCGCGGCAATGTGCAAAAAATGCATCCATATCCGTCAGACGCATCAGCGGCAGCCGGAACAGTGCGCCCATGCTGCTGCGGATTGTCTTGGGATTATACAGATCGCAGCACTGAAACAGATACAGCCCGTCGGTGCCGAGTGCCTCCGCCGTTCGCAGGATCGCACCGAGATTCGAGGGGTCCTGTACGCAGTGCAGCAGCATATTCCGCGTGCCGTGTGCAGGCAGCTCCGCCTTCTCCGGCAGCATCTCCGCAATCGCAAAAATGCCCTGTGCCGTTTCGGTATCGGCGATCTCCTTTGCGAGCGCATCCGAGATCAGAAGGGTCTGCTGCGGCACCTGCGCAGACGGGATTTCCCTGCCGTACTGTTCCCTTGCCTTTTCTGTCCAGAGCAGCGCACGAAGCCGGACGCCCGAAGAAAGCGCATCGAGAATCAGCCTGCCGCCTTCCATTGCAAACGCACGGTTCTTCTCACGAAACGTGCGGCTGCGATTGAGATTCACAAAGAGCTTTACGGTCCTGTTTCCGGTTCCGGACTGCAAAATCTCAGCGGTCTGCGGCATGTTCACTGCCCCTTTCTAAAGTTCATAACAAACAACAAACACGCTCTGACGATTCCGAGAGAGCGTGTTTGATATAATGCATTACAGAGCTGCCTTTGCCTTTTCGACAATCGCAGTAAAGCCGGCAGGGTCATGAATTGCAATCTCGGAGAGCATCTTGCGGTTCAGGGTGATGCCAGCCTTGTTGCAGCCGTTCATGAACGTGGAGTAGTTCATGCCGTTGAGCTTGCAAGCCGCAGAGATACGGGTGATCCACAGTCTGCGGAAGAAGCGCTTGTTCTGCTTTCTGCCGATGTAAGCATACTGACCGGACTTCATGACAGCCTGCTTCGCCATCTTGAAGTGCTTGGATTTGCTGCCCCAGTAGCCCTTTGCGAGCTTCAGGACCTTATTTCTTCTCTTGCGCGTCATCATTGCGCCCTTAATACGAGCCATTTCGTTTTACCTCCGTAACAATAGTCCGCCGCATTCCCTGCGGCATTCAGTTCAGTTTCAGTACAAGGTCCCGATTACTTGTAAGGAACCATTTCGCGGATCGTCGGTGCATTTGCGGCACTTGCAACGCCTGCATTTCTCGCAATACGCTTGACCTTCTTATCCTTCGATACGAGGCGATGACGCTTGTAAGCGTGCTGGAACTTGACCTTTCCGCTGCCGGTGACCTGAAAACGCTTCTTTGCACCGGAGTGAGTCTTAACCTTAATCTTCTTAACCTTAACGGCTGCCATGGATTCGTCCTCCTTGTAAATTCGTTGTATATGATCACGTCAGGCAGCAGGCACTGCCCTCATAGACGCTGCATATCCTTTGCTTTATGCTTCCTCTGCCGCTTCCTCCGCGGCAGTCTCCGCCGGAGCCTCCTGCGGCTTCTGCGGCTTTGCCTTCTTTGCAGACTTGTCGCCCTTTTCCGGCTTTGTCTGCTTCGGCGACATGAACATCACGATTGCTCTGCCCTCCATTTTCGGCGGCTTGTCAACCACTGCGACGTCACCGATCTCATCACGGTAGCGCTCCAGCAGCTCCTCGCCCAGATGCGGGTGTGCAATGGCACGCTTGCGGAACCGCACAGAAACCTTCACCTTATCGCCGCCCTGCAAGAATTTCTTGCCCTGTGCGACCTTGGTTTCAAAGTCATGCGTATCAATCGCGGAAAACATGCGAATCTCCTTGATTTCAACAATGCGCTGATTCTTCCGTGCTTCCTTCTCGCGCTTCTGCTGCTCAAAGCAGTATTTGCCGTAATCCATCACACGGCAGACAGGCGGCGTCGCCTGCGGCGCGATCTTGACCAGATCAAGATTCTGATCATATGCGAGCTTCTGTGCATCCTTTGCGGACATCACACCTTTTTTCTCGCCGTCCGCGTCGATCACGAGTACCTCACGGTCACGGATCTCCTCATTGATTTGCAGTTCCTGCTTGCTAATCGCCAAGCACCTCCTTTATGATCATGCAAAAAAAACAAAACAGAGAGAGCAAGGACGGATCATCCGCTGCTCTCTCTGTTCACAGTTCATATCAAACCGTTTCCGGTCTTTGAAATCATGAATCAGATTACCGCTTTGCACTTCGCTGGCGGTGAGAACCGGAGTTCCGCTTGCAATCCTTGAATATTTTACATGATTTCCTCATAAAAGTCAAGTGCGCGCCGCCGAATTTATGATTTTGCACAGTGAACGGGCAAAGCACTCCGACTATTTTCAGCAAACACTTACAAAGGCATCTGCTTCTCTGCGGGTATCAGTCCCAGTCCGGAAATCCGGCAATGATTTTTGCGATATATTGCAGGATCATGATATTATCATCGGCGCTCAGACCGTCTATGCCGTCGCATTCGGCATTGATCTTGCCCTGCGCCGTGACCTCTGCGCCCGCATCCTCTGCAAGAAAACGTGCCAGCAGCACCGCATCCGAAACATCCACGTTTCCGTCGCAGTTGACGTCGCCGGTCCCTGCGCCGAGTTTCTCCGCCGCGGATGTTTCCGCAGTTGTTGTGGTTGTCACGGTCTCCGTAGTAGTTGTTGTTGCAGTTTCGGCAGTTGTCGTTGTTGTCTCCGTGATTGTGGTCGTCGTGCTCTCGGTGGTCGTGGTTTCGGTCGTGGTTTCAGTGGTCTCCGCAGGCTTTGCAAACACTGCTGCAAAATAGTTCACGCAGTTCTGCGAGGTGAAATTGCTGCCGAGCGTAACCGATTCACCCTTCTTCACATCTCTTACAAAGACGGTGAATTCCTCGCCGTTTGAGCTGAAAAGCTGCGTCCGCATATGGGTAAAATCCTTGAGCCAGCTTGCATTCAGCTGCTCGGCGGAAAGGCTCTGAATCACGCGCACATCCATATATACGCTCAGGGTCAGGTCTTCCGCAGCGGTCAGCGTCGCCAGATCGCCGGAGAACTTTTTGGAATCGCATGCAGTCCGGATCAGCTCGCCACCCGAAGCGGGCGTGTTACCTTCACCGGCAACGGTATAATCACGGTCGCCGAACATTTTGCTGCCGACGCCGAAATTCTCCTCAATGCCCCAGCTCGCGCCGTTAACGGAATCATTGACAACAAGCTGCGCAATCAGCTTGCTGCTGTATTCCGGCATCTGCGGCAGGTCCTCCGGTTCATCCTGCGAGCCGTCGGTCGGCAGCAGTGCAAGACTGACAATATTCTTGCCCCAGTTGCCGTACCACGCATAGCCGGTTCTGCGCTCCTGCGAGATTTCCATGACATTGTAATGCACGGAGCTGTCGCGGTCGGAGAAGAGCGGTCTGTCCGTATTCAGTTCATAGAAGCGCGCCCAGAGCGGCGAAGCATTCGGATTCTCGCGGACGATCTTGTCATCGCCGGATTTGACAAACTCGATGCCGGTCAGCGTGACCTTCTTGAACCACTCGATTGCGGTATTGACTGATTTGCGGATATCGGTCCGCGCGGGATTCTCCTTCGCATACTGATACAGGAACGTAATGATGCCGGCGCTCTCGCTGGTACAGTTTGAGGGCAGCTCATAGGCACGCGCCGCCGCAGGCTTGAGCGTATTTTCATCGTGCTGCTGACACCACGCCGCGCCGGAAATCTGCATGTCGAGCAGGCACTGGATGCCGTTCTCGAGCGAAGTCTTCGCCTTCTGCGCATAGGCATCGCTGACCGCAGTGAAATCGCCGGATTTGCTGCTGATTTCTTTCATGATCTGGAGCACATGCACATAGGCGCCGTCATTGAGCGTGATATGCGCATGATAGGTGCCCGGCGTATTCAGGCACTGCATCCAGCCGCCGTTGCTGTACTGCATCTTAAACAGGCAGTCCACGCCGCGCATCGCGCAGTCAAGATACTTCTGCTGCTTCGTCTGCTGATATGTCCGCATCAGGAACCGGATCTGCGAGGTTGTCGCATCATTGTCAATCGTCGAATGCGCCCAGTCACCTGTATGCGCAGTTGTCATGCCCTTCTGCCAGCCGCCTTCATTGGCAACCTGATACTGAATGCACTCATCTGCAATTTTGATCGCCTCGCTGCCGGCAAACCAGCTCGCATCCTTTTTCAGAAAGCCTGACCAGTCATAGTCCGCCTCTGCGGCACTGACCGTCACGGCGTAATCCGGCTGCACGGCAGTCTGCGGCAGAGCAGCGGCGCTCCCGAGCAGCACCAGCGAAGCGCAAAGCCCTGCAATCATCTTCTGTTTCACATTCATTCCTCCCCCTGAAATACAAGCCGGACGGCACAGCTCCGGCATCTTAATTTGATTATAACGGATGTACGGGCAAATTGCAAGTATCAAAACGCGCCGATCTATGACGGATTGTCTCAAACGCTGTGAATTTATGTTCCATATTGCAAATTTTATGAGAATCATGCTTCATCCGTTCACAGAATATTTATAAAGTTGTACATATGAAACATGCGGTTTTTCGTTGACTTTTCGATACTTTTGTGATACAATATAGATGTATTGACGCTATCGTTTCTGACCGAATCAATCTGCAAAGGGAGTGAACGCATATGGCCGGTGTCATCCTGTCCGCTGCACTCATCATCGGGCTTGCTCTGACCGGCATAACCATCATTCTGATCCTCACCGATCAGCATGAAACCTCACTGCGTGAATACGCAACACTTGGTCTGTTCTGCTCCGTTCTGATTATGCTTTCCTACTACGTCGAGCTGCATACACCCGGCTTTGCTGCGAAAATCGACGCCGTTAAGTTCGGCTATATCGGCAGGGTCTTCATCAATCCGATGCTGCTGATGCTTGCCGTCCGGCACTATGAAGCAAAGGTCGGCAGGCTCTGGCAGTTCCTGCTCTATCTGATTCCGACAATCACACTCTATCTCGTCTTCAACTGCGAACAGAACGATCTCTACTATTCTGACATACGTCTCGGACAGGACGGGCTGCTCTATGTGCTCCCCGGCCCTGCATATTATGCCTATCTCGCTTACAACACCGTCATTGCAATGATCTACATCAGCTTCTGCCTGTACAAACGAGCGTCGCTGCCGCAGCGCGAGAAAAAGAAGAACACGATTCTGCTGATGGCAGCGCTCATTCCGTTCTTCTCGCTGATGATCTATCTCTCGGGCTGGTCGCAGGGCTATGACCTCACGACCGTCGGCATCATGATCGGCGCGCTGCTTGTCGCATTCGCAATCGTCAGGCTCGGTCTGCTCAACAAAGAGGAAATGCTCCAGAATATGGCGACAGGTCTGATCTTCATTGACAGCGAATACCGCCTGATCTACGCAAACCGCAAGGCAATGCAGATCATTCCGGCGCTCGGCACGCCGCTTGTCCGCTCGCACCGCCTCGACCTAAAGCAGCTCTGCTCTGAGGAATTTGCGGCGATTCAGGTCGGCAATGCAAGCTATCAGCGCAAGATCACAGAATGGTCCAACGGCGAGGGACAGCACGGCAAGCTGCTGACCTTCGACGACATCACCGAAATCCGTTCGCGTCTCAACCGCGACAGCATGACCGGTCTGCTCAATCATGCGTCCTTCTATCCGATGCTGGATGATGCCATGGCGGAATCCAACCAGAGGGAAACGCCGCTGACTGTCTCGATTGCCGATATCGACAGCTTCAAGCAGGTCAATGATACCTACGGTCACGCAAACGGCGATATCGTGCTGATTGAAATGGCAAAGATTCTGCTTGAAATCTGCGGTCCGCACGGCAGCGTCTTCCGCTACGGCGGCGAGGAGTTTGCGGTGATTTTCCGCGGTGATCTGCAATTTGCCGAGGAGACAATGGGCAAAGCACTCAAGGCATTTTCGGCAACAGAATTTGATTTCATTCCGCATCCCGTGACATTCAGCTACGGCAGCGCGGAATTCGACCGGCTCGAAACCTCGGTCGCACTCTTTGAGCGTGCCGACCAGATCATGTATCAGCGCAAAAAAGCCCTGCATGCAAAGGAGCGCGCCGCTGCGGCAATCAGCGGAAATCCGATTGCAGACGGCGCAAAAGCCGCCGTGCAGGCAGATACCCCAAAGGAGGATTGAACCCATGCTCGGTTCGGATTACCGCGAGCTGATTGTCCCGAAGCTCGATAATCACGCAAAAAAATTCGGCATGCTGATCGGCGGCATTGCGCTGACGGCAGCAGTCGTCCTGTTTTCGCTGCTCAGCGGCAGATTTCTGCTGCTGCTCATCGGCGCCGCACTCGGCTTCGGCACATGGTATCTCTGGGTGCAGAACAGCATCGAATATGAATATATCATCTCCGGCGATGAGCTACAGATCACGAAAATTCTTGCGCAGAGCAAGCGAAAGCCCATGCTGACCGTCTCACTGACGAAGTTCACGGCATTCGGCAGCTTGCAGCAGGCGGAGAATCTTTCCCAGTCGGCAACGACCGTCCTCGCCTGCTCGCAGCAGGATGAGACCGCATTCTTTGCTGATTTCGACCATTCCGACTACGGTCAGACCAGACTGATCTGGACACCGAATGACGATATTCTGCTTTATCTGGCAAAACACCTGCCGCGGTCAATCGGCTTCCGCTGGGAAGCAAAGACAGAGACCGCAGCGGAATGAGCAAAGGAGGCGCCGTATGCGTCTGGTAACACCGCTGGAAATGATGAAGCTGGAGGATCTTGCGAATCAATCCGGCGTTACGTATGATATCATGATGAACCGTGCAGGTGCCGGTCTCGCCGCGCATCTCGCACATATTGCAACCGAATGCGGACAGCAGAAAATCCTGTTTCTCTGCGGAAACGGCAACAATGCCGGAGACTGCTTTGTCGCCGCAACGCATCTCGCAGAACAGTTCGAGATCACCGTCTGCATGACAAGCGGCATCCCGAAAACGCGCACCGCATACACCAAGTACAAGCTGATGAAGCATGTCAAGGTGCTGACCGATCACGCGCAGATGCTCGAAGCAGTGCGCGCCCATATGATGATCGTGGACGGCGTCTTCGGCATCGGCTTCCGCGGCGACCTCAGCCTTCCGGTGAAGGAACTGTTTGCTGCTGCATCCGAAAATCCTGACCGCCAGATCATCGCAGTCGATATTCCGAGCGGCGGCTCCGCGCTCAACGGAACCGTCTCGCCCGGCACGATGCACTGCAATGTGACAGTCACCTTCGGTGCGGCAAAAACGGGACTGTTTGTTTCCCCGCTTGCCGAACACTGCGGCGCACTGCTGCTGGTCGATATCGGCATACCGGATGAAGCATTCAGCGCGCTGCAATACCCAATCAACCATATCGACGGCGAAACCATCCGTGCATTGCTTCCGCCCCGTCCGCAGAACGGACACAAGGGCATGTTCGGCAAGCTGCTCAGCGTCACAGGCTCACGGATGATGCCCGGTGCGGCACTCCTCTCAACACAGGCAGCACTGCGCTGCGGCGTCGGACTCTGCTGTCTTGCATCCGATCCGGAGGTCTGCAAGCTGCTTGTCATGCAGTCGCCGGAAGCAACGCTTCATCCACTGCCCGTCGATGCAAACGGCATGCTGACGCAGAATGCGGTTCCGGAGATTATCCGCGCGTCAAAAAATGCGAGCTGCGTCCTCATCGGCTGCGGAATCGGTCAGTCAGATGAAGTCCGAGCCGCCGTCCGGACGCTGATCCAGCAGATCGAATGCCCGATTATTTTGGATGCAGACGGTCTAAATGCGATTGTCTCCGGCATAGATATATTGCGGAGGGCGAAGTCGAAGGTCATCCTGACGCCGCATCCCGCCGAAATGGCAAGGCTGCTGCACTGCACGACCGAGGAGGTGCAGAAGGATCGCGTCACCGCGGCAAAGCGGCTTGCATCGCGCTTTCCGAATACAGTCGTCGTGCTCAAGGGCGCCGGAACGCTCGTCGCGCTTTCCGATCACGCGAGCATTAACACGAACGGCAATTCCGGCATGAGCAAGGGCGGCAGCGGCGACATTCTCGCAGGCATGATTGCTTCCCTGACCGCGCAGCACATTGAGCCGGAGCATGCCGCACAGATCGCGGTTTATCTGCACGGACTTGCCGGTGACTGCGCTGCCGCAGAGTTCTCGAAGCGTGCAATGCTGCCGAGCGATATGATCCGTCAGCTCCCGATGCTGTTCGGGGAATTTGAATAAACAGAACGAGGGCATTCCTCAGAAAATCAACTGTCGTGAAAAGCAAATCATTATGGGAGGCTTATCCATGACACATGTGATTCATCTGAGAAATGCCCTGTTTTTCTGCGTACCTGCTGCTGTTTTCATGCAAGGCTGCGATCTTCCGAAGCAGGACGCGCCGTTTCAGCCGATGCATGCCGAAGCCTATGAGACAGATGTCCTGCTCGAATACGGCGACGGACAATCTGCGAATCTGCATCTGACACGCTGCGGCGATGCACTCTGGGATGCAGAATTCACAGAACCGGCAGCGCTGTCCGGTGTCGTCCTGACATTTGACGGCGACAAAGTCAGCGCCAATTATAAGGGACTTGCGTTCACCGTTCCGAAATCGGCGCTTCCTGCGAAGAATATGCTCGGGATTGCAACAGAAGCGCTTGATGCAGCCGATGCGGCGGAATCGCTTCCCTGCGCGCAGCAGGAAGACGGAAGCTGGAGCTACAGCGGTGAATGTGCAGGCGGCAGCTATACGCTTTCATTTGCTGAATCCGGCGAGCCGCTGGTCTTTGATCTCCCTGCACAGCCGCTCCGCCTGACCTTCTCCGGCTTCACTGTCACACAGCAGACTGCCGAAACAACGGGCACGCAAACAGACGTATCTGCTGCGGAAACAGCATCATCCGAAACCGTCTCCGGCACAACTGTCACCACCGAAGCAACCGTCACAACCGCATAAAACAAGGGCACATCATAACGATGTGCCCTTTGTTTTGTTTGGGTTCATTCTCAATCAATCGTTCAGATTAAGCCTTACCGAGATCGGAATACGGGATGATCTTTGCGATGAACTGGAGAATCTTCAGCGTGTCGTCAGCATCCGGCTTACCGTTTGCATTGACGTCAGCATTCAGTTTGCCCTGCGCCGAAACATTCGCGCCAGCATCCTCAGCAACAAAGCGAGCAAGCAGAACAGCGTCGGAAACGTCCACGCGCATTTCGGGAGTATCGCCCTTGGAGAGGTCCACGTTGCCCCAGTCAACATCATCTTTCGTAGTCGTGCTGGAACTGGCAGTGGTCTCGGACTTCTCAGTCGTTTCGCTGGATGCGGAAGTGGTGATCGGCTCAACGTCCTTAATATTGTCCTTATCCTGGAGGAACTCTACGATCCAAGCCAGCGGAGCATTCCAGTTAATGGTAACCTCGTTGGTAGACCATGCCTCGATGGAGTCAACATAGCATCTCTGGGACGGGTTGTCCTTCTTGCCCGGAACGAAGCCGAGTGCACGGACATACGGATCCTGGAGACCTGCGTTCGGACCGCCGGAGAGAACGCCGTCCGGTGCTTCCGGCAGGGTCTTGTCGAGCTCATGAGACCAATATCTGTGGTGCGGGTTTCTCTCGTGGTAAGAACCGTAACCGGTGATGTAGGAATATGCCAGCGGGTTGCAGCCGAGGAGGTAGTCCATACCGGTGGTAACGCCGCTCAGGTACTTGGATTCGCCGGTCTGATCGTAAGCATAAGCCATAGCGATCAGGTTGTTGATAACCATGGAGTTGGAGCCCCACTCATAACCGTAGATCGTGATCTTCGGATCGAGGTTGTTCGGATCATTGTAGCCGGGACCGTCATAGGTGTACGGAATACCGTAGCCCTGCTCCTCTTCCTGCTTGAGGTACTCGTCAGCAGTTTCAAGAATGGATGCTTCGAGCGTCTTCTTAGCATCTGCATCGAGCAGATCCTTGTGCAGTGCGAGGGTCAGAGAACCTGCGGAACCGGTGTTGCCCCAGTTGAAGCAGGTCAGAGAGCCTTCACCGGAAGCGTTCTCACCGCCGGTGATTCTGGAGGTAACCTTGTAGGACTTGTCGCCCTGCTTACCGCCGTATGCCTTGCCGTACTTTTCCAGTGCAGTCTTGTAGGTATCAGCATCGCTGTCCTTCATGAGCGAGCAGGAGGTGAAGAGCTCGCAGGCTGCCCAGTAGGCATCGTCCTTGACCTCGTTATCACCGTACGGACCGCCGCCCTTTGCATGCCACATCGGAGCGTACAGCGAATTCGCGTTCAGCTCTTCTGCCGGGCAGTCACAGCCGAGATCCGGATGTGTCTTCGTGGTCAGATCAGCCTCAACGAAGGTTCTCTCGAACGCAGCGAATGCTTCCTTTGCTTCCTTCAGGTAGGTAGCTGCCTGAGAGGAATCATAATCCTGCCAGAGTCTTGCAGCCTGTGCAGCACAAGCAGCAAAGTTCAGCGTTGCAGCGAATGTAGGCGGCTTAACGATACGGACAGTATCCCAGCCTCCCTGATCTTCCGGACCTTCGTAGTCCCAAGGTCTGGTTGCAAGACCGGTCCACTTGTGGTCGTGCAGCTTGTGATAGTAGAGACCCTCATACTTGGAGCCGTAGGTCGGATCCTTGGAGTCAACCTTCATCGCCTCGATGAAGTCGAGCTCGTACTTGCACTCGTCGAGGACATCCGGAATCTTGTTGCCGGTTTCCGGAACAACAACCGTACCTGAGCCGTCAGCGAACTTCTTGTCGCCGCCCTCAACCTTGAGGATTGCTCTCTCATACATGTTCTGGAGCGTCCAGACGGAGATACCGCCGTTAACAACGTACTTACCGTGGTCACCGGCGTCGTACCAGCCCTTGTTTGCAGTGATCGAGTAAGAGGTCTGAGCCTGCGTCTTGCTCTCATACTCATTGATCCACTTCGGCTGGACATATGCCTTATCGGTAATATGACCGCCCTGGTGAGCCAGGTTCTTATCGGAACCGGAAACGACATAGCTGCTCTCGATATCGCAGCCGGAACGGTTCTGATAGAAGTAGTTGATCGCGTTGGTCAGCAGGTCCTTCGAGGAATTCTCACCCTTCTGGCTGTAGATGTCATCGCCGATCTTGAACTCGAAGGAACGCCAGGTCTTGCCGTCTACCTGGAGGTAGTAGGTACCCGGAGTCGTGAAATCGGAGAAGTCGATCTTGCAGACCTTATCGTTGGAATCCTTATCTGCCTCCGGAGCGGTGGAAGTGAAGGACTTCACAGTCGAGCCGCTCTTTGCATCGACAAGATTTACGGTGTAAGTGCCGGAGAGGCTGATCTTCTCAGCATCGTGCAGGATATCGCCGCTGTTATCGGAGAGAACAGCGATCTTCTTGGTCTCCGGGAAATAACCGAGCTGGTTGGTGGAGATGAAGACGTCCTTCACGCCGGTAGCGACAGATGCCCAATAGCGGTCGGTCTGACCGTAGGATCTGACCGGAACATCATCTTCCTGCTCGCAGGTGATCGACATATCATCGAACCAGATCTCGTCGCCGTCCTCCGCGTTGCCCTTGTACTGGGTACCCTTTGCATAGTGGAATGCCCACTCCATGCCTTCGAGGTCCTTGGTGCAGTGGAATGTACCGGAGTACTCCTTCCAGTCAGTGGACAGCTTTGCACAGCTGTTCGGATACTGACCGCCCATATCCGGGCCGTCGTGCATGTCGTTCTCGTCGAGCTCAAAATACTCCTCATACGGAGAATTCGGCTGACCGATCTTGCCGCAGAGCTCAAGACCGTCGCGGCTTGCCTTTGCCTTGAAGCTGACTTTGTAGTCATGACCTGCCTTGAAGTCGAGGTTTCTGCAGCGGAACTGAAGGTCCCACTTTTCCTTTGCAGCACCCTGTGCCTTCAGGATTGTGATGTGGACTGCGCCGTCACTCAGCTCGAAGTCCTGCTTTGCCGGGCTGGACTCACAAGTATGCCAAGGCAGAGCCTTGTACTCGAAGTCGGTTTCGCCCAGGATCTGACCTGCCGAAACAGTCATCGGCGCGATGCTTGCGACTGTCGGCGCGACCATTGACAGAGCCAGAAGGCCAGCAATGATCAGTTTCGATTTTCTGTGCATGTTGAAAAACCCTCCCGTTTTTTTCTTAGTATATAAACGCCGCCAGTACGAGCTGCGCTTATATTCCGGTATAGGCGGATACAGTCCTGACGCTGCATAGAAATACGCGCAGAAATATCCCGTTCTTCAAATCTGCTGCTCCCGTGCAGCATCAGATCCTACGGCGAGTCATTCCCGCGTTTCCTTTGCATTATACAAGCTGTATTACATCCTCGGGGTTATATACTGCGTCCCGCGCAGTTCCCCGTTGTTTACATTATAATACAAAGATAGGAACTTGTAAAGTGCTTTTTGAAACTTTGGCGGAAGTGTATAAACCGCCGGATAATTTTTGTGTATTTCTTCCAAATAAATTTGTTCATAATTTATGGGAAATGTTGCCGTTTCAGAATACTGTGCAATGATAAACAAGGGTAGATTTTTTGTGTTATATTACAGATAGTTGAATTGAGATATCAATTCTATGAGATTTGTACATATCACCATTTAATTTTTGTGCATCATCCCGAAATCTCGACAATACTTGACAAATTCCGGCGGATATGCTATAATTACTTTGCTGCGTTAAAGCTGTAGAGCATAAAAACGTCAAAGCGTAAAAGCATCAACAGCCCGCCGCATACTATATATAATATTTGTATCGGGAGGATTCATATGTCAGCATCACAAATCATCACGCTGATCGTGGTTGTGGTCTACGCCGCTGTCATGGTAACAATCGGTCTGATCACATCAAAGAAAACAAAAAGCGTCAATGACTTCGTCTTCGGCGGCAACAAGATCGGTCCTTGGATGACCGCATTTGCATTCGGCACCGCCTATTTCTCCGCCGTCGTGTTCATCGGCTATGCCGGACAGTTCGGCTGGGGCTACGGTGTTTCCGCCGCATGGATCGGCGTCGGCAATGCACTGATCGGCGCGACGCTGGCATGGGCGGTTCTCGGCAAGCGCACCCGTCTGATGACAAAGCATCTCGATGCAAAGACCATGCCGGATTTCTTCATGAAGCGCTACGGCAGCACTTCGCTGAAAACCTGTGCGGCAATCATCGTTTTCCTGTTTATGATTCCCTACACCGCATCGGTCTATAACGGTCTCTCCAGACTGTTTGCCATGGCATTCAGCCTCAATTCCCCGAACGCCTATCAGTATGTCATGATCGCAATGGCGGTTCTGAGTGCAATTTACGTTGTGCTCGGCGGCTACTCCGCAACGGCAGTCAATGACTTCATTCAGGGCATGATCATGCTCGTCGGCATTTCCGCGGTTGTCATCTGCATTCTCAATTACAACGGCGGTCTCGGCAGCTCGGTTGACATGCTCAGACAGGTCACGGCGGTTCCGGACGGCAAGCTCGCCGCCCTCTTCGGACCGGACCCGATCAACCTCTTCGGCGTTGTCGTCCTGACTTCGCTCGGCACATGGGGTCTGCCGCAGATGACCCACAAATTCTACGCAATCCGCGATGAGAAGGATATCAAGCGCGGCATGATTATCTCGACCTTCTTCTGCCTGATCGTTTCCGGCGGATGCTATCTGCTCGGCGGCTTCACGAGACTCTTTAATACGACCGAGGACGGTCAGGGTCTCGGCACGAATGTCATTCAGAAGCTCTCCAACGGCAAGCTCGAATTTGACGCAATGGTTCCGAATATGCTCCAGACGGCACTGCCGCCGCTGCTGATCGGTCTGGTCGTCGTGCTGGTGCTCAGCGCATCGCTTTCGACACTCTCCGCACTGGTTCTGACCTCCTCGACCACGCTCGCGCATGACCTGCTCCGTCCGGCATCCAAGGGCAAAATGGACGAGAAAAAGGAATTCGTCACGATGCGTGTGCTGATTATCTTCTTCCTGCTGATTTCCGTTATCATCGCAATGAACAAGAACGCCGCTATCACGACGCTCATGAGCTATTCATGGGGCGCGCTCTCCGGCTCCTTCCTCGGACCGTTCCTCTGGGGACTGTTCAACAAGAAGACGACCAAGGCTGCCGTATGGGTCAGCTTTGCACTCGGCGTCATTTCGACGGTCGCGCATATGTGCATCTTCACATTCTTCAAGGACAGCTTCGGCGGCTTCATCAAGTGGGCTGCATCGCTGCCGCTGAATCTCGCATCGCCGATCAATGCAGGCGCCCTGCTGATGATTCTCTCGATTGTCATTGTGCCGGTCATTTCGGCATGCACAAAGCCCTGCGAGAAAGAGACGGTCGAGAACGCATTTGCTGCATACGATAAATAATACAAATAATACTCCTCGGGATGCCGCGGTATTTTGCCCTCAGCAGAATACCGCGTTTTTTTATGATGATACAACGGAATAATGTTGAATACGTTTTTTCACTCTGAACCTATGATAGATTCTTAAAATAATCAGTCCCTATTATCTTTATCCTGTGTCCGACGAATATTTTTGTTGGGTGCGGTGCACAAGTTCGAGGGGAAGAAGCACAAGGAAAGGGGCGTCTTCGCTGCGCTCAGGTTTCCCCTCTCCTTAAGGTCCCCCCCGAGCTCCCTCATTCCTTATTCTCTCCCCTCTGAGGCGCATTTTTCTAAATGGCTCTTTTATACTTTCTACATTCAAACTCCTCTCTCCTCTCTTCTCGCTCCGTTGCATGAATCCGCTGTCTTCCGCATATGATGCAGCAGACAGGGCTCCGCCCGATCATGCAAGGAGTGAGCAGATTGCGTAAACATCCCTATCCGACCGCCGCATCCGGTGCCGACATGCTCGATGAACGGGCACTCCGGCTCGGCGAATATATCGCAGCACATGCAGCGACCGTCCGCAGCACCGCCGCCGTCTTCGGCATATCCAAATCGACCGTTCACAAGGATATCACCGTCCGGCTGCCGCGCCTGCACGCAGGACTCTCCGCGCAGGTGCATGAGATCATCGAAAAGAACAAGCAGGAACGCCATATCCGCGGCGGGCTTGCCACCAAACGCAAATACGAAACCGAAAAGCAGCGCCGCAGGCGTCCGTCCTCTGTGACCTGATTTTCCGCCGGATTTCCGCCGTTTTTGTTTCTTTCGCCGATTATGTAACAATTTGGAAACAAACCCGAAAAATGCTGTATAAGGCACTTGACGAATCGAAAAAAAAGTAGTAAAATAGTAAGCGGCAGATTATGCACGATATAAAAAGAATGATGCTGTGCTTTTGCTGCACGGTATGCAATCATGAGGAGGATAAAAACTATGAAGCGAATCGGTGTACTTACAAGCGGCGGCGACGCACCGGGCATGAATGCTGCAATCCGCGCAGTCGTCCGTACCGCAATTTACAAGGGAATGTCCGTCATCGGCATCAACAGAGGCTATAACGGTCTGCTGAACCGTGACGTTTATGAAATGGATCTGCGTTCTGTCTCGTCCATTATCCAGCGCGGCGGCACAAAGCTGTTCTCCGCACGCTGCCTCGAATTCAAGGAGGAGGCAGGCGTCCTCAAGGGCGTCGCAGCATGTAAAGAGCTCGGCATCGAGGGTCTGGTCGTCATCGGCGGCGACGGCTCCTACCGCGGCGCAGGCGATCTTTCCGCACACGGCATCCCCTGCATCGGTCTGCCGGGTACGATTGACAACGATATTTCCAGCACCGATTTCACAATCGGCTATGATACCGCAATGAATACCGTTATGGAGCTCGTTGACAAGCTCCGCGATACCAGCCACAGCCATGACAGATGTTCTGTTGTCGAGGTCATGGGCAGAGGCGCCGGCTATATCGCCGTCAATACCGGTGTCGCATGCGGCGCAGTCGAGATTCTGTGTCCCGAGAGAGAGTACAACCTCGACGAAATCATCGAGAAGATGCAGGCAAGCCGCAAGATCGGCAAGCAGAACTTCATCATCATCGTTGCAGAGGGCGTCGGTCACTCCGAGGAGATCGCAAAGACGATCCAGGCAAGAACCGGCATTGAGTCCCGTGCAACCATTCTCGGACATGTTCAGCGCGGCGGTTCTCCGACTGTCCGTGACAGAGTCCTCGCAAGCCAGATGGGCAACTATGCCGTCAATCTGCTCGAGAAGGGCATCGGCAACCGCGTGGTCGGTATCCGCGGCACGAAGCTCGTCGATTACGATATTCAGGAAGCACTCAAGATGACGAAGCCCTTCGATGACGATCTCTATGATCTCACCAAGGTCATCAGCATCTGAGCATAAAAGACATCTGCGTTCAAACAGAATTCATGCCGGGCAGGAGCGCCGCTTCTGCCGCAGAGTAGGAAATTTCGCGTAAAGTGCCGTCCGGACGGGGAGTTGTCGGGCGGACGAAAAGCGTCTCCGGACGCTTGCGGTGAGATTTCCGCATCCCGCTGAGGCATAAGGGAAATACAACACTCCTTTGTGCATTCAGGGTAATTGTGCAAAGGAGTGTATTTTTATGAAAATGTTTCGGGAATCTTTCAAGGAATTCAAGGATCTGCGTGCAGTTGTTGTGACCGGTCTGCTGATCGCCCTCTCTATGGTGATCGAGTCGTTCACGATCAACCTCGGCTTTGCAAAGATCAATTTTGCATTTCTGGCAATCGCCGCAATCGGTATGCTGTACGGACCTTCCGTGAGCATCTGCGCCGGTGCGATTTGCGATATCCTCGGCTATCTGGTTGCACCGGACGGTGCATTCTTCCCGCTCTATACGCTGATCGGCGCGATGCAGGGTCTGATCTACGGCGTCATCGCCTACCGGAAGCTCTCGAAGAAAACCGGCAGAGAGTTCGACATCGAAATGATGATCCGTCTGGTCATTGCGCGCGTTGCAGACGTCGTGTTCATCAACCTCATCTGCAACACCGCCGCGAACTTCCATTACGGCTTCCTGCGCGATAAGACGCTCGGCGCCGCAATCGCAGCAAGAGTCGCAAAGAATCTGCTGGAGCTGCCCATTGATATCATCCTGATTGTCGGCGTGCTCATGGCAGTGCTGAAAGCCTATACGGTGGTATTCGGCACGCGCAGAACACCTGCCTGACCCGAACAAATCTCAAAACAGGAGTTGTTGATTATGAAACTCGGTTTCCTCGGTGCCGGCAATATGGGCACCGCAATGATGCGCGGCATTGCCGCATCCGATCTCTGCAAATCCGGCGAGATCGCACAGATTTTCGCTTTCGATACCGATTCTGAAAAGCTCAAAAAGCTCGCAGATGCAGGTATTCAGGCATGTGAATCCGCACAGGCGCTCAGCGATGCCGTTGATTATCTTGTGCTTGCCGTCAAGCCGCAAGTGCTGGGCGGTGTGCTCGATGCCCTGACAATCCGCAGGGAGCAGGTCATCATTTCGATCTGTGCCGGTATCTCCGCAGAGTTCATCCGCAGCCATACAATTCCCGATGCGCGCATCATTCTCTGCATGCCGAATACGCCGCTGATGCTCGGTCTCGGCGCCACTGCACTGGCAAAATGTGACGGCATCACGGATGCAGAGTTTGCGATTGCCATGCAGATGTTTGCAACCTGCGGCATCGCTGAGGCAATTCCCGAGAACAAAATGCGCGAGATCATCGCAGTCAACAGCTCGAGTCCGGCGTTCCTCTATCTCTACGCCAAGGGCTTCCTCGATTACGCAAAATCCGAAGGTCTCGATGACGGCGCCGCGCTGCGTCTCTTTGCGCAGGCAATGATCGGCTCCGCAAAGATGATGACTGATTCGGGTTATTCGATTGACGAGCTGATCAAAATGGTCTCCTCGCCGGGCGGCACAACGCTTGCCGGTCTCGATCAGCTCTATCAGGGCGATCTGACCGCAGTCGTTGACCGCTGCTGCAATGCCTGCACACAGCGTGCATATGAGCTCGCAGGTGCCGAGCGCAAAAAATAAAACAGAATCAGCCGCAGATTTGCAAACGCTCTGCGGCTGATTTGCGCATATTCCGCACCGCCGCCGCATATCTTACTGCGGAGGGATGCTTATGAAACCGATGCAGGGTATGCTGTATCACACAATGTCCGCGCGGACATGCCGTCTGAAGGCGGCGTTCCGTCAGCCGGATCCGATCCGTCTGCTGACCGGCTGGTCCATGCTCGGCATCATGCTCGGCACATGGCTCGCCGAACGCATGCCGGAAACCGCCGACTGCTTTCTGCTGACACAGGGGCTGATGCTCTCCGATGCGGCAAGAACGCTCGGGGATGTCCTGCGGACGGCGCTCTGTCCCCTGCTGATTCTGCTGACCGGCATCTGGCTGAGCGGCTTTTCCGCATTCGGACAGCCGGCTGCGATGCTCCTGCTGCTTTCGCGCGGCACGGCATTTGGAATCGCCGCAGGTACATGCTTTATGCAGTATCCGCTGCGCAAAGCGCTCTGCATTGCGGCAATCCTGCTCCTGCCCTACGGCTTATGCAGTATCCTGCTGCTCTGCTATGCGGTGCGCGATGCACTGCGGCTCTCAAACCGCATGACCTGCATGCTGCTGCGCGGTCAGCCGCCGGCAGAACCCGCAGACACCCCGAATGACCGGCTGAGCGCAATGCTTGCGGTTCTGCTCCTTGCACTGCTTGCTGCCGGCATGCACACACTGCTGCTCTGGCTGTTCAATCAGCCGCTTCTCACATAAGTCAAACTGAAAGGATGTTGCATCATGGGTCTCTTTGGAGGCTATCAGAATGCCGGTCCCGGCATCAACCCGAACGCACCGAAGAAAAAGCCGTTTTTCCGGTTCTGGGAGCTTTTATGGCGCAATTTCGGCAAGCTCATCACGCTGAATCTGATTTACACGGCAATGCATACGCCGCTGCTGCTTTCGCTGATTGTGCTGAATGAGACGAACAATAAGCTGACGGATGCGATGACGCTTTTCCTGATTGCCGTGCAGTTCCTGCTTGAGGGTGCGATCATGGCAGGCTGTGCGCGTGTGCTCCGGCTGATCGTGCTGGATAAGGCATTTTTCCTCATGGAGGAATTCAAAAAGGGCTTCACGCAGAATTTCGGTGCAGGACTGCTCTACTGGCTGATCGACGGCATTGTCCTCGCCTCGCTCGCCGCCGGACGCAAGGCATATCCGATGCGCGTCGAGGAAACCGGCAACAGCGCATATTATATTCTGTTCGGCATTTCGATTGCGCTCTCGCTGATTGTTCTGTTTATGAATTATTATATCATGGCATTGCAGGCAGCAACGACACTCAAGCCGAAAACCGTCCTCAAGAATGCATTTATGCTCGTCGGACTGTCGCTCAAGGAATGCCTGCTGACAACTGTCTGCGCGGCGCTGATGCTCGGGCTTATGGTGCTGCTGATCTGGATTAACAGCCTGTTTATGTTCCTCCTCGCATTTTTCCCGGCAGCGTTTATCGGTTATCTCGTGATGTTCGTGCATTATCCGGTGATCCAGAAGTACGTCATCAATCCGTATTATGAGGATACCGGCGAACAGAATCCCGAAGCCGATGATGCCGCAGCAGACGATGAAGAACGCCTCTTTACCGACCGCGGCGGTTCCGAGGAACCCGTCAAACAGGAATCTGCCAAAAAAGGCAAAACCATTTCTTAAGCCGGTAGAACCGGCAGCCATTTTGCTTCGCCTTTATTTCGCATACTGTGCAGCACTGCGCACTGTTCTTTCAGTCGGGGCGTCTCTGCGCCGCCGCCCAAAATGGCGCAGCCTTGCAGACATCACAGTCAGGCACTAGTCTGCGTGCCCAAGACGAGCATGTTATCTTCGGTTGCACTGGAATCTGTTTCGTTGTTAATATGGATGCGGGCACTGCCCGCCTAGGACGAAGCCGCTCAATCAGCTTGATTGAGCGGCTTCACTTATATCATTCTGTCGGAGACACCTCAGCATCCGATTTTCTGCGAAATACCACAAGTTTACTGAACACATAGTTGAGCGCAAGAATGATAAACTGCGAGAGGACTGTCATAACAATCATACCGGTCCTGCCCCAATGGAAAATGACCGGCAGCTCCATGAGTCCGACCTCCAGAAAGAAGGTCACAATGCGGGCGCCGTAGAATGTCAGGATCTCGTGAGTGAGGTCTTCTTTTTTCGTCGATTCACTGTGGAACACATATTTTTTATTGACAATAAATGCGAATGTCGCGCAGATAATCCATGAAATCGTGGTATTGATGCCGTTCACGACCGGATGAATGTCTGTCGGATAGCCGAGCTTTTCAAAGCCCCAGATACCGATAAACTTTGTTACCATGGAAAGCAGCGTCGTCCACGCACCGTAGTAGCAGTAGCGCCAGATGCTTTCATATTTATCCCAGAGATTTTTCAGCGGCTTCGGCAGCAGCTTCAATACGAATTGCAGCAGTTTTTCCAGCATATTCCGTCCTCCGTTAATCCAGCTCAAATGCGCCGGTATAGAGCTGATAGTAGGTGCCCTTCTTTTCAAGCAGCGCATCATGGCTTCCGCGCTCGATGATTCTGCCGTGGTCAAGCACCATAATCACATCAGAATTCTTGACCGTAGACAGGCGGTGCGCGATGACGAAGACCGTTCTGCCCTTCATCAGCGCATCCATGCCGCGCTGCACGATTGCCTCAGTACGGGTATCAATCGAGGATGTCGCCTCATCGAGAATCATGACCGGCGGATCGGCAACCGCAGCGCGCGCAATCGCAATGAGCTGCCGCTGACCCTGCGAGAGATTCGCACCGTTGCCGCTCAGCAGCGTATCATAGCCCTCCGGCAGACGGGTGATGAAATCGTCCGCGCCTGCGAGCTTTGCCGCCGCGACGCATTCCTCATCGGTCGCATCGAGTCTGCCGTAGCGGATATTCTCCATGACAGAGCCGGTAAAGAGATTTGTCTCCTGCAAGACGATGCCGAGCGAGCGCCGCAGGTCGGATTTTTTGATCTTGTTGATATTGATGCCGTCATAGCGAATCTTTCCGTCCGCGATATCGTAGAAGCGGTTAATCAGATTCGTGATTGTGGTCTTGCCGGCACCCGTTGCACCGACAAACGCAACCTTCTGACCGGGCTTTGCAAAGACCGTGACATCGTGCAGCACATCCTTGCCTTCCTCATAGGCAAAATCGACGCTGTCGAGCGTGACCTCACCGCGCAGGGGCGTATAGGTGATCGAGCCGTCGGCGGTATGCGGATGCTTCCATGCCCATTCATGCGTGATTTCATCCGCCTCGGTGACAGTGCCGTCCGCCGCGGTGTGCACATTAACCATTGTGACATAACCGTCGTCGGCTTCGGGCTGTTCATCCATGAGCGTGAAGATGCGGTCCGCACCGGCAACCGCCATGACAATCGCATTGATCTGCTGCGTCACCTGATTGAGGTTTCCGGTAAACTGCTTTGTCATATTCAGGAACGGCACGACAATCGACAGACAGATCGGCATACCCGAGAAGGAAAGATTCGGCACATCGGTCAGCAGCAGCACGCCGCCGATTGTCGCAATAATAACATAGAGCACATTGCCGATATTCATGATAATCGGCACCAGCGCATTCGCATAGGCATGCGCGCGGTACATATCCTCATAGAGCGCATCATTGACCGCGTCAAAATCCTTCTGACTCTGTTCCTCGTGGCAGAAGACCTGCACAACCTTCTGACCGTTCATCATTTCCTGCACAAAGCCCTCGGTCTTGCCGACCGCAGCCTGCTGCCGGATGAAATACTTTGCCGAGCCGCCGCCGATCTTCTTCGAGACGGTCATCATCAGAACAATGCCGATAATGACGATCAGCGTCAGCCAGATGCTGTAATAGAGCATGATTGCAAAGACGAACACGACAACCGCACCCGCCTGCACGAGGGACGGCAGCGCCTGCGAGAGCATCTGCCGCAGCGTGTCAATATCATTCGTATAATGGCTCATGATATCGCCGTGCTTATGCGTATCGAAATAGCGGATCGGCAGATTCTGCATGCTGTCGAACAGCTTGCAGCGCATCTTGTTGAGGAAGCCCTGTGTCATGATCGCAACGAGCTGCTGCCAGAGCGTCATGCAGATGATCGACACAACATACAGCGCAATCAGCACATAGACCTTCGGATAAATGACCGCTCTTGCGGCTGCCCAGTCGCCGGATTCGGAGAAGACCTCGATGTCGGCAATGACCTTTTGCAGAAAGACAGCCGGAATCGCCGACGCGCCGGAGGAGAACAGAATGCAGACCAGCGTCACGGGCAGCAGCTTCGGATAGAACTGCCGCAGCAGCCCGAGCAGGCGCTTGAGGGACTTGAATGCCTCGGCGGGCTTTTTCGGCTCGCCGTAATTGTTGTTACGCGGCATCGTTGTCACCTCCGTTCGTCTGCTGCTCATAGACCTCGCGGTAGATGTCGCAGCTCTGCATCAGCTCGTCATGCGTACCGGATGCAGCAATTTTGCCGTTATCCATAACCAGAATCATATCCGCATCCATCACCGAAGCGATACGCTGTGCAATGATAATTTTCGTTGTATCGGGGATGTATTTGCGGAATCCCTCGCGGATAAAGGCATCGGTCTTCGTATCGACAGCACTTGTGGAATCGTCGAGAATGAGAATCTTCGGCTTTTTCAGCAGGGCACGCGCAATGCAGAGGCGCTGCTTCTGACCGCCGGAGACATTCGTACCGCCCTGCTCAATCATCGTATCGTAGCCGTCCGGAAATGCGCTGACAAAATCATGTGCCTGCGACAGCTTGCAGGCTTCGATCAGTTCCTCATCGGTCGCGTCCGGATTGCCCCAGCGCAGGTTTTCCTTGATCGTGCCGGAGAACAGCACATTCTTCTGGAGCACCATTGCAACGGCATCACGCAGCGCATGGAGATCATATTCGCAGACATCGACGCCGCCGACCTTGATTCTGCCCTCGGTGACGTCATAGAGCCGCGGGATGAGCTGCACAAAGGTCGATTTGCTCGAGCCCGTGCCGCCGATGATGCCGACCGTCGCACCGGACGGAATCTGCACATCAATATCCGAAAGCGCAAATTTCTTTGCCTTCTGCGAATACTTGAAGCTGACGTTTTCAAAGACAATGCTGCCGTCGGCGACGGTTTCGCAGGCGGTCTCCGGATTATGGATATCCGGCTCCTCCTGAAGCACCTCGGAGATTCGCTTTGCAGACTCCGCGGAAAGCGTCATCATGACATAGATCATCGAGAGCATCATAAGCTGAATGAGAATCTGGAAGCCGTAGGTCAGCATCGAGGACATCTCGCCGACATTGATCGAGCTCTCGCCGTTAATGATGATCTTCGAGCCGACCATGAGAATAAACGCCATATTGAAATACAGGCAGACCTGCATGATCGGACCGTTCAAAGCGACGATGCGCTCGGCTTTGGTGAAATCCTTGCAGATATCCTCCGCCGCGGTGCGGAACTTCTCTTTCTCATACTCCTCGCGCGAGAAGCCCTTGACCACGCGCATGCCGCGGACATTCTCCTCAATAGACTCATTCAGCCGGTCATATTTCTTGAAGACTCTGCGGAATGCAGGCAGCGCGAATTTGCCGATCAGCAGCAGACCGCACGCCAGCACCGGAATGACAACAACAAACGTACCTGCGAGCTTTCCGCCCATAATAAACGCCATAATAATCGAAAAAATCAGCATCAGCGGTGCGCGGATTGCCATGCGAATCAGCATCATGAATGCCATCTGCACATTGTTGATATCGGTCGTCAGGCGCGTCACGAGCGACGAAGACGAGAACTTGTCGATATTGCTGAATGCGAAGGTCTGCACCTTCTCAAAGATATCGTGCCGGACATTTTTCGCCAGACCGGCAGCCGCCTTGGCACTCGTCATGCCTGCCATGCCGCCGCAGAACAGCGACACCAGCGTCATGACAAACAGGATCAGACCCGTCCGCAGCAGCGCCGACATCGCAATGCCGGCGGTGAGATTATCCACGAGCCTTGCGGTGATAAACGGAATAATCGCCTCGATCACCGCCTCACCCGTCATAAACAGGATCGTGATGATCGTGGGCAGCTTAAACTCACGCAGACAGCGTGATATGGTACGAAACATCAGGAAATACGCTCCTTTCAGTCAGCTTCATTGAGATTGTCCTGCATCCTTTGCAGATATTGCAGCAGCTGTGCCGACTCCTCAGGCGAAAAGCCGCGTGTCAGCATTGTTTCGAGCCGCCGGCAATCCTCACGGATGCGTTCGGTATACGCCCTGCCCTGCTCGGTCAGGACGAGCTTTTTGAGACGGTCATCGCTTGCGACGCGGCTGCGTTCGAGCAGACCTTCCTTTTCCAGTGCGGCAACGATCTTCGAGACACCGGAGCGGCAGACGCAAAGCTCCTTTTCCAGATCGCGCTGATAGACGTCCTCATGCGCATGCTCCGCGAGATAGCCGAGCACCCAGCCGTTTGTACCGGCAGCGGCATCGAGACCGTTTTTGCTGCGGAAGGCTTCAATCTGCCTTCGGATACCGGTATTGACCATGCGAAGTGCAAGCATTGTCTGATTTTCCAAGTCCTTCTGCACCCCTTTCCGGATTCAGAAATGCAACTGTTCACAATGAAACATTATACAGCATTCCGCCCAAAATGTCAAGTGAAATTTTGGTGAAGGAAACAAAAATAGGAAACACAGATTTGTCTGTGTTTCCTGTTCTGAAAGGCTTATTCTTCCTGCTGATTCTCCTGCATCCTGCGCATGAAGGCGTGATAGGTTTTCTCGTCGATTTCGAGGAGCGAGCGTTTCTCGTCCTCAAACTTGACCGCCACCGTATAGATGCCCTTGTTCTGCATAGCGACGGACGCATGCAGCCGCAGCTTGAGCAGACATGCCGGATCGAGCGGACCGGTCAGCAGCAGCGAGTTGCCGGAGCGGAGGATATCCTCGGTCATGAGCTCATAGCGCGCAACATTTTCAGGTGTCAGATAGATGTCGTCGATTTTCTTCATCGTGCCGGAAATATAGGCAAGTCTTGCCGACATACAGAAGACGCGGCAGCCGGTATAATCGCCTGCCAGCACAATATTTTTCGCAGAAGCCATCGTATCACACTCCCCGTAAAAGAATCCGGCGCATCATCGCCGTAATCCTATTATACCATTGCGGATAAGTTTTGTCAAGTTCGGCAGGCGGGCAGCGCCCGCAGGCATTGATCTAAAGCCCGCCGGTTGTCATATTGTAAAAGCAAATAAACTATCCTTACTATATCATTTTCAAATCGCGGCGCAGCCGCACCGCAACTCCGCCCTCCTCCCTTCTCCTTCCTCCATATAATATTTCAATCATCGCCGTGAGGCGATACCGCAATTTCTCATTTCTAATTTCAAATTTCTAATTACTATTTCGCTTTCTCCTCTTGCATTTTCTGTATAATTGTAGTATAATGATATTATGCGGCTGTATATCCTGCCGCAGATCACAAAGAATAACAGAAAAAGGAGTCCGATTGCAATGGATGACCAGAAAAGCCTAGAGGCACAGCTCCTCGGAGATATGGGATATGAGGATCCGCGCAAAGCAGCACAGCCGCAGGTACAGTATCAGGAGCTGAGCGCCGAGCAGATCGCAATTTTACAGCAGCAGAGAGCCGCAAAGGGTCAGCCGCCCTATACGGAGGAGGAAATCGCCGAGCTGAAGGCAGATTTCATCGAGCGTCAGCGGACACAGGCGATGCAGGCGGCAATGGCAGCACAGGCAGAGGCACAGAAGGCAGCCGCAGCCGCACTGCTCGCAGAGCCGGAGGATTATTCCCAGCCGGAGCGCAAGCCGCAGCATGAGGCACTGCCGCAGGTCGATGCAAGCGCTCTGCTCGAAGAGCCCGCACCGGAGCCCGAGCGCAAGGTTGTGTTCAATCAGGAGGATTTGCAGGCAGCAAAGATGTCCGCTGCAAAGCGAGCAAGCGAAAGCCTGAAAGAGATTCCCGCGCAGACTGCCGAACAGCAGAAGCGTGCCCGTGAGGAAATGGCACTGCTCCGCGTACAGCAGCAGGAGGAGCTTGCGGCAAAGGGCTTTACGCTCTCAATCATTCTGACCGTGCTCGGTGTACTTGCCGGCGCATGTACAATCCTGTTCTCCGCAGGCAGCTATCCGGATCCGGATAATATCCCGGGCGTCTTCAAATTCTTTGATACATGCTATCTGCTGCTCGGTCTGGCAATGGTCGGACTGGCAATCACGATTGTCCTGCGTGTCAGACAGGTCAAGGGTCTGACGTCATTTGTCTTCGCGCTGAATGCGATCATCATGCTGATTCCGGGCATTGTCTCGCTGCTTTCTGAGAAGAAGAATGCATCCGGCGGCGGCATTGTCTGCGCAGGCTATGTCCTCTCGATGATCCTCAGCATTGTCGTTGTGTTCATTATGTCCACGAGCGACAAGATCGGCGCACACTATAAAAAGAGCGAAATCATGTATGACTGAACACAGCATCCTGCAAATCGAACCGATTGCAGAGATCCGGACGGACTTCCGCGAGAAATTCGGACTGCCGCGTCAGAGCGGTCTGGTACCGGAACTGCGCGGCGAGATCGTATTCCGTCCGGCATACAGCCAGCCGGAGGCAGTCAGAGGCATCGAGGCATTTTCGCATCTCTGGCTGATCTGGGGCTTTCATGCAGCACAGAAGCAGGCGGGAAAGGGCTGGTCGGCAACAGTCCGGCCGCCGCGCCTCGGCGGAAATACAAGGCTCGGCGTATTCGCAACCCGCGCGCCGTACCGCCCGAATCCGCTGGGGCTTTCCTGTGTCAGACTGGAAGCGGTCTGTGCGGAGGAACAGCCTGTCCGGCTGCTGGTATCCGGCATTGATCTGCTGGACGGCACCCCGATTTACGATATCAAGCCCTATATTCCGGTCGCTGACTGCAAGCCGGAAGCATCCGAGGGCTATACAGCCGAGACAAGGCAGCATGCGCTGACGGTCAATTTTCCGACAGAGCTGCTTGCTCAGCTGCCGGCTGAAAAGCAGCAGGCAGCGCTTGATGTCCTGCGGCTTGATCCGCGTCCGGGCTATTCGGATGATCCCGACCGCATCTACGGCATCAGCTTTGCAGGCTGCGATATCCGCTTTCGGGTCGCAGATGCGGTTCTGACCGTCTGCGAAGTGGTCACTGCAAATTAAAAGGAGTAACAATATGGCAAAGCTATATGAATCCGGAGAAAATTATCTTGAAACCATCCATGTGCTGCATCTGCAAAACAGCTACGTGCGCGCCGTGGATATCGCACATGAAATGGATGTCTCGAAGCCGAGCGTCAGCCGCGCTATGGGCATTCTGCGCGACGGCGGCTTCATTGAGATCGCCGAGGACGGCAACATCACACTGACGGACAGCGGCAAAGAGGTTGCCGAACGAATCTATGAGCGGCATCTGGTGTTGTCGCAGTGGCTGATTGACCTCGGTGTCTCGCCGGAAACCGCAGCCGAGGACGCCTGCAAAATGGAGCACGATATCAGCATCGAGTCCTTTCAGGCACTCAAGGCGCATCTGCGTGCAGAGCATCCGAACGTCCGGCTTGAAGCAGAAGCATAACCGCACAGATACGTAAAAAGAAAGAGAACCCCGAATCCAAAGGAGCAGCAACATGAATCTCAATGCATTTTTCCGCAGCGCAAAATTCCGCGTTCTGCTGTGTCTGCTTGCGCTGCTGACGGGCATCATGCTTTATTCGCTGAAATCCGGCGCACATACGGATTATCTCACAAGGATGATGCAGCATATCAGCGCACCGGCGCGCAAGGCATCCGCTGCGATTACCGGCGAGGTCAACGAACATCTCGATACCTATTTCGGCTCCAAGGCATACCGCGACGAAAATGCGCGTCTGCGGAAGGAGATCGCCGCGCTCAATGAGCAGCTCATCGGCTATGACGATGCAATCGAAGAGCTCGAAGCACTCCGCGACCAGCTCGGCATCAAGCAGAAGCACCGTGATTTCGTTCTTTCCGAGCCGTGCAAGGTGCTGATGCCCGTTGCAAATGACCTGACCCACAGCTTTCTGATAGATCAGGGCGAGGAGGACGGCATTACGCTGAATGCACCGGTAATCTGCGCCGACGGTCTGATCGGCGTCATCACGGAGCTCAGCGCGCATTATGCAACCGTCACGACCATGCTTTCGCCGGAGCTTTCGATCGGCGCCGTCATCCTGCAAACGGGCGACAGCGGCATTGTCGAGGGCGATCTGCGCTATGCGGTCGATGACCGCGCCGTCATGATGTACATTGACGAGCACAGCACGGCGAAGGAAGGCGACCTGATCATCACCGCAGGCACAACCGGTCTGTTCCCCTACGGACTTCCGGTCGGCAATGTAACGGAGATCGACCTGGAAGAAAGCGGACTTTCCAGAACCGCACGTCTTGCACCGTCCGTCGATTTCTCGAAGCTCGAATCGGTGACGGTTCTGCTGGATTTTGAAGGAAAGGGTGAGTCCTTCGGTGAAAGCTAAGCAGCAAAAGCCGCTCCGTCAGCGCCGGACAAGCTCTGAGCAGCGGACAAGGCGGCGCAATCTCATCCGCAGGGCGCTGAGTCTCCTGCTTCTGCTGCTCTGTATTATCCCGATGCTCGGCGGCGGATTGCAGCCGCTCTGGGTGATTCCGGCAGCAGTCTGCATCTGCATGAATGAGGATTTGTATTTCTGCATGGCAGCAGGTGTAATCGCCGGCTTCGGCATCGACCTTGCCTGCGGCAGCGTGCTCGGCGTCAATGCGATCTACATGGTGATTCTCTGTACGGCAGTCTGCCTGCTGTTCGAGCAGATTCTGCGCCGCAGTTTCCTGCATTATTTTGTCCTGACGGCAGCAGGTGTCTTTCTGCACGGCATGCTGTGCTGGCTGCTGACGGTCGGTATATTCCGCACCGAAGGCAGAGAGTTCTTCTGGGGCAAAATCCTGCTCCCCTCCGCCCTGCTGACGCTTGCCGCAGCGGTACCGGTTTATCTGCTGTATTATCCGCTCTCGCGCCTGCTGACGAAGCGTGTCCGTTCCATGGATGCCGCAGCAATCCGGCGTGATCTGTGATGCAGCAATCCTCCGTCATATGATTTCTGACCACGCTGATCACCGGCGTGGTTTCTGATTCTCTGCCGCACGCGACAAATTATCATATATCTTTCATAATTCATCATATTTTTTTCGTTTGAAACATTGCAAAATGCGTCAGAATGTGGTATAATAGTATTGTACCATTTGTAATCGCAGAAAGATAATATACAAATAATATAGAAGCACAATATCATATTGTTCCTTTCATTTGATTTGACCGACTGCACGGTCTGCTGTGCATTCTGCCGTATTTAACGGCGGCACGGCTTGTTTTCGTTTGGGGAGGTTAAAATGAAAATAGCTGTTTGCGATGACGAACCGCTGATCTGCAAGGAGATAATCCGACGGATTCGGCAGCTCTCGCCGGCTGAGGATGTATTTGAATATCACAACGGCAAGGAACTTCTGGACAGCGGTCTGTCCTTTGAACTGGTCTTTCTGGATATTGACATGCCGGAAATGGACGGAATGGAAACCGCCGCGGTACTCAGCCGCCGGCGTCGGGATACACTGATTATTTTTCTGACCGCCAGCAGCGAACACATTCGAGATGCCTTCAAGGTTCGCGCATTCCGGTATATCTGCAAGCCCGTTCAGCCGGAGGAATTCCATGAGGCATTCTTCTCGGCGAAAAATGAGCTCTGCGAGCGCGTGATGATTTCCGTCCGCCATGACCACATGACCTGTACAATCCTGCTCGATGATGTGATCTGCTTTGAAGCCTACGGCGACGGCACATACATCTACACGGAGGAAACCGTCTATACATCCGCACGCTCCCTGAAATCATGGCTTGAACAGATCGGCGACCACTGCTTTTATCAGGTTCACCGCGCCTATGCTGTCTCGCTCCGGTACATCCTGAGCATCGACACAAACGGCATCGTCATGCGCGGACTGAATATGGAAATCCCGATCTCGCGCCGCAGCCGTACCGGACTGAAAGAAGCGTTCCTTGCCTATATGAAGGAGAACGCGAGGTGATGATTCTTGGATCTGACTGCATTTTTCTATCAGATCTGCCGATTCGGAATTGAATTCCTGAAAATGTATCTGGTCTGCTTTCTGCTGTTTCAGCAGACGCCGAGGCGGATGAAGATTACGGTTCCGGCAGTAACAGCCGCACATCTGATCTGCGCGGGACTGTGCATGGTTTTTTCCGGCAAGTCGGAATCGCTGATTGTCTGGATTACGGTTTCCGCCTGCTGCTTTGCGATTGCACAGACCAGACTTTCCAAGAGCCTGTCTCTGCTCGCATATCCGGTCGTATCCGTTCTGGATATCACCGTCGGACTGCCGTTTCTGTTCATTCGCGGCATCGGACTGGAATCCCTGACTGAGAATAAGCTGGAAACCCTGTTTGCCAATATGTTCTCGATTCCGCTGCTGCTGCTGCTCGGCGTGATTATCCGGATCGTATCCGGCAAGCGAAAGCATTTTCAGATTCGCGTCAAGCTGATCCTGCCGGTCATTCTGATTCTGTTCACGCTCAGCCTGCTGGAAATGTCTGCGTATATGATCGCAGCGGTCCTGACGGATCGGATCAGACTGTTTGTGATGTTCAGCCTGATCGCCGCAAATATCCTGAGTCTCCTGATCTGCTTCCTGCTGATGCGCAGCGACTCGCATAATCTGCTGCTGACCAAGGAAAGCGAGATCATGCAGAAGCAAATGGAAATGCAGAATCAGCACTATATGCGCCTCATGGAGAAATCCGAGGAGCTGCGCAGCTTCCGGCATGATATCCGGAATCATATCTACTGTATGCGAGTCCTGCTGGATGAAGGCAAAACGCAGGAGCTGAAAACATACATGGACAAAATGGACGTTATGGTGCATGCCGTCGGCGGCGGCATCCGCAGCGGCAATAAGCTGCTCGATGCAATTCTCGGCGAGCTTGTGAACAAATACAGCGACGTCAAGCTGAAACTGAACGGCAGCTATCCGGATGTCAGTTCCCTTTCGGATACGGATTTCTGCACGATCTTCTTCAATGCGCTGAGCAATGCATTTGAAGCAGCGGAACGTACAGAGGAAAAGCAGGTCGAAATCTCGGTGCGCACACTGGAAACGCATATGCTCTTTACGGTTTCCAATTCAGCCGTGTCAGCCCCGCAGATGCGTCACAATCGCTATATCTCCACGAAACAGGAGGCAGGCCACGGATACGGCATGTCCAACATGATCGAATGCCTGAATAAGAATCAGCTGCAATACGATGCCGAGTTTCAGGACGGAATTTACACGCTGAATATCTACTTTTTGAATGCCCTTGTGCCGTTCACCGAAAAAAATTGACCGTTTGACGAAAAACACTTGCATTTCTGAGGCACTTGTGCTATAATAAAAAACGGAGTGAAAAAGGGGACACACACTCCGTAAGTTATGAGAAACCGAAACATGGAGGAGTAACCATGCAGTATCTGGCTGCCAGTTTTGATTGGATTCTCTGGTTCTTACCGTGGATGTAATCTGATCAAAGGGATGAAACAAAGGTATTGTGCATCCGGCAATCGCGGCGGATCCCCGTTGACGCAGCACACAACGTGATATGCGTGGGATTCCGCGTATGCCGATGCGAAAAAACATCGGTTTTCAAAAATATTGGTGATATCAGACCGGAAAGACGGAATTCCGGCTGGAAGGTCTGTTATTATAATTTTCTCGTTCCATTCTCTTTCACCCAAGCCCGACTGATTTGGATGCAGTCGGGTGTTTTTTTTGCATCGGAATAAAAGAAACGAACCTGATTCCCGTCTGAGAATCAGGTTCGTTGTGTTATAGTATGCACCTGACAGGACTTGAACCTGCACGCCTTGCGGCATTGGAACCTAAATCCAACGTGTCTGCCAGTTTCACCACAGGTGCAAATGGTTTATGAATTGAGCAAAACATCCCCTTTTGATCTGACTGTACTATTATAACAGTTATCGTCCCTTTTGTCAAGCGTCAAAAACAGCAGCCGGATATACAGCAGAAAAGCGAACCGCTTTCCTTACCGTATATCCGGTCAGCTGATATGCAATTATTCTTCTGGCTTATCGCCCATATGCGACATATCAAACTGATCGCTCACCAGCTCGATCCGGATTTCATGCATCCGCAGTCCGCTCTGTGCAAAATACAGACGGTTTGCCGTAAACCGCGAGAACATCGGCACACTTGCCGAGAACGAAACCGGCTTGCCGCCCGTGCCGTTCCATGTAAACGTACCGCTCGCCGTACCCATGCTGAACAGTGTCACCGGAATCTGTGCAAGCTCGCTCTGCTCCGAGGATGCCGTCAGCGTCACGCGGTACCAGCCCGGCGTATTGACTGTCAGCGCAAAGGCATAATTGGTACCCTTGTCCGTGCAGATGCCCTCCAGCGGAATCGTCAGGTCATTGCCGAGATCATAGAAAATCACATCGCCCTCCTGCTCGGCAGCATCCGCCGGACGGTTCTCGACTGTGATCTCCGGCGCATCGCCGAGCAGCCGCTCCATAGCATGCGTATGCATCGCAAACCGGCAGACATTCGCCGCACAGCGCTGCAATTCGCCGCGCGTTACTTCACCTGCTGCAAATGCCTCGGCAAGATTGTCCTCATGCTCCACGCAGTCCGCGCAGACCATATAGACATCATTCTGCGCACGCACCATTGCAGCAAAATCAGTCTTATCCGGCGCCTGACCGCGCTCGTTGATATTCGCCCACCAGTCCGTCATGAGGAAGCCGGTATAACCCCACTCCTTACGGATGATCTCGGTGCAGAGGTCATAGTTTCCGGCGGTCCAGAGCCCGTTGACGCAGCCGTAGGTTGTCATGATCGACTTTGCGCCGCCCTCCCTGACCGCAAGCTCAAAGCCTTTCAGATAGATTTCACGCAGCGCGCGCTCGGAGACCGTCGAATTCAGGAAATGACGGTTTGTCTCCTGATTGTTACCGCAGCAGTGCTTGACCGTACCCTCGACGCCGACGCTGTGCAGACCGCGCAGCTCCGCGATTGCAATCAGACCTGTCAGCTTCGGGTCCTCCGAGAAATACTCAAAGTTTCTGCCGTTGAGCGGATGCCGGTGAATGTTCATGCCCGGACCGAGCAGACAGTCCACCTTGTTCGCGGTCATTTCCAGACCGACGCAGGTATAGAGCGCCGTCAGCAGCGGCAGATTGAAGGTTGAAGCAAGCAGCGTACCGTTCGGCAGGCTGAATGCCTTGGTGCCGCAGTCCAGACGCATACCCGAAGGACCGTCCGAGCAGCAGCAGGCAGGAACTCCGCGTGCCTCCAGTTCTTTTGATACGCCGCCGAATGCCGAAGCCGTACCTGCCGTCACGCGCGGGCTGCCCATGCCCTCGCCGCGGACGATCTGCATGAGCTCCGCATCGCTGAACTGTGCAATAAACGATTCCATTGACACATCGCCGCGCAGCACATCCGCAAGCACAGACGGTTTCCCGTCCGCTTTGCATTCAGCCGGCAGTGCATCGCGGCGGCGCTGTGCCTCATCGAACTGCATCAGCGGAACATCCTCCCAGCCGACGGTAAAGCCGTCCGCGGACTGCACCGGCTTCATGCGCTGAAATGCGGCAACAGGCGGCATTGCCTGACGGCACTGCTCGACAACAATCGTCTCGTCGATGAACCGGCTCGCTGCATAGGCTGCACTGCGGACATCCGTGCCGACATAGAATTTGTACTCGCCTGCCTCCTTGACCCAGCAGTGTGCATGACCGGTCACGCCGCTGTCATCATAGGATGCCGGAACCGAGAGCTCGAAGCTGACCGTATCAGATTCGCCGGGCTGGAGCGCCTTTGTCTTATAGAAGATCACGAGCTGACGCGCAGGCTGACCGAGTCTGCCCTGCGGCGCCTCGACATAGAGCTGCACGACCTCCTTGCCCGCCGCGCTGCCGGTATTCGTCACGGTCACCGGCAGGAAATGCGCACTGCGGACCTGCTCAGGTTCTCCGGCTGTCACGGAAAACGTCGTATAGGACAGACCGAAGCCGAAGGGATAGCGCACGCGCGCCGGCGCAAAGGTCTCAAAATAGCGGTAGCCGACATAGATATCCTCGGCATAATTGTTATTCTCCTGACCGTGGAAATATGCATCCGAGGGATAATCGGAAATCTCATAGGCAACGGTATCCGGCAGCTTTCCGCACGGCGAAACCGCGCCCGTCAGGACAGCAGCCGTACCCGTACCGCCGGTCATGCCGCCCTGCCAGATATACAGCACGGCATCCGGATTATATTCATCGACAAAATGCATGTCCATAATATTGCCCGTATTGAGCAGGACGATCAGCTTTTTGAAGTGCGCACGGCAGATGCGGAGCATGGCTTTTTCATCATCCGTGAGCAGATAGGAGCCCGCCTCCATGCGGTTATCCTGCTCCTCACCGGCAGTTCTGCCGATGACAACAACCGCACGTTCACAGTGCTGCGCGGCATCTGCGGCAAGCGATTCATCGAGCGGCATCTCCGCCTGACACCAGGGCTCACCGCCCCAGCCCTCGCCGAGATCATAGGGATGCTCTGAATCCCATTTTTCATATGCTTCCAGCAGCGGCGCATAGAGCCGGATGCCGGCATCCTGCAAGCCCTCGGGGATACCGACGACTTTCGAGACATTGACCATGCCGCCGGAGCCGGTACCGCTTTTATAGTAGTGCAGCTGGATTCTGCCGAAGAGCGCAATTTCCTCTGACGGCAGCAGCGGCAGCGCCTGATTATTGTTGCGGAGCATGACGATGCCCTCAGAGACGGCATCCGCAGCAGTTTTGAGATAGACATTCCAGTCCAGAGTTTTCTTGATCATATGGCAGTTCCTCCGTAATTTTTTAACGGTATTATAGCATGCCGGATACGCGCTGTCAATCAGATTACGTGCTTTTATATCAGAATCGTAACCCGATTTTCGGTACTGCATTTATTTTATCATATTCTTCTGAAAAAAGCAATGAAAAAACTATGAATTAGCTTTGTTCTTCACACATCCGGATCATCCATGCGGCGGACACCGCAGTTTCCGGTTTCTCAATTCCGCTTTACATGATTTTTCATGCTTGACCGCAGGGAAAATATGTGTTATAATAGTGCTGTGCAAACAAACTGCACGATTTTGTAAGGAATACGGACATGAAAGGATATCACGCCATGAATAAAGCAGTCATTCTTGCCGGCGGACAGGGCAAGCGCATGAAGGCACCGATCCCGAAACCGATGTTCAAGGTGCTCGGAGAACCGATGCTGGAATGGGTACTGGGCGCTTGCGAGCAGGCAGGATTACAGAAAATATGCGTCGTCACAGGCTATGAAGCAGAGCAGATCAATACATATCTCGGTGACCGCTGCGAAACCGCATATCAGGCAGAGCGGAAGGGCACAGGTCATGCAGTCATGCAGACGCTCCCCTTTCTGAATGATGACGCCGACGGCAATACGCTGGTACTCTGCGGCGATGCGCCGTTTATCGACAGCGAGACGATTCAGAAATCGCTGGAGCGTCATATTGCAGAACAGAATGCCGTCACGGTCATTACAGCGAAGGTTCCCGATCCTTCGGGCTACGGCAGAATCCTGCGGACAGATTCCGGCATTGCGGGCATCGTCGAGGATAAGGACGCATCGGAAACGCAGAAGCAGATCAACGAGATCAATTCCGGCTGCTACTGGTTCCGCACGCTCGACCTGATCGACCTGCTCGACCAGATCGACTGCAACAACGCACAGCATGAATACTATCTGACCGATACGGTTGCGATTGCATTGAAAACCAAACGCCGCGCCGGTGCATTCTGCTCGAAGAATCCGGATGTAGTGCTCGGCGCGAATGACCGCAAGGGTCTGCTCGCACTGAATACCGCAGCACGCATGGCAGTGCTGAATCAGCATATGGCAAACGGCGTCGGCTTCACCTGCACCGACGGCATAATCATCGAGCGCGGCGTGCAGATCGGCGCAGGCACGGAGATTCTGCCCGGAACGATCCTGCGCGGCAAGACCGTTATCGGCGAAAACTGCGTGATCGGACCGAACTGCGTGATCGAAAACTGCGAGATCGGCGATCAGGTCACGCTCAATACCGTGCAGGCGTATACATCAAAGATTGACTCCGGCGTCACAATCGGACCGTTCGTGCATATCCGTCCGGACAGCCACATCTGCTCCGGCGCACATATCGGCGACTTTGTCGAGATCAAGAACAGTGAAATCGGCACCGGCACAATGATCGCGCATCTGGCATATCTCGGTGACAGCGACATCGGCAAGGATGTCAACATCGGCTGCGGCTGCGTGACCGTCAATTTCGACGGCATCAAGAAGTCGCGCTGCGAAATCGGCGACTATGCATTCGTCGGCTGCAACAACAATCTGATTGCGCCGGTCAGCCTCGGCAAATACAGCTATACTGCCGCCGGTGCAACGATCACAACCGATGTGCCGGATTATGCGCTGGCAATCGACCGCGGAACGCTGCATATCAAGGAAGGCTATACGCTCCGCAAATTTGCAGAGAATAAAGAAGCAGCAGATACGAAGAAATAATCATGCCGACCCGAACAGAACGCAGATTCTGTTCGTCAAACGGAGGTAGACAGCATGGGACATTCAAACTGGAACTGCCCGCAGTGTCACAGACCGGATATCAGCGGCGACCTGATCAAGTGTCCGTCCTGCGGCAAAAAGCGCAACCGCTGGGGCTACTGGGACTGCCGCTACTGCGGAAACAAGCAGATTCGCGCCGACCACAAGGAGTGTCCGGGCTGCGGCAAGCCGAAGGACAGGGACGTCAAGTTCTATCTGCATGACGACAGCCCCGTCGAATTTGTCGATGAGGTATCGGGTGAAAGCGCGGTCCGCATCGGACATCAGAACTGGATATGCCCCTACTGCAAGCAGCAGAATGACGACAGCGTACAGGTCTGCGTTTACTGCGCCGCACAGCGCGAGGAGAGTCAGGAGCGCTATCATGACATTCCGGCGCCGCAGGCAGCACCGCAGCCGAATTACAACGCAAAGCCCGTTCTCGCAAAGCGCAAAAAGAAGCTGTCCCCCACCTGTCTGGGATGCCTGATTCTTGCACTGATTTTCATTGTGCCGATCTTCGGCGGCGTACTGATCGAGGAGCTGATCTACAATAAGGTTCGTGAAGTGCCGCTGCAATCCGCAACATGGGAAAGCAAAATCTATGTTGAAGCGCTGAAAACATTTCAGGACAGCGGCTGGAAGGATGAGCTTCCGGAGGACGCACGCATTCTCAGAGAGCAGATTGAGAACCGCACCTATATCGACCATTATGACGAACGGACCTACTGGGTCGATGACGCCGACGATAACGATTATGATTACGGCGGCGGCAATGACTGGGATTACGGCGGCGGCTGGGACGACGGCGGCTGGGATGATTACGGCGACGGTCAGTTCGGCATGCTGCATCTGCCGTTGCTGATGATCGGACCGAAGCCGCAGCTCGCAGCATTCAGCTGGGAGGTCGAGCAGGTACCGGTCTACGCGACACGGCAGGAGACAAAGTATTATTACGAATATGATGCATGGGTCGATGAGCGGACAGTTCGCGTCACAGGCGAGGGCAATACGCCGCCGACATACGGCGACCTCACACTGAAGGACAACGAGCGTGAGCGCGGCAGAAGCGTCAGCTACTATGTCACATTCTGCTACAAAGACCAGACCGATACACAGGAATGCTCCGAATCGGAATATTATCAGATCGTCAAGGACGGCGTTGTGCGCTTCCGCATCAAGGATGCGCTGACGAACAAATCCTTTGAACTGATCAAACCGGAGGAATAAGAAACACGCCCTGCGAAGTGCAATGCTCCGCAGGGCGTTCTGCTGAATTCGGAAAGTATTGCCATATTCAGCATTTTTGTCACATTTAGTTTATTTTATTCTTGGATTTTAAGGAAATATTAAGAAAAAGGGATTGACAACCGCACCGTATCGTGTTAAAATAGGAGCATAGGCAGACCGATCACATTCATAGCATTTCAGCATATTTGTTTTATTGCGCTTTGCATGCACGCACCAAAGTTTCGGCGTCTCCGCAGCCGGTCTGCATATACGCAGCTGATTTACAAGCAGCAGCACAGTTGATGTTTTCGATTCTGCAATGAACCATGCATCATCACAGAAAGCGTATCCCCAAAGCAGCAGCCTCACCGTTTCGGCGAGGCTGCGTTTTTTATGTCATTTCAGAAAGAGCAGCGCGAGCAGGAGCAGCGGCACGAGCATGCCGAAGTTCACTGCGGTAAAGACGCGGAAATAGCGTCCGGTCTGTGCGCCCTCGGATTTGCGGTAAAACTGGAAGGAGATCAGGCTTGCAAGCGAAGCGATCATCGTGCCGAGACCGCCGAGATTGACGCCGAGCAGGAGCTTCGTCCCCGCATCTGTAAAGCCCGCGAGCATGACCGCCGCCGGAACATTGCTGATGCACTGGGAAAGCAGCGCGGAGAGCAGAATCTCATGTCCGCGCAGCAGATGCGAAACAGCATTGCTGACCGCTTCGATCCGCGCAATATTTCCGACGAATACGAAGAAGCAGACGAATGTCGCAAGCAGCGCATAATCAACTTTTTTGAGCAGTGAGCGGTCAAAGATCAGCGCCGTCAGCACAGCGGCAGGCAGCAGGAGCAGATCGGGAATCAGCCGGAAGACGCAGCAGAGACAGAGTGCAAACAGTACGAGATACGCCGCACAGCGCGGCTTGTGAATCTGTGAATTCTCCTGCTCCGGCGCCTCGCAGACGGTATTCGGCAGCAGGCGGCAGAGCAGCAGCAGGAGAATCAGGCTGACCGCACCGGCAGGGAGCATCACGCGCAGGAATGTACCTGCATCAATGCGGAAATAATCGTAGAGATAGAGATTCTGCGGATTGCCGACCGGCGTCAGCATACTGCCGAGATTTGCCGCAGCAGTTTCCAGCACAATCGTCAGGATGCAGTTTTTCTCCGCGCCGATCTGTTTCCGGAGCAGGAGCGTCAGCGGGACGAAGGTCAGCAGCACGACATCATTCGTCACGAGCATCGAGGTAAAAAAGCAGATCAGCATGAGCACGGTGCCGAGCCTCCGGACGGTACCGGTTCTGCGCAGGAGCGTCCCAGTCACTGCGTCGAATACGCCGACACTGCGGACGCCGGAGACCGCGGTCATGAGTCCGAAAAGCTGGATGAGCACGGTGCGGTTGCAGTATGTGAGATATTTTGCATCGGGCGGCACAATGAACATCGTCAGAACCGCGGCAAAAAATGCGATCACAAGAACGGGCTGCGCCTTGCAGAAGGCAGCGGCAGCCGCGCCGATCTGCTGCGGCTTCGGAAAGACGGGCAGCCGACCGGCATGTACCGATTGCGTAGACATATGAACGCCTCTTTCATGTATAATTGTATCACTGCGCGATGATCTGTCATCGGGCGGAAAGCCGTTTTTTACTCCGCAGGAGCCTGCTTTTTCACCAGCTCCTCTGCACGAAGCAGCGCAGTATCAATATGCGAACAGAAGTTGTCTTTGCCGATCTCGGAAGTCAGCCCGGCTTTTTCCATGGCATGCATCGGCTGTTCATTGACATGCGAAAAGACGACCTGAATCTGATTTTTGCGGCATTCGCGGACGATCTCAGAGAGTGTCTCGACACCGGCAGAATCAATCGCAGGCACATTGCGCATACGGATGACCAGCACATCGAGGTCATGATTATCGAGCATATACTTATATTTCTCGGAAGCCGCAAAGAACATCGGACCGTTGATTTCATAGACCTTTGTCCGCGCGGGGATTTTCTTGCGCAGGATATGATCGGGGTCGGTTTCCTCATCGTCAGCATCGACCCACGCATGCGCCTCGGTGACATCCGCCATGCGCTTGATGAAGAGCAAAGATGCCAGCACGAGACCCGCACCGATTGCGACAACGAGATCGAACACAACCGTCAGAACGATTGTCACAAGCAGCACGGCAATATCGCTTTTCGGCGCCGTTTTGATCATTGTGCGGATATTCCTCCAGCCGCACATATTATAAGCGACAATAAACAGAATTGCAGCAATCGTCGGCATCGGGATCATCGACGCATAGGGCATCAGCAGCACGAGAATGCCGAGGAGAATGACCGAATGCATCATGCCGACAACCGGCGTTCTGCCGCCGTTCTTGACATTGGCAGCAGTACGCGCAATGGCACCGGTCGCCGGAATACCGCCGAACAGCGCCGAGCCGATATTGGCGACGCCCTGCGCGATAAGCTCCATATTGGAACGGTGCTTCGAGCCGATCATACCGTCCGAAACAACACAGGAGAGCAGCGATTCGACCGCAGCAAGAATGGCGATTGTAAAGGCATTCGGAAGCATCGCGCGGATACCGGAAAATGTCACATGCGGGAGCGTAAATTTCGGCGGCGCATTGGAAATCGTATAGAGGTCGCCGATTGTGTTGACATGCATGCCGGTGAGCTTCACAACCGCTGCGCAGAGAATGACCGCAATCAGGGATGCGGGAATCTTCTCGAGCTTCTTCGGCCAGAAGATCAGCACAGCGAGCGAGAGCAGACCGATCAGCAGCGCCGAGACATTGAGCGAGCCGAAGCAGCGGATAATCTCCGCGATCTTATCGACGGTCTCAATGGGCGCATTCTGAAAGGTCAGCCCGAGAAAATCCTTGATCTGTCCGATGACGATTGTGACGGCGATACCGAAGGTAAAGCCTGCGGTAATGGTTCCGGGGATAAATTTGAGCAGCTTGCCGAAGCGGCAGAGACCCATGACAATGAGCAGAATGCCCGCCATAACGGTCGAAAGGATGAGTCCGTCCATGCCGTCTGTCGCAACGATGCCCGCAACGATTGTCGCAAAGGCAGCGGTCGGACCGGCGATCTGCACGCGGCTGCCGCCGAGGAAGGAGACGAGGAAACCGGCGACGATTGCGGTATAGAGACCCTGCTCCGGATTGACGCCGGAAGCGAGCGCGAGGGCAATGGAAAGCGGCAGCGCGATGATTGCAACGATCACGCCTGCCACGATGTCCTTGAGAAACTGCGCTTTGGAATAGGTTTTCATGACCGAAAAGAGCTTCGGCTTGAGCTTTTCGGTTGTCAGCTTTTGGGCTGTCTGGTCCATTTTTCATCTCTCCGTATTTAAATAATGCTCCCATATTATACAGCGAAATCCGGCGAGAATCAAGTAAAAAGGGGCGCATTTGAAAATTTTGTAGGAATACCCATATCCTGCGTATTTTGTGACGGATTTTGTTTGATATTTTATACTGTAATATGAATATTTTACGCATCACATTTCAGATCATCCGTCTTTTCCCCTTTTTTCAGATCACCGCCGGCAAAGCAGGCAACGCATTTTCCGGTTTCTCATATCTCCTTCTCAATCATCTTGATTTTCGGCGGTATTTGTGGTACAATAAAAGCATCAAACACGAGGAGGACAAAAACACATGACACGATATCTTCTGATCGCAGCGCTGCTGCCGGCGGCGGCACTGCTGTTTTACGTCCGGAAACAGGATAAGATCGAAGCAGAGCCGGGCGGCATGATTATGAAGCTCTGCGGCTTCGGCGCACTGACGATCATCAGCGCAGTGATTCTCGAAACGCTCGGCGGCGCGGTGCTCGGCGCAGTTTTTCCGGAGGACAGCCTGATCTATATTGCGCTGGACAATTTTCTGATTATCGCCGGCGCAGAGGAAGGCGGCAAGCTGTTCGCGCTGAAAAAAGGGACATGGAAGTCGCCGGAATTCAATTATACATATGATGCCGTCGTCTACGCGGTCGCGGTATCACTCGGATTCGCCGCGGTTGAAAATGTCATGTATGTGCTGGACGGCGGCTTCGGTACGGCAGTCATGCGTGCGCTGACCTCAATCCCGGGGCACACGATTTTCGGCATATTCATGGGCTTTTACTACGGCGTTGCCAAGAAAGAGGAGATGCGCAGGAACGAATCCGGCATGCGTTTTCATCTTGTTTCCGCGCTGATCGTCCCGATGCTGCTGCACGGCTTCTATGATTTCTGCCTGTCTGTCAGCAGCTTATTCTTCATTCTGATTTTCTTTGTATTCCTGATTATTGTGCTGATTGTATCGCTTCTGCTCGTCAGATCGCTCGCGCAGAAGGATGAGCCCGTCGTGCAGATTTTCAATCCGCCGACGAATCCCCCGATGCAGTAAACGTAAGGAGCCGCGGCATTCTCTGAGGATGGAAACCTCTGAGGATTCCGCGGCTTTTATATATCGCCTGAACAGGAATTTCGGACAGATCATGCATAATCGTCACAAAGCGGAACATACTAGCGCTGAAAGCCGCTCGGGTGACGAGGCTTCAACCAATGAAAGAAAGGCGATATCTATGAAACAGAAATCACATGCCGGCATGACCGGCAAAGGCTTCTATGCCGCACTTGCGCTCAGCGCAGCAATGGTCGGTGCAGCCTGCCGGTATGCCTATTCGGAAGCGGGAAAGCTGACGCCGCCCGCTGCTCCGTCGCATCAGTATACGGGAGAAGACACTGCACAGACGACCGCCGTCCCGCAGGTCACAGCCCCGCAGACAACAAAATCCACCGCAGCACCGCGCACGGCAGCCGTCACGGAAGCGCCAGCAGAAACCGTCACGGAAGCAGTCGCTGAAGCGGCTGCCATTTTGCACCGCACGACAGAGACAGAAACAGCACCGCCGGCGCCTGCGGAGACAGAGCCTCCTGTCGAACAGCCGATTCCGCCGGTCGCCGGAAAGCTGCTCCAGCGGTTCAGCCACGGCGATCTGGTCAAATCCCCGACCACGGGCATCTGGTCCACGCATAACGGCGCGGATTACGCCGCCGATTACGGCTCCGACGTCTGCTGTACCGAGGACGGCACAGTCACCGGCGTAGAGAAGGATGCACTGTTCGGCGTCTGCGTAACGGTACTGCATCAGAACGGCACCGTCACGCGCTACTGCGGACTGAATGAAGGACTGAATGTCCAGCCGGGCGATGTCATCGCGCGCGGCACGGTCATCGGCGTGATCGGCGATACGAACGAAGGCGAAAGCACACTGGAATCGCATCTGCATTTTGAGGTGCAGCAGAATGACAAATATATTGATCCGGAAAGCTATCTTGCCGGCGCATGCGCCGGAGACCGGCAGCCGGAAGCATAAAAAACCGCCGCTCCGGAGTCTGAACCGGAGCGGCGGTTTCGCATTACTGGCTGTTATAGGTCTTGTGGAGGAACTGTTCCTCTTTCAGATCGAAGATCACGCGGTCGGTGTTGTAATATTTATAGGGCGTATAGACGAGCTGCATCTCCGACCATGCGCTCGGCGCATAGATATAGACATAGCCTGTCAGTGTCGCACCGCCTGCAATCTCCTGATTGAACGCCTGCATGGTGCTGTTGATGCCTGCATAATATTTTCTGCCGGAGACAGCCGCCTGCACATCGCGGACGGATTCGGCGTCCTCTTTTCCGTCGATGATTGTCATGAAGTGGGTGAGCGTCTGGCAGTCGATCTTTTCGGAGGTTTTATTCGTGATCGTCATTTCCGCGAGCAGAACGCGGTATTCGAGCTTATTGACATTGTCGATCTCGATGACATCATTGAGCGTGATATCGAGCTTATCGTTATAGTTGACGGTCTCGCCGATCGCAGCTTTATACTCCTCGCCGGGGGTATTTTCATCGACACAGCTGTCCGGCACCTCAGGCATATAGACGCTTTCGCCCTCATCATCGGTACTGACGGTATTACTTCCGCATCCGGTGCAGAGCGCAGAAGCGCTGCACAGAGCAGCCGCGAGCAAAATGAGCGCGGCAGAACGGAGCTTGTTTCTCATATTCGGATCCTCCCAGAATAATTTTAGTAATTCGGCATCACAACGGATGCATTCCTGCTTATTATAGCACAGTTCTCAAAAAAAAGCAAGTGGGCAGGCAGCAGCGGAAGTGAATACCTGAATAATTAGAAATCAGGAATGAGAAATTAGAAATTGTTGTGTCCGCTTCACGGACGATCGTTCTTCACTTTTCACTCTTCACTATTTTCAAATCATCGCCGCAAGGCGCATGTTTTCCAAAAGCAAACTGCGCAGTTTCTCATTTTTCACGCCAAAACGCCGCATTCCTTTTTCTTCGTATCATAATTGACAATCTGATTGCCGTATGTTATAATACAGATAGCTGACAGAAGAATCAGCCGCAAAAAATCATGAAAGGAAAAACAAACGATGAAACACACGAAAAAACTGACCGCATTTTTCACCGCATGTCTGACCGCACTCTCACTGTCGCTTCCTGTCCTTGCAGCAGGCGAGGAAGTTCTTGACAAGGAAGAACGTCTGAATCTGGTCGAAGGCAAATGCAATCTAATGCTTGGAAAGACTGCGGTTGAAGCGATCACAGCAAATTCCTATCAGGCTGTCATTCCGGTGATCATCGTAGATGCGCCTGCCTACGCACAGCTGAACTTCCGGATTCAATGTTATGAAAAGCTCAGTCTGGTGCACAATACAGACGGCAGCGTCAAAATAAAAAAAGGCATCAGCGCATTCCCGAAGGGCGAATTCAAGCTATCGGAGAATGCAGATAATCATACACTGGATGTCAGCATTACCGGCACAGGAGAAGCATCTGCAAGCGGCGTCATGTTCTGGCTGTTCGCAGAGATTCCGGACGATTGCAAACCGGGTGACAGGTTTCCGCTGTACATTCCGGAATTTGACTGCAAAGATGCTGCCGGCACGGAGATACCGGGTATCACGATAAACAGCAGTATCGAAATCGGAACGATCAGCTTGGGTGGATTGATCCGCGGCGACATCAACAGTGACTATACGATTGACGCTGCGGATGCGCAGACATTGCTTCAGGACTGCACCGACGTGATTGCCGGCAAACAGAGCTCACTGACCGCGCTCGGACAGTATTTTGCCGATGTGAACGACGACGGCGAGATCAATGTTGCAGATGCACAGTGGATTCTCAGCTATTATACCGAGGTCTTTCTTACCGAAGAATATGCCCGCATGTATGACTGGGAACTGCAATAACCGAACATCAAAAGTGCCGTGAGATCAGGGTCTCACGGCACTTTTTTGTCAGGGCGTATTGCAGAACGGGTCAAAATAGAAGGTATCCTCAGTGCGGATGCCGTTCTGATCGCCCGTGATGCGGATTCTGCTGACGCGCGCGGTCAAGTCGCCGAGCTGCACGAGGTCCTCAATATCCTCACCGCAGTAGCCGGTATAGGTCACGCTTCTGGTGCGGAGCCTGCGGTTGCTGAGGGCAATGCGCCAGACCAGCGCGTCATCCGGATGATAGGCATACTGCCGGTCAAATAGAATCTGCCGGACGCGGACGATATTCCGGCTGACAGCCTCCGGATTGCTGTGCGTAAACTTCCCGTACTCCCCTGCCAGATCCGCCATATCAATCCGGCTGAGCATTTCGCTGCAATTCCCGTCCTCAGACATCGAGCGGACGGCATCCGCAGGCAGCAGAACCGGCTCTGCACCGGTCTGCGGCGTCATACAGAGCAGATTCGGCACGCGGATATACGGAAATCCGCCGTTCAGCTTATAATTATACGCCATGATTGAATCCCACATCACAGCATTCTCACGGACAAAAATATAGTTGATCTCCGGCATGGAAGTGTCATAGGTGATCTTCGGAAGGTCATAGGTTTCCATGAGCGATTGCAGCGTGACGGCGAAATGGAGTCCCGGCACGAGCTGATTCCGCGTCAGCGCGGCGGTGAAGCTGCGGCTGCTGATCCGGAGGACATAATGCCCTGCCTCACGGACACATTCCGCATGTTCAATGCAGCCGTCATGCAGCAGCAGCCCGTCTAGCATGAAGCGCGCCTCACAGGGCGCTTCAAGCGGTTCATCGGTGAGAAACTGTGCATAGAGCGTCGCAAATGCCTGATAGCGCTCGCGCAGGAGCGTGAACCGCAGGCAGCGTGAAACCGTATATTCCGTGCCGTCGGGATTATGCAGTACGCAGCGAATATTCATGCTTCGAGCCCTCCGATCAGTGAGACAGTGAGCGAGGCGATTCTGCCGTTTTCCTTCACGCTGCATTCGGCGGCAGTGATCTGCAAGCCGGTAAACTGCATTCCCGCAAATTCGGTATCATAGCTGCGATGCTGCCGCAGGGGAATTTGCAGCGCAGTGAGATAGGCGCCGCATTCATTTTGCAGGATTGCCCCGCGGATTTTCAGGATGCAGGGCGCAGCAGGCAGCAGCCGGACCTCGGTCTCCCCGTCGCAGAGCCGGTCACGCAGCACAGGTACATCCGTCAGCACCTGATAGTCCGCAACGGGCAGCGTGATTGCACCGAGCCGCAGAAGCAGGCGTTCCCTGCCGGTATCGGGCGTCATACAGATTCCTCCTCTGTGAGATAGAGTGTGCCGCTGATTTGCAGCAGCGTTTCGCGGATGCACACGCCGAGCTGCCTGTCATAATGCACCGCGCCGGTTTTCATGCTGCGCAGATCGGCATGCTTCTGCTGCATGGTCCGGATGATACATGCGTCGGTCCTGTCTGCATGCGATGCAAAATCGGCATCCGGCTTGCAGTGATACCGCAGCCGCAGCGTCATCGTAAACGGCAGTGCATCTCCGAAAAACGATTCCAGCGGTGCACCGTAAACCGTCTCAGCGCACGCAGCAGTCACATAAAACGGCACTGCCGGAACGGGTCTCAGCGGATACTCCGGCAGCGCAGGGATTCCGTCCGCCCTGAGCGCCTCCATGACGGCACCGGAAAGCAGATCAGTCATGTGCATCCCCCCGTGCGCAGAAATGTAACTGCATCATCGCGCAGCAGCGGCGCACATTCCTCACGGTATGCGCGGACGAGCCGTTCAGCAAGGCTGCATTCGGCATCCTGCGGCACAGTCCCCGCATAGACCGGCGTATTCTGCGCGACTGTCCGCCGGTACTGTAAATTCGCACGCGCCGCCGTATAAAATGCAAGGCGATTGTCGGAATCGTCCGCACCGTCCCGCAGCTCCGCCTTAACGGCATCCATTTCCGCCTCGGCAAGATCGCGCCACGGCTCCGCATCGGGAATCATCGCAAACATCTGAAAGAGCTGCATCACCTTTGCATCATTCATCGCCGCGCCCCCGTTTTTGCTGTCCGCCGCAGGAAAACGCCTGCACGGTATTCTGCTGTGCGGTGCGCTGATCCGGAACAAGCTGCGGCTTTGCAGAAACCGGCTCCGCCCCGATCATCAGCGACTGCCGGAGCGTCAGCAGCTCCGCGGTATCCATATGCTGAACGGAATCGGCAAGTGCCTTTGCGCAGGCATTCTCCCCCCAGCGATAGCAAAGCCGGATGACATCCCTGCGCAGCGAATCGGAGACCCTGTCGAGCAGATGCAGTGCATCGTCATATGCCGCGCGCAGGATTGCCGTCTCCGCATCGTCCGGCGTGCCGCCGAGCGTTTTCGTCACGCCCGCATGACGCTGCGCCGGCACGGCAACAAAGCTCCATTCGTAGACATCATTGATCTGATCGAGTGTTGTATAGCAGAGCGTTCCGCCGTAGCTTCTGCCCTTGATATGCTTGCAGGGCTTCCGCAGATGATCCGCGCCGCAGACCGAGCAGATGCGCGCACCGCAGGCGCAGGAGATGCTGACCTCCTTTTTGATGCCTGCGTCGATCTCACGAATCAGGTCGGCATTGCCCGCGGTTCTGACCATATAGGCATTTGCTGCAAGGCAGCGGTAGGGCTTGCCTGCCTTCGTGAGGCGGTCGGGGAACGTGCGCAGCTCCGTCCGGAAGATACGCGCCGTCTGGTTTGCAGATTTCGGATTGTGATCGAAGATGCCGGTCACGCCGACAAACCGCTTTTGCAGTTCGGCGAGCGCCGCATCGGAGAAGCAGTCGCCGTCACGGTCAATCTCATTGTCACAGAGGATGAGATCAAAGAGATAGACCTCATCCAGCGTATGCTTTCTGCGTGTGAATGCATTGAGCTGCTCCAGCAGCTGATCCTGATTCTGTTCCATAAAGCTCCTTTCATCCCGCCGCCCGCCCGATTCGGATTCCGGATTCAGTGCGGCTGCATTAAGACGTTCTGACGCTCAGAACGGCAGCCGCGCCGGACATCAGCGGCTGGAAGCCGATGCGGACGGAAACGGCAATGCGGTCAAGCTGGCAGTCGATGAGGCGGTCGGATTCGAGCAGCACATCGGAGCCGGTGATGCAGGCAAGTGCAAAATCGCGCGAAATGCCGACCACGGTCTTGTTATTGAGCGAGGAATCCTTGAGCAGCTTTGCGCCGAAGGGCAGACGCACCTGACCGTCGGCATCGAGCGTGCGGTCGCGCATTTCGGTCATAGCGAGGATGGATGCGACCGTCGCCGGAGACGCGATCACCGTTGTCATGTCATAGTCGGAGAACTGCGCATAGAGCGTCGCAAGATCGGTATAGGCAAGGGTCGTCGTCGCGGAGCTGACGGGTGTCACGGAATTCTTGATGACCGTCAGCGCCTTGCCTGCGATTGCGCCTGCGAGCTTATGACCGACGGCGCGCAGCATGACAGCAAATACGTCGATTCTCTGCTGACGGATTGTCTCATAGGATGCGGAGACCAGTCTGCCGTATTTATCGAGTGCGATTGCGGCAGATTCGGTGATAACGGTCTTTTTGAGGGAGACGCCCTCTGCCGTAGTCGCAGAATATGCGCCGTCGGTCTCGTCGATCGAGAATCCCTTGCAGGACGAAGCACGCACCGAGGAGGAAGCGGCTGTCAGCTCCGGCAGAATGGACTCCTCCATGCCGCGCTTGATCGCTCTGCGGACGAATTCCGGAAAGAGCACAGCGCTTTCGGTTGTGGTAAAGAATTTCTCGACCGGATCGCAGTCCGCACCGGAAACGTGAATATCGAAGCGCTTGAGCTGACGCTCGAAAGCATCGAGTTCTGCGAGCTCCGTGCCTGCATACTGCGCGGAAGGGTCAGCTGCCTCCAGCGCCTGCGTAAAGGAGCGGTTTGCGAGATGATACATACCTTTTTCGAGTTTCACAGTATCGTACATAGCAGTTCCTTTCTGCGGGGATACACCCCGTCTGTTCTGAATTCCGGCGCAGATTCAGCCGATCTGCTCCGCCTTTGATTTTTGATTGCGCAGCTCGATCTCCTCCGCCTGCGCATTTTTGAGTCTTGCATCGGCAAGCTCGGTCTCATCCTGCAAATTGATATTGTCCCAGTGAATCTGCGGCTCCTCGGAGAATCCGGCGCCGCGGAGCACAGCAGCCCCGATTTTCCGCAGCACAGGCGAGAGCACCCTGCGGAAGTATTCGAGCTCCGAGGTCAGGATATCCGCCTGCTGCGCAGACATCCGCTCGGTCGAGGACCAGTTCAGCCCGAGCAGGAACGGCGGAATCGAGAGCTTTGCAACGATCTGTTCCAGCAGCTGCCGGACAGGTACATTCGTATCAAAGAGCTGATTCTCCGCGCCGATGACCTTGATGTCGATATCACCGACCGCGACAAAATCCTGCACATCGCCGTATTCGGCAGCACGGATGCCGTTTCGCCATGTCTCGGCGATTGCCTTTGCATGTTCCCCCGCAAACGCCGCAGAATCGCCGTCCGGACGGTATGTCACGGCATAGCGGATATTGCCTGCACGGTCATAATTCTGCCCGATGCATTCATAGATGCGCAGCAGAATCTGCGAAACCGCCGGCAGACCGCGCAGCACGGAGACACCGCAGACTGCACCGGCAGGCGGATCGAGCGCTGCAAAGAGAATCCGCTCCGGATACTGCACCGGTACAAACTGCGCACCGCATTTCACCGAATAACGGCAGGTTCCTTCCGCCGCCGCATCCAGCCGTACAAGCGCCGGATGCGTTGTCAGAAGTGCGGCAGGTACGCCGTTTTCATCGTGAATCAATTCCCCGAAGGCATTGCCGTAGGTCAGCAGGCTGCTGAGCATCTGATCGGCAAACATTTGCAGCGACAGACCGGAACCGTTGACCGGAACATGATCTGCAAAGCGGTCGAGCACCTTCTGCGCCGCAGGATTGACCGCGGTCAGCCGGAAACCGCCTGCAAGCCGGACGGTCTTGCGCAGTGCCGCATCAATGACGGGCACGGCAAACCGCAGCGCATCATAGAGCTGATATTCCTGTGCAGGGTCATGCTCCGGAACACGCAGCGGCAGCGCAGAAACCGGTGCCGCACGGGGCGGTGCAAGCAGCAGCGGAACCGTCTCTCGGCGCGGCGGCAGCTTTTTTCTGTGAAACAAATTCGGAAACGCCAATCAATCACCCCCTGTGATGTTACCGCCTGACAGCAGCGACATAGAAAGCGTCCTGCTTCGGGCGGTCGAGCACCGTTGCGACAAAATAGCGGATATCGTCCATTGCGTGATCATTCGCCTTGACGGGACAGTCGCGCGCCGCCTGTTCATCCCAGACAAAGAGCGCAAATTCACGCAGCGTATCGGTGCATTCCGGCGCAAAGAGAATTTCTCTGCTGCGCAGTGCATCGGCAGTTCTGCGGATACCGGAAAGCACATCATTTTTCGCCGGAAGCACGTGAAATTTCCCGTGCTTCCGGATACAGGCGATAAAGCTCGCCGCCGAAGGGTCCACGATCACCGCTTCGATCTGTCTGTCTCCTGCAAGCTGCAAAAGCGCGGCATAGTGTTCCTCATCGGTACGCGGCAGACCGGTTTTCCGTGCATCATAATAGCTCTCGGCAATGCGGAACCATTTGCCGTCATGATATCCCCAGAGCCCGAAGGACGCAGGATTGATCGTCCCGTAATCGCAGGAGATCACGAAGCGCTCGGCGGAATCCGGCGGCTTTGCGATATGAAGCGCCGGCGAAAACATCGGATACACAAGCCCCTGTGCCGCCGTCCAGATGCCTTTCACATAGCGGTCATAGAACACGCCGGAATAGAGCCGTTCATAGCGCCGGATGATCGCAGGTGTCAGCGACGCATTATCGTGCATATCAAAATGCAGATAGAGCGCATGCTTTTCCTTTGCCTTCTGAATCCACTCCTGATAGAACCAGTGCGAGGGCTGCCCGGGATTGCAGGAAAACCAGAATTTCGAGCCCGGAACGGAGCATCTGGCGAGCGCCTGCTCGACAAATGTCCGCGGCATAAGCGCAACCTCATCAAAGAGAACGCCTGCGAGCGTCATGCCCTGAATGAGCGACGCCGAGCTCTCGTCCCGACCGCCGAAGCAATAGAAGCGGTTGCATCTGCCACCCATTCCGATCTCCACATAGCCGAGACTGAATTTTTCGGATACACGAAACCCGACATCGTTCAGCAATGCAGTGAGCGGCAGAAGCAGATTGCGGCGGAGCGCGACCTTGGTCTTTCCGCAGAGGGCAAAATTCTGCTGATGATAGGATGCAGTCGCCCAGAGAATGAACCCGAGCGAGATCGCGGTTGTCTTGCCGGAGCGCACGGCGCCGTCACAGATGATAGCATCGTAAATGCGTGCATCCGGCGTATTCCACCAGCCGATCGCCTTACGTTGCTTCCGTGAAAACGGAACCGGAACCTTCGGCATCAAACGAATCCACCTCCTCCGGCGTACCGCCCTGCAAAGCATTGACGAGCGCCGCGGCAGCAGCGGCAGAATCGGCAGCGCCTGCGCATTCGAGCAGCTTGTTCATGGCACTGAGCCGGTCGGCGAGCTTAATTTCGATCATATTTTTGTCGTATTTGATGCTTGTGACATGAAAGAGATCGAGCCCCTGCAAATCCTCCGGCGCGATTTTTTCAGAGAAAACGAGCTTTGCGGCATCATTGGCGTCGCCGAACGCAAGACGCGCAAGTCCGGCTGTGACGAGTGCCTGCAAGGGCAGCGCAGGCTGTGCGGCGAGCTGCGCAAGATACCTCCGGCAGAAGGCAGAGTGCAGCATTTGCAGCCCGTCATCGGCTGCGGTTTCGGGCGGACAGCCTGCTTTCAGGGCAGCCTCACGGGGATTGCCGAGCGCGAGGTACCAGCGGCAGAACGCAGCGCGGCGGGATTTTCCGGAATCCAAGGGCAAAACCACCTTTCGTATGATGTGCGATGCACGGTGAGGGAGCAGCCGGCATCTGTAAAGGGGTGCCAAAAGCGGCAAAAGTTGCACGTTTGCGTACAACAATTCGTATATTTTCTTTTGATTTAACAAGAGATTTGCATTTTCCCGCACATTCCATGTCAATTTATTGAATCATAAAAGCACATTTTACCGCGGAAATGATCTGCTTTCACATATTTTTCATCCAAATCCGCTTGACAAACGCAATTTTATCGTGTATAATTCAATTAAACTCAATCGAATTGAGTACTATAAAAAAGGAATCCTTATAAAATTTCTCTTTATAGGAATTATGTTGCTAAGATAAATCGGAATTTGTCAGGCAGTTCAGGTATTGATCTTGTATTGCTTTCGTCATTCTTTCTTTATCATTAGTCCGATCGTAAAATCCGCGGGGCACGCGAATGCGAGGGGAAGAACCACAGGGAGAGGGAAGTCTTCGCTGGCTCAGGTCTCCCCTCTCCCTAAGGTTCTCCCCCACACCGTTACGCCGGTGTAAAGCTCCCTCATTCCTTATCCTCTCCTCTCTGGGGCGCGGTTTCTGAGAATCGCGGAGCTCAGGGGGATAGGGTTCAGGAAAGCGGGGGCTCGGGGGCGAAAACCTAAGGGGAAGGGGGAATGTGAGCTTAGCGAACTTCCTCCTTCCACTTGGGTTGTCACCCCCGTTCCGCGGGGAGAAGTAACGCTTATGCTTTTATATGATTGATTGGGAGCGTTAAGCGGCTAAATTCAGATTTATCAAAGAAACATCTTTCTTAAATGAGAGAATATAGCAGCAAAAATCATCCGTTCCATTCAATTCACGGAAAAAAACAGGAGGTATCATAATGAATTACGTTTATCAGACAAAAAATGTATGCGCACAGCGAATCCGCTTTGATCTGGAGGGCAATATTGTCCGGAACATCCAGTTCACAGGCGGCTGCAACGGCAACCTCAAAGCGATCTCCAAGCTGGTAGACGGCTGGACGGTCGAGCAGATCGAGGAAAAGCTCCTCGGCAATACCTGCGGACCGCGCCCGACATCCTGTGCCGATCAGCTTGCAAAGGCTGTCCGTCAGGCATACGAAGAGGCAAATGCCTGAAACCGAATACCGCACTGCCGGACCCTGCTTCCGTATCGGACAGGGTCCGCAGGTGCATACAGAGAAATATCAGATCAGGAGGGAAGCATATGTCAGAACCGCAGTTTGAACAGATAAAACTTGAGAATCAGCTTTGTTTTCCGCTGTATGCCTGCTCCCGTGAGGTCATCAAGCGATACCGTCCGTTCCTCGATGAAATCGGACTGACCTACACGCAGTATGTGGCGATGATTGTCTTCTGGGAGGAGGATTCGATCTCGGTCAAGGAGCTTGGTCGGCGGCTCTATCTCGATTCAGGCACACTGACGCCGGTGCTGAAAAGTCTCGAGCAGAAGGGATATATCACACGCCGCCGCAGCACCGAGGATGAGCGCGTCCTGATTGCCGCGCTGACGCCGGAAGGCAGAAGTCTCGAGCACGCCGCAGCCGGCATCCCGCAGCAGATCTGCGGCTGTCTGCAAATGCAGCCGGAGGATGTCCGCCAACTCCGCGGACTGCTCAGCAGGCTGCTCTCTGCAATCGAATCGGAAACCGAAAGGAAGTGACTCTGCATGACAACCCAGCAGCTAACATATGTGATTGCCGTGGCGGAATGCCAGAGCATCTCCAAGGCGGCAGAAAAGCTCTACGTCACACAGCCCTCACTCAGCCAGTATATCCACAGCATCGAAAAGCAGCTCGGCATGAAGCTCTTTGACCGTTCGCTGACACCGATCCAGCTGACCGATGCCGGCAGGCTTTATGTCGAATGGGCGCGCAAAATCCTCGCAATGGAAGAGAGCATGAACAATGCGATGTCCGATCTAATGGGACTGGAAACAGGCTCCGTCCGCATCGGTGCATCGCCGTTCCGCGTGCGCTGCCTGCTCGCACGGAGCATCGCCTCATTCCACGCAAAATACCCGGGCATACACCTGACGATTCAGGAGGCGGACATGAAACAGCTCCGCGACAGTCTGACCGCCGGTGAAATTGATTTTGCAATCGGCACAGGCGAATTTGAGGAGAAGCAGTTTCATGTCGAATCGCTCGCGGATGAGCGTCTGTATCTCGCGGTCTCACCTGCGCATCCGATCACATCGGCGCTGCCGGAGCCGCTCTCAGCCGATGATATCATTCACAGCACGGGACGCTATCTCCGCCAGCAGCCGCTTGATCTGACGGTCGTGCAGAAGGAGCCGTTTGTCGCGGCAAATGCCGGAGAATATGATCTCGATACGGTCAAGCGCGTCTGCCGGAAGTGCGGCTTCGAGCCGAATATTGCCTATACGGTGCAGACGATTGAAACGGTTTTTTCATTTGTCTGCTCGAATATGGGCATTGCGCTGCTGCCGGATTCGCTGATTTATTACGGCAACTTCCGCAATCATCCGTATTATTATTCGCTGCCGGATCATCTTGCATTATCGCAGATTTCGCTGATTTCGCGCAAGAATGCATTTCTGCCCAGAGCATCGACTGAATATGCGCTGCTGCTGAAACAGCTTGTCGATGTCGGCACATGGCGCATGGGCTCGAATGTCCCGACCGGCGGCTTGAATCTGCCGTGACAGTCCGCGCAATATTTTCCAAAATCTGAATAGAGGAGCTGAATCAATGATTCCGGAAACACTCCGTCAGCAGATCGCCGGAGAGACGCTGCATTCCTGCGGCAGCGGCATCCGCTGGCATTCGCTGCTCAATCAGCCGAAGCTCACGGTCGGTATGATCGGCGGCTCGGTGACACAGGGCTATTCCGCCGCCGGATTTTCTGCGCACGCCTATCCTGCGGCATTTGCAGAAGGACTGCGCTTACTCGGCTATGAGACGGATTATCATGTCTGCGCAGAGGCAGGCATGGGTTCCATGGAGGGCAATCTGCTCGCAGATACGCAGATTCTCGCATATAAGCCTGATCTCGTCATTCTTGAATTTGCAATCAATGAGACCACGCTCCGCCCGAGCGTCATGGCATTTGAAAGTCTGCTGCGCAAGCTGCTCTGTCAGCCGGAGCCGCCGGTTGTCTGCCTGCTGCTGCTCCGCAGCGCAAACGATTATTCCTGCGAGAGCTTCATGCTGCCGCTCGCGGCGCATTACGGACTCCCCTGCGTGCGGCTGCGCGCGGGTCTGAATCCTGCGCTGGAACGCGGCGAGCTGCAATGGGAAGATTACGGCGACAATGAGAGTCACCCGACCGATGACGGACAGCGTCTGCTCGCAGACTGTCTGCTGCATCTGATCCGGACAGCGCGTGAGCTGCCGGATGAACCCGCAAAACCGGTGCCGGAGCCGTGGCTGGATGCACCGTTCCAGAAGATGCAGTATGTGCTGCCGTCCGCTGATCTGCCGTATGTGAAAACCGATGCGGAGATTGTGCCGCGGAGGAATGCATCGTTCCCGTCGGCATGGCTGCTGCATCCGAAATCCGGCAGCATGCAGATCGAGACAGAATGCGAGACGCTGCTGCTGTTTTATGAGACACATCATCTGCCGGAATACGGTGCCTGCCGCATCACGGCAGACGGCGAACCGATGAATCCGCCGGTGCTGCACAGCAACTCAATCTACGGCTGGGGCAATGCACGGTTTGTAATCACGGTGCCGCCGGGAAAGCGCCGGATGCATACTGTGACACTCGAACCGACCGAGGGCAATTTCTATCTCCTCGGCTTCGGACTTGTAAAATAATTTTTCAAAAAGCCGTAACCTTTTGCATGATTTGCGGTCTTAATAAGTAAGGACATGCCGCGTCACAGACAGAAAAATCCGAAGCCCTGAAAATTATGCCGGAAGGAGTGGAACCGTATGAAAAAGAACCGCATGATTTCTTTGCTGACAGCCGTCTCGCTGCTCTGCATGCCGCCGCTGCCCGTCTTTGCAGAATCCGCCGACGATGCGGGCAGTACCGTCACGCAGCCGACCGAAACCGACGTACCTGCTGACGAATCCGCAGCACAGCCTGCCGGTGATGCCGCAGATGATTATTCCGGCAGAATCGGCGACGATATCACATGGGAGCTGAAAGACGGCGTCCTGACGCTGACCGGCACCGGCGCAACCTATTCCTATCCGAAGCGCGCTGCGTCACCGATCCGGATCAGCTACAAAAAGCTCATCATCAGCGAGGGCATCACCGAGCTCGGCGACAATATTTTACCTTCGACAGGCATCGAAACAGAGGCACCTGTCTTTCCCGATTCGCTGAAACGCATCGGCAGCAACAACTTTGCAAATAATTATTTCACGCAGATCACGCTGCCGCCGCATCTGGAATCTATCGGCGAAGCCGCATTTCAGCATTCTGACCGCGTCACGGAACTGGTTATTCCGGATTCCGTCAATGAGATCGGCAGTAATGCCTTTTCCGGCTGTATGGTGCTCAAACAGATCACGCTGCCCGAGCGCAACATCCGCTTCGGCACCAGTGTCTTTTCCGGCTGCCGGAGACTGCAAGCGGTTCATCTGCCGGATGCCGTGACAGAGATTCCGTACTATATGTTCTATAACTGCCGCTCGCTGCAATCCGTGCATATTCCTGCAAGCTGCAAGCAAATCGGGCAGTATGCCTTCTCGCAGACAATTCTGTCGGAGGTCGAAATTCCGGCAAGTGTCAGAACGATCGCCTTCCGCGCATTTGCAGAGTGCAAATATCTCAGTCAGATCACGATGCAGGAGGGCGTTGAATCGCTCGGCGAGGAATGCTTTGAGAAATGCCCCGCGCAGGAAATCCGCGTGCCGGAATCGGTGACATACATCGGCAAAAACTGCTTTTCGGATACGGCAGTCCGGACGCTGATTCTCCCGACGAACAAGGAGCTGTTTGTCGAGGAGGATGCACTGCCGGAGAACTGGCTGAAAACGCAGACCGGCTTTCTCATCCTCGGCGACGGCATCCTCTATCAGTACCGCGATCAGGCAGAGCCTGTGGAATTTGACTCCTCAGACCGGTATGCCACATCCGGCAGAATGGGCGACGATATCACATGGAAATACGAGAATAATACGCTGTACCTGACCGGCACGGGCGCGACCTATTCTTATGAGGGCATGTACAATCCGCCCGCTTATATCAGTCTGATTGTTGACAAAATCGTGATTGGCGAAGGCATCACGGAAATAGGCGACTGTGCTTTTTTGGGTTTTTACGGATCGAGCCAGGGTTACACAGTGAAAACGGTTATATTTCCGGATTCACTGCGCCGGATCGGCAAATACAATTTTTACTGCGGAAATGCATTGCAGCAGCTCACACTGCCGCCGCATCTGGAATCCATCGGTGAAAGTGCTTTCTATTCTTCCGCCCTGACAGAACTGACAATTCCGGATTCCGTCAAAGAAATCGGCGAAAAAGCATTCGCCTTCTGTTCGCAGTTAAAAACGCTGCATCTGCCGGAAAGCCTGACCGAGATTCCGGAAGGCATGTGTCAGGGATGCAGTTCCCTTCGCAATATCAGCATTCCGGCAGGCTGCACGCGCATCGGTGCAAACGCATTCTGCGGCGCATCCATTACAGAAATCGACATTCCGGAAAGCGTCAGAGAGATCGGTGACAACGCCTTTGCGGACTGCATTCGTCTCAGCAAAATCACACTGCATGAGGGGCTTGAAAAGCTCGGAACCAGATGCTTCTATAACTGCCCCGCCGAAGATGTCACGATACCGGAATCTGTGAAGGAGATCGGCGAAGATTGCTTCGGAATAAGTCAGTATCCGGATACTACTGCATCTTCGCGTCCGCAGGAGATCGGCGTCCGCACATCGGAGACAACATACACCACCGCTGTACCGGCTGCAAATCTGCCGCAGCCCGCGGCACAATCTGCCGCAGATGAAACATCCGGCAGAATCGGCGACAATATCACATGGGAATTCAAAGACGGCATCCTGACCCTCACCGGCACCGGCGCGACGGATTCGTTCCGGCGCAGACAGGATTCCCCGTTCTGGGAGCTCGGAACGCAGCTCAGCAAAATCATCATCGGCGAGGGCATCACGGAGCTCGGCGACAATGTGTTCCGGCTGACAGATGCGCATGATACCGAGATCGTATTTCCGGATTCGCTGCGCCGCATCGGAGCATACAATTTCAACGCATATTCGCAGGAGGAGCTGAACCTTCCGCCGCATCTGGAATCTATCGGCGACAGCGCATTCTATATCACGCTGCATCTCAAAAAACTCGTGATTCCGGATTCTGTCAAAGAGATCGGCGACGATGCGTTTGCCGATGCACAGGAACTGGAAGAGGTCATTCTGCCCGACACGGATATTCAGCTCAGAACCGGCGTGTTTTCAGGCTGTCCGCAGCTCAGGCGCGTGCATCTGCCCGTCGGCATGACCGAGATTCCCGACCGTTTCTTTGCATCATGCAGTTCACTGTGTGAAGTCAATCTTCCGCCGCAGATCACAAGCATCGGAACCGGCGCATTCTGCGGCACCGCATGCACGGCGCCGGACATTCCGGAGACAGTCAGAAAGATCAAAGAGAGCGCGTTTGCCGAATGCACCAAGCTGCGCAAAATCACGCTGCATGAAGGACTCGAAACGCTCGGCGATCATTGCTTTGAGCGATGCGCCGCCAAAGAAATCCGCGTGCCGGAATCGGTGAAATCCATCGGCGAAAGCTGCTTTCCGTCCTGCGTCGAAACGCTGATTCTCCCGTCGCATACGGAATTGCAGATCGAAGAAAATGCACTCCCGACCGAATGGCTGGAATCGCAGCGGGGCTTTCTCACGCTCGGCAGCGGCATTCTCTATCAGTACCGCACCGACGCAGCCTCTGAGGAATTCGTCATTCCGGAGGGCATCCGGATCATTTATCCCGAGGCGATTCATGCAGAAGCCGTGAAATCCGTTATATTCCCCGAGAGCCTGCGGGAAATCCGCTCGAATGTACTCTGCAACAGCACAGCGGAGGTTCTCACGATTCCGGCAGGCACGGAGTACATCGCTGATGATGCATTCCGCACATGCCCGAATCTGAAACTGATCCGCGGCGAATATTATTCCGCGGCACATGTCTTTGCGCGCGATCATCAGATTCCGTTTGAAGCGCTGCATCCGGACAAATCCGCCGAAACGGCAGCGCCCGATTCCGAATCCGAGCTGCTCAGCTTCGGCAACAATCCGGGCATTTTCGGTACGACATATGAAATGACCGATGCAACCAAAGAAACGCTGCGCAAATACACGCCGGACTCTCTCGCAGGAACCATGCAGGAGGAACTCGACAAGGCATGGAGCGGCTCCTGCTTCGGGCTCTCCACCGTGACAATCCTCGCAAAAGCCGGATTGCTGAAACCGGAAATGCTCGATCCTGCTGCGAAAACAATGCATGATGTCAAGCCGGATATGCAGGCAAAGGATATCATTAACTATTATCAGGCGACATCGGTGCTGACCACCAGAAATTATTTGCAGCAATATCCGAACGAGAAGACGCAGTTCCAGAAGCTCTGTCATGCGGTCCGCTGTGCGGAGGCGTATAACCTGAGTCGCATCCCCTTCCTGATTTCCATTCGCACCGCAAATGACGGCGGGCATGCCGTTGTCGGATACGGTCTGGAATCCGGCGAATGGACATGGAACGACCAGACCTACAACCGCCGCATCCGCATCTGGGACTCCAATTATGAGGGGCTCGATGACCGCTGCTGCATCTATTTCGACGATATCAGTCTGCGGTTCACACTGCCTGCATACGGCATCGTTTACAATCAGGATGCAGAAGCCGATCTCGGCGCGCTCACGCTGGTCTGCGATACGCCGCAGGCGCTCAATGAGGCACCGCATCCGGCAGTTTTCGTCCGCGGCGATCTCACCGGTGACGGCAATGTCAGCGCAGAGGATGCACAGCTTGCACTGACCGCATATACCGATGCACTCGCAGGCAAGACAATGCACCTGACCGCCGCGCAGATCAGCGCCGGTGACGTGGACGGAAACGGTACGCTCAGTGTCGAGGACGCACAGTTCATCCTCCTCTATTACGCCGAGCGGGTCATCGCCGGAAACGAGATCACATGGGATGCGCTCCTGCCAAAGTAATGCGAGGCATTTCATATCATAATAAAATGAAGCCGCTGAAATCCCCGTAAAATCCGGATTTCAGCGGCATTTTCTATATTCTGAAAGGTGCGTATCATCTGCAAAAAAATGCAGGCTGTGCCCTGACACAGCCTGTGGAGAAGGATGTTTGACCCCTGATGCAGCGTGCCTGAGAGGAAGCACCCTGCTTTATCTGTCATAGAGTGGATTATTTGATCAGCGCACGCTTCATCAGCGTCAGGTCAATCGCGCTGATCTGCTTGTCACCGTTGAAATCCGCAAGCGCTGCCTGAGCTGCCGTCATGGTCTTCTCGGTCAGCAGATGCTTTTGCAGCACCGCCGCATCCGCCTTCGTCAGCTTGCCGTCGCCGTCGAGATCGCCCTTTTCGCTTTCAGCGGGAATCTCCGCGCTGTCTGCCGGATACTCATATACAACCTCGACCTTCGTATATTTCACCGTGACCGCATCTTCAAGCTCTGCCTCCTGCTTCTCGGATGCCGACCACCACTGCTGCAATTCGATCTTACCGTCTGCGACAACCGCCGCGACATCTTCCTTATCCTCGGTTTGCAGTGTGCCGTCGAATTCAACCGTTGCAGTCGAGCCGCTGCCGAGCTTGAGCGAATAGCCCTTGCTCGTCCAGAACTTCACGCCGTCCGGCGTCTTTGCGTTGATGCAGACCGCACAGCCTGCCGTTGCCCATGAAGAACCGCCGCTCGAAGTGACATCACCCGTAATCACGATCTTTTTCAGATGCTCCGGATCGGTAATCGGAATCTCGACATAATCATTCTCATTGATGCGGTCCATCGGATCATCGTAAACCGTCGATTTTTCGATCTTTTCCTCTTGCTTTGCGTTTTCAAATGCATCTGCATTCTCTGCAAAGACGATCATCGCAGCGCAGTATGCAGGCAGCTTGATGCTCGCCTTGCCGCCGCTGACATCCGAAATCCCGAGCAGCTTGATATCCGTTGAATCCTTCGTAACCGCATAAACGGCAGCCTTCTGATAGGTCTTTGCAGCGCCCTTGAGCGAGATCACTGCATTCTCCTCATCGGTCAGGCTCTTGTTCGTCACTATGACCGTGACGGCGGATGCATCCTTGGTTTTCGCAGCATAGACGCTGGATTTCGAGACATCCTCGGTTGTTGCAGGCATGAGCGTATCGCCGAAGCAGCCGCCGCTGCCGTCATAATTCGTATACAGATTCAGACCGGAGAGGATGTAGCCGCTGCCGCCCCAGAGCGATGCAAAATACACATTCGCATCTGCATAGCAGCCGAGTGCCTCTGCCTGCGCGATCGCACCGGAAGGCTCCTCATCACCGCCGAAATTATACTCCGTGATTGCGAGCTTTGTGCCCGGATAATATTTGTCAATCGAAGCCTGCACGGTCGGCAGGATCGGGATATTCTCCGTGCACCACTGACCGATCCAGCTGTTCTCGACAAAGCCCTTTTCATAGAGCGTCCGGACAGATTGCAGTCTGTCCGCCGTGCCGTTGCGGCAGGATTCGGAATAATAGTGAATATCGAGCACATCCAGCAGACGGACGCCTGCCTTCTCCGATGCCTGCTTCATGCTCTCAAGATAATAATCGAGATACCAGTGATAGCCGCCCTCAGCTTTCAGCGTTTCCCATTCAGTGCTGCTGTCATCATCGGCAAGATGATCGTATGCGGTATAGCCGTAGAGCGACGGTCCGAAAATCTCCGCCTTCGGGTCGAGCTTTTTGACGGCTGCTGCCATTTCGACCGATTTCTCGCTCAGCTCTTTGATGCCGACCGGCTGCGGATGCATCCGCGGATGCGTACTGCTCCAGAGCGCCGGTTCATTGTCCAGCGAATAGCCCTGAATGCCGGTCTTTACCTGCGAATCGCCGAGCTTTTTGATGATGTAGTTCACATACTCATCCATATAGACAACGTCATCAGTGAGATCGGGTTCATCGGCAAATGCGCTGCCCTTGACCGCCTTGACCTCATGCCAGCGCTTCGACGGTGCGGCCTCGTCCTCCTTGACCGTGCCGTCCTTATCCGCTGCGGCATAGCCTGCAAGCTGCAAGGTTGTCAGCTTATAGTCCACGCCGTACTTTGCCGCCTCCTTTGAGAGCTGCTGTACGCAGTCCGCCGGTGCATCCGACGTCGAAAGATTATTGTCGGAGCTGTGCTTCCAGTCTGCGCCTGCATTGGATGCATTGTTCTCCCAGTTGTAGGCGGTCATGCGGTTGCCGCCCTGCCGGAGCGCCGTCGTCCGGACCTTTTTCAGATCGTCCTGATGCGCGTATTCGTTGATGCCGAAGATATACGGGCTGATTGCCTTGCCGCTGCCGGAAAGGTCAACGGTAATGTTCATATCATAGCTGCCGGCAGCAGAGACCGCCGGCATACTGACAGACGCCGATGCCGCGAGCATCGCAAGCGCCGTCAGAAAGGTGAGTGCTTTTTTCATTCGGATTCCCCCTGATCGGTTTCATAGTTCATCGTCCTCCCAGTTCGGGAGCGGTTCGATATCCTCTGTCTCGAAGTCGCGGAACGCGCCGCGATGCCAGAGATCGACCCCCGGATTGATATTGCGGATATAGTTTGTAATGGTCTTCGCAAGAATCAGCAGCATCGTCAGCGGAATCTTATGCGTATTGCCGTAGAGGAAACGGTCTGCGGCAATATCCGCCTTCATGCGCCATACCAGACCGAACCGCTCCATGCGGTTCAATATCCGGCGGACCTCCTCAACCGGAAGCCCGAGATTCTTTGCGATCCCGTCTGCCGTATACATCTGATTGCGCGCGCCGTTTCCGAGATATGCAACCATGCGCAGTGCATTCTCGTCTGCAAGCGTATAAAACAGGCGCCGCATAGACAGCGTATCGCCGAGATACGGACCGACACCCTCCTCCGGCACCTCCAGAAAGCAGGCATACCGCAGGTCGGAATCCAGACGCATCAGCACCTGCTCCGTATCGGCTTTCAGAACGGCAAAGGTCTCGCAGGCGAAGTCCTCCGGCAGTCTGCCGACCGTCTCCCATGAGGGATGATAGGTGCAGACTGCGGTATACATCATCCGCATAAAGAGCGCAGGTCTCTGCTTCGGAGATGCGCTCCGGAACGCGCGGCTGACTGCTGTTTCCAGATCCGGCTCATCCTCGGAAAAATCGCGCCCGAACAACGTATCGAGCGAGATATTCAGCGTATCCGCAAGCCGCACGAGCAGCGCGGCATCCGGAAAGCTGTTCTTTTCCCATTTTGAGACAGCCTGTGCGGAAACATTCATTCTGCCGGCAAGCTGTTCCTGTGTCAGTCCCAGCTCCTTTCTGCGTTTCGCAAGATTGGAATGGAAATCATTTGCTTTCATCGCATTTACCCGTACCGAAACGCAGCGGAACAAATAGAAGGGGGTATCCGTTCGGCGTCTGCAATCGGCATATTTTCCTTTCCCGATAAGATTGTATCATAGTTCACGGTTGAGTGCAAGCGAATAATCCTTGTATTCTTTCAACCACAGCATGCGCGGCTCAACTCAAAGTTGTGCCGTAATTCAATTATAGCACATTTTCTTCCGGAATGCAAGACAAAAAGAAGAGAGGAAATAGAAGGGAGGAGAGAGGAAGGAGGAAGGAGGAAGGAGGATGAAAAAAGCGCCGCACTCCGGAATCGCTCCGAAGTGCGGCGTTTGGAATTCTTATGCCATTGCATCAATGCTCTTCATGGAAGAAATACGGCAGAATATCGTAGATGTAGTGACGGACATTTGCCCACCAGTGGATTCCGCCCGGACGGACGAGGTAATAGAAATTGCCCTGCGACAAATCCGAGGTGTAAATATACTCCGGATGCTTCTTCATCTCCTCAATCTGCGGCGTCATGTTCGGATACGCGATATCATCAGAGCCGGTCGCGCAGAAAATGAAATATTCATTCGGCTGCAAGCCGGAATCCTGAATCGCCTTCGTGATAATATCCGCCTTCTGCTGCGTTGACCAGTTGCCGACACGGTAATCACCGGAAAGCGGCATATAATACGCACAGATATCCAGATTGTGACAGAGTACGCCCCATGTCGAAACAGAGCCCATAGAGAAGCCGCCGTATGCACGGTGATAGCGCGACGCCTGCAAATCCTCAATCGACGTCGATTTTGCATAGGTCGAATATTTGCCCTCGACAAACGGTACGACCTTATCACGGAACTCGGTATAGAACTTGTCTGCACCGGTCTGATTCCATGTCGGCGTGACAATGAGCATCGGCTCCATTTCGCCGTTCTCGATCATATGGTCAAAGATGAGCTGCATCATCGTGTCATCCTGGAAGAACAGTGTTCTTTCGTTCTCACCGCCGCCGTGCAGCAGATAGAAGATGTTGTACTGCTTGCTTTCGTCATAGCCGTAGGGCACATAGACATACAGCCGATTCTGACCGGTCGTGCCGTTGTAATATTCCTCAACAACCGTGCCCTGATGCGCTGCCGGCTCCTGTAAATATTTCTTCTCATCAAACGGATGATACTGCAAATTCGGGTCATAGTCAAACGGCTCAACCGGCGGCTTTTCCGGTTCGACCTTCTCCGGATATTCCGCGGTCTGTCCGGTCAGATACTGCACATACCAGCGGATATCATCCTCGGTGACAACGCCGTTCTGATTGACATCCGCCGCTTTGAGCATTTTCTTATTCGGGAAATCCTTGCCGCTGTACTGCTTTGCAATGGTCAGATCGGCTGCCGTGATCGCGCCGTCATAATCTGCATCGCCGAGCGTGAACTGCACGGGCTTGGGTCCCTCGATCACGGTCCCTGACGGTGCACAGATTGCCTCGTCGATATAGAAGCTGCCGCTGCCCTTGAGCGTTTCCACATAGAGCACCGGATCGGTCGCGTCAGAAGGCAGCTTGTAATCGGTTTTGGCAAGCTGCACATAGCCGCCGCTCATGGTTTCAGCCTGCGCCAGATGATCGTAGACCGCCTCACCGGAAACATCCTTATACGCAACCGAAAGCTGGAAGGTCTGGGTTTCCGCGCCGGACTCATACTCGACGCAGACCGAAATGCTGTAGGATGTGCCCGGCTCGCAGATCGAGCTGAGCGATTTCTCCGGTCCGTTCCATGCATCCGATCTGCCGGAAACAAACAGCGCGCCGTTGCCTTCATAGGGCATGTCGCTGCTCGTTTTGACCGTGCAGCCGCCGCGTCCTGTCCAGCCGCCGTCGCCGGATTCAAAGGTATCATGGAAGATGAATGCTGCGTCATCCGCTGCAAAGCCCTGCATCGGGAATGCACTCACGGACGACAGTGTGACGGCGCTGACAAGCAGTGCAGCCGACAGTTTGCCTGTACGCTTTCTGATAAACATATTCTATTTCCCCTTTACAAAAAATAAAACAATATATTTTTCTTCGAAACTATACTTATAGTGTTCCTTATTTTGATTATAACACATTGTAATATAAAATCAACTGGAAAAATTGCAGATTTTCTGGATATGCTGCACCAGTTATCGCCGCTGTTTCGCGGTTTTCACAGTATTTGAGAAGTTGTCGAGGCTGACCGCAAGAAATGAGAAGGCGTTGTTGAAAACATCCCGCGCTGTGTTTTTTGTATGATAGACGGATTTTGCGGCAATCTGTACGTGTTCTCATCACCTTGCATAAATCGCTCTTGTTGGGATTGTGCAGAGCGCCGGAATATTTGACATAATTTGGAAATAGTATTGACATTCTTTTGTAACCGGTGTATAATGGTGACAGATTTCGCGGTTCGCCCGCAGGAATTTTGTTGATATGCTATATTGCACAGTACAAGATTGCAATCCGACATATCACTTGTATGAAAGATTGCAGGATTTACCGTACAGGCTGAAAACCTGTCCAGCCGTAAGCCGCCCGATGTTAAAGGAGCCACACGATGAAGAGAATCTCTGTGAAGCTGATTTCCGCTTTTCTGGCGGGCGCGACCGGATTGATTTCTTTCTCCGGTCTGTCCGTTCCGATCTGCACAAGCGCCGACACGACATATGAATATGCCGAGTTTCCGCTGCGCACGATGTGCGTCACGCAGCTGGCATTTGAGGACGGAAAGACCGGCTCCCACAAGAATTCCTACCATATTGATTGCAGCGGAAAATACGAGGAATTTGCCGTTGCACCGTTCACCGGCAAGGTTGTCTATGCAACGGACAATTACGGACTGGTGCTCTTTCAGAGCTGCGATCCCGTCTACTATGCAGACGGCAGTCTCGATTACATGACCGTCATTTTCATGCACTGCGCCAATACCGATGAGCTCGGAAAGCTCCGGACCGCCGGTACGGTTGTGCCGCAGGGTGACGATCTGGTTCGCTGCGGCGGCATCGGCAAGAACGGCGAGGAGGAGTACGTCAAGCATTACGATATCGGCGTACACAGAGGACAGCTCTCAACGCCGAACGATGATCCGGCGGCAGGCGGTTATTACAGCCGGCTCGGCAATATCTACCCCTTCGAGGGACTGTATGTCAACCCCGAGCTGACCGTCAATATCGTGAACTGGGGCAAGCTCGCAAGCGGCAATCAGCTCACGAAAGGCTCCTACGCCGACTGGAAAAACTGCTGGGTTCTGCTCGGAAAGGATGCACCGGCAGCAGCAGTCACAACAACAGCACCCGCCGCGACAACGGCGCCCGTCACAACAGCGGCTCCGACTGTCACGACTTCGACTGTTACGTCCGCAGCAGACAAGCTGACGCCCGAAAAACCGCTGGTCTCCGTCATCAGCGACGATCAGGTCGTGATTTCCTATCAGGAATGCGAAAACGCAACCTACTATAATGTCCGCGTTTACAACAGTACCAGCAGACAGGTTGCCTACTGCGTCGGCGTCTGCGAGGATGCCAATGCGTTCAATGAATGCAGAATGTTTACCGATACCAGTCTTTCGCAGGTGTTCGCACCGGGCTCCTATTACGTCCGCGTGACGGCGGTCAACAAGGCAGACGGTACGGTCGCCGCTTCGGATGCGGTTCCGTTTGAGGTTGAGCTGCCCGAATTTGCAGGCAGCGGTGATCTCGACGGCAATGCGATTGTCAATGCCGCAGATATCAGCCTGATGATGCGCTGCATCGGCGGCAATGCCGATCTGAAACCGGCTGTCATGCAGGCTGCGGATATGAATTTTGACGGTGTGATCAATGCTGCCGATCTTACGATTCTCAAACGAATTGTCATGCAGGCAGACGCATAATCCGCGGAATGACAGATATGATTCAGCCGGTCCCGAAGGGGACCGGTTGTTTTTGATATACGGATTCCCGATGCATGCGTGCATGTTGTGATATCCGGACTATCATTTTTGTACAAAAGAAAGGAAAACCGGACTTTTTTGTGATTGACAATCCTGCTGTTATCATGTATAATAAAATCAGAGGATTCTGTCATTGAGGGCGGCAGGATGCTCTGTGTACCGAATGACTATATATTTCAGGAGGGGTTTATCATGCAAAAACAAAGGCGATTCCCGAAGGCTGCCGCGTTGCTTGCCGCAGCCGTACTGACAGCCGGTCTGCCGCTGTCTCCGAGATCCGGCGCCGTATTTTCTGCGCCGCTGACTGCATATGCAGACGAGGAATATACCACGCTCGAAAACAGTCAGTTCTCATACAAAAAATACGCAGACCATATCGAAATCATGTTCCCGACCGATGCCACACGGAAAGCATCCGTGCTCGAAATTCCGGATCAGATCGACAGCCTGCCGGTCACCGGAATCGACATTTACGGCTTCCAGCTTTGCGAAATGAAAACGGTCAAATTTCCGGATACACTCGTGGAAATCGGTCCGTATGCATTTTCAAACTGCCCGAATCTCGAATCTGTCACATTTCCGGACAGTATTCAAAAGGTCGGGTTCCAGTCCTTCCGGGATAACCCGAAGCTGACAGAGATCAATTTCCCCGATCATCTGGTCAAGACCGGCGACTTTACCTTTGATGAGACACCGTGGCTCGAAGCGCAGCGACAGAAGGACCCGCTCGTCATCATCAACGGCGCGGTCATTGACGGCAGAAGCTGCGAGGGCAAGGTCACCGTTCCCTCCGGCGTCAAATATGTTGCGTCGGGCGCATTCTCCCGCAATACGCAGATTACCTCGGTTGTGTTCCCGCAGAGCGTCACGGAAATCTGCGACAATACCTTCTGGTACTGCGAGAACCTGACCTCTGCCGAGCTCGAAGGCGCAGAGACACTCGGCTTCGGCGTCTTCGCTGCATGCAATAAGCTGACCGATCTGAAAATTTCCGGCAAGCTCAAATCTATCGACGGCTATTCCTTCTGCGATAACACTGCTTCGGCGACGATCACCTTCTACGGCAGCGAATCGGCATGGCGCGCAGTCGAAAAGCCCGAAAACGATCCGTTCCTCCAGAGAGCAAAGATGATCTTTGACGAGAGCCATATCTCAGAGCCCGAGGAGGTCGAGGGCGATCTCACCGGCGACGGCAAATGCAGCATTGCGGACGCGGTCATGCTCCAGAAATATCTGCTGACCTCCGGCACACTGACCGCCGATCAGGCAAAGGCTGCCGACATCAACAAGGATCAGCAGCTCGATTCCGCTGACCTCAGCCGCCTCAAAAAGCTGATTCTCGGAAACCAGTAAGACAATCAAATCATACTAAAAATACTGCCCCGAAGCATCCGCATTACGCTTCGGGGCAGTTTGATTTGGCGTGGGGGGCGGCAAAGCCCCATAAACTGAAAGCTCCCTTCGCAGGGAGCTTTTTCAGCGTATCGGGTTTAATTGAGACAGATGCGGTTTCTGCCGTCGGTCTTTGCGTTATAGAGCGCCTGATCGGCACGCTCAAACCACGATTCGAGTACATCCTCGCGGCGCAGCATCGTCGCACCGACACTGCATGTGATCGAACCGACGCCCGCAAAGCTGCCCTCTGCAACGGCAAGGCGGAGCGCTTCGGAAGTCTGCTTTAAGTTTTCCTCATCCGTATCGTAAAGCACAGCGGCAAATTCTTCACCGCCCCAGCGTCCGACTGCGGCATTTCTCTCCTTGAGCGTCTCATTGATGATCTCTGCAAAATGTTTCAGCGTTGTATCGCCGACTGCATGACCGAAGCGGTCATTCACACTTTTGAAATGGTCGATATCGAGAATCATCAGACCGATCGGCGTACCGTCCTTATGCGCCTGCTCCATCGCATTGCAGATTTCGGTTTCAATTCGTCCGTGATTGAAAATCTGCGTCAGCGGGTCTCTTGAAGCGAGTTCCTCGTACTGCTTCAGCGTTGCCTTCATGCTCATGGTCGTCTCGTGGATATTCTGCACCATATAAACAAAACGGAAGTCGTTTTCGTTATTGGTCTCCATGCGGCTGAAAATCAGCTTCGACCACTTGAAAACACCGTCCAGATTCATCATCCGGACATCAAACGATTCGACATGCCCCGGCTTGAAATGCGCACGCAGATATTCCGGTGAGGAACGCTCCATGAAAAGCGCCTTTTCATCCTCCCAGATCATATTGACGATCATATCGCGCCATCCGGAATAGCTGATATCATAATTCAGTGCGTCGTCCGAGACCTCAGTCAGGGACACGCTGCTTGTTGTATCACGCACAAGATCAAATGCCATGGTAAACACATAAATGTTATTCTGGATCGTGCTGACCTTGTTTTCGGTTTCTTCATCCTTCTCCTTGACGCTCTCATCGAGCTCATCAAGCAGGAACAGATACCGGTCTTCATCGCCGACCGGCTGTACGGACATCTGCACAAGATGCGGAATCTCGCTGAGAATCAGCTTTAACCGCTTGCTGTATTTACCGGCAAATTTACTCATATTCGGCACAAATACATTGTAGTTATCCACGATCTCTCTGCCGTCTGCACTGTAATGGAACCACAGCGTCCGTACCAGCTCTTCGTAGGTGCCGCTCTCTGCAATCACATCCTGAAAGATGCCTCTCCGCACCAAAGCCCGATAGGTATCGGCGGCTCTGTCCGCAATCAGAACTGCGCCGACCGATTTCCCGTAATAATCCAACGCCTGCTCAAATGTGACATCATTGATACTTTGCATAACACACCATCCTTCTTTTTTGAGTCATTCCATGAATGTCCGGCTGTTTGAACGCGCCGGTGATAACAGATGCCTATATTATAGCACATCGCATAGAAAAATTCAATAGGTAAACGAAAATAATAAGATTCAGCTGTCAATCATACAAAATCAGCCGCTGTATATCATGAAATGTGCATTGCCGGCAGCCTCCTTTCAAGGTGAGATATAATGCACATAATTATTATATCACAGATCACGATTTTTGTCAAGTATGTATACAAACTGTATCATATTGCTGTGAATTTATCTTTTGTATAACAGACAAAACCCGCCCGTGCAGGGCGCGGCTCCGATTCTGCACCGAAGTGCGAACCATAAAACCATAAGACTATGCTCGTCTTTGGCTGCGCCATTGGGGCTGGCGTCGGAGAGCCGCCTCGATTGAACTGAGCAACGACCTGGTCACGCAAAATGAGCGAAAGAAAGGCGAAGCAAAATGGAAGCGGGCACTGCCCTCCTATCCTGAAAAACAGCATTGCCTGATTGAGGCGTAGTCAATTATGTTTAGTATCCTGAACCTCCGGCGGGCTTTAGATCAACGGAAGCGGGCACTGCCCGCTTTGCAATATCAATCAGATTTGCCGCAATATATGACATTTAAAATGCAAATCTCCGCAATAATCGGGCTGTAGAGGCACTGTTCCTGCTTGCAATCTGCGGCGGAAAATGATATAATAAAATCATTCCGCGCTCCGATTCAGGGAGCACCGCCTTTTACAAAAGGAGTATTTATGAAACTGACGCGCTACACATCCGCACTGGCAGCATTCCTGCTGCTGACCTCCGCAGCACAGTCCCTTCCGGTCTCGGCTGTGTCCGTTCCGGCAGTCCGCTCCGGCATTGCCGCAGAGGAGGGCACCGCACCGGCTGACGATGCACAGAAACCGCTCGCCGAGGGCACAATCGGCGAAACAATCACTTGGGTGCTCGATGCAGAGGGAACGCTCACAATCACCGGCTCCGGCGATATGGCTTCTGTCTCCGGCAATCTGTTCGACAGCAACACCGGAAAAATCAGGAAGGCTGTCATTCAGAATACAGACAGCAAAAAGGTGATTACCGCAATCGGCGACGCCCTCTTCAAAAACTGTTCCGCGCTCACAGACGTCACAATCCCCGACACCGTCACTGCAATCGGCTCTGAGGCATTCAAAAACTGCACCGCACTGCAAACCGTTGCACTGCCCGCAACCCTCAAGGAGATCGGCAGCAGCGCATTCAGCGGCAGCGGTCTGACCGAAGCCGTCCTCCCCGGCTGCGCAATCGGCAAGGCTGCATTCTTTGGCTGCGCATCGCTGAAAACGCTGACAATCGGCGAAGGCACGGAGATTCTTCCCGAGGACTGCTTCCGCAAATGCACCGCGCTGGAATCCGCAGTGCTGCCGGATTCGCTCAAATCTATTGAGTGCGGCGGATATTCCGAACAGGGCGCATTCAGCGAATGCATTGCTCTGAAAAAGGTCTCAATCGGCAAGGGCATCGAATCTATCCATCAAAATGCATTCCGCACAACCGGTGAAGGGCTTGAAGTCACCTTCCGCGAAGGCGTGACGGCAGTACCCGAAAGCAGTTTCCGAAACCGCACCGAGCTTGTGAAGGTCACGCTGCCTGATACGCTGACTGCAATCGGTGCAGAGGCATTCAGCGGCTGTTCTGCGCTGTCTGACTGCGTATTTCCGGAATCGCTCAAAGAGATCGGAAACAGCGCATTCAGCGGCAGCGGTCTGCCCGAAGCGATCCTTCCCGGCTGCGCAATCGGCAAGGCTGCGTTCTATAACTGCGCATCGCTGAAAACACTTACAATCGGTGAAGGCACGGAGATTCTTCCCGAGGACTGTTTCCGCAAATGCACCGCGCTGGAATCCGCAGTGCTGCCTGATTCGCTCAAATCTATTGAGTGCGGCGGATATTCCGAACAGGGCGCATTCAGCGAATGCATTGCTCTGAAAAAGGTCTCAATCGGCAAGGGCATCGAATCTATCCATCAAAATGCATTCCGCACAACCGG
>JAFZPP010000018.1 GCA_017550285.1 Oscillospiraceae bacterium
AAGGCTTTCTGCTGCCATACTGCACACATCCAGAATATCCTGCCACTTGCTCATGGCACGGTATGATCCCGGCGAACCGGCTGACTGATAGTTTTCTTCGTTCTGGTCGTAGTGCTTCTGCGCATTGCTGCGGATTTTCTCGATCAGCTCTCTCTGCCGATTGCGTTCCTGTGAACGGAACCGGTCTTCTTGTTCTTCCGTGAGTTCGTACATAAGTTACCTTCCTTTCTGGTTAAGGTCAAGTGTTCAGCCATTTTTCCCAAGTCCTTCGCATCGGTTCTTCATAGCAGAACCAGAATACCTTTTCTTCGTGTTCAGTCCATTGCTGTGCCAGTTTTGCTGCATCCCACGGATTCAGAAATACGCACTTGCCAAGTGCTACTGTTTTATACCGCCGAGGGACACACCCTTTTCCGGGTTCGTAACCGCGAATGCAGAACTCCGTATAATGAGTGCCGTCATAATAGCCGGTCAGGATTCCGCTGCTTACACAGTATTCTTTCACCGGTCCAGCCCGTCCCGGAATGTAGTATAGATGCTCGATCACATACCATAGAACCGTGCCGGTTATCAGAGGTCGTTTCTTTTTTCTTTTCAAAGTGGCATTCTCCTTTCGAAAAGTTGCTACTAGTAGCAACTTTTGCTCTTACCCTACCCGGCTAGTGAAGCAGCTCTTGACCGCTTTGTAGTACCCTTTGCGCCCTGTCGGTTCGACTTCCGTTTCTGCCAGCTCATGCAGCTGCGTACCCGACATATAAGGACAGTCCTTTTTAAGAATCGTGCGATCTGAAAAGATAACCGCTTTCCAGTCTTCGCATTCATGCAGCTTCATAATAACTCCTTTCTGCCGGGATTAGCCGCCCGGCTCGGCATCGGTAATTGACGATCAGGCTGCTTCCAGCCACATCGTCATGTTATTAAAGACTTCGGACGATACATTGAAGACGATTGCTGCCTTCGCTTCCGGATCAGTAACAGATCGGAATTCAAGAGTATGTGCGATAATGTCATCGACAATCGCGGCAACGTCATCAGACGTAAGGTCGTGGTGTCCGCAGAGCGTATAGAGCAGCTGACCGTATTCAGCATTGGTTCCTGCATTGTACCAGTTGTTATTAACACACAAACCTCTCATTACGCTGCTTTCCATTCTCCGGTGTTCGATATACTTCATAATAGTATCCTTTCCGTGAGGGAGCTTTGCGCTCCCTCACTTTTTCTTTCAGTTAAGCATCAGGCTTACTCACAACTCCGTCAATATACAGACCGCCGTCTTTGTAAGCATTCTTCATGACATGCAGGAATGTGTCCATGAGATCTGCGAAAACCGTGTCTTCTTCAACGTAGTATTCCAGATCCTCGTCCTTTGTGTCAGCGTTAATGTCGCCGTCAGCGACACCGCTTATCAGCCACTCCTCGAAGAAGTTTTCATTGTTGACTGCTCTTGCAAGCAATTCCATTGCGCGAACAGCATTGCAGCGTTCCTTCTTATTCATAGCACGTTCCTTTCTGCCGGGATTAGCCGCCCGGCTCGGCGTTCGTTCAAAGGTTGTTATCGTACTCGTAGTTCTGAGCGAATACATTGCGGATGTATGTCACACATCCAGCATAGCTGCCCTCGTACATAATTTCCGGCTCTCCGTCAGAGCCTTCCCATAAACGCTTGACAACATGGTTTCTGCCGGTCATCACGATGAAGTATTCATAACCGCCTGTGAATGTGTTATACATAACATCGCTCCTTCTCCCCGTTATGCCGATAGGACAGCTGATTGCTTTAATTACCGTTAAACCATTCATTCCATTCTTCGTCAGTAGGTGCATCGCCGTAGAGGTCTTCGGTATCATCCGCTTCCTCTTGCTCCGCTTCATATTTGTCGATGATCGCATTGATCTGCTGGGTTGTGGTTATCGTATTTCTGATGTCTTTCATAAAGTTCATAGTTGATTCTCCTTTGAGTTTTGGTTCCGTCTTACCTGACACTATTATTATAGCATATACGCGCGTATATGTCAATATGAAGGTGCGGGATTTGTAATATATTACAGAATATACGCGCGTATATATGCTATATTTGTACTCTATTTAGCTTGAAATTGTATCCAGACTTGTGGTATACTAAAAAGGAAAGGACGGTGCTGCATAATGTACGATAAAGTAGCCAAGAAAGCGACTCTGAAATACATGAAGGAGAAGCGTGAAAACCTGAATCTGAATTTTCCGAAAGGCAAGAAGGCGATCTTCAAAGCCTATGCTCAATTCAGAGGTATGAGTTTGACCGAGCTAATTACCCAGCTGATCGAAGATGACATGGAGAAGTATCATTTCATTCCTGAAGAAGAAATGAAAGAAGTCGAGCAGTAAGATGTTTTGATAGGGTAAACTCTAACGACATACTCAAAAAGGCTTGAAATATGTGTCATATAAGTTCAGTTTTCTATTTTGGGATGTGTCAAAAGTAATAGCGCACCCTATCGGTATATTTTTCTTTTTCAGAGCAGCCTATTATAATACTGGAGGAATACGATGAAGTTAGAAGAAATGATTAGACTTGGATTATATTATATTGATTTTGAAACACCTGAAGCGCCAATTACTATGAATCTACTTATTGATATACGAGATTTTTTACTGCTTAAAGATTCAAAGTGGTATAAAGAGAAGTTTCAAGCAGCTTATAATTATGATATGGGCGAGACTAGATCAGCAACCGATGATTATTATTCAACTGACGGAATTACCTATTTTGTTAATGAGGACATGAACATCACAAGCTGCCGGTTGCATGATTCGGCTATTACTTGTGACTTTAAGCCTTATCTCCAAGACTTATCTTCCTTTACCAAGAAAAGAAGAAAGGGGGAATACACTCACGAATATATCAATGAAATCGACCATTTCTTCACTTATTGTATCAACAGATACTTGGCGGGAAAAGACGGTTTTTACGCACGAGAGTCTGGAATCCGAGCAATCTATAAGGCAATACTCGCCTGATTTCCATTTTATATATAGTATCCTTCCTGAGAAAAGGCGGAATAAATCATGCAAAAGACTTTCATTGGCTATGCCCGTGTTTCGACCGAAGATCAGAACGAAGCTCGGCAGCTTGAATCCTTCCGGACATTCCGGGAACCGATCTCCAAGACGTTTATTGACAAGTGCAGCGGCAAGAACATGAACCGTCCGCAGCTGAAAGCCATGCTGGACTATGTGCGCGAGGGCGATGTAGTTGTGGTATCTGACTTCTCCCGGCTTGCACGCAGCACGAAGGACATGCTGCAAATCGTGCAGGATCTCACCGATAAAGGTGTTGGTTTGATAAGCATGAAAGAGAATCTCGATACGGATACGCCACAGGGCAAGTTTATGCTGACGGTCTTCGCAGCTCTTGCCGAGCTGGAACGTGCCACGATTTTGCAACGGCAGCGCGAAGGCATTGAGATCGCCAAGTCCGAGGGAAAGTACAAGGGACGAAAGCCAATCACGATAGACGAGAATCTGTTCCGTGCCGAATGTGCGAAATGGAGAGCCGGTGAACAGACTGCACGGGAAACAATGCAAAAGCTCGATATTAAGCCGAACCGTTTTTACCGGATTGTAAAACAGCTCGGCATCTGATATTTCTTTTCAGAAAGGAAAAAACAATATGGAGAAACAGGCAATCGATCGTGACACATACCGGAAAATCAAGAAAATGAGTCGGGAGGAGCTGAATGACTTTCTTATTCGTTACGCGCAGAATCTATGCACACCTATTGATCTGAGAGATATGGAAAAGGAAATCCGTGCAATCAATGGCATGGGCGAGAAGCGGACGGAGCTTGTCATGAATATCATCGAGAAGTATCTTGGTGATTCATAAAGCATTCTGCAACGAAGTATTATACATAGTATAGTAGCCTGTGTTTGTCATTTTGCACATTAACACGGGCTGTTTATATTGACTTTTTCTTTAATTTATGGTATACTGGCAACATGAAGTGTGCCACAACACAAAAATATTGCTACTAGTAGCAATATTTAGGAGGTGTCCGTTATGTTTGATAATCTTAATATCTATGAATGGCTTTTTGATATGCCGGGTAGACGTAATATAAGGAAGGCTGATAAGCGTAAAAAAGCAAAGCAAGCTGAGATTGAGAAATTGAAAAACAAATACAAGCATTCCCCGTTCTTTCGTGAACTCCTAAATTTTATCAATAGAAAAGACCGTTCCTATATTGTATGGAGTATCCACTTTCGTGGCGGAGCGATGAAAGTTCAGTGGGTTAAAATTGATTCAAAAGGATACTGTGAACAAACAGACTGTACAAGATATCCAGATTTGTTGGATACACTAGTTTTAGCTGAAATTGGGTACGATTCTCCAGAAAGTACAGAGCATTACGATGCGCTATATCTTGCCTTTCAAGAAGTATTGGGAGATAAATACAAATGTGAATTGGACGAATACGGCGGTTTTTATGATCGAGTAACGCTAAAAGACCTTCCCCCAACGAAACCAAGTGGATTAAAGCCTACATTATAATATTAAGTTGCTACTAGTAGCACTTCTAGGAGGATACTATGTCACATACATTTGAAGAAATCCTGCAAGAAATGGAAGCAAAGGCAAACAGCAAGAGTGCAAAAGGAACGTTATTTGAAGAATTTATACAGCGGTTCCTAACTGTTCAGCCGCCGTATTCTACGATGTTTGAAAACGTATGGCTGTGGTCAGAATTTCCTTATAATGGCGGGAAGCATGATTATGGCATTGATCTGGTTGCCAGAAAGAAAGATTTTGACGAGTATGTGGCAATTCAGTGCAAGTTTTATAGCAAAGATAATTCTGTGTCAAAGGAAGATGTGGACACCTTCATTTCAGCTTCCGGTAAGTCGTTCGATGTGAACGGAAAGGATGTACGCTTTACCGAGCGCATTATCATTTCTACAACTGATAAGTGGACTTCTACCGCAGAGGACACGATCAACGGTCAAAAGCCGCCTGTCAATCGTATCAGGCTGCGCGATTTTAAGGAGTCTGGCATTGATTGGGAGAAGTTCAGCCTGAACGATCTCTCGACTATGAAGATCTCAAAGAAAACCATTCGTCCACATCAGAAACTTGCTCTTTCAGATGTGCTGTCCGGCTTCCAGACGGCGGATCGTGGCAAGCTGATTATGGCTTGTGGAACAGGAAAAACCTATACTGCCCTGAAAATCATGGAAGCAATGACACAGGGCAAGGGCAATGTGCTGTTTCTTGTCCCGTCTATTTCGCTGCTGAACCAGACGCTAGTCGAATGGACGGCACAGTGCGCGTATCCGAACCGCGTCTATGCAGTCTGCTCAGATCCGAAAGCAAGCAAGAATGATGATAATCCCAATCGTGCTGCTGATACCGTAATTCCGGCAACTACTGACATTGACAAGTTGATTGCTCACCATAAGGGCGCAACTGCCGACCAGCAGCTTAGTCTTTTCTTCTCAACTTATCAGTCTATCGAGGTCATTTCGCAGTTTCAGAAGAAAAGCGGAATTGAATTTGACCTTGTAATATGCGATGAAGCGCACCGCACAACCGGCGTAACTCTTGCCGGTGACGATGAGAGTGCGTTTGTTCGTGTGCATGATAATAACTACATTCAGGCGAAGAAGCGTCTGTATATGACAGCTACACCGCGCATTTACGGTGATGAAAGCAAAAACAAAGCAAATCAGGCAAGTGCCGTGATTTGCTCGATGGACGATGAAAACATTTATGGCAAGGAACTGCACCGGCTCGGCTTTGCCGATGCCGTAGCACAAGGTTTACTGACTGATTATAAGGTGCTTGTCCTTGCTGTCGATGAAGCCTATGCGAATAAAGCATTGCAGCGGCTAATTACCGATAAGAACAGTGAGCTTCAACTGCCAGACGCCGCAAAGATTCTTGGCTGCTATAACGGTCTGTCGAAACGCACGGTGTTTGAGGGAGAGGAAGAATACTTTGCCAATGATCCCGCGCCGATGAAGCGTGCCGTTGCGTTTTGCAGCAGCATCAAGAATTCGCAGCAGTTTGTTTCTCTTTTCAGACAGATCGAGGACGAGCTGAAAGCCGGAAGTTACGACGAATCTCTTATTAACGTCGATCTCGATCATGTGGACGGCAAGTGCAATGTTCTTTTTAGAAAAAGCCGTATTGAATGGCTGAAAGCACCGATCCCGGACGGAGAGTGCCGCGTTCTGTCGAATGCACGCTGCCTGTCCGAAGGCATTGATGTTCCGGCTCTGGATGCCGTTATGTTCCTGAATCCACGCAATTCGATTGTCGATATTATTCAGTCGGTCGGGCGCGTCATGCGTAAGTCTGATGGTAAGAAGTTTGGTTATATTATCCTGCCGATTGGAATTCCTGCCGGTGAAGAACCTGAAACCGCACTAGGTAATAATGATAAATACAAGATCGTATGGGATGTGCTGCAAGCTCTGCGTGCGCATGATGACCGATTCAACGATACAATCAATAAAATTGACCTGAATAAGAACAAGCCGGACAACATATCAATCATCGGTGTGACTGGCAGAGAACCCGGTGAAACCGGTAACGGCTATCAGCAGCTTTCGCTTCCGCTTGGACGGCTGCAAGAATGGAAAGATGCCGTTTACGCGAAGATTGTCAAGAAGTGCGGCTCTCGCCGGTATTGGGAAACATGGGCAAAGGATATTGCTGACATTGCGAACCGGCACATTGAGGAAATCAAGCTGCTGATTAAGCAGCCGACAATCGCTCCAAAATTCAAAGAATTTCTCGAAGCTCTCCGCGCAAACCTGAATTCGTCAATCACACAGGCGGATGCTATCGAAATGCTTGCCGAACACATGATTACAAAGCCGGTGTTCGATGCGCTGTTTGAGAATTACGAATTCATCAAGAGCAATCCTGTTTCGATCATCATGCAGGATATGCTCGATATTCTGGACGAAAAAGCTCTTGACAAAGAGCAGGAAACGCTGGATAAATTCTATGCAAGCGTCCAGCAGCGTGCAAAGGGCATTGATAACGCAGAGGGCAAGCAGCGCGTTGTGATCGAGCTTTACGAGCAATTCTTCCGTCATGCGTTGAAAAAGCAAGTCGAAAAGCTGGGTATCGTCTATACGCCGGTTGAGGTTGTCAACTTTATTCTTCAATCAGTAGAAGCTGTATTGCAGGACAAATTCGGCAGCAGCATCAACGATGACGGTGTGCATATCCTCGATCCGTTTACCGGCACGGGAACATTCATCGTCCAGCTTTTGCGTAGCGGTCTGATTCGTCCTGATCGGCTGCTTTACAAGTACACCAATGAGATTCACGCAAATGAGATCGTTCTGCTGGCGTACTATATCGCGTGCGTGAACATCGAAGAAACATTCCATGATATTGCGAAGTCTACGGAATATATCCCGTTTGAGGGCATTGTTCTGACGGATACCTTTGCGATGACTGAACGGCAAAAGAAGAAAGAAACTGAGGGTGCATCGCAAATACTTGGTCTGTTCTCGGAGAATTCTGCCCGTGCAAATCGTCAGCTCGGTCAGCCAATTACAGTTATCATTGGCAATCCTCCCTATTCTGTCGGACAAAAAACGGGAAATGACAATAACCAGAACACTTCATATGAACATCTTGACAGTACGATTGCTACCACTTACGGTGCAAAATCCAAAGCAAACAATACCCGTGCCGCTTATGATACCTATATTAAGGCGTTCCGCTGGGCAACAGACCGTCTTGGCGACAATGGTGTGATTGGCTTTGTTACAAACGGCGCATATCTGGACAGCGTGGCATTTGACGGCTTCCGTCAGTGCCTGCTTGAAGATTTTAATTCCGTTTATGTGTTTAATCTCCGCGGTAATGCGCGCACAAGTGGCGAGCAGCGCAGAAAAGAAAAAGGAAATGTCTTTGGCGAGGGTTCAAGAACCCCTGTTGCAATTACGATTTTAGTCAGAAAAAAAGGCGCAAAGCATGAAGGGTTCGTTCGGTATCATGATATAGGTGACTATCTTTCAAGAGAAGAAAAACTTGCGATTGTGTCAGGGTTTGGCGATATTCGAGGAATTAAATGGAGCTACATAACGCCAAATGAAAATCATGACTGGCTTAATCAACGTAACCAATCTTTTTCATTTTTTATTTCAATAAATTCAAAAAGGAATCGCCGAGAAGATAGCATTTTCTCTGAGAATTATTCTATTGGAATTGCAAGTAATCGTGATGTATGGATGGTGAATTTTTCAAAATCGGTCGCTCTAGATAACATTCGCCAAATGATAGAGACATATAATTCGGAAATGCTTCGGTGCTTCGCTGCATTAACTGAACTAAAAGAAAAAAGCCCTGCTATGATTGATGAAAAATCAAGTGAGACATTTCTTATTAACACAAGAACCACAGATCCGCATAGAATAAGTTGGTCAAGAGGTCTTACCAGATTATTTTGCAAAAAAGAGCCTATAGTATGTGATGACAATACGAGGTTAGTTCACTATCGTCCATTCTGCAAGAAAACTATGGTTTATAACAAAAAACTGATCGAATATCCTTCCAAGTGGGACAAGATATATCCACTGGAAGATAGTATAAACTTAGTTATCTGCGTTTCAAGTGCTCCTCTCAAAAAATCTTTCTCGGTTCTTATCACAGATTGTATTCAAGATCAGCATCTTATGGAGAATTCTGAGTCTTTTCCACTATATATGTATGACAAAGAGGAAGCTAAAGCAGACGAAGGCTTCTTGGGATCGCTGTTTGGCGATGCATCGGATAACTCTCCGAAATACAAGCGGAGATACGCACTTTCGGACACAGCTTTGAAGAAGTTTCAGGATATGTACGGCAGCAAGGTCACGAAAGAGGACATTTTCTATTACCTGTATGCCGTCTTGCAAAGCAAGCAGTACATCGAGAACTACGCTGACAACCTTTCCAAAGAGATGCCGCGTATTCCGATGCTGGAAGGCTTCTTTGAGTATGTCAAGATCGGCAGACAGCTTGCAGAGCTGCATCTTGGCTATGAGAGAATTATCGATCCGGCTGCGCTTGGTCTGACCGTCACCATGAGCAAAGAGGACTACACAGTGTCACAGATTAAGTTTGCGAAAGACGGCAAGGACAAGAAGAAGGATACGATCATCTTCAATCCGTACATCACGATCAGCGGCATTCCGGAGCGTGCGTATGAGTATGTTGTCAACGGTCGCTCTGCGATTGAGTGGATCATGGAGAGCTATCGCATCAAGACCGACAAGGACAGCGGCATTACCGATGATCCGAATACCTACGGTGACGAGAAATATATCTTCAATCTCTTGATCTCGATCATTGATCTGAGCATCCGGACACAGGATTTGCTGGAACAGATGCCGGAGTATAAGGAGATATAAGAACAATAATAAGGGGGCTTGTGTTATGACCTTAGAAGATGCATTCAAGAAGATGGAAGAACTCGATGCACTTTATACTGAACAGAAAGAAAAATGCACCGCTGTGCAAAGAGAAGCCCTTGAAAATGGATTTACAAAAGAACACGGAGTGACATTTAATGGATATGGGTTCAGTACAAAGCCGTTTGAGATTAACGACAGCTGTTCTGTTACAGATGTTTCCTTAATCACAAAGAAAACTACTGTTAAAGGGCTGTTCCGTGCTAAAGCGGAGATCACTCAAGTATATATTGTGCGCACTAATATTATCAGATCAAGTGAAAGAAGTGATTTCCATTTTACGGCTCGACTGAACAGCGGTGCGGAGAAACTGACAAAAGGACAGACCATTAGGATTTCCGGAATGGTTATAGGTTCGGCAAGTCATGATGACTGTGGTCCGTTGTATGTAGCTTTGCAGGAAGCAGAGCAGTTTTCTATTCATTTTGAATCATGAAAAGTTGCTACTAATAGCATCTTTTCAGCCTTGCGAGGTTCAGCATGAGCGTAAAAAACATTTACGGCATAAAGAAGGATACCGGCGAAACGCTGTCTATTACTGATTTGTCTGATTCAGAGAATGGACTAAAGTGTAATTGCAAATGCACGTTTTGTGGTGCTGACTTTATTGCGCGGAATCTTGGAAAAAAGAATGCGCCTCATTTTGCACACAGCGGAGAAGGCTGCGATATTGAAAAAGCAAACATGAACGGATTGTTTATGCTGATTTGTGATTATTTAACGACAGGCGGCGAGATCTGCTATCCAGCAGCGGAATGGAAGTGCGATCAGCCTGTGTATTTCCCGTATCCGTTTATTGTCCCGATAACAGAACAGGACTTCGATAAACGGGTTACTCTCGAAATAGGCAAACGCAATCCAAAAAAACGCAGCTTTGATTCGGTAGAGATCATTCAATCTCAAAACGGTTATCCGGTTGCAATGCTCTGTAAAAAAGGAGATAACACGCTAGCTCTGCGTGTTGTGCCGCCTGCTACGATCTGCAAAACTTCGACCAGAACAGCGTATGAGAACTTTCCGACTTTACTTCTCGATTTGAGTCAGAAAACATTTGCAGATTTATGTAAAAAAGAAATTGGCACGATTTTGAATGATGTTTTTCTTTTCAGGTGGAAACAATATATTCCTTTAAGCGCCGAAAAGCGGCAAAAGATAATTGAAGCATCAGCAGCGCTATGTGAGCAGGAAAAGCAAAAACAGAAAGATCGTGTGCAGAATAATCCGACAACTATATATAACAAGGCATCTTATGCCAGCAAACCGGCAGTAACGGCTGTTCCTCATCAAATTCCAGCGCGAACTCCGTTCAAGCCTTATGTCGAAACGGTGCGTCTATCCACAGAAGATATGACGTATCAAAGCATAGCGGATGAATCGAAGATCGTTCTGGATGCTCGTACTGGTATTCGTGTTTGCGTCTGTCAGGTGTGTAAAAGACCAAAATCAAAGGATGCTTTTGCGGTATTACCTGTTGATTATAAGCAGAAGAATGTTGGTGTTTGCAAGCTATGCGCTGAGAAGTCAAAAACATAAAAGTTGCTACTAGTAGCAACTTTTCGGAAGGAAGTGTAAAGCGTGAGCGTTAAGCCGCAATCTATAACAGAACTCGCTGAGTGTTGGGACGAGCTGACACCTATGCAGCAGCAGCTATTGATTCAACGCGCGCAAAGTCTTGCTGCATATAATAAAATGAAGATGCAGCGTCCGGGAGCAGAACCAGCAGAAAGCGAGGATATTACAGTTCAATCCGATGTATTTCAATAAAAGTTGCTACTAGTAGCAACTTTTGGATGACTGAAATGGGGAGGGAATAGATTGTGTCAAGAACTGATGATGTTTATAAAGAATGGTGTGGGTTTTATCCTAGATTTGAGGATCTATGTCGCTCATGGCACGTTAATGCTAAAGAAATAAGTCGAAAAATTGGGGTGTCTGCGGCTACTATTTCTCAATGGAAGAAAACCTATGAAAACTCATTAGATATTGTTGGGGACTTATTAGGATGGACACAAGGCGGGACTATGCCAAGTGTGGATTCGATTATAAAAATGTCTCTGTATTTCAACTGTTCAACTGATTATCTGATCGGAACCAGAGTTGACTGGAAGGCTGAACAGATAGATCGCGTTATCGGACGCTTGTCAGCAGAAAACAAAGAGAAGTTGCTAGAACACGCGAAACTACTACTTTTGAAGCAAGAGCATGACGAAGAAAACGAGTGATCTTTCACATACAGTAATTGACAACCGATCTCAAACGTGGTATAATACGATTATCTAAGTCAATTCAAAAGTTGCTACTAGTAGCAACTCATCTGAGCCATTCTCCGCAATACACTATTTCTTTAGCCGGTGACGATCTCACCGGTTTTCTTTTTCAGATTAGCACTGTATGTTCGTCAATAAAAATTCCTGCGGACAGTATACATCCGCAGGAATAGACTGTTATCCCATTGTTTTCGATAGAATGCAAAAAGCAACGATCCCAAGAAGTATAAATCCAAGAGCGAATACAAGCCCTACGAAAGCTACGCACAGGAAAGCTGCAAGCATTCCAAATAATGTTCCGATACTGACATTTGCCGCAATTAACAAACCGCCGGACACTAAGCATCTCCAAATGCCGCCCTGAGAAAGCAAGATAACAAGTTGAGCAACAAAGGATAATCCAATAACAGCAAATAGAATCCAGTTAAGCACTTTTGCGTTTTGTGCAAAGGATTCTGGCTTGAATTCTGAATAAAAAATGTTTATGACTGATGCAATACCAATTAAAAATGCAGGAACGAGCCGGGTTTTTATCGTCATTGGTTTGGCAGCATCAGAGTCGTAAACATGTCCAAGCGGTAACTGAGAAAAAAGAAACACCAATGGCTTTGAGAAAAGAATCTCGCACAAAAGCGCAGCTAAACCGAATATATAAAAGAAACGATCAAAAACAACGCCGTTTACCAAGCACTGATAGAAGCCATTTAGAATAGCATTATCCGAGATCTGGTAAGATTCCGACGCTGATGATAATTGCGTTTTGCTTACACCATATATAAAAAGAACAATTACGGTAATACACAAAATGCAGCAAATACCAGCACCTATTGATTTTGCAACATGTTTAGTATCGTTCATTATATCAATTCCTTCCTTTGAAACTATGAAAAAATCCTTTGAAATCGAGCGATTCAAAGGATGTAAATTTTTTTCAATTATCTATTGACAGGCAACACGAAATGTGCTATAATAGATTCAGTGCTAATAAAGCACCCCACGGGGCGCAGACGAATTGGCGTTCGACTACACCCCATAATCAGAACGGTGCCACAACACCTACTGACTTAGCGAGATGGCTATAGCGTGTTTCCATTATAACACGATTTAATAGTATTGTCAAGCCCTTTCAGTTCGTTGTTTGCAGCATCTGGACTGATTGGGCTTGCTTTATACCCAGCACTTATACCGTTAAGGTTTGACGGTCTTTCGGTATACAGTACATTGACAACGGAATACATTTTGATTGACGGATTTTCGCTTACGGTCGAACGTGCCAAGACACATCCCTGTCCGATTTCCGGATCAACCCTCATGTTTGCTAGAGGAAGGGAAGTTGCTACTAGTAGCAACTTTTATGTGAGCCGTGCCGCAAAGGAACAGTAGCGGAAGGAAAATATACTCCTGCAAAGTGCAAACCACCGGCAATCAAAATATACCTTTATGGTATGGATACGCCAAATAGGTCGTAAACCCTTCGATTTACAACCTATATCGCGTTAAAAAGGTGGTCGAGGTGACAGGACTTGAACCTGCGGCCTCTGCGTCCCGAACGCAGCGCTCTACCAAACTGAGCCACACCTCGTTATGCGGTTTTCAGCAGCCTCCCGTTTTCTGACTGCCTTGCTATTATAGCACAAAGTTACGAAAAAGTCAAGAGGAAATTCTTCAAATTGCAAAAATTATCAGAAAACACAATTTACCCCTTGAAATTCATAAAGAAATGTGGTATAATGTTACCAGATTGCGGGGCATCCCTCAGTCAGCAAGAAATATCTGGAAATTCCGGATTATAGGTGTGCGGGCCCTGTGCAGCTAAGCACCGTGAACCATGTCAGGCGGGGAACCGAGCAGCATTAAGCGGATCGCTGGGCGTGCCGCAGTCAGCCTGCACACCTATGCTCCGGAATTTTTTTGTCAGGCTGTCAGCCGGATCGGAGGCGCATATGGGCGACAGACTCCGAAAATATACAAAACAGCTCGGTAAGCTCGCATTTCAGGCAGGTCTGCCCGGCTTGCTCATCTATGGCATTCTGATCGGTTCCTTTGTCCTGCGCGGTACGCCGCACAATGACACGCTCATGCCGCTGATGTACCTGCGGCTCCTGCTTGCCTGCTATCTGACCGCATATTTGGTCACCTGCGTGCTGCACTATAAGGAAATGATCCACGCTGTCCTGCGTTCGGATGAACAGCTGATCGGCAAAAATTTCGGCGGCTTCCGCAGACAGGACAAGCTGTTCTGCGCCGGTATGGAGGCATATGCTGCGGACCGTCCGCGCGAGGCACTTGAATATTTCCTCGCAGTGCAGGATGAATTTGAGCTGACCGTTTCCGAAACAGGTGTGCTTGCCTTTTATCTCGGGCGCTGTTATCAGATGCTCGACTGTCCCTCGAATGCAGTCACCTATTATCGGAAGGCACGCGAAAACGGCTTCTCCGAACCGTTTGCAAAACTCTTTGAAGCAAGAAGCTGCTCCGAATGCGGCGACTTTTCAAACAGCCTTACCCTGTTTCAGGACCTGCTCGAACACGATCCGCCGAAGGAATTTTACTTCTTGTATACTGACATCGGCTATCTCTATATCAAGCAGAAGCAGCCGGAGCAGGCGGAGGAATGGTTCCGCAAATCCATAGATCAGAAACAGAATTATGCGTTTGCGCTCGGCGGCATGGCGATCGCCTCCCTGCAAAAGGGCGATTTTGCCGCGGCGCAGGATTATCACTATAAAGCGCTGGTCAACCGTCTGGACAATGCGGTCAGCTTCCGCAAATACTATGAGGAAACCAAGCGCCTGATGCTCGACGCGCATCCGGAATGGTCGGAGAAAACCGGCGCACATCCGGAACCGAAGAAAGCAGCAGAATCTGAAAGCTAAAGGAGCGTGAGAGGCTTTGGCAGCATATGAGGCGCTCTACCGCAAATGGCGGCCGCAGACCTTCGAGGATATCGTTGCGCAGCCGCATATCACGCGCACGCTGAAAAATCAGATCATGCATGAGAAAACCGCCCATGCCTATCTGTTCACCGGATCGCGCGGCACCGGTAAGACAACCTGTGCGCGCATCTTTGCAAAGGCGGTCAACTGTCTCAATCCCAAGGACGGGAACCCCTGTCTCGAATGCGAAATCTGCCGCGATGCCGAAGCCGGTACGCTGACCGATATCATCGAGATCGACGGTGCCTCGAACAACGGTGTCGAGGAGGTTCGCAGCCTGCGCGAAAACGCAGTCTATCTGCCCGTCCGGTGCAAATATAAGGTCTACGTCATCGACGAGGTTCATATGATGTCGCCCGGCGCATTCAACGCCCTGCTGAAAATCATCGAGGAACCGCCTGAATACGTCAAATTCGTCTTCGCAACAACCGAGATTCACAAGGTTCCCGCAACCATTCTCTCGCGCTGTCAGCGATTCGATTTCCGCCGGATTCTGCCTGCCGATATCGCCGGAAGAATCCAGTATATTTCCGAGCATGAGTCATTCGGCATCTCCGGCGCCGCTGCGCACCGCATTGCAATGCTTTCCGACGGCGGTATGCGTGATGCGCTGAGTCTGCTCGATCAGTGTGCCGGAATCTCTGATGATATCGACACGGCAACCGTCGAAGAAGCGGTCGGTGTCGCTGGCACGGAATCCGTTTATGTCATCCTGCGTGCCATTGCATCAAAAAATGCAGCAGATGCGCTCGAACGGATTGATCTGCTCTATCAGCAGTCCAAGGATATGACACGCTTTGCGGACGAGATTTCGCAGCAGCTCCGCAGCATTATGCTGCTGAAAACTGCGCCGAAGGATCCTTCGTTGGTCGATGTCATGCCAGATGAGCTGGCACAGCTACAGGAGATTTCCGCGATGTATACGCTCCCTGCCGTGCTGGAGGCGCTCACTGCCGTCCGGCAGTGCTGCGACCGCATGACGCGCGCAGGCAACCGCCGCATGGAGCTTGAAATGACGCTGATCCGCCTCTGCACCGACTATCAGCAGCAGACCGGCGAGCTCAAAGCGCTCAATAACCGCATCGCTGCGCTTGAACAGCAGTTGCAGGCGCTCCGGCAGAACGGGATTCCGGCAGCCATGCCGCTCCCCCAGCCGCCGCCGAAAAAGCCTGCTGCATCAGGCAATATTCCGGCGCAGAATCTGCAAATGGAAGGCAAGCCCGATGCCAAACAGTTCCTGCCGCTGAAAAACTGGGCGGCGGTTCTGGAACGGTTCTACGATCTTGCTCCGACCATTGCCGGATTGCTCGAAAATTCCAATGCGTATACCTATGAGGAAAAAGGGCTTCTGCTGATCATGGTGCGCAATTCGCTCTTCAAGCGGCTGTTCCGTCAGCAGGATTCCGAAATGCTGCTGGATGCTGCGGAACAGGTGCTCGGCAAGCGCTATCAGCTTCGCTATAAGGCGATTGAGGGCGAATCCGAGCAGACCAATGCGCCTGCCGACATGCTCTTGCAGCGTGCCCGCGAACAGGGCATCCGCACCGGCGAGCAGGAAAACAGCAGCGTTTAATTTGCATGATATTGCTGCAATATGCGGCTTGTCAGATAGAAATTTTTGAAAAATGATAGGAGAATTCTTATGAAATCCAGAGTACCGAAGCAGTTTCAGGGCGGCGGCCAGGACATGAACTCCATGATCCACCAGGCACGCAAAATGCAGGATCAGATCACTGCATTGCAGGAAGACATCGAACAGCGTACATTCACTGCAACCGCAGGCGGCGGCGCAGTCAACGTCACGCTGACCGGTAAAAAGACCCTCCAGTCCATTGAGCTGAAGAAGGAGGTCGTTGATCCGGAGGATATCGAAATGCTCCAGGACCTCATCATCAGCGCAGTCAACGAGGCTGTCAACAATATCGAGGAGACCACCGAGAACGAGATGAGCAAGATCACCGGCGGTGTCGCACTGCCCGGTCTGTTCTGATTTCCCATGGAGGATTTCAGCGCACTGCCGCTTGTTGTCTTAGCTGAAAAATTCGCAGCGCTGCCCGGTATCGGAATGAAAACCGCGCAGCGCCTTGCATATGCGGTCATGGAAATGCCCGAGGAGGAAGCCGCTGCATTCGCAGAGGCAATCCTCAACGCAAAGCATCAGATTCATGACTGCCCCGTCTGTCAGAATCTCACCGAGCAGCCGGTTTGCAGCATCTGCGACAATCCCAAGCGCGACCGCACGACAATCTGTGTCGTGGAGGGTCCGAAGGATGTCGCTGCAATCGAACGCACCCATGAGTATCACGGGCTGTATCATGTGCTGCACGGGCTGATCTCACCGCTCGACGGCATCGGCGCGGAACAGCTGCGCGTCGCCGAGCTGCTGAAACGGATTCAGGCGGGCGGCATCGAAGAGCTGATTATGGCAACAAATCCGAGCGTCGAGGGCGAGGCAACCGCGATGTACCTTTCGCGTCTCTGCAAGCCGCTCGGCGTCCGCGTCACAAGGCTCGCATTCGGTCTTCCGGTCGGCGGCGTCATTGAGTATACGGATGAGGTCACCCTCTACCGCGCCCTCTCCAACCGCAGCGAAATGTAGCGGGCAGTGCCCGCCTCCATTGATCTAAAGCTGTCCGGAGGCGTTGTGCGTATCTTTTAGTATACTTGTTTCCGGCAGCGGGGCTCCGCGCCGGACATGACGGCGAAGCTAACATAATAATAATTTGAGCGCTTGACCCCGTTCTGAAAAGGAGCCAAGCGCTCATGTTTTATGCAAAGTGATCGAATATACGGGGGATGAAAATGCAATACAAAAGCATCATATTTGATATGGACGGCACGCTGCTCGATTCTATGGGCATGTGGCAGCAGCTCGACCGCAGATTCCTGCGCGAAAACGGCATCGAGCCGCCGGACGATATCTCTGAGATCGTCAAGAAAATGACCGTTGATACGTCCTCGGCATATTTCGTCGAGCGTTTCCGGCTGCCGATGACGCCGGAGCAGGTCAAAGAACGCATCGAGCAGCTCGCAGCCGAAGCCTATCAGGAAAAGCTGCCGCTGAAAACAGGTGCAAAGGAATTCATCGAAGCTGCCGCGCTGCATAAAATCCCCTGCGCGATTGCCAGCGTAACCTATCCTGCACTGCTCGATGCCGCGCTGAAACGGCTCGGCATCCGGCAGTATTTCCGCTGCATCCTGACGCCGGATTCCGGCACCGAAGGAAAGCATGCGCCGGATATCTACTTCGAGACCGCAAAACTGCTCGGTACAGCCCCTGCGGAAACCGTTGTGATTGAGGACGCGCTCTATGCCGCAGAGACCGCTGCTGCCGCCGGATTCTGCACAATCGGCTTCCGCGATGCATCGGCACAGGCAGACTGGGCAGCACTCAGTGCCGTATGCAGCCGGACGGTCGGGAGCTGGTCAGAGCTCAACAATCCTGCTTTCTTCGCTGCATTCCGGACAGTATAATCATCCGCGGAATACAGACTGCTGCGCTGTATTCCGCGGATTTTCGTTAATCCTCAAACAGATTGATTTTCGCAATATGCTGCAAAATGCGGATCGTATCATTGCCGGTCAGCTCGCCGTCACCGTCGCATTCGGCATTCGCCTTGCCGGACGCGCTGAGCTCGGCACCGGCATCCTCCGCGACAAACCGCGCCAGCAGAACCGCATCCGAAACGTCCACAGTACCGCTGCAATTCACATCGCCGGTCTTGGTTTTCTGACCCGTCTGCGAAGAAACTGCTGTCGTTTCTGCTGTCGTTTCCTCCGTGGTTACGGTGGTTTCTTCGGTTGTGGTAGTCGTTGTTGTAATTTCGGTGGTTGTCGTTGCAGTAGTCGTTGTGGTGGTCTCCTCGGGCTTCGGAATCGCAAATGCGACATAATTGACACAGTTGGAAGCCGTACCGTTCGAGCCGAGCGTCAGCTTTTCGCCGGCATCCAGATTCTTCGTATAGCAGACAAAATGCTCTCCGTTGCTGCTGTCTACGGTCATTGCGGACTGCTGCCAGCCGCTGAGCCATGCCGGAGCCGGATTCACGCGCGCATCCAGCGCAACCGCGACCGTCACCGGCTTTGCAGCAGTAATCTCCGCCAGATCGGTATTCACTGCCTTGGCATCACAGGCGGTACGGATCAGCTCCGCGCCGGACATTTCCGCCGGAAGATTGTTGATCTGGTATGCGCGGTCACCGAACAGCGCAATGCCGTTCTGCACAGGATACACAAGCGCCCAGCTCGTGATATGCTCCTTGTCCAGCACCGTCATCGTGCGGATCAGCTCGCCCTTCAGCGGACGGTCCACGACCTCCAGCTCCCACTGCTGACCGGCTTCGCCGTTGTTTTCCCATTGCAGAATATTCGCGCCTGCGTCATTTTTGTCGCCGTCCACCGCGATGCAGCCCTTGTCGCCCGTCACCTTGGTACGCAGCTCATAGATGCCGTCGCCCGCGGTATAAAATGCAATCAGATCAGCAGATGCATCCTTGCGGATTGAGATATTTGCGCCGTTTTCGCTGCTGCCGCCGTCCACATCAAGCAGATAATAGCTCTCGTTGAAATAATCGCCCTCAACCGTATCGGCATAAAGCATATAATAGCCGTTGACCGCCTCCGGCACCCAGACCAGCGCATTTTCCTTACCGGTCTGAACGAGATTTGCGCCGTCCTTCACCGCGCCTTCGGTACCGAGATACAGACCGCTGCCCACATTCCGGATATAATACGCATTCGCAGCGTCGATTTTGGCTGCCTTGCGCTCGACCGTGCCGTTATAGTTCATATAATAGGGCGTCCAGCCGCTGAGATACTGCTCCCGCGTGGCATTGCAGGACGAAAGCACCGTGCCGCGGACTCTGCCGCCGGTATTGACATTGCCGCCGTTCATCGTCTTCGTATTGTATTCGCGGAAGGTCGCCTGTTCCGGTCCGACGCCGCTCATGCTCGTCCAGCCTGCCGATGAGATAATACTCTCATATTGCAGCTTCGTGTTATAGAAAAGGACATGCGCCGTATCCTTCCACGGTCTGCCGAAGCAGCCGGAGCCGACCTTCATCCCTGCCGCCGCTGTGACATTGCATTCCCAGAAGAGATAGCCGTTTGTCTGCTGGCGTGCTGCGGTGATATAGCCGCCGACCGCATTGTCGGAATAGCCGCCGAAGCAGAGTTCGCAGGCATCAAAGACCACATCGCCGCTGCCGAAGATATAGTCTGTATTGCCCTGAATTCTGCACTCCTTGAAATATGCGCGCGACGCTGTATAAAGCGTATCCTGACTGCTCAGGAACTGACACTTGTAGAATTCACAGTTATCTGCCTCGACGCACAGTGCCGCGGCACGCTCCGTCGCGGATTTCGCCTTGACATCCAGACCGTTCCGGCGCTGCACCGTCAGTGTTTCGCCGGTCGGTTCGACGCCGTCCGCAAGCTCCTCATTCGTCATATACCGATTGAAGCTGTTTTCAAAGGTAATATTCTCCGCACGGAAGTTCTTTGCGCCGCTTTGCAGACGCACCGCCGTTCCCCAGCGCGACGCGATATGCTTGCCGCTCTTTGCAGCCGCCTTCTGCGCACTGTAATAGCCGTTGTCATCTGCGGAATAATACTTGTAGCCGATGCCGTAATACCATGTCAGCAGAACCTCTCCGCCGGACGGATTGCTGTTTGTAAAGGTCAGATACGGCGTATTGATCAGCAGCTGCTCGCGGTATGTTCCCGGCTCAATCGCAATCGTCACGCGGCTGCCCTCGCTGGACGGATTCAGCTTCGCTGCTGCACTGACCGCTTCTCCGACGGTTTTATAGGTACCGTTTTTGCCGACAGTCAGTGTTGCGGCAGCCTGTGCAGGCATCGCCGGTACCGCCGCCGAAAGCAGCACCGCCGCGGTACAGAACGCTGCAAGCCTGCCTTTGTTTTTTCGTTGATTCATACAGAATCCTCCCTTTTTCCATTTCCCGGATTCAATCTGAATAATACTGCGCCCCCACGCATTATCCTCATTATACCATAGCATACGAAACTTGTCTAGTTTGATTTTCACATTTTTATGCAGGATTGTCACCGCTTGTCCGTACAGAATCTACGTTGTTTTTCGGGATGCAAATTTTTTTGAAAAAGGTCTTGACATTCCCGTCCGGATGTGGTATAATATCAGAGTTGACGGTTCAGACCGCAATATGCGCCGGTAGCTCAGCTGGATAGAGTAACTGGCTACGAACCAGTAGGTCGGGGGTTCGAATCCCTTCCGGCGCATTCTGAAACCCACTCCTGACGGAGTGGGTTTTCTTTATTTTTATCATACGGAGCGTGACGCATTCATGCAATGCAAAAAGCATCTGCCGCTGCTGCTGACCCTGCTGCTGATCGGCGGCATGACCGCGGCGGCGGAATACCTGCATAACCGCGAAATCATCTTTCCGGAAATCGCTGCAATCGCGGCGGGCGCCCTGCTGACGCCGAAGCGCGCATGGAACACCGATTCCAAACGCATTTTCCTGTCAATCTCCGTCTGTGCGGTACTCGGCGTACTGATCAGCCGGCTCTGCCCCTTCGGAACCGCGCCGCAGATGTGCCTTGCGTTTCTCATTGCACAGCTGCTGTTTTTCTACTCGCGCACAACCTTTGCACCGATGATCTCCGCGATTGTTCTGCCGGTGCTGCTGCATACCGAATCACCGGTTTATATCGCTGCTGCAATGATTTTGACAGCACTGATTCTGCTCTGCCGGAAGCTGCTCATCCGGCTGCATATTCTCAGCGATACACCTTTTGAAAAGCTGCCGGTGCCGGATCAGAACGCCTACCGGAATCTGCTGCGCGGCACTGTGATCGGCTGCGGCTGGATTCTGCTCTCGCAGACAATGCACCTGCCCTTTCTTGCTGCGCCGCCGCTGCTCGTGGCGTTCACCGAATTCCGCAAGCCCGATGCCGTTTCGCGCAGAGAACCGCTGCGCGTCATTCTGCTGCTGACGGCATGTGCCGCATCCGGCGCGCTGCTGCGAATCCTGCTCTGCGTCCGGCTCGGTGCACCGCTCTGGCTTTCCGCAATGCTGACGATGCTCGCGGTTTATGCGCTGATGCAGGGATTCCGTCTGACAATTCCGCCTGCCGCGGCAATCGCTGTTCTCTCTGATCTCGTTCCGCAGGAGGCACTGCCGCATTTTCCGGCACAGATCGCCTGCGGCATTGCAGGACTTGTTCTGCTGTCCTTCGCATTCCGGCGCAATGACAGTACAAGACCTGTACCGCTGCATCATCAGACTGCTTCATAATCCCCAGATGTACATATCCGTTCCGACGAGAATTGCCCCGTTATTTCACGGTGTATCTTCCCCGCGTCGTGTGCGGCTCCATTTTGCTTCGCCTTTCTTTCGGTAATGATGCTTGACAGTTCGCTGCTCAGTTCAATCGGGGCGGCTCTCCGCCGCCACCCGAATCGGCGCAGCCCTCTCCTGCATCACAATCGTATGCCTGACCATGTACCGCAGACGAGTATGATCGCATGTTTTTATGGTTCTCACTTCGGTGCAGAAGCGAAATCACGCACTGCGCGGGCAGGTTGACTTTTGGTTTTGGGCTGTGCTATAATGAGGCTAATGAACCAAGTCTCCGGAGGGATACCTATGCAGTATTTCAGAAAAGCCCTTGCACTCACCGCAGCCGCACTGCTCACCTGCGGCACAGCAGACAGAATCCCGCTGCCTTCCCGCCTGCGCGGCGATGCTGCGCAGATACAGTCTTTCATGCAGTCGCTCGCGTCACTCTCTTTGCCGGAGGAGCCCTTTGAAACGCTCCGCTTCGACCGTGCAGAGCAGCAGCTCTACTGCGACGGCACTGCGGTCGGGCAAAGCTACGGCGGATTCACCGTGCGTGACGGCGAACTGATTGCAGAAGATACCGGACTGGCGCCGGATTCCGCAGCGGCATGCACCGGAATGGAATATACAGAGGATGCAGACGGCGTGACCGTCCGTGCGCCGTTTGCAAGCGGCAGACTGATTCTCCGCTGTGAGGGTAATCCGCCGCATACGGCACATGCGGAAACCGTTGCCGAAATGCAGGGGCTGCATGTGCTGCAATATGATTCTCCGGCGGATGCATATGCTGCATACCGGAGATATCAGGAGGACAGCCGCGTTTTGCAGGTACAGCCGGATCAGATTTATCATGCGGATATGCAGTGCTGCGCGATTCCGGCTGACAGCAAGGATCCGGCAGTCGGCATCATCGGTGCGGATCAGTTTTATGCGCAGTATCTTGCAGAGAAAGAATCATTGCCCGAAATCACGGTCGCGGTGCTCGATACCGGTCTCTATGAAGCGCATGACTGGTTTCAGGGACGCATCGCAGCGGGCGGCATCACCATGGTGACCAATGATTCCGATGATTATTCGGATGCATACGGTCACGGCACGCACTGTGCAGGCATCATTGCGCAGACCGCGCCGGAGAATGTGAAAATTCTGCCGGTCAAGGTGCTGAGTGACCGCGGCTACGGCTACGATACCGGCATCTACTGCGGCATGCTGTATGCAATGGAACAGGGCGCGCGGATTGTCAGCATGAGCCTCGGCGGAAACGGCGAAAGCTGGCTGCTGGATGAAGGCATTGCGGCACTTTCTGCTGCGGATATCTCCTGCATCGCTGCCGCAGGCAATGAACATGAGGATGCAAAATATCATCATCCTGCGCGCAATCCTGAATGCGTGACGGTTTCTGCGGTTGCAGTGGATACGACATCACCAGAACCGGACAGCATTTCACTTGCCGCATTCAGCAATTACGGCGAAGGCATCGACTTCTGCGCGCCCGGTGCATTGATCAGCAGTGCCTATCTCGGTTCACATGATACAATCGGCATGCTCAGCGGTACGAGCATGTCTACGCCGTTTGTTGCTGCCGCCTATGCGATGCTGCTCTCCTGCGATCCGTCTCTGACACGGCAGCAGCTCTATGACGCCGTCAAAGCAAATGTCACGGACCTCGGCAGCGAAGGCTTCGATTCCTCCTTCGGCTGGGGCATGATCAGTCTGGCAGATTTTCAGTTTCCGGAACAGAATGCGCCCAAAGCTGCCGGTACAGATATGAACGGTACGGCACGGCATGCCGCAATTTCGCCGGATGCTGCCGGTGCTGCACCGCAGGGGTATATCGCTGCGAATATTGATACGAACGGAACGCGCTGCCGCATTGCAGCGGATGTACCGTTTGTGCACAATGCGCAGGAATATTTCTTTACGCTGACGCAGGATGCGCGGCTCTCGCTGCGTACACAGAACGGCGAGCCGGTTTCCGGCAAAATCGAGGGAATTCTTGATCTGAGAGAATGCAGTATTTCCGACAGTGAACCGGCAGAGCTCGAGGTCGGCTCCTATCTGCTGACGCTCGAACAGCCTGCATCGGGCAATCCTGCGGCGCAGCAGATTCTCACGCTGCATACGGACGCTGTTTCGGTCTATATGGCGGATGTGGAAGCAGTCGATGCGTTCTATACCGGCAGTCCGGTGACGCCGCATGCACAGGTGCGGCTCGGCGATACACTGCTGCATGAGGGAATCGACTATACCGTCATCGCAGAGGAGCCGCTGAGCGACATCGGCAGATACCGCCTGCGCATTCAGGGCACGGGCAGATATTACGATACGCGCAGCTTCACCTTCCGGATTCTTCCGCCGGAGCAGTCTGCCGCGCCGCTGCTGACAGAGGGCAGTCATGAAGCCGAAATCGGCGTGCCCGGCGAAGCCTGCATCTATCGCTGGATTCCGGCGCATGAACGGTATATTTTCAGCCGGACGGACAACCGCCCCGGCAGCATCCGGATTCTTGATCAAGACGGCAACCTGACTGCATCGCTTACGGGCTGCTTTGAACTGCATATGACTGCGGATGTCATTCCGAATGCGGAATACTATGTACTCGTATCAGCGGAATCGCCGACCCTGACCGGCAAATTCCCCTTCTCGCTCACGGCAGACTTTCGTCTGCTGGAAAACTGCACCGTCCGCATGGCTTCGCGGCTCGCGGCAGAATCCGGCATACCGGAATATGAAATCTATGACGGGGATACAAAGCTGACCGAGGGCACGGATTATGAGGTCTTTGCCGTCGGCGGCGAGGCGCAGTCCGGCATTGCAGAGATCATCTTCCGCGGCACCGGCATTTACCGCGGCATGCTGGATTATGATTATGCGATCTGTCCGCTGACGCCGGAAGCGCTGCCGGAGGATATGCCGCCGACGGTCACGCTGACCGCTGATCTGCCCGTGACAGCGGCACGCTGCTATCCCGGGACGCTGCGGCTGTTCCGCTTTGCTGCGCCCTCAGACGGCAGATACAAATGCATCCTGCCGATGCCGCAGGATTCCGGTGCATGCGGATTCATCTATAATGCAGAAGGCAGGCTGATGCCGGAAAACCAGACGGAATTTGATCTGCGGGAAGATGAGGTCTTGCAGATTCTCTGCGTCACAATGACGCTTGCAACGGAATTTGATGCAAATGAAATCTACGAAATTGCAGTCGTTCCGCTGCAAAATGCGCAGGTCTGGGAGACGGACGGCATCCGTTTCCGGCTGCTGGACGACGGCACGGCGCTTGTCACGGATGCGATGCATGATGCATGCGGCGGCATCCGGATTCCTGATACGGTGACCGTTCCGCAGAGCGGCGAAACGATCTCCGTCAGCGGCATAGATGCGGCACTGCGCGCAAAAATCGCTGAAACACATACGATCTACGGCGCACCGGACGGCAGAATCGCGGCATACTGCGAAACATACGGGCTCTGCTTTGCCGCAGATACGCTGACAAATCCCGTTTCCGGCGATCTGACCGGCGACGGCAGGCTGAATCCGGACGATCTCCGGACGCTGAACCGTATCCTCTGCGAATGCAGCGGCATGCTGCTTGATGATACGGTCATGCAGGCTGCCGACGTCAATCAGGACGGCATCCTCAATATGCAGGATGCTGCGGCACTGTGCAGGCTGATCGGGTGAGCCGTGCGCCGGTGCAGATGATATCAACAAAATATCATATATATTTACAAAAATTCCGTGTATGCTTGACAGATTTGTATTTTCATGCTATACTGATAATACACTTTTCATTTCGCTGATGAATCATCCGAAAGGAGGCAGCCCCGAATTGAAACTGAAACTGTTATTCTGTGCCGGCATCTGCCTCACAGCCTGCTGCCTGTCAGCCTGCGGAGATCAGCCGGACAGCAGCGAACCCGCTGCCGGTCAGAGCGATACTGTACAAACGGAAACCGAACAGACGGAAACAACAAAAAAGGACAAAACGGACGATGCGGAGAACATCATGATCACGCTGCACAACGGTCAGGAGGTTCCGATTTCCGATGCGTCCTCAACCGTGCGTGAAACCGAAGAAGGCTATCTCTGGGAATTCCACGGCGGGGAATGCACGATAACCCTGCCGAAATCATGGGAATCGCGCTTTATCATCCGCGACACGACGGTCTACTGCCTCGCATGCTTTGAGCGTGCAGAATTTGTCAGCTCGCTCTTCCGGATCGAATTCCGGTCCGCAGAGGAGGCTGCTGCTGAGCCGGTGCCCGTCCTGATTCTCGGCTCCGCCGGCAAGGAATATATCTGCGCCGTGCTGCCGGATATCGGCGAGCCGGAAAACGGTGTTCTGCGCAGAGAATATACGGCAATGACTGCTGAGCGCGAAGCCGTTTTGCAGACTGCAACGTGCAGCAGCAACGAGCAGAATGCCCTGCTTGCCACGGATACATATATGCCGGCTTCGGAAAACGTCACCTCGGCACTCTACGGCGACTGGAAGCTGAGTAAAACCAGAAACGGCAAGCTCAACGAAACACTGTCCTTCCGCACGGACGGCACGCTGACCTTCACCTCGGACGGCGAAGTGCAGGAGGGCAGCTATCTGCTCAATATCTATGCTTCGACCTATGACTGGACCAATCAGAGCAACTGGGGCGATGCCGCGATGGTTTTCCTGGACGGAAAAGTCTACCTTGCAACCTATTATGAGGGAACGCGGCGCACACTGAAATTCACGCCCGTTCTGCTGCCGCCCGATTCGAGCGACACGCTGAGCGGCTCGGTCTATGAACAGACCGCAGCCCCCGAATAAAATGGAAACGCCTGCATCAGATCTTTTATCTGCACACGAGATTTCATGTGCGGTCTGATGCAGGCGTTGATGTTATTATACGCAGGCAGCGTGAAATCTATGTGAAAGATACGCCGTTTTCAGCCTGATTTCATAAAAATTTCAGAATCGGACGCATCAGTTTCCGGAACTGAGCACAATCTGACATAATTCTACGCAGAAACGGAATTGACGGATGCTGCGCTTTATGTTATCATGAATTCAGGCGCCGCGCAATGCGCGGTTCCATTGATCTAAAGCATTCAGGCAGCATGTTTCCGTCAGCTTACGGCGATAAATCAGATGCTCTTTTCTGAAATTCAAATCTTGGAAAGGATGTAATCCAAATGAAATATAAAAAAACATTATCCGTACTCTCGGCACTGACTGTTCTGCTCTCTGCTGCGGGCGGAATGCTTCCGGCAGCGCAGAATGTCTCCGCAGCCGCAAAGCTCCTCGCGTTTCCCGGCGCGGTCGGTGCCGGAAAATATGCAACCGGCGGCAGAGGCGGCGAGGTCTATCATGTCACCAATCTCAATGACAGCGGCGAGGGCTCCTTCCGTGATGCAGTCAGCAAATCCGGCAGAATCGTCGTGTTCGATGTCAGCGGCACAATCGAGCTTGAGGGCAATATCCTCTGCCAGAGCAATGTGACCGTTGCCGGTCAGACTGCCCCCGGCGGCGCAGGTATCACGCTGAAAAACTATAAAATGGGCATGTCCGGCGACAATATCATCTGCCGCTTTATCAGCTCGCGCCCCGGTCCCTATGCCGCGACCAGCTCCGGCAATGACGCATGGGGCGGCGCAAAGGGCTCCAATTCAATCATCGACCATTGCTCTATGGGCTGGACAACCGATGAACAGTGGGGACTCTATTCCAATAACGAATATTATACCGTGCAGTATTCCGTGCTCGGTCCGGCGGATTCATGGGGCGGACACAAGAAAGGTCTGCACGGCTTCGGCATTATGCTCGGAAACGGCTGGCTCACCTTCGACCATAATCTCATTATCCACAATGTCTCGCGCAATTTCCGCGGAAAGGTTCCGCAGCAGAAAACTGCCGATTTTACGAACAATATCATCTATGACTGGGGCTATCAGACCGCATACGGCACAATCGGGCATCTCAACTATGTCAACAATACGCTGAAAGCCGGAAATTCCACGACCGGCGGCTATCACTGGATGTATGTGGACAGTACGACCAGTCCGCAGAATTTCAAGGTCTTCTGTCAGGGCAACCGCATGTTCAATAAAGACGGCTCTGTCAACGGGATCACAAATGATAACTGGGCAGGCGTCACCGTCAAGGACGGCATCGGCATCAGCAAAAACGATCTCTACAGCAATAACCCGTTTGAAACGGTCGTCAACGGCGAGAATCTCTCGACTGCCGCAACCTGCGAAAGCGCTGCGGCTGCCTATGACCATGTCATCAGCTTCGCCGGAAACGGCATTTCGCCCGACAAGCGCACCGCAATCGACCGGCAATGTGCTGCGGATGCGAAGAACGGAACGGGTCAGTGCAGCGGTACGGCTGCCTTTGACAGCTCCGAGGCAAATCTCTCAAAATACAATATCAAATGCGGCGTGACCTATCAGTACCCTGCCGCGGTCAATACGCCGGAAATCACCGACAAGGACCGCGACGGCATGGACGATGACTGGGAGCTGGCGCGCGGTCTTGACCCGAATGATCCCGAGGATTACCGCGGCGATTACTGCGGACAGGGCTATATGAACATCGAATATTATATCAATGATCTGACGGTCAATGCATTCCCCGAGGGCGTTGTGACGCTTTCGCCGACCGATGTCGAGCAAACAAAGGCGATCTCCGCATTTGAAACGCTTGAGGCAGAATCCGCTGATATACAGAAAACAGCGGGAGCTTCAACAGACGGCAAATGGCTCGCCTGCAACGACGGCGATTACATCATGTTCAAGAAGGTTGATTTCGGCAGCGGTGCGAAATCCCTGACTGCGGTTCTGGAAGGCACACAGACAAAAATCGAGCTCTATCTGGATGCGCTTTCCGGTACGCCCGACGCAAGCGTGCAGTTTGAAGGCGCTGCCAATCTGAAACAGGTTTCGTGGACAATCCCGACGCTGAGCGGTCAACACAGTCTGTATATCAAATTCAGCGGCGGCAGCGTAAAGGCTGACAGTTTCGTCTTCGGCAAAGAGGCACTGCCCGTCAACGGCAGACTGTTCCGGAATCTGCTGATTGCCGACAATGCTTATCCCAATGGCTGGATGCTGTCGGACGGTGCAATCACCGGCGTTATGATCTACGGCGACCGCGAATTCACCTTTGCTTCGCTGCCCGAATCACTGAACGGCGCAGAACAGATCATGACTGCCTGCGATGCAAAAAATGTTTTCACCGATTACGCGGAATTCACTGCCGCGCAGGATATCACAGTCAGCATTCTGCTCGATACCCGCGTCGAGGATGCAGGCAAAACACCGGCGTGGCTCGGTGAATATACGCGCACGAATCTGACTGCCGTTTCGAGCAATGAGGTCAGATTTGCGGTCTATGAAAAGCGCTTCCGCGCCGGTGAGACCGTCACGCTCGGCAGCAACAATATGAACGGCAACTGCATGAATTATACCGTGCTGCTGCGCGAAGAAGAAGCTGCGGAAACAACCGTTTCGACAACGGAAACAACCGCCGCATTCTCCGAGACAACCACAACCGAAACAACGGTCACAACGCCGGAAACGACGGTCAGCAGCGAGACGGAGACCACGGTCACGGTAGCCGTGAAGCCGCATTTCGGCGATGTGAATTGCAGCGGCGCGGTCGATGTCTCGGATGCCGTTCTGCTGGCACGTTTCATCGCGGAGGATGCCGGCGCTGAAATCAGCACAGCCGGAAAAACAAATGCTGACTGCAACGGCGACGGCGAAATCACCGGTCAGGATACAATCCGTATTTTACAGTTCATTGCAAAGCTCATTGATACACTCGGATAAACAGAATCCGCGAAGCCTTTTTCTTCGGCTTCGCGGATTTTTTATCGCAGTGTACGCAGATATGCCTTTGTTTCATCGGGGATGCGGCGGCTCTCAATGCACTTCTGAATCGTTTTTTTATGCACCCATTCCGGCAGGCGGCGCTGAGCAAGATAAGGCAGAATTGTCTCCGGCTGCTTCGCAAGCGCCGTTGCGAAATACCATGCAATCTCCATATTGATATAATACTCGTCGGAACGGATTGCGGCGATGCGTTCGGGATACACCGGATCAAACAGCTCCCCGAGAAAATGCTGCATCAGCATCCCGACCGCAAAGCGCACCGTATATGTATGCTCTGACTGCATCCAGCGTTCGATATATGGCACAAGCTGCGCTGCCTCCTTCCGGAAAACCGCCGGAGAGAGCTGGTCACAGGTCGCCCAGTTATCCACATAGGGCAGAAATGCCTCGACTGCTGCGATGCATGCTGGAAAATGCCGGATTCGTGAAATCAGAAATGCATGCAGCTGATTCTCGTCAAAGTAATGATGCGGCAGCACTTGCAGAAATGCCTGCACCGCTTCGGATTCCGTGCCGAGCGATTTTGCCAGTGCGCGCAGCGGCGGCGTTCGGCAGCCGAGAATCTGCTCCGGCGGGATGTGCGGGATCAGACGGCTGACAAATACGGCATTTTCAGGGTCTGCAAGCGCACGAATCTGTTCGGTGATTTCCTGCATAAGCTGCTCCTTTATGTACGGTGTTCACGCCGGAAAACCGTCGGCGTGACGCCGTTATTTTTCTTGAACTGCCGCATGAAATGCTCCTCGTTGTCATAGCCGCAGAGCTGTGCGATATGCGAAATCGTGTAGCTCGTCGAGGTCAGCAGATCGCGCGCACGGTTCATCTTGCAGTTGATGACATCGGCAATGCAGGTCATACCGAAGGTCTCGCGGTAGATCAGTTGGAAATAGCTGCGGCTCATATTCACCTCGGAACAGAGCATCTCGACAGACCATTTTTCCTGCGGATTCGCGTAGATTTTCTCGCGCAGACGCACCAGTGCCGCATAATGCGGATCGCTGTTTGCAGCAGCCTGCTGACTGACAATCGGACCGCCGGTCTCTGCAATCCGGATCAGCAGCGCCTTCATCAGACAGTCTGTCATCTCGCTGCGCTTCGCATTCGAGGCGTAATATTCCGCACAGAGCTGCTGCATCAGAACCGACAGAAATGCCGTATCACCGAAGCGCAGCAGCGTATTTTCAGGAATCTGCAATGCCTGATAAAAGCTCTCGTCTGCGGCAGGTACAAACAGCACCCAGTCATAGAGCATGTCCTCCTCCGCGGTCATGCGGAGCGCGGTTTCCGCTGAAATCAGAACCGTATCGCCGGATTCCGCCTGCATGGTCTCCGCACCGACCGTCAGCTGCATCGCGCCGCCGGTCAGCAGCAGCAAGATTCCGCTAAGCCCGTCCGGATGAAAGACGGATTCTGACTGCCGCAGCAATGACTGACAGCCGATCTCTGTTATCTGCATCACACACCTCCAGATACGCAATTTTCCGCAGGCTTTTCTGTCATCAGCCGGCAGGAATCAGGTCGTCTTCATCATACCGTTTGCTGCTCTTTCTGCCGTTTGATTCGATAAAATACATCACTGCCCGCGCTTTGAAATGCCAGACCATATCTCTGATTACGCCTTTCCGCTCCGGATGATCTGCGGGAAAAACCGCATCGCCGTACCGATACTTCGGCGGCTGTTCCAGCGGTCTGATCTGCTGCATGTCCGTTTCGATACCGGCAACCGGCTGAAGAATCACGGCTGTGTTTTCGTTCATCCTGTATTCGACCACGCGGTCAAGCAGCTTCCCGTCACATAATGAAGTATCCAGACAGATTCCCCACATTCTGATTCTCCTCTGCATCCGATATCATACGATGCTGTTTTCATTCCGAAATGATCCGGCAATCGGTCTCATCGGACGCAGGAGCTTCAAAGATCGACGCAAATTTCGCAGCAAGACCGTCATCCACATAATAGGCATCCGTCTGCTGCGCTGCAACCGCTGCATTCCGCTTTTCCAAACGCCGGTGCCACTCCGCTTCGCCGATATCCAGATAATGAAATTCATAAGCAATGCCGTGTGCGCCGTAAAACTGCCGCGCTTCCTCACGCTCCGCTCTCGTCCAGAAGCCCCAGTCCAGCACGACGCTGATACCGGTTTCGATGATCTCAACCGATTTGCGGTACAGATATTTTTCCGCAGCAGCGACATAATCATCATGCTTTTCTCCGGCATCCTGCCCGAACAGCGCAAGCGTGATCTCATCGACCGAGAGAATCACCGCGCTGTGCTTCTGCCGCAGCGTCTGCGCATAGGTGCTCTTGCCGCTGCATATTCTGCCGCATGTCATATATACTTTTGCCATTTTTCTCCTTTATTCCGCTGCGCCGGCAGATTCTGCACGCTGTCGCGCACGCTCGGTCAGCAGCGCCATAAGCACGAGGAAAAATGCCAGAAACAGCGGGAACATCCGCAGCCCTGCATGATCTGCAATCACGCCGAACAGCGGCGGCATCAGCGTTGTGCCGACATAGGCGCATGCCATTTGCATGCCGATCATCGCCTGTGCACGCGATTTGCCGAACAGCACCGGCGTGGCATGAATCTGGCAGGGATAGATCGGTGCGCAGCCGAAGCCGATCAGGATAAGTCCCGAAAGTGCAAAGACATCCGGCAGCGGCAGCAGCAGAAGCATGACACCGCCCAGTATCCCGCAAAGCCCGAAGCGCGTCATTTTATGGTCGCCGAAACGATCTGCGACAAAGCCGCTGAGCAGCCGTCCGAGCGTAATGCCGATGTAAAATAATGAAGCGAATTTTGCAGCCGTTTTCGCATCCACACCGCGCTGCTGCACGAGAAAGCTGCTCGCCCAGAGCCCCGTCGTGCTTTCCAGTGCACAGTAGCAGAAAAAGATCACGAGCGCCTGCATCACGCCGCGCTCGCGCAGGAGCTGCTTCATCGGGAAACGCTGCGCATCCTTGTTTTCCGCATCCGCCGTGCTGCGCTTCCAGAGCGGGAGCGAGCAGAACAGTATCACGGTCAGGATGATTTGCAGCAGCGAAATCGCACGGTAGCCGCCCTGCCAGTCCGCGCCGCGGCGCAGATAAAAGCTCATGATGTACGGGCTGACGGCGCATCCGACACCCCAGAAGCAATGCAGCCAGCTCATATGACGCGATGCATAATGCAGCGCGACATAGTGATTGAGCGCCGCATCAACCGCGCCCGCGCCGAGCCCGTAGGGTACTGCAAAGAGACAGAGCATCCCGAATGAACCGGAGACCGAATAGCCGAACAGCGCAATCGCCGTCATCAGCACACTGCACGATACCACAAGCCCCGTCCCGAATCGACGCAGCAGACGGTCCGCCAGCAGACTCGAAATCACCGTGCCGCAGGAGACGATCATCGAAAGACAGCCTGCATATGACAGCGGTACGCCGAGCAGCGGCTGCATCGTCGGCCATGCTGCACCGAGCAGCGAATCCGGCAGTCCGAGGCTGATAAACGACAGATAAATGACGATCAAAAGCAATGATAACAAAGGCTTCTCCTTTCGCTGCACGGCACCGGCAGCTTAGTTTCCGGCGCCTGCCTCGCGGGATGTGCCGAGATAGAACAAAGCAACCGTTCCCGGACCTGCATGCGCGCCGATCACCGGACCGATCTCGCCGACAACCACATGCTTTGCGCCGTGCTGATGCAGCAGCGCATCCTTGAGCGATTCCGCCGCTTCAATTGCATCGGCATGCGCAATGAATACGGTTGAATCCTTGTCGGTACATTCCGCTGCATAGCGCTTGCCGAGCTCCGCAATCGCATTCTTTCTGCCGCGAACCTTCTGCACCGGCACCAGCTTGCCCTCATCGCTGACATGCAGCACGGGCTTGATGCCGAGCAGTGCGCCCGCATAGGCGGAGACTGCGCCGACTCTGCCGCCGCGCTTCAGAAACAGCAGATCATCGACCGTGAACCAGTGCATGATCTTCAGGCGTGTTGCTTCAGCATATGCAGCAAGCTCGTCCAGTGACATTCCGCGCTCGCGCTGCTCGGCACAGTGATAGACCAGCAGTCCCTGCCCGAGACTTGCACAGAGCGAATCAATCACAATGATCCTGCGGTCGGGATACTCCTCGCGCAGCTCCTCCGCGGCAATGCGTGCTGTTGCGCACATGCAGCTCAGCGGCGACGAGAACGAAAGATACAGAATGTCTCTGCCGGATTCCAGAATCTCACCGAAGGTCTCACGGAACCGTGCGAGATTTGCCGCAGAGGTACATGCGACCTGTCCGCCGCGGAGTGCATCGTAAAATTCGGCGCCGCGCAGTTCACAGGGCATCGCCGGATTATCCTTCATAAAAACATTCAGCGGAATGGAGCGCACGCCCATAGACTCCAGCATATGCTCGGAGAGGTCTGCGCCGCTGTCAGTTACCAGTACACAGCTTTCATTCGGTTTCATATTTTCTCACTTTCTTTCTTTGGCATTATGTACGGACCTGCCGTCCCCTATATTGTAACCGATTCCGGCGAAAATGTCACGGGAAATCTTCCGAAAACCGGAAACTGCTTTGAGAATCTGCGGTAGAAATACACTCTACCGGCTCTACCGTTTGGAGAGTTTTTGATTGTCACGTAAATGCGTCAGTTTCAAATCCGATTCGATTGGTATGCTTTTAGCCGGTTCAGCAGTCACGATTCCTTCATTTATTTTTCATACTGCGATTCTTGCAATTCTTTTACGAATATGTTATAATAGAAATAAGTCAAATTCAATCCGAAAGGGGTGATTGCATGGACGACTGGAAGCATATTGTTGCGGCAAACCTCTCCGCGCTGCGGAAGGAAAAGGGATTGACGCAGCTCCAGCTCGCCGAGCAGCTCCATTATTCCGATAAGGCGGTCTCCAAATGGGAACGCGGCGAATCGCTGCCCGACCTTGCCGTCATGAAGCAGCTTGCCGATTTCTACGACATTCTGATCGACGATTTTCTCCTGACGCCCGAACAGCGCGCCGAAAAACAAGCTGCTGCCGTCACTGCTGCTGCGGCGCCGCTCCCCGAGACAGAAACGGAAACAACGGAAAAACCTGAGCCCCCTGCCCGCAGACAGGTCAATCGGCTCATTATCGCAGGCATGGCTGCCCTGCTGGTTTGGCTCATCGCCTCGATGATCTTTGTCGTGCTCGATGCCGCCCTTCCGGAGCTGGAATACACATCGTTCCTGTTCATCTACGCTGCACCGATCACCGCGATCGTTCTGCTCGTCTTTAACTCGATCTGGTTCAATCCGCGCTGGAATTATATCATCATTTCGTTTCTTGTCTGGTCGCTGCTCGCAGCCCTGTTCATGACCTTCTACTTCAACGGCATCATGATCTGGAAGCTGTTTCTCGTCGGCATTCCGGCACAGCTGATCATCATTCTCTGGTCCAGACTGCGCCCCGCCGCCAAACAGTAACACCGTTCCCGATACAGCACAATCACACACGAAAGGAGCAGGTATGAAACGCAGTTACGCGGTTTATTCTGCGGCATTGCTTTTGCTTCCGGCGGTTTTCGCCGCACCGGCAGAGGCGGTCGATCTCTCCTACCCCGCCGCGGAATATACCTATATGACCGAGCTGACCGCACCGTCCGAAGCCGAAAAGGATTCTCTGACCGACGGCATGGAAAGCACCGGCTGCAAATTCAATGAAGGCGATACGCTGACACTGAAATGCAATGCGCAGATCGGCGGCATCTATATCAAATTCGATTTCAAACAGACAAAATGGTTTGCAACCTCCGGCGAGACCGCAATCCAGTTCGGTACAAACGGTTTTCTGCATGAATATGCCGATGTCTCACAGCTCGATAACGGCGAAATCACGATGCATTTTCAGGAGGATACGCAGATTTGTGAGCTCCGGATTTTCAGTCCCGGCAAACCGCCCGAGAATGTGCAGCTCTGGCAGCCGATGTACGACAAGGCGGATATCGCACTTTTCAGCTCGCACTGCGACGATGAAACGCTCTTTCTGCTCGGACTGATCCCGACCGCCGCCGCGCAGGGCAGACGCTTGCAGGTCATCTATTTCTGCAACCATGACGATAAGCCGCACCGGCTGCATGAGCAGCTCAACAGTCTCTGGACCTCCGGCAGCACACATTATCCCTTTATCGGCAGATTCCCCGATCTCTATTCGGAATCCATTGACGAGGCGAAAAATAAATATAACGCAAACGGGATCACCGAGGATCAGATTCTCGCCTGTCAGGTCGAAATGCTCCGGCGCTTCAAGCCGAATGTCGTCTGCGGACATGATATCAACGGCGAATACGGTCACGGCACCCACTGCCTAAATACCGAGACGCTGATGCAGGCGGTCGAGCTCGCCCCGAATCCGGAAATGTACGAAGATACAGCGGAAAAATACGGCGTCTGGGATGTGCCGAAGACGTATATCCACCTCTGGGAGGAGAATCCGATCACGCTGGATTTCGATACGCCGCTCGATTATTTCGGCGGCAGAACCGCTTACGAGGTCAGCGTGGATGCCTTTGCCTGCCACTATTCGCAGCAGTGGACAATGTTCGTGGAGTGGCTGCGCGGCACCGATGAGGAGCCGGTCACGGCAGCGGCTGATATCAAGGAATACAATCCGTGTCAGTACGGGCTCTGGCGCACGAATGTCGGCACAGACACCGGCATCGGCGATCTGCTCGAAAACATCCCGCCCGAAGAATATCCGGAGGAAACGCAGCCCGCGCAGCCGGAAACCATGATCTGGACCACCACCACCACGACAACAACGTCAACCACCACCACAACCACCACGACGACCACCACCGCAACAACGACCGTCACCGCAACGCAGTCTCCGACCACGCAGACCACTGCTGTCACAGAGCCGGAACCCGGCGAATATGACGGGGGTGAAGCGTCCGGCGATCTGCCGAAGCTGCTCGGCGGCGGCGCCGTCTGCATCGGTGCGCTGCTGTTTATCCGGTACCGTATCCGGAAACGAAAGAAAAAGCCACATTATCTGCATTGACTGATACGCCGCGAAGCACGGGATTGCCTGCGCTTCGCGGCGTTTTTATGTGTCAGTCTGCATTGACGCGCAGGAACTGCGTCGGATTGATGCGGACGCCGTTCGGGTCGCGTACCTCAAAATGCAGATGCGCGCCGGTTGAATCGCCGGTATTGCCGACCAGCGCGATCACATCGCCGCGCTTGACCTTCATCTCCGGCTGCGAAAGCAGCTCGACACAATGCCCGTAAACCGTATAATAGCCGTCCTCATGCTGGATAATCACGAAATTGCCGTAGCCCGGCTCACTGCCTGCATAGAGCACTGTGCCTGCATCCGCTGCATAAATCTCGGTATATTCCGCAGCACCGATGTCCATACCGCCGTGCTCGCGCTCGCCGCCGAATAAATCGGTGATTTTTCCGCCGTTCACCGGCCATAAATATTTCCCGTTGCCGTCCACGACAGTATCCTTGCTGTAAGGCTGTGCTTCAAATGTGCCGACCGCGATCTCCGCATCTCTCGGATAGACCGTCTGAATCGCTGCGAGCTCCTGCCGCGCGGTCTCCTCACCGTCCGTATAGGTGATCAGCAGCTGGCTTTCCTTTTCGCCCTTGATGCCGCGCCGGACGAGCTCCTCCTGCCCCTTCGGCAGCTCCTGCGTCTCCTTACGAACGGTTTTATAATCCTGAAAACTCAGTGCAAACGTCTTTTTCGTGCAGATCACCGGCAGACGCCGCTTTGTGACCGGCACCTTGATGCGCAATGCCTGCGGCATCACATCCAGCAGCTTCGGATTCAGCCGGCGCAGTTCGTACGGCGTCGTCGAGAAACGCGCTGCGACTGACCAGACGGTATCCGTTTTGCCGGCAGTATAGGTGCGCGTCGCATGCTCCGTATATGTTAGCTGATTTGCGAGCTTCTGCGGCGAAATCAGGCTGTCCTCGGGGTAAAGTCCCTTCTCATAGGTGATCGTGTCGGCAAATTTTACTTCCTCCACATCGCCTTCATACTGATTGCTGACCGCACTCAGCAGCCGCGTCAGCGCGGCCTCAACCGGATGTTTATCCTTCACGGCGCCGACCTGTTCGCCGTTGACCATGACGCCGTAAGCCTCAGTCAGCGCGATATCCGCAGACGCAAGCATTTTATCCGCAAGCTCACCGGCGCTCATCACATTGCTGATGCCGTCATATTCCTCGAGCTGAAAGCTGCGGCGGAAAGAGATATCCTGCCCCTGCTCCGAGCCGGACAGCCGCTTGCGCACCAGCTCCTCCGCTGCATAATAATCCGATTCCTCTGCAATCATGCCAAGCGCATTGCCGTCTACGGAGACCGCAATCGCATAATGCCGGTTCTGAAACTGCCGCACGACGCCGAACAGGATGAGGCAGCTCGTCACCGGTACGGCAAAGCGAAGAAACGCAAGCAGCAACCCCTGCCGCCCGAACACAAGCTCATGCAGCATCCGCAGTACCGACTGCATCCGTGACCGCGCAGGTCTGTGATATGCCCGAACCGCACGCGCTGCATTCAGTCTGCGGTTGCGGAAATACTGTACGGCGAAATCTGCAAGATGCGCCGCGCCGCGCAATAATACACCGAAAATCTCCGCTGCCGCTGTGAGGATGCCCCAGAGCATCTGCACAATGATACGCAGCAGCAGAAACAATACGGCTTTCCCGCAGCGTCCGAGCCGCGCAAGCACCGATCTGACCGTAATGTGCTGCAAGAAAAGCACTCCCTTTCTTTTGCAATCTGTCTATATCTTACTGATCTATTATACTCTTTTTTGGCGTCCGAATGCAAGATTGACGTAAAAACTTCATGAATCTGCACATTCTGCCCGCAGGCATCCGCAGGGTTTTGTGTAATTTATCCGCGCTGACATCTTATGCATTCCGCATCGAAAATATACGCAGAAAAAAGCACCCGTCATTTGACTGACGAGTGCTTTTTGTATCGAACCTGAAATTATACGAGCTTAATGATCGCCATTTCAGCCGCATCACCGCGACGCGGACCGATTTTGACCATGCTGGTATAACCGCCGCTGCGCTCTGCGTAGCGCGGTGCGATTTCGTCGAAGAGCTTCTTCGCAACGCTCTCCTTGGTCACATAAGCAAAGACCTGACGCTTCAGGTGAAGATCTGCAGCGGTATCGTTGCCGGAGATCCCCTTCGCAATGGTGATCATCTTCTCTGCCATAGAACGAACTTCCTTCGCTCTGGTCTCGGTTGTTTCGATCTGGCCGTTCTCAAGCAGATAGGTAACCATGCCGCGAAGCATTGCCTTTCTGTGATCCGTGGCTCTGCCGAGCTTTCTGGAACCCGCCATTGTGTTTCACTCCTTTGTAAATCCATTCAGCGATTCTCTGAAGGAATCCTGAAATCGGGAATTAGTCGTTGTCATCCGAGGAGAGGTCGAAGCCCAGAGACTGGAGCTTCTCCTTGACCTCATCAAACGATTTTCTGCCGAGGTTTCTGACCTTCATCATTTCGTCCTCAGACCGGCTGATGAGATCGGCAACCGTATTGATGCCGGCACGCTTCAGGCAATTAAACGAACGAACCGACAGATCGAGCTCTTCGATTGTGGTCTCGAGCTTCTTCTCCTGACCGCCGTCGGTGGTATCCTGCAAAACAGGCTCCGAAACCTTCTCATCCGAGAGGTTGACGAACAGCTGGAGATACTCTGTCAGCAGGCTCGCAGCCTGAGAGAGTGCATCGTTTGCGCCGACTGTGCCGTCGGTCCAAACTTCAATCGTCAGCTTGTCATAGTCTGTGACCTGACCGAGTCTTGTATCCTCGACCTTATAATTCACCTTCAAGACCGGGGTGTAGATACTGTCCACCGTAATCACATCAAGCGGCAGATTCTGTCTGGTCTGCTTGTTGCGTTCAGCGGAGACATAACCTCTGCCGCGGTCGAGCATGATCTGCATTTCGAGCTTTGCGCCCTTGCCGATTGTCGCAATATGCGGGAACGGCGGCAGAATCTCGACTTCGGAATCCGTGCGGATATCAGCAGCGGTGACCTCACATTCACCCTGGGCGTCAATATAGATCGTCTTGGGACCGTCGCCGTGGAGCTTCGCGGTCAGACCCTTGATTGCAAGGATGATTTCAGTGACATCCTCCTTGACACCGGGGATGGTTGAGAGCTCGTGATGAACACCGTCAATCTTGACAGCATAGACTGCCACACCGGGCAGTGAGGAGAGCAGAATCCTTCTGAGACTGTTACCGATCGTGATGCCGTACCCACGCGGCAGCGGACGGATCTCGAACTTGCCGTACTTACCGTCAGCGTGGAGTTCTTTTGTCTCAATTTCCGGCTTTTCCATTTTCAGCATAAATACCCTCCTGTTGTGCATTCAGTTGTGGTACGGCCGGAGCAAATGCTCAACAGCCGCTCAGGGATCATCCCGAGATTACTTGGAGTACAACTCAACGATGAGGTGCGTTTGTGCTTCGTACTCGATATCGTCAGCAGAAGGCATACGGACGACGGTTGCGGAAAAATCGTCCTTCTTGGCTTCGAGCCAAAGCGGAACAACTCTGTCAGCAGTCGCCTCAACGGTGGCCTTGAACTTCTCGGAAGTTCTGTCCTTCTCGCACAGTGCGATCACATCGCCGACCTTGACACGGTAGGAAGGAATGTTGACCTTCTGACCGTTGACGGTGTAGTGTGCATGTGCAACGAGCTGTCTTGCCTCGCGTCTTGTCAGCGCAAGACCCATGCGGAAGACAACATTATCCAGTCTGGATTCGAGGCAGGTGATGAGGTTATCACCGGTCTTGCCTTCCATTTTGGATGCAAGCTCAAAGTAGTGTCTGAACTGCTTTTCGAGCATGCCGTAGATAAACTTCAGCTTCTGCTTCTCCTTGAGCTGGAGACCGTATTCAGAAACCTTCTTGCGGTTGTTTGCGTTCTTGAAGCGGTTAGATTCCTTCTTGGAAACGCCCATGACTCCGGGGCTGATTCCGAGGGTTCTGCACTTCTTCAGGATCGGTTCTTTCTGTACTGCCATATTCGTTCACCTCCAATAATTATACGCGTCTTCTCTTCGGAGGACGGCAGCCGTTGTGCGGGATCGGGGTAACGTCCTTAATCATACGAACCTCGAGGCCCACAGTCTGGAGCGCACGGATTGCTGCCTCTCTGCCGGAGCCGGGACCGTTGACATAAACCTCAACAGACTTGAGACCGTGCTCCATTGCTGCTCTTGCAGCAGTCTCTGCTGCGGACTGTGCAGCAAACGGCGTGGACTTCTTCGAGCCGCGGAAGCCGAGCTCACCGGCGGATGCCCAAGAAATCGCATTGCCCTGCGTATCAGTGATCGTCACGATGGTGTTGTTAAACGTGGACTGAATATGCACCGCGCCGTTTTCGATGTTCTTACGCTCTCTGCGGCGTCTGATCGTGGTTACCTTTTTCTTCTGCTGTGCCAAGATACAGTCCCTCCTTACTTCTTCTTGTTCGCAATGGTCTTTGCCGGACCCTTACGCGTTCTTGCATTGGTCTTTGTACGCTGTCCTCTGACGGGCAGACCCTTGCGGTGACGCACACCGCGGTAGCAGCCGATATCAACGAGACGCTTGATATCCATTGCGATCTGGCGGCGCTTATCGCCCTCCACCATGCAATGCTCGTCAATGTACGCACGAAGCGCTGCGACATCGGTTTCAGTAAGATCCTTGACTCTGGTGTCCGGATTGATGCCGGTTTCCTTGAGGATCTTGGTTGCCGTCGTACGACCGATACCGAAGATATATGTCAAGCCGATTTCCACGCGCTTGTTCTTCGGGAGGTCAACACCAGCGATTCTAGCCATATTCCTAATTACACCTCCAAATGATCAGGGGTATCAGCCCTGACGCTGCTTATGCTTCGGGTTTTCACAAATGATCATGACTTTGCCCTTGCGCTTAATGACCTTGCACTTTTCGCAAATGGGCTTGACGGAAGGTCTGACTTTCATTGGAAATACCTCCTTCTCTTCGGCGCTCCGATATTTACTTGGAACGCCAAGTGATTCTGCCCTTTGTCAGATCGTAGGGCGACATCTCGACTGTAACATGGTCACCGGGGACGATTCGGATATAGTTCGTTCTCAGCTTGCCGGAAATATGCGCAAGGATTACATGACCGTTGCTCAGTTCAACCTTGAACATTGCATTCGGCAGGGCATCAATGACCACGCCCTCTACTTCAATTACATCCTGTTTCGACATCGTCGATGACCTCCTAGCGGATTTGATTTGGTTTGGAAAGCGGACGTTTCGCTTTTTCGTTCATGGGATTCAGGACTGCACGCAGCGCCTTATCCGTAAGACCTTCCAAGGAAAGCGTCTGCTTGGTTGCCTGAACGTGTGCGGGATTTTTGCGCTTCGGATTCGAGAGCGTTCTGCGGTTCCCGTCCGCGAGCAGCAGCTCTGCACCGTCCAGCGCGGCAACGAGGAAGAACCTTCCGGCTTCTCTGCCTGCTTTAGCAAGCACGATCATGCCGGGGCAACAGATATTTCTCTGCATCGGCGTCACCGCTTTGTCAGAATCACAGGACCGTTTGCAGTAATGAGGATCATGTGCTCAAAATGTGCCGACATGCAGCCGTTGTCAGTCACAACGGTCCACTGATTCGGCAGCGTGTGCACTCCGTCACCCTGCATATTGATCATCGGTTCAATGCAGAAGGTCATTCCTTCCACAAGGCGCATGCCGTGTCCGGCTCTGCCGTGATTCGGAACCTCGGGATCCTCATGAACCTCCCTGCCGATGCCGTGACCGCAGTAATTCTGTACGATACCGTAGCCTCTGGCGCGGCAGTATTCCTCAACGGTATGGGAGATATCACCCAGCCGCGCACCGACCTGCGCTGCCTCGATCGCCGCATAAAGCGAGGCGTTCGTATCTTCAAGGAGCTTCAGAACCTCGGGCTTTACGGTTCCGACAGGGAACGTAAAGCAAGTGTCGCTGTTCCAGCCCTTGTAGCAGGCGCCCAGATCAACGCTGACGATATCGCCGTCATTGAGTCTCCGGTTACCGGGGATGCCGTGGATCACTTCTTCATTGACCGATACACAGGCGCTTGCGGGGAACCCGTACAGCCCGAGGAAATTCGGGGTTGCGCCGTGTGAGGTGATTACCTGATGAACAATTTTGTCGATATCCTTTGTTGTCATGCCGGGATGCAGCTTCTGCTCAACGACGTTGAGTGCCTCGCCTGCGATCTTTCCGGCTTCGAGCATCTTTTCGATGTCAGATTTGCTTTTGATCGAAACCATAAAGCGCCTCAGTCTCAGCCGTTGATGCCGAGTGCATCGAAAACGAGCTTGGTGGTATCGGCAACCTCTTCCTGACCTTCAACGGTCACGAGCTTGCCGGTTTCCCAGTAATAATCCTTCAGCGGAGCGGTCTTTTCCTCATAGACTTCCAGTCTGGAAAGGACGGTCTCCGGTGCATCATCGGCACGCTGCACAGCCGCGCCGCCGCAGACATCACAGATGCCCGGCTTCGTGGTCGGCTTGTACTCGATGTGATAGGAAGCACCGCATTTTTCGCAAACGCGTCTGCCGGACATTCTTGCGATGATCCGCTCATTTGCGACATGGATCTCGAGCACCTTGTCGATCTGGACGCCCATTTCATCGAGCGCCTCAGCCTGTGCAACGGTACGCGGGAAACCGTCGAGAATGTAGCCGTTCTTCGCATCGGGCTCAGCGATGCGGTCCTTGAGAATACCGATCACGATATCATCCGAGACCAGCGCACCGCTGTCCATTGCAGCCTTCGCACGCAGACCGAGCTCCGTGCCGTTCTTCACAGCCTCGCGGAGCATATTGCCGGTGGAAATCTGCGGAATGCCGAGCTTCGCGGAGATTGCCTCAGCCTGTGTACCTTTTCCGGCACCGGGCGCACCCAAAAGAATGAGATTCATATAGCAGCCTCCTTGTAATGTTTTGAATTAACCGAGGAAGCCCTTATGATGACGCATCATCAGCTGGGATTCCAGTGTACGGACCGTCTCAATCGCAACGCTGACAACGATCAGGATCGAAGTACCGCCCATAGACGAAACGTCGATGTGGGTCAGGTTCAGGAAGATGATCGGGAAGACAGCAACGATACCGAGGAAAATCGCACCGACCAGACCGATCTTGGAGAGGACTCTCTGGATGTAGTCGGAGGTGGGCTTTCCGGGACGGATGCCGGGGATACCGCCGTTGGACTGGCGGAGGTTGTTTGCCATTTCCACCGGATTATACTGAATTGCTACGTAGAAGTAGTTGAACAGGATGATCAGGATGAAATAGACAACTGCGTAAGAGTAGCTTCTGGTGGAGAAGAAGTTTACGAAGCCTGCGTAGAACTTCTCCCAGCCGGACGCATCTGTCAGATCCTTGAGCGGCTCCTTGAAGATCGTGAACATCGACGGGAGCGACATAAAGCTCATTGCAAAGATGATCGGCATAACACCGGACATGCAGACCTTGATCGGAATGTGGGTGCTCTGACCGCCGTACTGCTTTCTGCCGACGACGCGCTTTGCGTACTGGACAGGAATACGGCGCTCGGATTCGTTCATGAAGACGATACCGACGACCATTGCAACAAAGATCAGGAGATAGATGACGATCTTGATGAAGTTCTCATTTGCACCTTCCTTGGTGCTGATGAGGCTGATGAGCTGACCGAGGTCAACCGGAATACGGGCGACGATACCTGCAAAGAGGATCATGGAAACGCCGTTGCCGATGCCCTTTTCATTGATACGGTTGCCCATCCAGATGACAAGCGAGGAGCCTGCCATGAAGGAAAAGATGATGACAAACATCGCAAAGATGCCTGTTCCGCCGCCGACATACTTGACAGCCTTGACACTTTCAGATTTCAGCGTCAGATAATAAGCAACTGCCATGAACGCAGAAAGACCGAGCGCAACGAATGATGTGATCGTATTGAGCTTCTTTCTGCCGTCCTCGCCTTCCTGCTGGAGACGTTCCAGCGGCGGAAGCGCGTAGGTCAGAAGCTGAATGATGATGCTCGCATTGATATAAGGCGTAACGCCGAGCGAGAACATCGTAGCCTTTGAAAGTGCACCGCCGGAGAGGATGTTGAGGTACTCAAGAAAGTTTCCGTTGCTTGCCTTCTCCTTCATCCATTCAGCCAGAACGGTGGTATCAATAAACGGAACCGTCAGAACGGAACCGAGACGGAAAATAACGATGATGAGCAGAGTGAACAAAATCTTCTTTCGGATCTCGGGGATACCCCAAGCGGTCTTGAGCGTTTTGAACACCTTACATCACCTCAGCCTTCCCGCCTGCCTTTTCGATTTTTTCTGCTGCGGAAGCAGAGAACTTCGCTGCCTGAACGGTCAGCTTGACATTCAGTTCGCCGTTGCCGAGGATCTTCACACCGCCGTTCTCAGACTTGGTGATCAGACCGGTAGCCTTCAGCAGCTCTTCATTGACGACGGTACCCTCAACGAAACGGTTGAGATCGCCGACATTCACAGTAGCATAACGTGTAGCAAAAATGTTGTGGAAGCCGCGCTTCGGAATGCGTCTTGCAAGGGGCATCTGACCGCCTTCAAAGCCGATTCTGACGCCGCCGCCGGAACGTGCATTCTGACCCTTATGGCCCTTGCCTGCGGTCTTGCCGTTGCCGGAGCCGTGGCCTCTGCCGATGCGCTTAACCGGACGGTTGGAATCCGCTGCCGGTGTTAATTCATGAAGCTTCAATGGATTGCACCTCCCTGCCGCTTAAGCTTCGGTCACCTTTACGAGGTGGATAATTTTGTTGATCTTGCCCTGAGTCGCCGCATTATCGGGCTGTTCGGTGACATCGCCGATCTTACGGAGGCCAAGGGACTGAGCAGTTGCGATCTGATCCTGCTTTCTGCCGATCAGGCTCTTCACAAGCTCGATTTTCTTAGCCATTTGAGCTCACTCCTAACTCGATTATTTGCCGAAGATTTCGGCAGTTGTCTTGCCGCGCTTTGCAGCGACACTCTTCGCGTCGGTGCACTCGCAGAGACCTGCGATGGTTGCACGGACAACGTTGCACGGGTTATTGGAACGCTGGCTCTTGGTACGGATATCCTGAATGCCGGCCATTTCGATGACCGCACGGACCGGACCGCCTGCGATCACACCGGTACCGGGAGCTGCCGGCATCATAAGGACGCGGCCTGCACCGAACTTACCGATGACCTCATGCGGAATGGTAGTTCCGCGAAGGTTGATGCGAACAAGATTCTTCTTCGCATCCTCAATGCCCTTGCGGATCGCATCCGGAACTTCGCCGGACTTACCCAGACCGAAGCCGACAATGCCGTTTCCGTCGCCGACAACTACGAGTGCCGAGAACTTCATGATACGGCCGCCCTTAACGGTCTTGCTGACACGGTTAATGGAGACAACTCGCTCCATCAGCTCCATGTTTGTTGCATCAATCAGTGCCAATCAAAGTCCCTCCTTCATTAGAACTGCAGCCCATTTTCACGGGCACCGTCTGCAAGCTCCTGAACTCTGCCGTGATAGAGATAACCACCACGGTCGAATACTACCTCAGTAATACCCTTGTCAGCAGCCTTCTTTGCGATTGCTGCACCGACAAGGCGTGCGCCTTCCTTATTGCCGCCGTTGCCCTCGAAGCCTTTATCCTGGCTCGATGCAGCTGCGAGCGTTACACCTGCGACATCATCAATGAGCTGTGCGTAGATGTGCTTTGTAGAGCGATAGACGCTCAGTCTCGGACGCTGGGCAGTACCGGAGATCTTTGCGCGGACTCTGCGGTGTCTCTTGAGACGGGCTTTGTTGCTGTCAATTTTCTTTACCATAGCAATTCACCTTTCTCCTTACTTCTTGCCCTTACCGGCCTTACCTTCCTTACGGATGATGTGCTCGCCCTCGTAGCGGATGCCCTTGCCCTTATAAGGCTCCGGCGGACGCTTCTCGCGGACTTCCGCTGCAAACTGACCGACCTTCTGCTTGTCGTAGCCGTTGATCACGATCGTATTTGCATTCGGAACATCAATGGTAATGCCCTCTGTCTCCGGCATAACGACATCGTGCGAATAGCCGAGGTTCATGACAAGATTCTTGCCGTCCTTCTTTGCACGGTAGCCGACGCCTTCGATCTGCAGCGTTTTCTTGAAGCCCTCGTTCACACCGAAAATCATGTTTGCGATGAGCGTTCTGGTGAGACCGTGCAGAGCGCGGTTCTCTTTATTGTCGTTGGGGCGGGTAACAGTGACGTGACCGTCCTCAACCTTCACCTGCATAGCAGTATTTGCGCGATACGAATTCTCGCCCTTCGGTCCCTTCACGGTAACCAGATTGGTATCGTCAACCGTAACGGTGACACCGGCAGGAATCGCGATCGGCAGTCTTCCGATTCTGGACATGATGCGTTTCCTCCTTTAATTACCAAACGTAAGCGAGAACCTCGCCGCCGACATTCAGCTCTCTTGCCTTCTTGTCGGTCATAATTCCCTTAGAAGTAGAGACGATAACGATACCGAGACCCTTGCGAACCTTCGGCATATCCGCGCAGGAGCTGTAAATTCTCAGACCCGGCTTGGAGATGCGGCGGAGACCGCTGATGACGGATGTTCTGTTCTCATCGTACTTCAGAGTAATGCGGATGATGCCCTGCTTGCCATCGTCGATGACCTGAAAGCTCTTGATATAGCCTTCGTCGGTCAGGATCTGGGTGATAGCCTTTTTCACGTTGGAAGCGGGAACGTCAACCGTTGCGTGCTTAGCAGTAGCAGCGTTGCGGATTCTGGTGAGCAGATCCGCAATGGTATCAGAAATTTGCATACCAAATGACCTCCTTTATCTATCGTCCGGTTTACCAGCTAGCCTTCTTGACACCGGGAATCTGACCATCGTGTGCAAGCTCTCGGAAGCAAATTCGGCAAATACCGAACTTTCTGAGATAGGCGTGGGGTCTGCCGCAGATTTTGCATCTGTTATAAGCGCGCGTCGAGTACTTGGGTGCTCTCTGCTGCTTCAGAATCATAGATTTCTTTGCCATATAACCCTCCTGGATCACTTTGCGAACGGCGCGCCGAGCAGCGTGAGCAGCTCCTTCGCCTCTTCGTCAGTGGCAGCGGTTGTGATAAAGTTGATATCCATACCGCGGACCTTGTCGATCTTGTCGTACTCAATTTCAGGGAAAATGAGCTGTTCCTTGATACCGGTAGAGTAGTTGCCCTTACCGTCGAAGGAATTGGGGTTGATGCCGCGGAAGTCACGGACACGCGGGAAAGCAACATTGAAGAGCTTATCCACGAAGTCCCACATCTTCTCGCCGCGCAGTGTCACCTTGACACCGATCGGCATGCCCTCACGGAGCTTGAAGTTTGCAACGGACTTCTTTGCGCGGCAGACGACCGGACGCTGACCGGTGATCAGGGAAAGATCGCCCATGATTGCGTCGATTGCCTTTGCGTTGTCCTTTGCCTCACCTGCGCCGACGTTGACAACAACCTTGTCAAGGCGCGGGATCTGCATGACATTCTTATAACCGAATTTGCTCATCAGCGCCGGAGCAACGGTGCTGACATAATAATCTCTCAGTCTAGCCATCGTCGTTCTCCTTTACTCAAATGTGGCGCCGCACTTCTTGCAAACGCGGAGCTTCGTCTTCTTGTCGCCCTTCTTCTCGATCGTGTGACCGACTCTGGTGGGCTTGCCGCACTTCGGGCAGATCAGCTGAACCTTGCAGGCATAGATCGGGGACTCAGCCTTTACGATGCCGCCCTGCTGACCGACTCTGGTGGGTTTTACGTGCTTGGTGATCATGTTGATGCCTTCAACAATGACCTTGCCCTCTTTCGGGCTGACCTCAAGAACCTTACCGGTCTTGATCTTCTTCTTCTCAATGTCGGTGTACTTATCAGCGGGATCACCGACGAGCAGGCGAACGGTATCGCCCTTCTTTACGTGAACATTACTCATCGTGGCACCTCCAAATCAAAGGACTTCCGGTGCGAGGGAAAGAATCTTGACATAGTCATGCTCTCTCAGCTCTCTTGCGACCGGTCCGAAAATACGTGTACCGCGAGGGGTTTTGTCTTCCTTGATAATCACGGCTGCGTTCTCATCGAAGCGAATGTAGGTACCGTCATCTCTGCGGATACCTTTCGCGGAACGAACGATGACAGCTTTGACAACGTCACCCTTCTTCACAACGCCGCCGGGTGTTGCTTTCTTAACGGATGCAACGACAACGTCACCGATGTTCGCATAACGTCTGCGGGTGCCGCCCAGCACGCGGATGCACATAAGCTCTTTTGCGCCGGTGTTGTCTGCAACCTTTAAGTAAGACTGCATTTGAATCACAGCAGGTTCCTCCTATCTGCATGGCACTTTGCCGCACCGCACGGAATTTGCCGTCCGGATTTGCGATACAAAGCGCTCGAATATTTTGATCGAAGAATTATTTTGCCTTTTCGATGATCTCAACGACGCGCCATCTCTTATCCTTGGAAAGCGGACGTGTCTCCATCACGAGAACGCGGTCACCGATCTTGCACTCGTTCTTTTCATCGTGTGCCTTCAGCTTGACGGTACGCTTCACGATCTTCTTGTAAAGCGGATGCTGAACGTGGTCTGCGATAGCGACGACAACGGTCTTGTCCATCTTATCGCTGACGACCTTGCCGGTACGTGTTTTTCTCAGATTTCTCTCAGTTGTTTCAGCCATGACAAAGTCCTCCTTCCTCATGCCTTTGCCGCAGTCTGAGCGGCACGCATGCAAGTCTTGACACGGGCGATGTCCTTCTTGACTGCCTTCAGTCTGGCAGTATTCTCAAGCTGGTTTGCAGCAAGCTGGAAGCGGAGGTTGAAAAGCTCCTCCTTCAGGCTCTGGAGCTGCGCAGCCATTTCTTCGTAGCTCATTTCTCTGATATCAGCAGCTTTCATGCCTGTGCACCTCCATCCTGCTCATCTTTCGCAACAATCTTGCACTTGACGGGCAGCTTGTGCATTGCCAGACGCAGAGCATCCTTCAGGTCATCTGCGGAAATCGGCTTATCCTTATCGGCACCGATCTCGAACATGACTCTGCCCGGCTTTACAACAGCAACCCAGTATTCCGGAGAACCTTTACCGGAACCCATTCGGGTCTCGGCCGGCTTCTCAGTAATCGGCTTATCCGGGAAAATCTTGATCCAAACCTTACCGCCTCTCTTAATACGACGGGTCATCGCAATACGGGCAGCCTCGATCTGGTTGGAAGTAACCCAGGACGGCTCCAGTGCAACAAGGCCGAAATCGCCGTAGCAAACCTTATTGCCGCGGTATGCCTTACCGGTCAGGCGTCCTCTGTGAACGCGGCGGTATTTAACTCTCTTTGGAAGCAGCATTTGCGGAACCTCCTTCTCTTCTGTTCTGTCCCTGCGGACGGTCGGTACGCGGTCTGCGCTCGCCGTTATTGTTGAAATCGCGGCGCGGTCTGCGGTCGCGGTCACCGCCGCCGTTACGGTCGTCTCTGCGGCGTCTGTTGTCGCGCGGACGATCATTCTTGCGCTCATAGCGCTCCTTGTTGGCAGCAGCCTTTGCAGCATCGCCCTTCAGGATCTCACCCTTGTAGATCCAGACCTTGATGCCGATTCTGCCGTAGGTGGTGTTTGCCTCAGCAAAGCCGTAGTCGATGTCGGCACGGATCGTCTGAAGCGGAATGGTACCCTCGTGGTAGCACTCGGAACGTGCGATTTCAGCACCGCCGAGACGGCCGCCGCACTTGATCTTGATACCCTTTGCGCCGGACTTCATCGTTCTGCCGATCGAACCCTTCATCGCTCTGCGGAAGGATACACGGTTCTCGAGGTCGAGTGCGATCTTCTCAGCAACGAGCTGTGCGGAGAGGTCCATGTTCTTGATCTCGATGATATTGATTGCAACGGGCTTCTTGATGCGCTTTTCGATGCTGGCGCGGAGCTTATCAATCTCCGTACCGCCTCTGCCGATGATCAGACCCGGTTTTGCACAGTGGATGTGAATGCGGACCTTCTCAGAAAGGCGCTCGATCTCAATGCGTGCGATGCCGGCTGCATACAGAGACTTTTTGATGAACTCGCGGAGGTTATAATCCTCAACGAGGGTATCGCCGAAATGCTTCTTATCAGCGAACCAGCGGGAATCCCAGTCTTTGATAACGCCGACGCGAAGGCCGTGCGGATTCACTTTCTGTCCCATAGGATTTTATGCCTCCCTTTCCTTCAGAATAATGGTGATATTCGAGGTGCGCTTGTTGATGCGGAATGCTCTGCCCTGTGCGCGCGGCTGGATTCTCTTGAGAATCGGGCCCGGACCGACATAGCAGGCTGCAACATAGAGCGCATCCTTATTCATAGAATGGTTGTTGTCAGCATTTGCAATCGCAGAGTTGAGGAGCTTCTTGACGATCGGGCAGGCTGCCTTCGGCGTCAGTTCCAGTGCTGCAATCGCTTTCTCTACGGGCTGATTGCGGATCAGGTCGAGCACGATCTGTACCTTTCTCGGGGAGATGCGCTCACCGCGGAGGATCGCTTTTGCCTCCGGCTCGTAGTTAAATTCGTTCTTAGCCATGCGATATTTCCTCCTTCCGATTACTTCTTGCCGTTGTTGGACGTCTTGGAACCGGCATGGCCCTTAAAGGTTCTGGTCGGTGCGAACTCGCCGAGCTTATGACCGATCATTTCCTCAGTAACAAAAACCGGAATGTGCTTGCGTCCGTCGTGGACCGCAAAGGTGTGGCCGACAAACTCCGGGAAAATCGTAGAAGAACGGCTCCATGTCTTGACAACCTTCTTCTCTCCGGCTTCATTCATAGCGACAACGCGCTTGTAAAGAGCTTCCTGAACATACGGGCCCTTTTTCACACTTCTGCTCATGAGTCAGCCTCCTTTCTTATTTACCGTTGCGGCGCTTCACGATGAGCTTATCGGAAGGCTTGTGATGCTTACGAGTCTTATAACCGAGTGCCGGCTTGCCCCACGGGGTAACAGGACCGGGACGGCCGATCGGGGACTTGCCCTCACCACCGCCGTGCGGGTGGTCATTCGGGTTCATAACAGAACCGCGGACGGTCGGGCGGATACCCATATGACGGGTACGGCCTGCTTTACCGATGTGGACGTTTTCATGGTCAATGTTGGAAACCTGACCGATGGTTGCTTTGCCGATGACCGGAACCTTTCTCATCTCACCGCTGGGGAGACGAACCAGTGCATAAGCACCTTCCTTGGACATGAGCTGTGCCTGGTTGCCGGCGGAGCGAACGAGCTGACCGCCCTTGCCCGGATAGAGCTCAATGTTGTGGATGAAGGTACCGACCGGAATTGCGGTCAGCGGAAGTGCATTGCCCGGCTTGATGTCGCAGTCTTCGCCGCTGCGGACAGTGTCGCCGACCTTGAGGCCGTGCGGTGCGAGGATGTAGCGCTTCTCGCCGTCCTCATACTGAACCAGAGCGATGAATGCGCTGCGGTTCGGATCATATTCGAGCGTCATGACAGTTGCGTTCATGCCGTCCTTGTTGCGCTTGAAGTCGATGATTCTGTACTTCGGGCGCGTACCGCCGCCGTGATGACGAACGGTGATTCTGCCGTAGTTATTACGACCGGACTTCTTCTTCAGTGTGACGCAGAGGGACTTCTCAGGACCGTTCTTGGAAAGGCCCGAGTAGTCGGTCACGGTCATACCGCGGCGGCCCGGAGTCGTCGGCTTATAAGCCTTAATTGCCATTGTGTTTCACTCCTTAAATTCAATGCTTACTTATCGGGAGCATGACTCCCATACATTCAGGCTGACAATCAGCCTACGGATCAACCTTAACAGGTCAATCAGAACATACCGTCGAAGAACTCGATGGTACCGTTGCGCTTCTTGCCCTGTGCATCGGTGCCGGGCTCCGGATTGACAGTGACGACTGCCTTTTTCCAGCTTGCGGTCTTGCCCATGTATCTGCCGACGCGCTTTGCGCGTGCGCGGACGTTCACGGTGTTGACCTTGGTGACTTCGACGTTAAAGAGCTTTTCAACTGCATCGGCAATTTCGAGCTTGTTTGCGTCCTTTGCAACCTTGAAGGTGTATTTGCCCTCCGGCAGCAGATCAGTAGACTGCTCGGTGATGACGGGCTTCAGAATAATATCCTGCGGTGCCTTCATTTTGCGTACACCTCCTCGATTTTTGCAACAGCGCCCTTGCTGACGATGAATGCATCATGATTGAGAATGTCGTAAACATTCAGGGTGTTGACGGCAGCCGTCTTGACGCCCGGGATGTTTGCAGCGCTCTTGTAGACATTCTTATCAGCTTCCTGTGTCACGATCAGAGCCTTGCCGTTAATCTCCAGAGCCTTGAGCATGTTGACGATTGTCTTCGTCTTGAAGCCCTCAACTGCGAGGTTATCAATGACGACGATGCTCTGATCCAAAGCCTTCTGGGAGAATGCGGAGAGCATTGCCAGACGGCGAACCTTCTTGTTCAGGCTGAAGCGGTAGCTTCTCGGCTTCGGGCCGAGTGCGACGCCGCCGTGATACCACTGCGGTGCACGGATCGAACCCTGACGTGCATGACCGGTACCCTTCTGACGGTACGGCTTTCTGCCGCCGCCGCGAACCTCGGTACGGGTCAGAGTGGACTGTGTGCCCTGGCGCTGATTTGCGAGATAATTCACGACACATGCGTGCATAACAGCTTCATTCGGAGTAATGCCGAACACAGCGTCATTGAGCTCGGTTTCGGAAACCTGTTTGCCGTTCATATCATAAACCGGAACATTTGCCATTTCTGATTTCCTCCTTCCTTAACCCTTTTTCACGCTGTTGGTAATGGTGACGAGGCTGCCCTTCGGACCCGGAATCGCGCCGCGGACTGCGATGAGATGATTCTCAGCGTCAACGGAGACGATGCGGAGATTCTGAACGGTAACAGTCTCAGCACCCATATGACCTGCAAGACCCTTGCCCTTGTAGATACGGGACGGAGAGGAGCAAGCGCCCATGGAACCTGCCTGACGGTGAACCGGACCTGTACCGTGGGTTTCCTTCAGTCTGTGCTGACCGTAGCGCTTGATCGGACCTGCATAGCCCTTACCCTTGCTGGTGCCCTGTACGTCAACAATATCGCCTGCCGCGAAGATATCGGGCTGAATGGCGTCGCCGACATTGTAAGCGTCGCAGTCCTCGAGGCGGAACTCACGCAGGGTGCGGAGTGCACCGGTGTTTGCCTTCTCGAAGTGACCCTTCATTGGCTTGTTGACCTTGTCAGCCTTGGCGGTGCCGAAGCCGACCTGAATTGCATTGTAGCCGTCATTTTCCACGGTCTTCTTCTGAACGACGAAGCAGGGACCTGCCTCGACAACCGTGACCGGCACGACCTTGCCGGACTCATCGAAGATCTGCGTCATGCCGATCTTCTTGCCAAGAATGGCTTTCTTCATGATTGGTTTCCTCCTTTGGTTATTGGTTGACGCGGTCTGCGCCAACTTGACCGGCGGCTTGAAGAGAGCCGCCTATTGCGGATTTCCCTTTCAGGTGAGATCATTTCATCTCCATGTTGATGTCAACGCCTGCGGGAATTTCCAGTCTGGTGAGAGCGTCCATCGTCGCCTTTGTCGGGCGGATGACGTCGATCAGGCGCTTGTGCGTCCGCATCTCGAACTGCTCACGGCTGTCCTTGTACTTGTGCACTGCGCGGAGAATCGTGACAATTTCCTTATCAGTCGGAAGCGGGATCGGACCCGAAACCTTCTGTGCACCGCCGCGCTTGGCGGTCTCCACGATTCTGGCTGCTGCGGCATCGACTGTCGCATGCTCATAGCCTTTGATTCTGATTCTCAGTTTTTCGCTGCCTGCCACTTGATTAGCCTCCTTCAGATTTGTTTCGCTGCTTTGGGGGACATGAAGTGAGTAGCCTATGTGTTTTCCGCGAATTTTCGCGTTCCGGCTCTTACAACCGAACCGCGTGTTCCCTATATACAAAGTCTATAAAAAACCCCGACTGCAAGATGTCTTGCATCGGGCTCACGGAATGAGATAAGCAGAGAGTGTCTCTGCGGTTGTACGCAAAAAGGCATACGACCTGCGAGCAGCGGCTTTCCTGACAGAGCTGTCCGTAAGATGACAGACCTGACGCCTTCAGCCGAAGCCTGCGGTTTCGCAGCTTTTCGCACACACAGTGCATAATCTCAATTCGCCCGTCTAGCGGGACATGCTCGCTGCGAATTCCCGGCGCACAGCCGCAACCTCGCAGTATCTTCGCATATCTTGTTGCATCAGCTTTATTATTATAACACAGTGCCGCAGAAATTGCAAGCGTTTTTGCAAAATACTGCGGCGCCGCAATCAAAAACTTTACCAAGGTTTCGGTTTGAAATTTGGTTATTCTGCCATATATTTCCGGATCATCGACCGAATATGACAAATATACTATTATATATATTATCGGGCAGTTATTTCAGGGAGATGATGCCCCAGAGCTTTGTGTCCGCATCCTGCACCCATGCTTTACCCTCATGCACCGGACGCGCCGCCATGAATTCGCCGACCGGAACCTTCTCTCCGCCCTCCGGATCGCAGTAGCCTGCCTGATCGCTTTTGTTCAGCGCGATATATCCCCCGCACGGCAGATACGGCACATACAAATCTTTGCCGTCATCGCCGAAATTCGGGATATAGCGGTTCGGGTCATAGGAATAGATCATATCCGCATCATATTCAAACGGAATGACCGTATTTCCGCCGGCATCGACATAGCCCCATTTTTCGTCCTTGCAGAGCGCCGCCGCACCTTCCTTGAAATCCAGTGCATACGGATAGTCAAACGGCAGAATCACCTCATTGTTCCGGATCAGACCGAAGCCGCCCGCGATGCTGCCCTTCGCACTCAGATCCGTCAGATAATCCTGCGGCAGCGTAATGCTTCTTGCAACAACGGTATCCGTCAGATCATCCTTGCGTTCAAAGCCGATCTGCCCGTGCAGCCAGAGTTCGTCACCGTTTTCTGCGGTGTGCAGCACATCGGATGCATAGATACCGGCGTATTTCTGTTCGATTTCATAGACATAGTCCGTGCCGAAATAGCATGTCGAGAACATTTCGCCGCATTCCGGACAAACCGGTTCTTCATACGCGACAAATTTTCTCGATTTGACGCAGAAAACCTGCGATGTGCCTGCCGGAGACGGTTCTGTCTGAAAATCGTAATGCGCATGCTCGCTGTCCAGCATGCCGCGGACAGCCTTGTATTTCGGCTCCATGACGACATTGCCGTCATAATCAACCATGCCGAGCAGATCGCCGCGGATGATCAGCGCAAAATCCGTATCAAGATAATCGCCGTAATTCGCGTTCGCATTTTCCGCAGCAACCACATTGATATCATCCGCCGCAAGGAACGGTTCCTTGACCCATTGATACGGCTTCGCGGGCGCCGGAGCCGTAGTTGTGACGGTTGTCGTTGCGCGTGCAGTCGTTTCAGGTGCCGCTGTCCGCTCCGTACCGACCGTTTCCGCCGCAGTGGTCTGCTTTTTTAGCGGTGAGGTTTCAACATTGATGATCGGATCCTTGCGGCTCTCCGCGCAGCCGGTCAGCAGCAGACAAAGCCCCGCAGCCAGCACATAATTTCGCATTTTCATATATTTCTCCTTCATGCACCGCTCGCAAAAACAGGGCAGACCAAATCCGATCTGCCCTGCCATAGATGCATCAATCAGGCGTTATCATCCTGAACCAGCTGCTTTCTTGCCTCCAGCTCAGCGAGTGCGTCCTTTCTGGAAAGGGAAATCTTGCCCTTGACATCGTCGATCTCCATGACCTTGACAACGATCTCATCGCCCAGCGAGACAACATCCTCGGTCTTTTCGACACGCTGCTTGTCCAGCTTGGAGATGTGAACCAGACCTTCCTTGCCCGGAACGATCTCGACGAATGCGCCGAATGTCTGGATACCGGTAACCTTACCCTTATAGATTGCGCCGATCTCCGGACCGTTTGCAATCGTGTCAACGATCTGGATTGCCTTTCTTGCATTTGCAAGATCTATACCGGAAACGAATACGCTGCCGTCCTCGTTGATGTCGATCTTGACATCACACTCAGCGGAAATCTTCTGAATGACCTTGCCGCCGGAGCCGATGACCTCGCGGATCTTGTCAACCGGAACACGGGTCTGGAGCATCTTCGGTGCATACTCGGAGACAGTCTCGCGGGATGCCGGAATTGCCTTCAGCATGATCTCATCGAGAATATAGAGACGCGCCTTGCGGGTCTTCTCGAATGCTTCCTTGATGATTGCCGGTGTCAGACCGTCAACCTTGATATCAACCTGAATTGCAGTGATACCCTTATGCGTACCGCCGACCTTGAAGTCCATGTCGCCGAAGAAGTCCTCGAGTCCCTGAATATCGACCATGGTCATGAACTCGTCGGAATCCGGCTTCGTAATCAGACCGCAGGAGATACCTGCAACCGGTGCCTTGATCGGCACGCCGGCATCCATCAGTGCCAGCGTCGAACCGCAGATCGAGCCCTGAGAGGTCGAACCGTTGGAGCTCAGAACCTCGGAAACGAGGCGCAGTGCATACGGGAATTCCTCAACAGACGGCAGAACCGGAACCAGTGCCTTCTCAGCCAGTGCACCGTGACCGATCTCGCGGCGTCCCGGACCTCTGGAAGGCTTGGTCTCACCGACGGAGTAGCTCGGGAAGTTGTACTGGTGCATGTAGCGCTTGGTCTCCTCGTTCTCATCCAGGCCGTCGATGCGCTGTGCATCGGAGACCGGACCGAGGGTTGCGATTGTCAGAACCTGTGTCTGACCGCGGGTGAACAGACCGGAGCCGTGTACACGCGGCAGCACACCGACTTCTGCGGCGAGCGGTCTGATCTCGTCGATCTTTCTGCCGTCCACGCGCTTGCCCTGATAGAGCCAGTCGCGGACGATTGTCTTCTGGAGCTTGTAGATGCACTCGTCGATCATTGCGATACGGGTCTCATTTTCCGGATCGAACTTCTCGTGGATTGCATTCTTGATCGGAAGCAGTCTTGCTTCGCGGATATTCTTATCATTGGTATCGAGTGCGAACTCGACGTCCTTGCGAGCGAATGCCATGATTGCATCGAACAGCTCGTGATCGACCTCCATGGACTCAAACTCGAACTTCGGCTTGCCGATTTCCTTCTGAATCTCAGAAATGAATGCGACGAGCTTCTTGATCTCCTCATGTGCCTTGAGGATGCACTCGAGCATCAGATCATCCGGAACCTCGTTTGCACCTGCCTCGATCATAACGATCTTCTCGGCAGTCGCAGCAACGGTCAGCTTCAGATCGGAGACAGCTCTCTGCTCCTTCGTCGGCATCAGAATGATCTCGCCGTCAACGAGTGCGACCTCGACGCCGCCGATCGGACCGTTCCACGGAATATCGGAAATCGAGATTGCGACGGATGTACCGATCATGCCGAGGATTTCCGGCATCACATCCTGATCGACAGCCAGAACCGTCATGACGACTGCGACGTCATTGCGCATATCCTTCGGGAACAGCGGACGGATTGGACGGTCTACGCAGCGGGAAGTGAGGATTGCGTGCTCGCTCGGCTTGCCCTCGCGCTTCATGAAGCTGCCGGGGATTCTGCCGACGGAGTACATACGCTCCTCGTAATCCACGGAAAGCGGGAAGAAATCTACGCCGTCACGCGGCTTCTCGCTCGCGGTGACATTTGCCATGACAACGGTATCGCCGCAGCGAACCCAGCAGGAACCGTTGGAAAGCTCACAGGTCTTGCCTGTCTCAATGCTCAGTTCTCTGCCGCAGAATGTCGTCTTGAAAATCTTGTGATTCTCGAACATTTGGATAAGCCTCCTTAGAAATGATTTGTTTCGTGCTTTTCCGCAGTTCGCCCGACATCTGTTAGCATAAAATCACGGACTGCATAAGGCTCCAGTACATGATTTCATGCTAAACCGGCTGGGGAGACCGCGAAAGCACGATTGCGGTGAACAAATAAAAGGGAAGGGAGTCGCCTCCCTCCCCCTCATTGCGCGTATTACTTACGCAGGCCGAGACGCTCGATCGTCGCTCTGTAACGCTCGATATCCTTCTTCTTCAGGTACTGGAGCAGATTACGGCGGCGGCCGACCATTTTCAGCAGACCACGGTAGGAGTGGTGGTCGTGCTTATGCTCCTTCAGATGAGCATTCAGGTCGTTGATACGGCGGGTCAGAATTGCGATCTGCACCTCAGGAGAACCGGTATCGCCCTCGTGGGTTGCATTTGCAAGGATGACCTCCGTCTTTTCTTCCTTACGAAGCATGGGTTTCACCTCTTTCTTGATCGTTAATCCGGTAAACGCAGGTGGGGGAAGGTGAAGACCTCCTGCAAACGGCAGGCATACTCCCGAATCCGCGTAAACGGTCTATTTATTATAACACATTTCCCGCATTTTGTCCATGAACAAACTATGAACATTTCGTGAACCAAATATAGACGGATGCCGTCTTTTCGATTCCTCTCATTTCATAAAGCGTATCACAGATACTGTCATTTCGTTCCGAAAATACGGTCGCCGGCGTCGCCGAGACCGGGGACAATATATGCATCCTCATTGAGGTGCTCATCGAGGCAGCCGCAGTAAATATCAATATCCGGATGCGCCTGCTGCAAGGCTTTCAGACCTTCCGGCGCCGCGATGATGCACATGAATTTGATATGATTGCAGCCCTTGTCCTTGATGAACTGCACTGCCTGAATTGCGGAGCCGCCGGTCGCAAGCATCGGGTCCGGCAGAATCACAAGGCGGTCCTCAATCCCCTTCGGCAGCTTGCAGAAGTATTCGTGCGGCTCGTGCGTGACCTCGTCGCGGTAGAGTCCGATGTGCCCGACCTTCGCCGACGGCACGAGATTCAGGATGCCGTCCACCATACCGAGACCGGCGCGCAGAATCGGAACAATCGCCAGCTTTTTGCCGGAGAGCATCGGTACCTGTGCCGTTGTGATCGGCGTTTTCACCTCGACAAGCTCCGTCGGCAGATCACGCATCGCCTCGTAGCCCATGAGCATTGCGATTTCACTGACCAGAATGCGGAAATCACGGGTGCCGGTCCGCTCGTCGCGCAGCAGTGAGATTTTGTGCTGAATCAGCGGATGATCAAGAATGACTGTCGTTGCCATAATCAAATTTTCCTTTCCTATTATGAAAATTATTATAACCGGTTTGATGCATTTCTGCTTACTTTTTCTTCCTGCGTTTCTTACGCTGCTGCGGCTTCGGCGCCGGAGCAGGTGCTGCCGCCCTGACCGGTTCCGCAGGCACTTCCTCCTTCGCTTTGGAGAGCATCCGGTTTGTCAGGATGCCGAGGATCAGCGCCGTTGCAATTTCGGTAATCGTGACCGCGCCGAAATGCAGGCTCAGCCCGCCGATGCCTGTAATCAGAATCACGGACGCCGTAAACAGATTGCGGTTGCTGCCGAGATCAACGCCTTGCAGCATTTTCAGACCGGAGACAGCGATAAAGCCGTACAGTGCAATGCAGACACCGCCCATCACACATGCCGGAATCGAATCAACGAACGCGACCAGCGGCGTAATAAACGAGAACAGGATGCAGCCGACTGCCGCAGCGAAGATCGTCAGCGTCGAGGCGTTGCCGGTGATTGCCACGCAGGCAATGGATTCGCCGTAGGTCGTATTCGGACAGCCGCCGAAGAATGCACCCGCCATTGAGCCGATGCCGTCGCCGAGCAGTGTCCGCGTCAGACCGGGCGTTTCCAGCAGGTCTCTGCCGATGATCGAGGACAGGTTCTTGTGATCGGCGACATGCTCTGCAAATACCACAAATGCAACCGGCACATACGCCGCGAAGATTGTCGCAAAATAGGATGCGGAGAATTCACCGGTGCCGCGCAGCGCTTCCGCAAAGGTCAGATGCGGCAGACTGAAAAATGTATTGACCGTCACCGCGCCGTCTGCAAGCATGTAATTGGAAAACACGCTGAAATCGACGATTTTCAGCGCATCAATGCCAGCCGAATAACCGATTGCCGTCAGAATCGCCGCAGCCAGATAGCCCGCGAGAATGCCGAGAATAAACGGGATCAGCTTCATCATCTTTTTGCCGTAGGTCGAGCAGAGCATGACCGTCGCAAGCGTGATCAGTCCGCAGATGATCGCTGCATACGGCGAGGCTGCCGCTACGCTTTCGCCCGTACCACTGAGGATGCTGACATCGCCCTTCTGTAAATCACCGACCGCATTTCCGGCAAGCGACAGCCCGATGATCGCAACCGTCGGACCGATCACAGCGGGCGGCATCAGACGATTGAGCCAGCCGACGCCCACAGCCTTGATAATCAGCGCAATCAGGACGTATACAAGCCCTGCAAGCACTGCGCCGAGCAGCAGACCGAGCATGCCGAGCTGCATCGAAACGCCGCCTGCAAATGCGGCTGCCATAGAACCGAGAAACGCAAACGAGGAGCCGAGAAAGACCGGACTTTTTCGCTGCGTGAACAGCAGATAGACAATCGTGCCGACACCGGCACCGAACATCGCCGCAGCAGGCGTCAGACCGTTTCCGATAATCATCGGCACGGCAATCGTCGCCGCAAGGATCGCCAGCATCTGCTGGAGCGCGAACACAACGAGCTTTCCGCCCTGCGGCTTGTCCGCAATGTCATAGGTGAGCTTCATACACATCCTCCTTTTTCCGCGGCAGAAAAAAAGCCCTGTCTTTTGCAGACAAGGCAGCCGCGGCGGCTGAGGGTATGTGCGATGCTTGTCTGCACCGGGATACGCCGCATGATTAGTTTCATTATACCCGACGCATCCGTGTTTGTCAAGCGTTTTCTGGATTTTTCATATACGGAAAAATGCAGATTCCGGTCCGCGCAGCGTTTTCTTTGTATCTGCGGATTTTTCCGGCACGGCGCATGAAATATCTTCCGGCAGCGGCGTATTTCAGAATAATCACTTGACAAACTACCCCCTTTGGGTGTAAAATATAAGAGTATATTTATGCATGAAAGGCAGGAATCCAAAATGGGACTCACAATGACGGAAAAAATCCTCTCTGCACATCTCGTAGAGGGTGAACTGATCCGCGGTACCGAAATCGGCATCCGCATCGACCAGACGCTGACGCAGGATGCAACCGGCACCATGGCTTATCTCGAATTCGAGGCAATGGGCGTGCCGCGCGTCCGCACCGAGCGCTCTGTCGCTTATATTGACCACAATACCCTCCAGAACGGCTTTGAAAACGCAGACGATCACCGCTTCATCGGAAGCTGCGCCAAGAAGCACGGTCTGTTCTTCTCCCGTCCGGGCAACGGCATCTGTCATCAGGTGCATCTGGAGCGCTTCGGCATTCCGGGCAAGACCCTGATCGGCTCCGATTCCCATACCCCGACCGGCGGCGGTCTCGGTATGCTCGCAATCGGCGCAGGCGGTCTGGATGTCGCTGTTGCAATGGGCGGCGGTGCATACTATATTACTTGCCCGAAGGTCGTCAATGTCAAGCTCTCCGGCAAGCTCAGCCCGTGGGTCGCTGCAAAGGATGTGATCCTCGAGGTGCTCCGCCGCATGACCGTCAAGGGCGGCGTCGGCAAGGTTATTGAGTACACCGGCGAAGGCGTCAAAACGCTGACCGTTCCGGAGCGCGCAACGATCACGAACATGGGCGCGGAGCTCGGCGCAACATCCTCGATCTTCCCGTCCGATGAAATGACAAAGGCATTCCTCAAAGCGCAGCAGCGCGAGGATGTCTGGACACCGCTCGCAGCAGACGCAGATGCCGTCTACGATGAGGTCATCGAAATCAACCTCTCGGAGCTCGAGCCGCTGGCTGCATGTCCGCACTCCCCCGACAATGTCAAGTCCATGGCAGAGATCGGCAAGCTGAAAATTGATCAGGTCTGCATCGGCTCCTGCACGAATTCTTCTCTGCTCGATATGATGAAGGTCGCTCACATTCTCAAGGGCAAGACCGTTCATCCGGATGTTTCGCTCTCGATCGCACCGGGCTCCAAGCAGGTGCTCAATATGATCGCAGCGAACGGCGCACTCGGCGATATGATCGACGCGGGTGCAAGAATCCTTGAATCCGCCTGCGGTCCATGCATCGGCATGGGTCAGTCCCCGAATTCCGCAGGTATCTCCCTCAGAACCTTCAACCGTAACTTTGAAGGCCGCTCCGGTACAAAGGACGGTCAGATTTACCTCGTCTCTCCGGAGACCGCTGCCGCTTCCGCACTGACCGGCTATCTGACCGATCCGCGCACGCTCGGTGATATGCCGGAATTCAAGCTGCCGGATGTTTTCACGGTCAATGACAATATGGTCACGCTGCCGGCAGACGAGAAGGATATGGAATCCGTCGAGATCAAGCTCGGACCGAACATCAAGCCGTATCCGGAGACCCATCCGCTGCTCGAGACAATCGACGCACCGGTCTCCCTCAAAGTCGGCGACAATATTACGACCGACCACATCATGCCCGCAGGTGCAAAGATTTTGCCGCTGCGCTCCAATATTCCGAAGATTTCCGAGCACTGCTTTGCAGTCTGCGACGAGGAATTCCCGAAGCGCGCAAAGGCACTCGGTCAGAGCATCATCGTCGGCGGTGCAAACTACGGTCAGGGCTCGTCCCGTGAGCACGCTGCACTCGCGCCGCTCTATCTCGGCGTCAAGGCTGTGCTCGTCAAGTCCTTCGCACGTATTCACCGCGCAAACCTCATCAATGCAGGCATTCTGCCGCTGACCTTCGTCAATGAGGCAGATTATGATAAAATCGCACAGGGCGATCAGCTTGTCCTCGCAGGCGTCCGCAAGGCTGTCGAGGAGGGCAAGACCGAGCTCACTATCGTCAACAAGACAAACGGCGCAGAAATTCCGGTTCTCTGTGAGCTGACCGGCAGAACCAAGGATATCATGCTCGCCGGCGGTCTGCTCGACTACACCCGCGAAGCGCTGAAATGATTACAGATGCATTCCTCCGGATTCGCAATTCTACCCGAAAGAACTGGAGACCGGAGGAACTAGCCGTTCTGTTCACGGCGGTCGCCGTCTGCTGGCTGACACCGAAGCTGCTTGCAAAAATTGCACCGAAGATGCCGAAGGATGCCTGTAATGCAATCGGCATCTTCCTCGGGGTTCTGGTGACTGTGCTCGGCTATTTTATAGTAGATCCGCTGATACGGCGTTCTGCCTGATGAAACTAATCTCCCGAAAGGAATGATACCAATGGACAAGATCAAAATGACTACGCCGCTCGTCGAAATGGACGGCGACGAAATGACACGCATCCTCTGGCAGTGGATCAAGGATATCCTCATCTGCCCGTATGTTGATCTCAAAACCGAATACTATGATCTCGGACTGAAAAAGCGTGAAGAAACCAAGGATCAGATCACGGTTGACAGCGCAAATGCAACGCTGAAATACGGCGTCGCGGTCAAGTGCGCAACCATCACGCCGAACGCTGCGCGTGTCGAGGAATACAACCTCTCGGAGATGTGGAAATCCCCGAACGGCACGATCCGTGCGATCCTCGACGGCACCGTCTTCCGTACTCCGATCCTCGTCAAGGGCATTACCCCCTATATCCCGACATGGACCAAGCCGATTACGATTGCCCGTCATGCATACGGTGATGTTTACAAGAACACCGAAATGCAGGTCAAGGGCGGCGGCAAGGCAGAACTCGTCTGGACGGACAAAAACGGCAATGAAACCCGTCAGCTCATTCACGAATTCACCGATGACGGCATCATTCAGGGTCTCCATAACCGCGATAACTCGATTGCAGGCTTTGCACGCTCCTGCTTCAATTATGCGCTCGACCGCAAGCAGGATCTCTGGTTTGCAACGAAGGATACCATTTCCAAGCAGTACGATCACAGATTTAAGGATATTTTCAGCGAAATCTACGAAAATGATTATAAGGCGAAGTTTGAGGCTGCCGGCATTGAATACTTCTATACACTGATCGACGATGCCGTCGCGCGCGTCATCCGCTCGAACGGCGGCTACATCTGGGCATGCAAGAACTATGACGGTGATGTCATGTCCGATATGGTCTCCACCGCTTACGGTTCGCTCGCAATGATGACCTCCGTGCTTGTCTCCCCGACCGGCGTCTATGAGTATGAGGCAGCACACGGCACGGTGCAGCGCCACTACTACAAGCACCTCAAGGGTGAGGAGACCTCGACAAACTCCGTTGCGACGATCTTTGCATGGAGCGGCGCACTCCGCAAGCGCGGCGAGCTGGACAATATTCCGGCACTCTGCAATTTTGCAGATCAGCTCGAAGCAGCAACCATTCAGACCATTGAAGACGGCATCATGACCGGTGACCTCTATCTGCTCTCCACGCTGGAGAACAAGCAGAAGGTCAGCTCCAGACAGTTCCTCGAGGAGATCGGTAACCGCCTTGCTGCAAAATTGCAGTAAGGAGGCGGCGGAACATGTCAAAGCAGGAGATCTCCCCCTCGGTCATCCGCAGGCTGCCGCGCTATCACCGCTTTCTCGGTGAGCTGGCAGAGCAGGGAACCGTCCGGATCTCGTCCAAAGAGCTTTCCCGTCAGATGGGCATGACCGCCTCGCAGATCCGTCAGGACCTCAACTGCTTCGGCGGCTTCGGACAGCAGGGCTACGGCTACAATGTCCGCGCACTGCGGGATGAGATCGGACAGATTCTCGGCATTTCGGCACACCGGCGCACCATTCTGATCGGGCTGGGCAATCTCGGCAGAGCCATTGCAAGTCATGTCAGCTTTCCGGAATGCGGCTGTGAGCTGATCGGGCTGTTTGATTCCAACCCATTTGTCGCCGGAAAGGATATCGGGGGCATGCCGGTACACCACGCGAATACGCTCTCAGGCTTCTGTCATCAGGAGCATCCTGAGCTGGCGATTCTCTGCGTACCGGAAAATGCCGCACCGGCGCTCGCGCAGCAGCTTGTCTCGCTCGGCGTCCGTGCCTTCTGGAATTTCAGCCACGGTGATCTCCATTTTGAGGATCCTTCGATTCTCGTCGAAAACGTGCACCTCGCAGACAGTCTCCTGACGCTGACCTACGGTCTTGCCCACGAAACCATGAATGATTCCGCAGAGGAATCTGCGGCTTCAGATATCAGCGCATCCCAATCAAACAACAGAAAGGATTAGTGTTATGCGTACCAAGAAACTCATGTCTGCTGTCACCGCATTCTGCCTGACAGCCACCGCAATGCTCGGAACCGCCGCAATGCAGGCATCCGCAGCCGAAAACAAGATTCTGACCTTTGATCTCCGTTCCGACGGTAAAAATGAAGTCAAAATCTCTGCCGAACAGATCGCTGCCGGAGACTTTACGATTCCGGTTGATATCTTCATTCCGGAGAATCCGGGCGTCAACGGCATCAACCTGAAGCTCCAGGTCAATGACGGTCAGGTCGATAAAGAAGGCAAATTCGGCAACTACGGCTTCTATCTCAATGACGGCGCACTCTCCGCTCCGTTCTGCTTTGACAGCGCAAATAAGGGCGATGCCGCAGGTTCTGTCGCACAGTCCTTCAACTGCAAGGATATGAACATCAGCTGGCTCTTCTCCCAGAATCCGGAGCAGAATGCCGATGCAGCCGTTCAGGCTGATACGACCGCATGGGACACCTCCTGCGCATGGGCATACACCAATGCATTTGCAAAGGCAAATCTCGTCATTCCGAAGGGCACGCCGGCAGGTACCTATCAGTTCGATGTCCGCAAGGATAAGTACCTCAATGCAAGAAGCGTGGATGCAGGCACCCCGAAGTACAGCCAGTCCTCGTGCAGCGGCGCGGAATCCGAGAGCGCGCTTGAGTTCAAGTCCGTTCCGCTGACTGTCAGAGTCGAGGATACCGTCAAGGCGGATCAGTGGACTGATACCTACAAGATCGACGGCGCAGGTCATTACTACATCATCGGCGATGTCTGCGGCAAGCCGGGCGAGACTGTTTCCGTTCCGGTCTATATCTTCGGCGATACCGGTACGGCAGGCGTTCAGGTCTTCTTCAATTTCGATACCAAGCTGACACTCGACAGATATGCAAATTCCAAGGATAAGCGCGCATATCTGGGCACGCCGCAGACCAAGACCGAGTCCAGACCGGCAACCTACACCTTCGCAAATACCGAGAATTCCAAGGCAGAAGACGGCGATATCCTGACGATGCTGAACATCATCATCCCGACCGATGCCAAGGACGGCGATGTCTATGACATCAAGTTCTACAATGATGACACCTCTCCGCTCAAGATCGTTGACCTCGACGGCGAAAAGCTGAACGTCAGCTTCTATGACGGCTCTGTCACAGTCCTGACCGACAATAAGACCGCGCTGAACCGCTCCGCTGTCAATCTGACAGACGCAGGTCAGACCGTAAACCTCACGCTCTTCAATGCAGCAGGCAGTGTTGAGTGGAAGTCCTCTGATACCTCCGTCGCAACCGTTGATCAGAACGGCTTTGTCAAGACGGTCGGCAAGGGTACTGCAACCATTACCGCAACCAATAACGGTCAGGAGTACAAGTCCACGGTCAAGGTCGGCGGCCTCTTCGGCGACGTCAACCAGAACGGCGACATCTCCTCGGATGACGCGCAGATCGTCCTGACGCACTACACCGAGACCATGGCGGGCAATCCTTCTCCGCTGACCGCTGCACAGCTCGCAATCGGCGATGTCAACGGCGACGGCGAGACCGAAGTTACCGATGCACAGCTCATTCTCACCTATTACGTTGAGAAGGTTGTCACTGGCAATGAAAGCGTCACATGGCGCCAGATCACCAAGAATCCGAATGCACCTTCCGATTATTGATCCCAGGCGGGCATTCCTGATTCTGAACTGAATCGAAAGCCGCGAAGCCGCGTGAAAACGGTTTCGCGGCTTTTTTCTGTTCGGGTGACGGACGAAGCAGCAGCAGCGTCAGCAGATACACAATCCCGCCTGCCGCAACCGCACAAAGCAGCGCAATTCTCTGCGAAACACAGCACAGCAGACGCCCGTATACCGCATATGCCGCTGCGGCACAGAGTATGCCGCCGAACAGCATCCCGCCGGTCAGACGCAAAAGATGCAGCCGGATACCCGTTCGCAGCCGCAGGCGCCGCATTGCCAGAATCAGAATCGCTGCATAACAGGCAGCAGTTGAAATCGCCGTTCCCGCAAGTGCAAAGCGCGGAATCAGCAGCAGATTGCACAGCAGCTTGACTGCTGCGCCGCAGAGCATCACCGAGACCGTATCCCCAGCATGACCGGACGCTTGCAGCATGCTGAACAGCGGATAACTGAGTGCCGCAAAAATCACAGCAATCCCGAGAATCATCAGCGGTGCGGCAGCGCAGGCAGTCTCCTGCTGCCTTGTCGGGAACAGGCATAGCAGCAGCGGATGACTGAGCACTGTCATCCCGCAGCCCGCCGGAATCGCCAGAAACGCCGTTCGCTGCATGACACGCGCCGCCTGCAAAGCAGTTTCATCGGTACGGTGCTGCACATAGCTGGCGGCAAAAGACGGAAATACGCCTTTTCCAAGCATATTCGTCACAGCAGGCACCAGATTGAAAACGGTCATCGCCATACCGGAAAATGCGCCGAACCGGAAATTTGCGTATTCTGCCGCCTGTGCTGCCGTTACCGCACCGGACAGTCCGAAGCGCGCCGGATGTTCCAGTATCACACGCTCCAGCAGGCGCATGCCGGTCGCAAGATCAATCAATGTCGTCAGATTTGTCACGAGCGATGCCGCTGCAACGGGCAGCAGAATCCGCAGCAGCGCATGCCGCAGGGAACGGTCACTGTGCGGCGTATAGACCGGCACAGCGGCGCTGCGGCAGGGCTTTGGGAAGCAGAGCAGCGTCAGCAGCCCGACCGCTGTCGAAAGCGTCACGCCGAGAATCGCTGCCGCCGCCGCAGCCTCCGGAACCGTCGTTCCCGCCGGCAGATACGGCAGGAGCAGATGCCCCTTTTGCAGTACCAGACTGCAAAGCAGCAGTCCGAAAATCACCCTGCCGATGCCCTCCGTCACCTGCGAAACTGCGGTCGGAATCATGCTCCGGCTGCCTTCATGTATGCCGCGCAGAACCGCATTCAGGCAGCAGAACCATACCGCAGGCGCAAACATCCGGACTGCCAGTGCTGCGCGCGGATTGTGCAGAAAGCCGCAGCAGAGCGGTTCCGCTGCGAAAAACAGCAGGATTGCGCAAACAGCGCCGCCAATCCCGAACATCCGGAATGCAATCCGGCGCGTGCGGTCGGCAGCACCCGAATCATGCTTTGCGAAAGACTGCGCCGTCACGGCAGAGACAGCGGTATTCATGCCGGTAACAGACAGCGCAAATACCGGCAGAAACAGCCCGTAGGCGCAGGAGAAATACCCCATTCCGGTGCCGTCGAGCAGTGCTGTCAGCGGAATGCGGAACACTGCCCCGAGCAGCTTCGCCAGCAGCGCCGAGCCGATCAGCCAGACCGAACCGCGCAGTACAGATTGCTTTTTCATCCGGTCGCCCTCCTTTTTGATTTGATCCCTAAACACTATGCTGCGGAAATCTGCAATATGCGGCAGTGCCGCCCTCCATTGACCAAAATTTGTCCAAATTACAACAAAACAAGCGAATATAGTACAGCACGCCCGTCAAGATCCTTGACGGGCGTGCAATTCATATATACAGCATCGCTGTTTTCATTCAATCGTTCATTTCATCAAAATACATTTTATCCCATCTCCGCATTGATCGTATCTTCGCTTGCAGCCATTGCTTTCAGCGTCATTTCAAGCAGCTTATCAAGCTCCCAGCCGAGCTGTGCTGCACCGCGTTCAATAACCTCACGCGAACATCCTGCGGCAAAGCCTTTGCTCTTATACTTCTTTTTGAGCGATTTCAGTTCCATATCCTTTGTGCTCTTGGACGGACGCATCAGCGCAGCCGCCCAGATCAGACCGGTCAGTTCATCGGCGGCAAACAAAACCTTTTCCATTTCGTGAACCGGTTCCACATCAATCGTCACGCCGCAGCCGACCGTGATGCCGTAGCCGTGTGAACAGACAGAATGGATGATATCATCACTGACGCCACCTTCTTTCAGCAGCTCCGGTGCTTTGAGACAATGCTCCTCCGGATACAGTTCAAAGTCGATATCATGCAGCAGTCCGACGATACCCCAGTGTTCCGCTTCATCGGCATATCCGAGTTCACTTGCATACCACTTCATGACCGCTTCTACGGTAAGAGCGTGCTGGATATGAAACGGGTCCTGATTGTATTTTTTCAACAGCGTAAACGCTTCATCTCTGGTAATCATGTTCGATTCCTCCGATCATATAATTTGCGCGGGTACTGCTTTGATTATACCGAATCAGGGCAGTTTTGTCAATACAGCGCCTGACAGCGGTATGCCGCCATAAAATCATCACAGGCTGCCTGTCCGGATTTTGCCGTCTGCCAGATCATCTGACCGGTTTCATCGGACACATTGAGATAGTCACCGTCACACTGCCGCCAGCCGTACAGCAGATAGCGTCTGCCGCTGAGATAAAACGAGCATTCTCCGCCGGTACGGGCGCAGCGGGACAGCTCCCGCTCAAAATCCAGCCGCATCTGATACCAGACCGCACCGCCATGCACAGAATCCGATATGCCCTCACTGACAAAACCGAACCGCTGATAAAACGGCAGCAGTTCTTCCTTGCAGGTCAGAACGAGACCGCTTTTTTCTTGTCGTTTCATTGCTTCGATGACATGATTCATCAATCGGGAAGCAAGCCCTTTTTTCTGATAGTCAGGATGCGCTGCCACGCCGAACAGCATCAGCCATGTGCCGTCAGCGGTATAAAGTGCCGTATCTTCATACATTTCATCTGTCAGATCACGGCGGTCTGTTGTCATGCCGTTGATCATGGCAGCAATATGCCTGCCGGATTCTGCAATCCAAAAGCATTCCGGAAAGCTGTGCAGCCGCTGCGAAAATGTGTTGCGGCTTGCTGCTTCTGATGCCGGAAAGCACTGCTGTTCCAATGCGGTCACTGCATCCTGATCGGACAGCAAAGCCTGTCTGATTATGATTTCCTGCATAAATCCTTCACAACCTCTCCGGCGATCATCAGCCCGACAACGGACGGAACAAATGCGGTGCTGTCCGGAATATCGCGGCGCTCCTAAAACAAATCAAGCATTTTCAACCCTCCGAAATGATCTCATTCAAAATGGATACAAACCGCGCAATTTCATCTTCTGTTGTCAGATGTGACAGGCTGATGCGCCATGAGCAAAGCGCGTTTTTCCGGTCATGTGTGATCGCCATAACAGCGCGGGACGGCGTATTCGGCACAGAACAGGCTGATTTCACCGAAACAGCGATGCCGCGTTCATCAAATTGCATTTGGCATTTCGGTTCTGACCGGTTTTTCCGTCATACGGTCCTCTCTCTTTATTATTCATATAGAAACAGTATGATTATATCATACAAACTTGTATTTGTCAATGCGGAATCTGCAATTATAAGCTCCGGCTATCAAATACAATCGGTTTTCTGTATTGGACAAACGCCGATATGTATGCTATGATAAAGCCATACCAAACAAGGAGTGATGCACATGAAGCAAAACAAAGACTATTTTGTCTCAGGGGTGCGAATGCGATGTTGCCTTTCACCGTTCGCAATCTAAAAAAAGAAAATATGAAAGGTGAATATCCAAGATGAATCATATAATCAAATTTACTGCGGTTCTCGCATCGTTTACGCTCCTGACAGGCTGCGGTGCGTTGAATTCTCCGGCAGAAAACTCTGTGTCGGAGGCGCCGGCTGAAAGCACTGCGGAAGAAACATCCGCAGCAGAAAGCTCCGATGCAGCCAGTGCATCTGACGAAAGCGCGACCGATGAAAGCAAAGGTGACAGTGATACCGCCGCTGCTTCAATCGGTAAGCCGGAAAAAGACATGCTCGAACTCGGATACCTCAATTCGACTGCACATCTGCTTGCATTCGTTGCACAGGAGGAGGGCTATTTTACCGAGGAAGGACTGAACGTCACGCTGACACAGTTTTCCAGCGCAGGCGAGCTGGTCAACGGTCTGGAATCCGGCAAGCTGGATGTTGCGTTTATCGGCTCCGTCCCGACGCTGACCTTCCAGAGTCAGGGACATGATGTCACAATCATCGGCGGCGCGATGACAAACGGCCACGGCTATGTCATCAAACCTGAATTTGCAGAAAAAGATGAGGAGGGCGTTGAGATTCTCAAGGGCAGAAATGTTGCATCGGTCAAGAATTCCGTTCAGGATGCCGAGTTGCAGATTCTGCTGAAAGATGCAGGCATTGAGATCGGTGAAGGCGAGGACAAGGTGAATATCGTGTACTTCGACAGCCAGAAGGATGCCTACGCGGCGCTTTCCAATCAGACCATTGATGCCGCATCGGTCTATTCGCCGTATGCATCGCTTGCAAAATCACAGGGCTACAAGGTCGTTTACTACTGCGCGCATGAAAAGGCACTGGAAAATCAGCCTTGCTGCCGTCAGGTCGCGTCCACGGCATCGCTCAAGGCAAATCCGAACACCTATACCGCACTGGAACGCGCCTTTATCAAGGCATATCATCTGACACAGGAAGATCATGATAAAACAATCGCCGATGTCAAGAAGTACATTGATATTGACGCGGCGTTTATTGATACGGAAGTTTACGGCGGATACAGCGTATCGAGCCCCGATCCTGACAAGAAGGGCACGCTGACGCTGAAGGATACAATCGTTGAACTCGGCTATACCGAGGATTACGACATTGAGCCGCTGTACAATACCGATATTTATAAAACTGCGCTGGACAGCATCCTCGCTGACGGAGCAGACGATATATATAACGCATTAAAGGAGCATTTTGACGCCTATGAATAAAAACTGAATGATGGAGCTTCCTTCTGAAATTTTGCTGCAAAT
>JAFZPP010000019.1 GCA_017550285.1 Oscillospiraceae bacterium
ACCCCGCTGCTGCTCCGTACCAGCCCCATAAAGGGGCTGATGCGGAGCAGAAATGGGATTCTCAAGGGACAGTGTCCCTTGAGCGGGAGTCTGAGGGCAGAGCCCTCAGAACATCTCTCAATCATCCCGCCAAATTCTGATCTGTTTTAGGTACACATTTCCGAAATAGGCGTTTTGATCAACAGAATTGACAAGGGAGATATTATGGATTCGGAAATACTGCGTGCGCTTCTTGAGAATTCTGATTATTTTTCGGAGATCGCCGTTCGTCTGGACTGGAAAGACGCAGCGGTTTCCCATATCGAAGAAACAAAGTTTCATCCGCGCCAATGGGCATTCATCACGGCTGTCCGTTTTCCGGCGGAGTATGTGCAGACGCATTTTGCAGAAGCCTATGTGCAGGCTCGTATCACGCATCTTGGCTGCACAGAGGAATGGAAAGCAGATTTTTACAAGGACCTGACTGCCGATGAAAAACGACAGCATCTACAATATTTTCAAAGTGAATACACAGAATTCAATTTGCGGCTCAGCGCAGCGCAGGCAGAGGATATTGCGCAGGAGATCACCGGACACTGCAAGAATCCGGCGGTTGCCGAACGCATTTTGCCGCTGCTGAAAGAGGGGCAGTCTTTCTATATCGGCTGGTATTGTGACAGTATCAGCTGGGACTATCTGACGATTTCCGGCGATACGATCATGATTATCACGCTGAGCGTTGCAGCATGAGCCGTCCCGCCTGAGTGTATCCGTTTCTGCATCGGAGAAAGCATATGAATTATATTGCCGAAATGAGAAAATATATCGGTCATGCACCGATGCTGACCGCGGGCGCGACTGTGATCGTTTTGCAGGAGAACCGGCTCCTGCTGAATCTGCGTGCGGATACGGAGACATGGGGCATCCCGGGCGGCTCTGCGGAGCTCGGTGAAACGCTCGAGGAGACCGCCGCACGGGAGCTGAAAGAGGAAACGAATCTGACCGCCGGCACATTCAAGCTGCTGCATGTGTTTTCCGGTCAGGATTTTTATTTCAAATATCCGAACGGCGACGAGCTGTATTCTGTGATTGCTTTGTATCTTGCCGAAAATATAACCGGTGAACTGCGCGTGACAGACGGCGAAAGCCTTGATCTGCGGTATTTCGGTCTGCATGAAATGCCGCCGCTTGAAAGCCGTGCGGAGAAGATCATTGCATGGCTCGGCGCGCACAGTATTCTGAGGTGAATGCATCTGTCAGAATACCGCGCTTGACTTTCGATGCGCCTTGTGGTAGAATAGGGGCAGACGGTCTGTGAAAAAAAGACTGTTCCCGCGCTGCCGTGCAGCAATATAAATACAGGGGGTCCGCAATATGCTGGAAGAACTGAAACAAGAGGTATGCAAAGCAAATCTGGAGCTCGTAGCCAGAGGCGTTGTCATTTACACATGGGGCAATGTCAGCGGCATCGACAGAGAAAAAGGACTGGTCGTAATCAAGCCCTCCGGCGTCGATTATGACGGCATGAAGCCGGAGGATATGGTTGTCGTCGATCTGGAAACCGGCGAAACGGTCGAGGGCAAATGGAAGCCCTCCTCGGATACGAAAACGCATCTGGAGCTTTACCGGCAGTTCCCGACACTCGGCGGCATCACGCATACGCATTCGGTGAATGCAGTCGCGTTTGCACAGGCAGGCATGGATATTCCCGCGCTCGGCACCACGCACGCCGATTATTTTTACGGCGCCGTGCCCTGCACGAGAGAGCTGACACAGGAAGAGGTTGAAACCGATTATGAGCTGAACACCGGCAAGGTGATTGTCGAGACCCTGCGGCAGCGCGGGATTGAACCGCTGTCTGTTCCGGGCGTTGTGGTCAAGAATCACGGTCCGTTCACATGGGGCAAGGATGCAGCCGCATCGGTTTATCATGCTGTTGTCATGGACTGCGTGGCAGAAATGACGCTCAAAACGCTGCTGCTGAATCCGCAGGCGACGATGCAGCAGTATATTCTCGATAAGCATTATAACCGCAAGCACGGTGCAAATGCCTATTACGGTCAGAAATAAACAAAAGCCGTTCAATTCGCGCAGAATTGAGCGGCTTTTTTGTTTTGTTCATCGGAGAAATGTCAATAGAGATATTTCGCACCTTCGGGCGGCTGATTGACCAGCGCAAAGGAGACCTGCGACAGAAAGAGGTTTCCCTGCATATTCGAGACACGGCGGATACAGTGCAGCTGCCCGCGAATCTGTGCGAGCAGACGGTTCTGGTCGCCGTTCGGATAGAGCGTCAGCAGCGGCTCTCTGCCGAAGCGGAACTGCGTGATGAGATCGGTGTGCGGCTCCGTCAGCAGGACACGCCCGAAAGCCCCGACGGCAAGCGCTCTGCCGTCCTGCGTCCGGAGAGAGACCGTGCCCTCATCGGCGAAATGCAGATACAGCGGCTCGCGGCTGACGACGAATGCCGTATTGAAGCTCTTGAGCCAGTAGGGATGATTTTCGCGCCGGATTGCAGGATTTTCCTCGGTCAGATCGCGGTCAAATGCAGCAAGCAGCGCGGCAGCATTTGTGATTGAGAGCAGCAGACGTTCCCGAATCGACTGTATTCTTGCCGCATCATCGCTGCCGCGGACAGCATCGAGATGCTTTGCGCCGGATTCGGCGAGTGCATTGCAGATGACGGCAAATCTCCCCGGCTGCCACGGTTTTCCGCTGACCGGTACGCTGCCGCTGAGCAGATTGGCATAAGTCGGATACGGCACTTTGCCGGCGGCTTGCTTTGCCCATTCCGCAGCGGCATCCGGTTCCGAGAGCGCATCCGGTGTGCAGTTCCAGAAAATTTCTGCGGCACGGCTTTCATAGCGCTTGTGTGCGGCGCCGTATAATGAAAAATAGGTCAGTGAGGTGCAGTGCGGCGGACAGCATATATCCGCAAGCATATGTACCGCGCGGGAAAGACTTTTCATTGCGGCGGCATGCTTACCTGCAAGCCGGAGGGCAAGCGCGGCGCGATATTCGGCATCGAGAACGGAGAGCGGAGAGGGAGCGGGCGCGCCCTTGCCGTTGCAGTAGCCGCCGGTTGCGGGATGCAGCGGCAGCGCAGAGCCGTCCGCACGCACCGCGTTATAATAATGCAGCCCGCGTCCCTGATGACGGTCGCCGAGCTGATCGGGCGCGGCAGCCTCGCTGATCAGAATTTCCGTATCTGCTGCGGAAAAGCGTTCTGCCGCAGGATGCGATTCCAGTGCCAGAAGCTGCAATGCTGCGCGCATGATTCCTTTGTGTACCGAGGGGTAGATATGCTTGTCAAATTTTGCCAATGTCTGTTGCCTGCCTTTCTTTGCGATCATATCCGAATACAATCATACCACAAACAGCGCAAAAATGCAACCGGTGATTTCTGTCAGCCGCATCTGACGGGCTCACTGATTTTTCCGCCGGTAATCGCCGGGGGAAATGCCGCACTGCGCGCGGAACTGTCTTGCGAAATGCTCATAGCTGCGGTAGCCGCACTGCACAGCGATATCCTGAATGGACATATTGGTCGTGCTGAGCAGCATTCTGGCGCGGGAGACACGGCTTTCGATCAAATCCTGAATAAAGGTGACGCCGAACTGTTCCTTATAGTGATGCTGAAAGGAGGATCGGCTCATGCAGGTCTCATGGGCGACCCAGTCGATCGACCAGTCCATATAGGGCGCGGTGTAGATTTTATTCCGGATAATCAGCATCATCTCATAGCGCGAGCTCATCTGAATATGCGACTGCTCATGCACCTGTTCACTGACCTTATTGCAGAGCAGCCAGAAATAATGCGAGATCGAATCCGCCTTATGCAGATGCTCGGAGCTGTTTTCATCGGCGATTGCCTTGATGCAGAAGCTGAAAAACTCCGAACTGCGCAGCGGAACCGGCACGCCGACGGGAACATTCTTTGCGCGGAACCATTCCGGCTCAGGGTCCTCGAAGGAGAAGTGCAGCCAGTCATTTGCAAAGGAATGCTGCGGGACGGCGCGGTAAAACTGCGGCATGCCCTCGGGATACAGGAAGAAGGTATTGGCGGGGAGGGTGACGTCCTCGCCGTTGAGCGTGAAGATGGATTCGGTTTTGAGAATCAGCAGAAGATGATCGCCGCTGCCCGACGGACGGGCGACATAAAAGTCGGCATCATGCCTGTGATTATACCCAGCGTTATGAAGAATCATTTTTATACTCCTTTCCGTAAAGATTTGCACAATGTATCATATAATATGCATTATATACTATTCCGTTTTATTTGTCAATCCATTATAATGAAAATGCAGGAGCTGCGGAGCGCCTGTGTTTGCGAAGCTGTTTGCCCGGACTGCGCACAGACCGGCGATGCACCTGCGCTGAGGGTGCATCCGGTATACGGTGTGTGCGCAGAAAGGGAACGGTCGAGAGGGGACCGTTCAGCTTCGTAATTTATGTCTCCGCGTCCGCATGAAAAAAAGGGAGGAAAAATACATGAACAGAAAACTCAGACTCAGACTGCTGTCGGCACTGGCGGCAGTCACACTTCTGGCAGGAACCGCACAGGCGATCACACCGGCTGTCGGTTTTGCCGCTGCGAACCTGATCTCGAATTCGACCTTCGAGAGCGGTACCAAGGACTGGGGCATTTACAAGGAGAGCGGCGGTGCTGCAACGCTGACCACCGAGGACGGCAAGCTCGCGCTCAAGATCACGAATGTCGGCAAGGTCAATTACGCCGTACAGATGTATTATGATATCGTTCCGCTCTATCAGAACGGCGTGTATCATCTGCATTATGAGATTTCCAGCTCGGTTCCGCGCTATGTGGAGGGCATGATCCAGCAGAACGGCGGCACCTATCAGGCATATACATGGAAGGGCTTTAATGTTGACACAGAGCCGACCGTCATTGATTACGATTTCACCATGAAGGAAGAAACCGATATTATGACCAAGTTCTGCTTCAACTGCGGCAATCAGGAGAAGGACGGCGAGCTCGGCGCGCACACGATCTATCTTGACAATGTCACGCTGGAGCTGGTCGATGACAGCAAGGTCGATTACGGCTCTGTCGGTCCGTATCAGGCACCGATCCTGACGAACCAGATCGGCTTCCGCCCGAATGATAAGAAGACCGCAGTCATCCGCAAGGACGGCGGCGATTCGTTCAAGGTCATCAACGCAGATACGAAGGAAGTCGCAATGACCGGCACGCTCGGTGCGGCAGTGCAGAATTCCAGCGCCGACGAATCCGACCGTATCGCAGATTTTTCCGAGGTGACGAAGGAAGGCAAGTATTACATCACCTGCGGCGACCTCGATCAGTCCTATACATTTGTAATTGCTGAAAAGCCTTATGAGAAGCTGATGGATGAAAGCATCCGCATGTTCTATCTCCAGCGCTGCGGCTGCGAGGTCAAGGACAATGACTTCGGTCACAAGGCATGCCACGCAGAGCAGGCGACGATCTATCAGACCAATGAAAAGATCGACGTCAGCGGCGGCTGGCACGATGCCGGCGACTACGGCAGATATGTTGTCGCAGGCGCAAAGGCAGTTGCCGATCTGCTCTATGCATATCTTGCAAATCCGTCAATGTTCGGCGATAAGGTCGGCATTCCGGAGAGCGGCAACGGCTCGCCGGATATCCTCGATGAGACCCGCTATGAGCTCGAATGGATGCTCAAGATGCAGGCAGCAAGCGGCGGCGTGTATCACAAGGTCACCTGCGAGAGCTTCCCGGGCTACGTTGCACCGACCGCAGAGACCAAGCCGCTGATCGTGACCCCGATTTCCTCGACCGCGACCGCAGATTTCTGCGCATCCATGGCGCTTGCTTCCGAGGTCTATGCGAAGGTTGACGAGACCTTTGCGAAGAAGTGCATGGCTGCTGCCGAGAAGGCATGGAGCTATCTCCAGCAGAATCCGCAGTTTAATTTCAAGAATCCTGCCGATATCAGCACCGGCGAATACGGTGATAAGACCGATAAAGATGAGCGTTACTGGGCAGCATGCCAGATGTATCGCGCAACCGGCGACGCAAAATATCTGGAAGGCGTTTCGGCTGCCAGCACCGGTCTGGACTGGTCGACCGTCGGCGATTACGGCAACATCGCGCTCCTTACGATGAAGAACGCTGACAAGACGTTTGGCGAAAAGGCAAAGAATGCGCTTGTATCGGCTGCATCGACTGCTGAGAAGCTCGTGAACGCCAGTCCGTACAGCTCCCCGATCAGCAAGTATGACTGGGGCAGCAATATGACGATTGCAAATGCAGGCATTGTGCTCGCACTGGACGGCAAGCAGGATGCTGCAAATGAAGTGCTGAATCACCTGCTCGGCAAGAATCCGAACGGCGTCTGCTATGTCACCGGTTTCGGTACTGTTTCGCCGGAAAACCCGCATCACCGTCCGTCGATGGTCGCGGGCAAGGCACAGCCGGGAATGCTCGTCGGCGGTGTCAACTCCCAGCTGGAGGACAGCGCGGCAAAGGCATACTGCAAGAGCTCGCCGGCTGCAAAGTGCTATATCGACAACGCTGAGAGCTATTCCACCAATGAGATCACGATCTACTGGAATTCTCCGCTGGTTTATCTGCTCGCACTGACCGAGAAGGCACAGAATGCGCAGCCGCAGGAGTCCACCGAGACCACCACGACCACGACCGAGACAACGACGACCACGGAGACCACGGTTTCCTCCTCTGAGACGACCGCATCAACGAGCGAAACAACCGTAACCACGACCGTTTCTGAGAGCACCTCTGAATCCACGGAGAGCAGCAAGCAGGATCCGGCAAAGACGATGCTCGGCGATGTCAATGAGAGCGGCAAGGTCGATGTTTCCGATGCAGTTCTGCTGGCACGTTATATTGCCGAGGATGCAGGTGCAAATGTCTCCGCACAGGGTAAGATCAATGCCGACGTTGACAAGAACGGCAATCAGGACGGTGAAGATGTCACGCTGATCCTGCAATATATTGCCAAGCTGATTAAGGAATTCTGATTTGATTCATCATTATACCTCTTCCATCCTCCGGCAGCCTCCTGTTTTACACAGGGGGCTGCTGCTCGTTACAGGGCACCAGCCCCATTTTCAATCCATGTGCGCAGCGCATACCTTAACTCCTCCTTCCTCCCTTCTACTTCCTACCTGACATATTCTGATTTATCATAGGAACACTTTTTCAATATTTGCAGAACCCCTTGACAAATGCCGGAAAGTATGCTATAATACAGTTGAACAATCATTCAACTGCCGGAACGGAGGTGCGAAATGGAAGAACAGCCGGTCTGCTCCTGCGAGATCATTCATGCGGATGTTGTGCAGGAAGTGCAGAAACAGCTTCTGGATAAGGAGCGCTATATTTCCCTTGCGACACTGTTCAAGCTCTTCGGCGACGGCACGCGCGTGCAGATTCTCCACGCACTGGAGCTGCATGAGCTCTGCGTCTGCGATCTGGCGGCGCTGCTCGGTCTGACGAAATCCGCCGTTTCGCATCAGCTCAAGTCGCTGCGGCTCGCAAGACTCGTCAAATACCGCAGGGACGGGCAGAATGTTTATTATTCGCTCGCGGATGACCATGTGAAGAAAATCCTTGACATGGGCAATGAGCATATTTCGGAATAACACAGATGCGGGGCTGACCCGCATTTGTTTGAATCATACAGTTGCATATTTGTTCAACTGCTAAAGAATCTGGAGGACACTATGGAGCTTGTCTACATGCTGAAAGGGCTTGACTGCCCGAACTGCTCTGCGAAGATTGAAAAAGAGGTCGCGGCGCTCGAGCAGATCACCGAAGCCAATGTCAACCTCATGCAGCAGACGCTGACCGTCAGTACGGTGCATGCAGCGGAGGAGATCGAGGCACTGATCAAGGGCATCGTGCACAGGCATGAGCCGGATGTTGAGGTCGTTGCGAAAGCCGGACACAGTCATTCGCATACGCATGAGCACACGCATCATCATGCCCATGAACATGACCATTGTCACTGCGGCGAGCATGCACACGAACATGAGCATACACATGAACACGCGCATGCCCATGCACACGGCAGCGGCATGGTACTCCGGATTCTTGCGGGTGCTGCGGTATTTGCGGCAGGCGCTGTCATGCATTATGTGTTGCATGCACCGTCGGCAGCGGTACTGGCGGTGATGCTGGTTTCCTATCTGATTCTCGGCTGGGACGTTGTCCTGACGGCGCTGCGGAATATCACGAGAGGACAGATTTTCGACGAGCATTTTCTCATGAGCATCTCCACAATCGGCGCGTTTATTCTCGGCGAATATCCGGAAGCGGCGGCTGTCATGCTGTTCTATCAGGTCGGCGAATACTTCCAGTCGCTCGCGGTACAGCGGTCGCGGCGCTCGATTGCGGCGCTGCTGGATATCCGTCCGGATACGGCGAATGTCCTGCGTGACGGTACCGTGACGGAGACCGCAGCCGAATCCGTTGCAGTCGGCGAAACAATCATCGTCAGGGCAGGCGAGCGCATTCCGCTGGACGGCATCGTCACAGACGGCGAATCCATGCTTGATACAACTGCGCTGACCGGTGAGTCCGTTCCGCGGCGCGTGTCCGCAGGCGATGAAGCACTTTCCGGCTGCATCAATCAGAGCGGCACGCTGACAGTCCGCGTGACAAAGCCGTTCGGTGAATCAACCGCCTCGAAGATCATCGAGATGGTCGAGCATGCTGCCGCACGCAAAGCCCCGACGGAGAATTTCATCACGACCTTTGCGCGGTATTATACGCCGGTTGTCGTAATCTGCGCGGTTCTGCTCGCGGTTGTGCCGCCGCTGCTGCTGCACGGCATCTGGTCGGAGTGGATTCGCAGAGCATTTGTCTTTCTGATTGTCTCCTGTCCGTGCGCGCTGGTGATTTCGATTCCGCTGACCTTCTTCGGCGGCATCGGTGCGGCATCGAAGCACGGCGTACTCGTCAAGGGCAGCCATGATCTCGAAGCGCTGAGCAAGGTACGTGCGATTGTGTTCGATAAGACCGGAACGCTGACGCAGGGCAGCTTCCGCGTCACAGAAATACTGCCGCAGGAGGGCATTTCTGCGAATGAACTGCTGCAATACGCCGCAGGCTGCGAGCGCAATTCCAATCACCCGATTGCCGCATCGGTTCTGGCTGCATATACGGGCGATGCGGACGCGCTTGCCGTCAGCGACAGCACAGAGATCTCCGGCTACGGCATCGAAGCGCAAGTGAACGGCAAAGCGGTACTCGCAGGCAGCGGCAGGCTCATGGCACAGCGCGGGATTGCATACCAGCCCTGTGACGGCACCGGCACCAAGGTTTATGTCGCAGCAGACGGGCAGTATCTCGGCTGCATTCTGATTGCGGATGCGCTGAAACCGGATGTCCGGCAGGCGCTCACGGCGCTGCGGAATCAGGGCGTCACGAATATAGTCATGCTGACCGGCGATAATCAGGAGATCGCGGGCGCCGTTGCCGCGGATCTCGGTCTGGACGGATATCATGCAGAGCTGTTGCCGCAGGATAAGGTTGAAAAGCTCGAGGCAATCGCCGCTGAGCTGCCTGCCGGTGAAAAGCTCGCATTTGTCGGCGACGGCATCAACGATGCACCGGTGCTTGCGCGCGCGGATGTCGGCATTGCAATGGGCGCGCTCGGCGCGGATGCGGCGATTGAGGCAGCGGATGTTGTCCTGATGACCGATGAACCGGCGCGGCTCGGCGATGCGATTCGCCTTGCAAAGCAGACGAAGCAGATTGTCATGCAGAATATCATTTTCGCAATCGGCGTCAAGGTGCTGCTGCTGATTCTCGGCGCATGCGGCATTGTCGGCATGTGGTGGGCAGTCTTCGGCGATGTCGGCGTGACGGTTCTCGCCGTGCTCAATGCCATGCGCATGCTGAGAAAATGAAATCAATCAGAAAACCGCTCAATTCAGCGCAACAGCGTGAATTGAGCGGTTTCTTTATGATTCGGTTGTATCGCCGGATTCATCCTTCTCGATCGGTTCCGGCATATCATAGGGACCGCGGACGGCTTTGCAGCGCGGGTCCTCCGGTGCGGCAGGCTTTTCATGTGCCGCGCGGAAGGCATCGACTTTTTTTGCAAGCCACGGCGTCAGCAGCGCAATGACTGCGACCGCTGCGAAAATGAGAAAGAATTTTCCGGTAAAACGCAGCAGCACCGGCGTGATATTGACACGCTCCTCCGTATCCTCCGCAAAGCACAGCAGCGGCAGTATCGGGTTCATTCGATGATCTCCTTTTTCACAAATACTGCAAACGGCGGACAGCCTGTCCGGTTCGGAAAGCTGCATTGCAGCACAGTATAGAACCGGCTTTCGAGCTGCGACAGATAATCAGTCAGCGCATCGCGTTCGGAAAAGCCGTTGACGCCGCCGTAATAGATGCAGAGCACGAGCCAGCCTTCCGGCTTCAGCAGACGCAGACCTGCCTCCAGCGCCGCAATGCTCGAATCCGCATGGGTAAAAATCTCATGACTGCCGCGCGGCAGCCAGCCGAAATTGAACACAATGCAGGAAACGGATTCCGGCTCTGCATATTGCTCCATGTTTGCATGACTGTCCAGATGCAGCTCGGCATGCAGCCCGTGTTCTTCCAGCAGTGCAGATGCGGAATCAATCGCATCCTGCTGAATATCGAAGCCGATGACTCTGCCTGACTCGCCTGCAAGCGCACAGAGCAGCTTGGTATCATTGCCCCTGCCGCAGGTTGCGTCAATGACGGTATCGCCTTCGCGGACATGCGCGTGCAGAAACTGATGTGCCAGATCGAGCACACCGAGCTGACGCTTGGGGCTTTTTTTCTCCTGATTCATACGTAAAACACTTTCATATCATCGAGCCGCAGGCATGCGAGCTTACCGCCTGCATCGTGGAATACGGCGCCGCAGTCGATGTTGATATAGGTCTCTGCGAACAGCACCTCGGCTCTGCCCTGCATTTCGGTATAGGTCAGCGTGGGCGTGTGACCGAAGATCAGCGTCCGGTCGGTATAGTAGCTGTCGCCGACGCGCGGGCGCGCATTGATGAGCGCATCCAGCGGATAATCCGAGAGCGGGATGTCCGGATTGAAGTCCTCAATGCCGCTGTGTGTCAGGACGAAGCGCCGTCCGTCGGGCATAGTCAGCTCGTCATAGACGCGGAATTCGCGCAGATAGGCAAGCAGCTCCGCGCGCTTTTTCGGCGGCAGACCGAGGAACTGCGTCATGGTGATCGAGCCGCCGTTCTGCATCCATGCGTGATAGACCTCCATGCCCTCGGGTGTATAATATTCCGTCACGTTTTCGGGCGTTGCCTCATCGGGCAGTCCGCTGACGCATTGCAGCATGATCGCTTCATGGTTGCCGAGCAGCGGATAGACATTGATCCGCTCCATGCAGTCAAGCAGCAGCGGGATCGGCGTATCGCCGCGGTCCACAAAATCTCCGAGGATATAGAGATCGTCCCCGTCTGTAAAGTCGATCTTCTGGATCATGCGCCGGAAGAGCGTATGACAGCCGTGAAGATCACTCATCACATAGATCAAGCAGGCTTCACCTCCCTGTTTCCGATTCTGTGTATTTATATGTCAGACAAATCGATTTCAGTTCAGATTTCCCGTCCGGAACATCAGGACGGAGAGCGCGGTCAGCGGCGCGGTCTCGCAGCGGAGAATCCGTCTGCCGAGCCATACCGTCTGCACGCCCTGTGCAGTGAGCAGTTCGATTTCTTCGGGATCGAATCCGCCCTCACTGCCGATGCAGAGCCCGTAGGATTTTGCATCGCTGCGCACCTCAGAGAAGGAGATGCCGCCCTCGCCCTCATAGAGCACGAGCGGAACCTCGAGCGACCGCATCCGTTCCGCTGCCATTTCCAGCGTATGCAGCGGTGCGACGGCGGGGATGATGCCTCTGCCGGACTGCTGTGCGGCAGCCTGTGCGATTTTCTGATAGCGCGGCAGTTTTTTCTGGAAATCGCCGCTGCTCATGCGCGAGATGCATCTGCGCGTGAGAACCGGTACGATTTCGGTGACGCCGAGCTCAATGGTTTTCTGAATGATCTGCTCGAGCTTATCGGATTTCGGCAGCGCCTGAAAGAGCGTGACGGAAACCGTCGGCTCGGAGCAGCAGCTTTCGGCGGAGAGGATATGCAGATAGACTGCATCCTGTGTAATATCCTCGATTTCGCAGGCATAATCGGTGCCGCAGGAGCAGACAGTCAGCTGCTCGCCCGGGCGCATCCGAAGCGAAAAACCGATATGGCGCACATGTGCACCGCGCAGCACCGGCTGCTCGGGTGAAAACGAATCCTCAAAAAATCTCGGCATGGCAGGGCGCTCCTTTTGCATAATCTCCTTTATTATAGCATATTTCCCGTAAAAAAGCAAGTATTCGACAACCCTTTGCCTCGAATTTAAGAATTCGCTGTATCTCTCGCCTCATGCCCTGCTTTCTCCGCCGGAACATATAGCTTTTCTCATTTTTTATCAAATATCCCATTGAAATTTGTAGAATCTTATGCTATAATGAAAATCAGAAGTGCTCTGCGGTATCTGTGCATGTGCAGAGCGGAAAAAATGATGCACGGGGATAATCAATCCGAAGGGGGATTCCTATGAAAGCAAAACATCTGTTACAGGCAGTATCCGCCATGCTTCTGGCGGCAGCCGCGGTGACGGCTGTACCGGCGGTGCAGGCATCTGCGGCGGAACCGGTCTCAGCGCCGTATGTGAACAAGGCGGCAGGCATCGTCAGCGGTGCGGATTATACGATCGTGGTGCGGCTGAGCGGCAAATTTGTCACTGCATCCGAGGACGGCAATGTCCAGCAGTGGGAAGCGACCGGCAAGGCTTCGCAGAACTGGCGGATCATTGATGCCGGCGGCGGATACTGTGCGTTTCTCTCATCCGAAGACCCGTCGAAGGCGATTACCGTCGAATCCGGCGACAGCACCGACGGCAGCAATTTCGCGCTGACGGAATACACCGGCAGCAAGGCGCAGCGCTTCCGCCTCAATAAGACCGACGATGCATTTTACATCACGGCGGAGTGCAGCGGCAATGCGGCAATGGACGTCTATGACATCAGCTATGACAACGGCGCCAACATCGACCAGTGGGATTACTGGGGCGGCGAGGGTCAGAAATTCTATATCCGGCCGGCAGGCGGAAAATATACGTTCCTGTTCGGCGATCTCGATTTCAACGGCAGACTCGATGCCGCAGACCTCACACTTCTGAAACGCGGTCTGCGCGACGGCTTTGACGATATCTGTGCCTATGTTGCGCATTGCAGCGATACTGTTGCTTATACCGTGCCGATGGACGGCAAGCGGCACAAGCCGCCGGTCGTACAGGATGATGCAGAATATCTGCGCGATTATCTGCTGACCAAGCGCGACAAATTCTGGAGCACGACGGTCGATATCCCGACGGAGGAAAAGGAACCTGTCGCCTATCTCTTTGCCTATTTCCTCGGCAATGCGGCAGATCAGGAGCGTCTTTCCTATGCAATCAGCACCGACGGCTATCATTTCAAGGCGCTCAACGGCGGCAAGGCGGTCTGGCAGTCCTCGGTCGGTACGGGATGCATCCGCGACCCGTATATCTTCAAGGGGCAGGACGGTCTCTGGCATCTGCTCGCAACCGATATGAAATCCTCGCTCGGCTGGAACAGCAACCGCAATCTCATCAGCGCAGCATCGACTGATCTGGTGCACTGGTTCGATGAGTCGCTCATCGAGATTGCGAACAAATACCCGAATATGATGAACTGCGACCGTGCATGGGCGCCGCAGGCAATCTGGGATCGGGAAAAGCAATCCTACATGATCTATTTTGCGGCGCGTGTTCCGGGCACCGATGAACGCACGATCATGTATTATGCCTACAGCAAGGATTTGAAAAAGCTCGACGGCGCGCCGCAGCTTCTGTTTGCACCGGCAAACGGCGATGACGCAATCGACTCTGATATTATTTATGAGAACAATCAGTATTACATGTATTACAAGAACGAGACAAATAAACGGATTTATCTCGCAACCGCAGAGCATGCATCCGGTCCGTACAAGGAGATCAAGCAGATTTCCGAGGGCAGTCTCGGCGTTGAGGGTCCGAATATTTACAAGGTGATCGGCAAGGATGAGTGGCTGCTGATGTCCGATGCATACGGCAACGGCTATTATGTCATGCAGAAGACCTCCGATCTGGAAAACTTCACGACCGTCAGCCGCGATGCCTACAGCTTTGATTTTACGCCCCGTCACGGCTATGTCATTCCGATCAATGCAGATCAGTATGCAGCGCTGACCGGTGCATTCGGCGGCGGTGTCAGCATGCATCCCTATAACACCGGCATGAAGCAGGTCAGCGCCAGCGGGACTGCCGAAGCAGTGCAGATGCCTGCGACCGTCACCGCGGAATACAGCGACGGCGGCACAATGGAGCTGCCGGTCGAATGGAATGCAGACGATCTTGCAAAGCTCAAGGGCGCCGCAGCCGGCAGCTATACCGTCCGCGGAACCGTCAGGGCGGCGGATTATGCAAATCCCCTGATTGAGGAGCGCGCCGATCCTTATGTTGTCCGCGGCGAAAACGGCTCCTACTATTTCACGGCATCCTATCCGGCATACGGCAATGTCAACAAGGGCTATGACCGCATTATCCTGCGCGAGAGCAAGACCGTTGCGGGGCTTGCTTCGGCAGAGGAGAAAACAATCTGGCAGGCACATGCCTCCGGCATCATGGCGAAGCATATCTGGGCGCCGGAGATGCATTTCATCGGCGGCAAATGGTATATGTTTTTTGCCGCAGGCAGCAGCTCCGATGTCTGGGCGATCCGCCCCTATGTGCTGCAATGCGACGGCGACCCGATGACCGGAAAATGGACCGAATGCGGTCAGATGCAGGCATCCGCCGGCGATACGGATTCCTTCACGAGCTTCTCGCTGGATATGACCTATTTTGAAAACGGCGGCAAGCATTATCTCATCTGGGCGGAGATCAAGGGTGATTCCTCGCTGTTCATGGCGGAAATCAATCCCGACGAACCGTGGAAGCTGATCTCGAAGCCGATTCTGCTCACGAAGCCGGAATACAGCTGGGAGCTAGTGAATCACCGCGTCAATGAGGGCGCGGCGGTGCTGAAAACCGGCGGCAGAGTGTATGTATTCTTCTCCGCATCCGGCACCGGCTCGGAATACTGCGTCGGCAGAATGTGGGCAGACGCGAATGCAAATCTCATGGACACGGCAAGCTGGCACAAGGAGAAAAATGCGGTGCTCAGCACGAGTGATCTCGACGGCGAATCCGGTCCCGGACACAATTCCTTTGTGACGGATGAGAACGGAAATCTGCTGATTGTCTATCATGCCAGACCGTCTGCGCATGACAGCAAGACCTGCGGCACCTATGCGTCCGATCCGCTGTATGACCCCTGCCGGCATACGCGCATCCGTCAGGTTTATATAGATGCAGACGGCGTCCCGAACATCGCACTCAAGCCGAATGAATTTCTCGCGGAGAGTAACCGCACCGTCACGGCAAAGGTAACGATCTCATAAAACAAAGCCGCTCAATTCACGCTTCTGCGAAGAATTGAGCGGCTGCTCTTTTATATTATGAGAATCGGAAACTGCGGTATCGGCTTATGCCGTCACGATGTTGTTTGCCTCGTGGAGATTGAGATAATCGACAGCTTCCTCGCGCATTTTATACTTGAGGATTTTGCCCGCAGCATTCATCGGGAACGAATCGACAAAGCGGACATAGCGCGGCACCTTGGTCTTATCCATATGCGAGCGGACAAATTCCTTGAGGTCATCCTCGGTGCAGGTCGCGCCGTCATTGCGGATGACGCATGCCATTGCCTCCTCGCCGTACTGCTTATCCGGCACGCCGATGACCTGTACATCGCGGACATCCGGATGCGTATAGAGGAAGTCCTCGATCTCCTTCGGATAGAGGTTCTCGCCGCCGCGGATGATCATATCCTTGATTCTGCCGGTGATCTTGAAATAGCCGCTGTCGGGCAGTCTGCGGGCGAGGTCGCCGGAATGCAGCCAGCCGTCCTCATCAATGACGGCAGCGGTTGCCTCGGGCATCTTGTAGTAGCCCTTCATGATATTGTAGCCGCGTGCGCAGAATTCGCCGTCCACGCCGTCGGGCACTTCCTCGCCGGTCTCGGGATCGACGATCTTGCACTCCACGCCGAAGATCGGACCGCCGACGGTATTGACGCGCGCCTCAATGGAATCGGTCGTCTTGGACATCGTCGTTGCAGGCGACGCCTCGGTCTGACCGTAGGTGATGCAGATTTCCGGCATATGCATCTTCTCAATGACCTCTTCCATGGTCTTGATCGGGCAGGGGGAGCCTGCCATGATGCCGGTGCGCATATGGGAGAAATCGGTCTGCGGGAAGTTCTCATGCCCGAGCATTGCAATGAACATCGTCGGGACGCCGTGGAAGCAGGTGATCTTCTCCTGATTGATGCAGTGCAGACCCTTGCGCGGCGAGAATGCCGTGATCGGGGACATCGTGACGGCATGTGTGACGGATGCGGTCATGGCAAGCACCATGCCGAAGCAGTGGAACATCGGCACCTGAATCATCATGCGGTCTTCCGAGGAGAGGTCCATGCAGTCGCCGATTGCCTTGCCGTTGTTGATGACATTGTAATGCGTCAGCATAACGCCCTTCGGGAAACCGGTTGTACCGGAGGTGTACTGCATATTGGCAACGTCGTCCTTCTTGATTGCACGGCGGCGGCGCTCAACCTCGGTCAGCGGGACTTCGGTGTGCTTTGCGACGGCTTCATCCCATGTATAGCAGCCGGGCTGCTTGCTTTCGATTGTGATGATATTCTTGAGGAACGGGAACTTTGCAGATTCCAGCTTGCCCGGTGCAGAATCGGCGAGCTCCGGAATCAGCGTCCGGATAATCTCATTGTAATCGGTGCCCTTGTACTGGTCGATCATAACGAGTGTATGCGTATCGGACTGCTTGAGCAGATATTCGGTTTCGTGGATTTTGTTGCCGGTATTGACGGTGACGAGGATTGCGCCGATCTTGGTTGTCGCCCAGAAGGTGATGTACCATGCGGGCACATTCGTCGCCCAGATTGCGACCTTGTCGCCCGCGCCGACGCCCATTGCGATCAGTGCGCGCGCGAAGGTATCGACATCGTCGCGGAACTGCGGATAGGTGCGCGTATAATCGAGCTCGGTATAGCGGAAAGCATACTGATTCGGGAACTGCTCGCAGATACGGTCGAGCACATCCGGGAAGGTATAGTTGATGAGGCGCTCCTTCGGCCACGGATAGAAGCCGGTGCCGCGGCGGCTGACCTGGAGATCATGCTTATATTTGGTGCGGTATTTTGCCATATAATCGGCAAACTGCGGGAAGACGATGCCTGCATCGGAGAGCTCCGGCATCCAGCGCTTGACCCATTCGAGCGAAATGAAGCCGGTGTAGTTGATGCCTGCGAGTGCATCCATCATATCATCGAGCGGCAGATCGCCTCTGCCCATGAGCTCATAGCGGAGCTTGCCGTCCTTGAAGGAGCTGTCCTTCGTCTGGACATATTTGATCTGATTGCCGAGATTTGCAACGGTTTCAGCCGGAGATTCGCCGCCGTAGCGGTAGGGGTGATGCATATCCCAGAGTGCGGCGACATGGATGCTGCCGATCTGATCGAGCATTGCTTTCAGGCGCTTTGTATCGCTGAATACGCCGTTTGTTTCAACGAGCAGCGTGACATCATGCTTTTCTGCCTCGGGAATCAGCGAGGTCAGAACGGATGCGACATAGGCATCATCGACCGCGCCTGTGACTTCGGAATAGCGGTCGCCGAGCACACGGACATACGGTGCACCGACAGCCTGTGCGAGCTCCATACATGCGGTGAGCTCCTTGCGGTTCTGTTCTTCATTGTCCTTCTCATTCAGACAGCAGTTCGAGCTGATGCAGGGAATTTCGAGCTTGAGCGAACGCAGCTTCGCAACCGTTTTCGGGAGCTGTGCGCCGGTGAACGGCTTGCTGCGGTAGGGGTCGGCAGGCAGACCGTAGCAGCGCAGCTCAATGCCGTCGAAGCCCAAGTCCTTTGCCATGGAATAAACGTCCGGCCATTCAAAATCCGGACAGCCCAGCGTGGAAAAACAGATTTTCATGATGATACCTCCCAAGTATCTGTAAGCAAAAAAAGCGGTGTGAAGCCTTGTGACCTCACACCGCTGTATTGCATGGTTTTGAGTTTTCCGGATTGCCTTTCAGAAAACGCCCGTGCACAACGAAGCAGGCCTATAGCTTGAAGCCAAGACCGTAAGTCGAAGGACGAGCGTCAGTGCAGATCTCATGGAAAACAACCCTTTCTGCCGGTTCTGCCTGATGAGGCTCCGGCGTTTGATAAGTGCATTATAGCACACGGCAGGGAAATTGTCAAGGATTTGTCAAACTTTTCCGGCTGATTCCGGCGGATTACACAAGAATCCTTCTGAATTCGCTGAGGATATTATACAAAGGAATCTGTATATTGCCGGATTGTGTCGGAATCCGCCGCGTTCGCATAGACTGTACCGTGCAGCGCAGGCGCTGCATGAACGATGACAGAAAGGAGAAATGCATATGTTACCGGATCAGACAGTTCCGGCGGCAGTGAGCGGAACTTTTCCTGCAAAGCTGTCGCTTGCAATGGCATATGTACCGTATCAGTGCTGGGAAGCGCCGATGTCCGCCGCAGACGCACTTGCGGCAGGCACGGTATTCCCCTCGCTGGTGAAGCCGTTTATGATGGGGAAAGGGGGTGCGGACAGTGGCAGAGAAGCGGTTGCCGTCATGGGAAACAATGGAAAGGGCTGACCTGCTCCGGCAGGTGCAGATGCATCAGTTCGCGCTGCATGATCTTGCGCTGTATCTGGATACGCACCCGACGGATTCCGATGCACTGGATGCACTGCTCGCGCACCGCGATGCCTATGAGCGTGCATCTTCGGTATATGTGAAGCGGTTCGGCGCACTCTGCAAGGAGCAGGTCGGCGCGGAGGACGGCTGGGCAGCGTGGAGCAATACGCCGTGGCCGTGGGAAAAGGAGGCGAACTGAATGTTTCAGTATGAGAAAGCATTGCAGTATCCGGTCAAAATCGCAAGACCGAACGCGCGCCTTGCCAAGATGATTATGTCCCAGCTCGGCGGACTAAACACCAAAAAGATATAATCCACTTCACAAATGATAAACGATCTCAATGCGACCGCTTGGCTTCATGAATATGATCTGTTCGATGATCGTATGCAGCGTCAGATTCTTGATGATTTCGCTTGCGCACGGATCCGTCAGTGTTTTCATACTGGACTGTACCTTGCCGATGAATGCGCCGATATCAACCGGCTCAGGAGCCGCTTCTGTGAGCTGCTCACGCAGCGCTGTGAGCGTTTCTGTGATGCGCTGCTTATTCTGCCGGTACTCATCCAGAGTGTCAATTCCGGCTTCATACGCTTCTCTGATGCGGTCCAGTTTTCTTTCTTCTTTCTCTATCAGTGCCGGGATCGGTGATTCAGCCGATTTCGGCACATTTTGTTTTTGTATACGGGATGCAAAATCAGGCGCGGTCAGATCCTCGCGAATCTGATCGAGAACGATTTGATTCAGCTTCCGCACATTGATCGCGTGCGATACCTTGCACTTGCCTCTGCCGTAGTTGTGGCATTGCAGGTATTGCCCTGTGGATGACATCACAAGCGTGGCACCGCATGTATCGCAGCGGACGAGACCTTTCAGCATGAACTGCACTGGCTGATCGTGCCGGGCGTACTTCTTATACATCTTTTTGACATCCGCACGCTTTGCCTGCGCAGCATCAAAGACTGCCTGCTCGATGATAGGCTGATGCTGACCGTCCACACATTCATCCTGCTCATGGAAGCGGTCCGAGCGGTCGCCGGTCTGACTGCGGCGCAGCTTGCCGATATAGACCGGATTCGTCAGCACATATTCGACGGTTCGGTTTTCCCAGGCATTGCCGTGCCGTGTGGTGATCCCCATGCCGTTGAGCTTGTTTGCGATTGCACGTACCGGAGTGTCTGCAAGGTAGTCCTGGAATATCATCTGCACGATCGGAGCAGCTGTTTCGTCCGGGAAGAAGATGCCGTCCTGCATCCGATACCCGAACGGCGGCTGCGAGACCACACCGCCGCGGGAAAACTTCTCAGACATGCCGCGCTTGACTTCTTCGGCGAGATTCAGGCTGTAGTATTCGTCCATTGCCTCAATCAGCGCCTCGATCAGGATTGAGGTCTTATCCTCCGAGAGCTGCTCTGAGATGCTGACAACCTCGATGCCGCACTGCTTGCGCAGCATGGACTTGTATACGATGCTGTCCTCGCGGTTGCGGGCGAACCGGCTGAACTTCCACAGCAGGATCACGTCAAATGGCTTCGGCTTGAGCTTTGCCGTGCCGATCATGCGTTGGAACTGCGGGCGCTTATCAGAGCGGCGCCCGCTGATTCCCTCGTCCGCGAACACGAACTCATCCGGCAGGATCAGGTCATGCGCCTTCGCGTACTTCCTGATCTCTTTCAGCTGGCTGTCCGGCGAAAACTCGGTCTGGTCTTCGGTCGAGACACGGATGTATGCCGCTGCGTTTTTCATAGGCAGCACTCCTTTCAAACGGTCAACAGCTCAGTATGCGAATCGTTTTCTTTTGTGGGGAGTGGATCAGAAAGAACCTGTTCCCATTCACGGGGCAATCCGAGATATGAGAATCGAAGCATGGAATTTGGTTTGTATTCATTAATTAGATTTTTCAGGTTTTCAAAAAACGATTTCCATAACAGAGGATTGAACGGTTCAGTCATACTCTTTATAACAATCAGCACTGGAAAGATTTTGATTGGCTTTCCTTGACCATGATTGGCGTATTGTTCGTATTTATCCTTAAGATGAGGCATTATTTTCAAAGGAAGATTGTACACCCGATTATAATGCGCACATAGATTTCGTATTTCCAATAGCGCTTGAATCCAGCCTTCAAGGTGATCGGGGCTGACAGAATACTGCTCTGAGATTTTCTTTCTGTCCTTATTTTGCATGATTGAGTATAACGAAGATAGTTTTCCGAATGAGAATAGCTCAACGGCAACCCAAATAGGAAAATGCCCGTCATATTTTCGCTGATGATGCTTGACAAACGGTAAATTTCGCTGGCGTCTTACTTCTTCCTGAAAAGAATCAATTATGCTTTGGTGAATGCTGTTTCCATCTTTATCAGTTTTATCTGAGAAGTTCTGCGAATCCATGTATCCTTCTGCACCATACTTTATTGCAAGCTGATACGCAATTTGTGCCCGAAGGTGTATCTCGATATGTTCAATCACATGAAGCAACTGGTTCCGAAGTTCACTGTCAAAGAGGTAAAGCCAATACAGATTATTCATCGTTACCCCTTCAATGTACTCATCCTTATTATCTGCTTTCGTCAAGCCGATGCCATAAGCTGTGAGTCTGTAGTAATTGACTCTTTTCAGGATGTTTATAGCATCTTCGTCATTTTCAATGATCAGCTTGTGAAAAGACTTGAGCCGATCAACTTGTTCTTCATAATTGAGTGGACTTTTCAAGTCTGCCATTTTGTTTTCTCCTATAGAATAGAAAAAGGCCCACCTTGGTACGCAGTACGTTTCCGCCTTATGCGTGGTGGGCTCTGTCAATATTATTATAGCCCATCCGTCAATAAATGTCAACATCTAAAAAAAGGAGATTTTTTACGCAAATTTGCAAAAAACGGTCAAAATCGGTCGAAAACCGGCGAAAATCGCCTGTCAACATTTTGTTGACAAACGGGCAGCACTCCTTTCAGATATCACGGAAAACACCCCAGCAGTATATGTATTGCGCTTAGTCAATAATGCACAGGTTGTTTTTTACTTTCATAGCTTGGCTATAATCTAGTATACAGTAAAAATGCAGATTTGTCAAGCGAAAAATCTACAAATAATCTTGACAAATCTACAAATGCGGCATATAATATAGATAGGCTATAAAGGAAGGGGGGGTGAGGAATGGATGAAAACAAAACCGAACTGACCTGTCAGGAAATGGAAAAGGAAGCAGCAAGGGCTTTGCTCGAAAGCATACAGCGTGTTTCTGAGCGTATTGCAAAAGGAACAGCATCCGACAAAGAATATGATTTCCTGCCGGATGCCGCATTCGCGCTGAAACGCATGATTGAAGCCTGATCAGTAGCTAACCTTCTGTGTGTTCCCGGATAATCCATGAAGTCTTTTGAATTCAGCCTTGACCTTGGATAATGCCTCTGCATACTCCTGCACAATCTGCTCAGGAGTATATACGCTTAGTTCCTGTGCATTTAGATAAGCCATTGCGAGTGCTTCATATTTATCGCTTGGGAATGCTCTCAGCTCTACGCTGTCCGCCATGATATTTCACCTCCCTCCTGTTATGAGGTAATTCTTGTTTTTTTGAAAAACGAAAGGAGTATAAAATGGATTTCCTTCCTAAAAGAATGAAAATGAATAAATATCTGACTGAACCGTTTATGACGAAAAAGCCAAGGAAAGAACAGCTTGAAGAAGCGGTTAACCGGTATCGTCTTCAAAATTCATTGCTGTATCAGCTGCTTGAAAAGCACAACATTAAGGTTCCTGAAGCAATCGTCAACTATGCAGAAATTGACCTGCTGGGCGAAGAAGCGAAGATTTATTCTGATCTGGAAAGTATCAATCGAAGACTTGACGGTCTGATGGAAATGCTGATTCAGATCAACTTCAACTGTCTTCCTGATCGTTCTGATCTGCCGGATCCTGATTTGCCGGATCCTGAGGACGAGGAATAAGCTCGACTTCGTCACCTATCTGGATCAGCTCATCATTCTCTGCTTTGAAGCCGCCCGAAATTTGCTCGGGATCGACATTGAGTCTGAGTCTCGTTCCAATCGACATAGACCTTGAGATAGCTAAAGCAGCATCCGATATAGAAGCGGATCGCTTGGCGTTTTGACAAACGCACATTCTTTCATATACCTGTGTGACTTCGATTTCGGCTTTATATTTGTGTATGACGCCTAATATTTCATTTGAAAACGGATCGACGATTTGTTCGACCTCATTGGACATTATGCGAAATTGATCTCCAATTTGAATATTATGATATGTTCCGCAATTTAAAAGAATACTCATATCACTCATAATACGAATCACGCGGTATTTTGATTTTGCGCGTTTTAAAACTCTGCGTACTGGCATAGATTATTCCTCCGTAAATTCATTTTCAAGTTTTGCAGAAAGCTCATTAAACAAATTAAAAGCGTTGTCGAAGCGTTCTTCTTGAGATTCCTGCTTGGTTGCGATAAAAAGATACCCAAGATATCTCCAATAATTCTGCGTTACAGCTAATTGAGCCGTTTTTTGATTGTACTGCTTTACAAGTGTATCGCGCCTTTTCTTGAGCTTTTGGTAATTGGATAATAGTTTTTTGTTTTCTTTTGTAGTCAATATATTAGCGATAAATAGTACCACAACTAGAACAATAAGAGCCGCGATTATCTGTGTTTTCAAATCTTTAAAAATAAAAAATGCACTTAATATTCCAAGTAAAGCAGAAAAAGACTCTATTATTTCTTTTGTTTTCATAGCCTTTCCTTTATCATTACTATACGCTTTCTTTCCGCAGATACTCTTTATCGTTCTGCTCTGCCATAGCCTTTGCTCTGCCGATGATCTCGCCCTGCTGGGTGTCGGTCAGATCCTTGAATACCTTAACGATCGCCTGCTCGTTCTCCGTTAATTCGGGGAGCGAGCTTTTTTGTTCTTCGCCAGTCAGCAAGTATTCCAGTGAAACATTCAATTCTTTTGCAATGGGGACGATCAGGTCTATTGATGGCTTTGTTCCTCTGGAACGCCATGCAGATACAGTCTTTTCATTTGCGCCAACGGCTTCTGAAAAAGCCTTTTGCGATATTTTTTTCTCTTCCAAAATTCGGAATATCCGTTCGGCAACTGTCACAAAAATCACCTTCCTATTTTATGCAATCAGACAAAATCCAGAAACGTAGACGATAACGGGTTGACAAATCTACAATCGTAGATTATAATATACCTAGGCTATGGGCAAAAAACCGCCGCCCACAGATAGCCTCTATGAACGAAGTGGTGTATTCTGTTGATGTGGCAATCTCATTATACACCATTTTGCACAAGTAGTCAATACCACAGCTATATATTTTTAGAAAAGGAGCGTGAAAACATGGCATTGAGCGAAAACCTGAAAAGGCTCCGCGAGCGTGCCGGCATGACGCAGGCAGAACTCGCGGAAGCGGTCGGCATCGCGCAGCCTACACTCGCACAGTATGAGCTTGGGCTGAAAGTTCCGAGTATCATCACGGCTGTGCGAATGGAATCCGTGCTGCATACCACCTGTGCCGAAATG
>JAFZPP010000020.1 GCA_017550285.1 Oscillospiraceae bacterium
CCACCACACTGCGTATGATCGCAGGTCTTGAAGAAATTTCCGAGGGCGAGCTCTACATCGGCGACCGTCTGGTCAACGATATCGCTCCGAAGGACCGCGATATCGCAATGGTGTTCCAGAACTACGCTCTGTATCCGCATATGACGGTTTTTGATAACATGGCATTCGGTCTGAAGCTCCGCAAGGTGCCGAAGGATGAGATCGCACGCAAGGTGGAAGAGGCTGCAAGAATCCTCGACCTGACCCCGCTGCTCAACCGTAAGCCGAAGGCAATGTCCGGCGGTCAGCGTCAGAGAGTGGCGCTCGGTCGTGCAATCGTCCGTAACCCGCAGGTCTTCCTGCTTGACGAGCCGCTGTCGAACCTCGACGCGAAGCTCCGTGCACAGATGAGAACCGAGATTTCCCTGCTTCACAAGCGTCTCGGCACAACCTTCATCTATGTTACCCACGACCAGACCGAGGCTATGACCATGGGCGACCGTATCGTCGTTATGAAGGGCGGCTTCGTGCAGCAGATTGATTCTCCGCAGAACCTCTACGAGACACCGTGCAACAAGTTCGTTGCAGGCTTCCTCGGTTCTCCGCAGATGAACTTCATCGACGCAGTCCTCACCTACCGTTCCGACATCCAGAAGTATGTTGTCGTCTTCGGTTCTGAGGATACCAAGGTTTCCAGAGGCATCAAGTCCGAGGTTATCCTTCCGGATTCCAAGGTCACGCCGGACCTCGAGCACTACATCGACAAGGAAGTTATCATGGGTATCCGTCCGGAGAACGTCCACGATGAGCCGCAGTATCTCGCAAATGCAACGACCGGTATCGTCAAATGTGAGGTTGAGATCACCGAGCTGATGGGCGCTGAGACCTATCTCTATCTCGACTTCCAGGGCGTCAAGCTGACTGCCCGCGTTTCTCCGAAGTCTACTGCTCGTCCGCAGGATGAGATAGACGTTGTCTTCGATGCTGAGAAGATTCACCTCTTCGATAAGGAAACCGAAAAGACGATCATTAACTGATTTCTGTTCGTACAAAAGGCACCCCGTTCTGCTGTCCGGCAGAGCGGGGGCTTTTTACATATCTCTTTCAGGCATTGTGTTCCTGCGGCAAACCGGTGTTTGACGGGGCGGTCGGGTGACATTGTGGGGACGCTGTCCCCACACCCCTGTCCAAAGGGTCACTGACCCTTGGGAATCCCATTTCTTCTCCGCGCCAGCCCATTTATGGGGCTGACACGGAGAAGCAGCGGGAGTCCAGAGGGATAGTATCCCTCTGGCGGGAGTCTGAGGGCAGAGCCCTCAGAGCGTCTCTCAATCATCCCGCTAATCTCCGGTCTGTCATAAGAAACACAATATCTGAAAGAGAAATACAAATGCGGGAGGAATGATACTATGCGATTCGCTTTTTTTGATGCAAAGCCATATGACAAGCCGTCCTTTGAGCGCTTCGGCGCAGAACACGGCATCAAGTTCAAATTCTACGATACCAAGCTGACAGAGGATACTGCCGAGCTTGCACGAAACTGCGACGGCGTCTGCACATTTGTCAATGATACGCTCGATGCGAATGTGCTGGAAAAGCTCGCCGATCTCGACTGCAAATATCTGGCACTGCGCTGCGCAGGCTATAACAATGTCGATCTGAAGGCAGCGGCGAACTGCGGTCTGCGTGTTGCACATGTTCCGGCTTATTCGCCCTATGCGGTCGCCGAGCACGCCATGGCGCTGCTGCTGACGATTGTCCGCCGGACACATAAGGCATATATCCGCACACGCGATTTCAATTTTTCGCTGAACGGCATGACCGGCTTTGACCTGCACGGCAAGACGGTCGGCGTTGTCGGAACGGGCAGAATCGGACGCGTGTTTATGGATATCTGCCGCGGTTTCGGCATGAATATCATCGCATACGATAAGTTTCCGGCAAAGGACAGCGATATCCGTTATGTATCACTTGAGGAGCTGCTTGCACAGAGCGATATTGTTTCGCTGCACTGCCCCCTGACGGACGAGACGCATCATATGATTAACTGCGAGACAATCAAGCTGATGAAGAAGGGCGTTGTGATTATCAATACCTCGCGCGGCGCACTGATTGATGCGGAGTGCCTGCTGGAGGGCATCAAGGCACGGCAGATCGGCGCGGCGTGTCTCGATGTTTACGAGGAGGAAACGGATTATTTCTTCGAGGATTTCTCCGGTCATATTCTGAATGACGATATTCTGGCGCGGCTGATTTCGATGCCGAATGTAATCGTGACCTCGCATCAGGCGTTCCTGACGGAGGAAGCGCTGAATAATATTGCGGAGACCACGGTGCTGAATATGAAGCAGCTCCATGACGACGGCAAATGCCCGAATGAACTGATCTGGAAAAACGGCGAGATTATTCACGGTACCAAATAAGGTATCTGCAAGCATCAACAAAATTGAAAACAGGATGCGTCCGGTTTTTTATTTACACATCATAACGAAAAGGAGAATTGTGCAATGAACATTACAAACGACATCCGCTATATCGGCGTGAACGATCACAAGATCGACCTCTTTGAGGGGCAGTATGACGTTCCGAACGGAATGGCATATAATTCCTATGTCATCATGGACGAGAAGATCGCGGTCATGGATACCGTTGACCGCAATTTTACACATGAATGGCTGGATAATCTTGCATCCGTGCTCGGCGGAAAGAAGCCGGATTATCTGGTCGTGCAGCATATGGAGCCCGATCATTCCGCAAATATCGCAAACTTCATGAATCTCTATCCGGATGCAAAGATTGTCTCCTCTGCAAAGGCATTCCAGATGATGCAGAATTTCTTCGGGACGGATTTTGCAGACCGCCGCATCGTTGTCAAGGAGAAGGATACGCTCGAGCTCGGCAGGCATACGCTGCATTTTGTCGGTGCGCCGATGGTGCACTGGCCGGAGGTTCTGATGACCTATGACAGCAAGGATAAGGTGCTGTTCTCCGCGGACGGCTTCGGCAAATTCGGTGCACTGGATGTCGAGGAGGACTGGGCATGTGAAGCACGCCGCTATTATTTCGGTATTGTCGGAAAATACGGCGCACAGGTACAGGCTGTGCTGAAAAAGGCGGCAGGGCTTGATATTCAGATCATTTGTCCGCTGCACGGTCCGGTGCTGACCGAGAATCTCGGCTACTATCTCGGACTCTATGATACATGGTCTTCCTACGGCACCGAAACCGAGGGCATTGCGGTGTTCTATACCTCTGTCTACGGCAATACGAAGCGCGCCGCCGAGAAGCTCGCGGATGCGCTCAAGGCAAACGGCTGCCCGAAGGTTGCGCTGAATGATCTGGCGCGTGAAGACATGGCAGAATGTGTCGAGGATGCCTTCCGCTACGGCAGAATTGTCCTTGCGACAACGACCTATAATGCGGAGATTTTCCCGTTCATGCGCACATTCATCGAGGAGCTGACCGAGCGCAATTTCCAGAACCGCACCGTCGGCTTCATCGAGAACGGTTCATGGGCACCGCAGGCGGAGAAGGTTATGAAGAAAATGCTCGAGGGCTGCAAGAATCTGACCTTCGCCGAGAATACCGTGCATATCAAATCCGCGCTCAATGACGAGAGCAATGCACAGATTCAGGCGCTCGCGGATGAGCTCTGCCGCGATTATCTCGCACAGCAGGACGATACCGCGAACAAGAACGATCTGACCGCACTGTTTAAGATCGGTTACGGTCTCTATGTTGTCACCTCGAATGACGGCGAAAAGGATAACGGTCTGATTGTCAATACCGTGACACAGGTGACCAATACCCCGAACCGCATTGCCGTGACGATCAATAAGGAAAACTATTCGCATCATGTCATTCAGCAGACCGGCGTCATGAATGTCAACTGTCTGTCCGTCGAGGCGCCGTTCAGGGTCTTTGAGAATTTCGGATTCCGCAGCGGCAGAAATACCGATAAATTTGCAGACTGCAAGCCGATCCGGACGGAGAACGGTCTTGTGATGCTGCCGCATTATATCAATGCGATGATGTCGCTGAAGGTTGTGCAGTATGTCGATCTCGGCACACACGGCATGTTCATCTGTGAGATCACGGAGGCGCGTGTTGTATCCGATGCGGAGACCATGACCTACAGCTATTATCAGGCAAATGTCAAGCCGAAGCCGCAGACTGATGGCAAAAAGGGCTGGGTCTGCGCAATCTGCGGCTATGTCTATGAGGGCGAGGAGCTCCCCGAGGACTTTGTCTGTCCGCTCTGCAAGCACGGCGCTTCCGATTTTGAGCCGATAGAGTGACAGCGGTATCTGCGATGCATCGAAAATGGGGACGCTGTCCCCATACCCCTGCCAAAGGGACATTGTCCCTTTGGAATCCCAGTTTAACAAGTAGCAGAATATGCTGAATTGCTCCTTTTGAAGCAAGAACATGACGAGAAAAATAAGAAATAATTTATAAACAAGGTAACTCTGAACAATGATTTGTAATAGAAGCATCTTTCCCCATGATAAACAGCATCCGCGAAGCGGATACATTGTTACAAGTAGAAATCCAAAAAGAAAGGAGGAAATCACGATGAAGTATGTATGCTCCGTCTGCGGCTACACCTATGACGAAACGGTCGGCGATCCGGATAACGGCATCGAGGCAGGTACGAAGTTTGAGGATCTGCCCGAGGATTTCGTATGTCCGCTCTGCGGCGTCGGCAAGGACATGTTTGAAGCCGAGTAAGCGGTGAAACAGATAACTCCCTGTATTCAGATGAATGCAGGGAGTTTTTCTGTATGCCGGCGAAAGGAAATGATTTCGCACAACAGAGAATATGACGAAAAATGGGGGGGGACGAAAATGACAGTGATGCGATGCTGTATGAGGATAAGAAGCAGTTTTATGAAAGAACGGACAAGGACAGACGGAAAAAACGGACATAGAACGATAATGAGAATACACAATACCGGATGCACGGAAAATGTGCGCCGTAAGAAAACCGCCTGCGGCGTATGATGTACGTCGCAGGCGGTTGATTTTGCATAGATCAGAATAAATCCATGAGATGCAGGATGTTTTTGCGCGGCCTGGAATAATTCTCATTGGGATCGCTGCTGAAGGACTGGCGTGTCTCCGGAAATTTCAGTCCCCATGCATGGAAATTGTCAATCGCTTCGTTGATGATGCGTGTACTTTCCTCCTCGCTGATGATTTCATGCTTCAGCAGAGTCGGCTCGGTCAGCTTTGCATCCTTGAAGCCCATTTCCTTCAGTACATCCTCAAGCGATTTGTCCTGTTCAAAGGAATGCTTCACACAGCTGAACTGGAACCAGCCGTAATCATTGAAGTTAAAGAAGGAGGCGTGAAAATCCGAATGATCAGAATTGGCTTTGCCGAGCTCCATATAATCAACGCCGTTTTGATAGTTGTCCCCGATATGTTCCACGGCATAGCAGGCGATGTCGCGCAGTTCTTCCGTTTTTTCGGGGTCGCCGTAGTATTTCCAGTATGCAACGGCAAAGTCATTGACCAGCTGTTCCTCCTCTGCAATCGGAATGTTTACGCCGTGATTGTAGCAGATCAGACCGTGCCCGAGCTCGTGAATGACATTGTAATACTGAAAATACAGACGGAAGCGCTCCTCAGTTTTGTCGGTGCCCATTGCTGTCACGACCATGTCGGTGTTCTTCTGATTCCAGGTCTGCCATCTTGCCGTTTTGACATAATACATTTTCGGGGAGAGCAGGATCACTAGCACAGCCACAACAAATACGGCAATGATGATGATATCGGCTTTTCCGGTGATCAGCTTGGTTTTTGTCTTTGGCTTTTCTTTCTGCTGATTCTCCATTTGATTTCCTTTCCGGTTTCTGCGCGTCTGCACAGAAGTCTGTCATTTTGTTCTTTTATTATACAACGAACCTCCGGAAAAGTCAAGAGAAAAAGCACGCAGGAGCGTAAGTCCTTGCGTTATCCGAACTTTGTCGGCGCCCGTTTCAAGAACATGATCCGGAAGCACGGTCTCAGACGGCTTCGGTTCCATACCCTTCTGATCAGATAGGCGAAAAACGAAAGCTCCCACACATTGCTGTATGGGAGCTTTTATGGAGACGGGTACTACCCGATGCCGGCGGCGGGGGTCGAACCCGCACGGTATCGCTACCAACGGATTTTGAGTCCGTCACGTCTGCCAATTCCATCACGCCGGCTTACCGGATTAGTATATCATATTTCGGGTTTTTTGTCAATCCCTGCAAGCTGAAAATCCGGAGGATTCGGCGCGGATTTTGTCGTATGTGCAAAAATGCGGATTGCCCACTTGCATAATCGGATAAAAAGTAGTATAATAGGAAAAGCAAAAATTTTATTTCCCGTTCAGACGCACACAGGAGGCAAAGAAATATGTGTGGAATAGTTGGCTTTTCGAGCCGGATTGAGAATGCGGAGGCTGTTCTTGAGGAAATGATGGACCGCATTCGTCACCGCGGACCCGATGCCGGCGGAAAGTATCTCAATGGGGAGATCGCACTTGGACACCGCCGTCTTTCGATTATTGATATCACAGAGCAGGGCGACCAGCCCATTTTTAACGAAGACCGATCAATGGTGCTCGTCTTCAACGGTGAAATTTATAATTATCAGGAGATCCGTGCAGAGCTGCTCGCAGCGGGACACACCTTCAAAACGGAGACCGATTCCGAGGTGCTGATTCACGGCTATGAGGAATACGGCACCGATCTGCTGAATAAGCTGCGCGGCATGTTTTCATTCGTCATCTGGGATGAGAACAAAAAGGAGCTCTTCGGCGCAAGAGATTTCTTCGGCATCAAGCCGATGTACTATGCGCAGATGGGCGGCAGCTTCCTTTTCGGCAGCGAGATCAAGTCGTTTCTGCCGCATCCGGATTTCAAAAAGGAGCTGAATACCGAGGCGCTGGAGCAGTATCTCACCTTCCAGTATTCCCCGACGGAGGATACCTTCTTCAAGGGCGTCAAAAAGCTGCCCGCAGCGCATTATTTCCTCTGGAAGGACGGTCAGCTGACCGTGCAGCGCTACTGGGATGTGCATTTTGAGGCGGATGAAGCACCGCTGCTCGGCGACTGGGTCAAGACCATTTCCGAGACCTTCCATGACTCTGTCCGTGCGCATAAGATCGCGGATGTCGAGGTCGGCAGCTTCCTTTCCTCGGGTGTGGATTCCAGCTATGTGGCAGCCGTTGCAAATGTGGATAAGACCTTTACGGTCGGCTTCGGCAGCGATGAGAAATACAATGAAATCGGCTGGGCAAAACGCTTCTCCCGTGCAATCGGCAAGGAGAATTACAGCCATGTGATTACGCAGCAGGAATACTGGGATGTGCTCCCGAAGATTCAGTATCAGATGGATGAACCGCTTGCCGATCCTTCCTGCATTGCGCTGTATTTTGTCTGCAAGCTGGCGGCGGAGCAGGTCAAGGTTGTGCTTTCCGGCGAGGGTGCAGACGAGCTTTTCGGCGGCTATAATGTCTACAGTGAGCCGGACGGTACATGGTATGACAAGCTGCCCATGGGACTGCGGCGCGGCGTTGCAAATGCGGCGAGTGTACTGCCTGCAAAGCGCGGCGTGAACTTCCTTGTCCGCAAGGGCAGAACGCTCGAGGAGCGTTTTATCGGCAATGCTTATATGTTTACGCCTGCCGAGCGCAAGGCGCTGCTGAAAATCGAGACCGGCGCGCCCGATCCGACCGCCGTCACAAAGCCCTTCTATGACAAGGTCAGCGATCAGGATGCCGTCACGAAGATGCAGTATCTCGATCTGCATCTCTGGATGACCGGCGATATTTTGCTGAAAGCGGATAAAATGAGCATGGCGCATTCGCTGGAGCTGCGCGTGCCGTTCCTTGATAAAGAGCTGATGCATGTTGCGGAGCAGATTCCGACCAGATTCCGCGTGACGCACAGCGTTCCGACGGATGACCATACGCCCTATACGACGAAATATGCGATGCGGCTTGCGGCAAAGCGCGATACGCCGCCGGAGACCGCCGATACCGCAGCGAAAAAGAAGCTCGGATTTCCGGTTCCGATCCGTGTCTGGCTGAAACAGGATGACTGCTACAATACCGTCCGGACGGCATTTGTCTCGCAGGATGCGGAGCAGTTCTTCCATACGGATAAGCTGGTCGAGCTGCTGGATCACCACAAAAACGGCAAGGGCGATTACAGCCGCAAGATCTGGACGGTGTACATGTTCCTTGTCTGGTATAAGGTCTATTTCGGTGACAGTGCCGCATAAGAGGTGTCAGGATGCGTAATGCTGAAATATATCACGCGATGCCGGAAAACGGTCTGACAGATATCTGGCTGCCGGAAATGGAGTTCCTGCCGCCGGATCAGGCAGAATACCGGAAATCGCTCTGGCAGGATACGCTGGAAATGGATGAGCTGACTGTTTTTGCGGTTGACGGCTACGGCGATATGTTTGCATGGAGACCGGATGACAGTGTCGTGTTTATAGAGACCGACACCGGAACATGCACGGAATATGCCTCCTGTCTGCCGGATGCAGTCTTCCGGCGCATCATTGAGTTTGCAAACGGAGACTATACCGAAATGTGCTCCGATGCCTATAAAGCCGGTCTGGATGCGGATGAAGCAGAGGACTGTATTTCAGAGCGTGATGCGGTCGGATTGCTGAAGCAGTATCAGAGCGCATTCGGTAACTATTTTTCACAGGACAAAAAGGAGTATATAGACAGCCTCATACAGCACGGCTTTCTGCCGGATTGCAATGCCTTTTTATATGAGGAGCAAATGATCAGCGTAATTCGTGATCTGCTGCATGTGAATACAGCAGAAAGCGTCAGCATCAGACGGAAAAGCTGCTGATTCTGAATCAAATAAAAACGCCGGAGGTAAAAACTATGAGCGAGCATCCCTATTCGCATCTGATTGACCTGAACGACTACCCTGTCGAATGGTGGAACAAGGTCATTTCGCTCGGCGCTTCGATCTATGCACATCCGCAGCGCTATGTGCAGGCATGTGCCGGAAAGATCATGGCGACGCTGTTCTATGAGCCTTCCACGCGGACGCAGATGAGCTTTCAGTCTGCGATGATCCGTCTGGGCGGCAGTATCATCGGCTTTGATAATCCGATGAGCAGCTCGGTTTCCAAGGGCGAGAATATCAAGGATACGACAAAGGTCGTCAGCAGCTATTCGGATATTCTGATTATCCGGCATCCGCTGGCAGGTACGGCAAAGGCTGCCGCGCTGACTGCGGAGTGTCCGGTCGTCAATGCGGGCGACGGCGGTCATCTGCATCCGACACAGACGCTGACCGATCTGCTGACGCTGAAAATGGAAAAGGGCAGGCTCGATCATCTGACCGTCGGTCTCTGCGGCGATCTGCTCTACGGGCGCACGGTGCATTCGCTCTGCAAGGCGCTCTCCTGCTATCCGGAAAACAAATTTGTGCTGATCTCGACGCCGGAGCTCCAGATTCCGGAATATATCATCAAGATTCTGCGCGATTCGGGCTGCGAATACCGGCTGGAATCCTCGCTCGATGAAGCAATCGGCGATCTCGATGTGCTCTATATGACGCGCATTCAGAGAGAGCGCTTTGCTTCACAGGCAGAGTATCTGGCGCAGAAGGATGTCTACCGCCTGACAACAGAGAAAATGAAGCGCGCAAAGGATGATCTGGTCGTGCTGCATCCGCTGCCGCGTGTCGATGAGATTGAGATTGCCGTGGACGACGATCCGCGTGCGATGTACTTCAAGCAGGCAAAATACGGCATGTATGTCCGCATGGCGCTGATCCTGCGCCTGCTCGAAAGTGAAAAGCCCGCAGCGCTGCTGCGCGGTGTCCGGCGCGACGATGTGTGCTGCGTGAATCCGAAGTGCATCACGGCGCAGGAGCATTATCTGCCGCATCAGTTTACGGAGATCGGCGGCAGGACAGTCTGCGAATTCTGCGAGGAGGCTGCCGTTCCGGCAGAGCTGACCGGCGTGCACAGATAATTTTCAAACAAAAGCGGAGCGTGCGTTTTCTGTCGGATCGGACAGAAGCGCGCGCTTTTTATATACACTGCCGTTTTGAAGGATGTATTGACATAACAGCGGCACTGCCGGCTTGACGAAACGGGCGGAGTGTGGTATAATGGGAAAGATCATAAGGTTTTGCGAAGCCAGAACCTGAATAACCGGAAGGAGCAAGGCAATATGCTGCTTTATAATTCGCTCACGCATCAGAAAGACGAATTTCAGACAAGAGAGCCGAATCGGGTCAAGATGTATACCTGCGGTCCGACTGTCTATCACTTTGCGCATATCGGCAACCTGCGCACCTATATGATGGAGGATGTCCTCGAGAAGTATCTGACTTATTCGGGCTATCAGGTCATGCGCATCATGAATATCACCGACGTCGGTCACCTCACCTCGGACGGCGATACCGGCGATGACAAAATGCTCAAGGGCGCAAAGCGTGAGCATAAGACCGTGATGGAGATTGCGAAGTTCTATACGGATGCATTCTTCGCGGACTGCGAAAAGCTCAATATCAAAAAGCCGGAGTATATCCAGCCCGCAACAGGCTGCATTCCGGAGTATATCCATATGATCGAAACGCTGCTGCAAAAGGGCTATGCTTATGAAGCAGGCGGCAATATCTATTTCGATACCTCGAAGCTCGAGCAGTATTACCGCTTCCATGATTTCAAGGAAGAGGACCTGGAGGTCGGTGTGCGCGAGGGCGTCGAAGGCGATGAGAACAAGCGCAATAAGGCGGATTTCGTGCTCTGGTTCACGAAGTCGAAATTCGACGATCAGGAGCTCAAATGGGAAAGCCCGTGGGGGCTTGGCTATCCGGGCTGGCATATCGAGTGTTCCTGCATCAGCATGAAGTTTGCAGGCGAATATCTCGATCTGCACTGCGGCGGCATCGACAATGCATTCCCGCATCATACGAATGAGATCGCGCAGAGTGAGGCGTATCTCGGACATCCGTGGTGCCCGCAGTGGTTCCATGTTCTGCACCTGAACGATGAGACCGGCAAGATGAGCAAATCCAAGGGCGAATTCCTGACCGTTTCCCTGCTGGAGCAAAAGGGCTTTTCGCCGCTTGCATACCGTTTCTTCTGCATGCAGTCACATTACCGCAAAACGCTTGTATTTTCGTGGGAAAACCTCAAAAATGCGCAGACCGCATATGATAAGCTGATCGCAAAGATCAGGACGCTCCTTGATACGCAGGATGCCGTTGACGATGCGAAGAAGGCAGAGCTGCTCGGTGCATTCACCGCGGCAATGGACAATGACCTCAATACCGCACAGGCGATCACCGTGCTCTATGATGTCCTCAAGGCGGATACAACCGCTGCGACAAAGCTTGCCTGCGTCGCGGAGATCGACAGGGTGCTTTCGCTGAATCTGATAGAGAATGCAAAGGCACTCGGCGCAGAGGATGCCGCACAGGAGATTCCGGCAGAGGTGCTCGCACTCGTCGAGCAGCGCAAGGAAGCGCGTAAGGCGAAGGATTTTGCACAGGCGGATGCGCTCCGCGATCAGATCGCAGCGCTCGGCTGGCAGATCCGCGAGACCCGTCAGGGCACCGAGATCACAAAGATTTCATAAGTAAAGATAAGCCGCTCTATTCAAGCTGTTATGCTGAATCGGGCGGCTTGTTTTGCGGCAGAAGAACTGCAATCGTAATAAATCAGAAATTGCGGGCTCTGCTGAAAAATGCTTGACAAAACAGGGGTTTTGCAGTATACTATATACTGTATTGTTATGCGAGATTGCATGACTGCCATTATTTCTATATATGAAAGGAATCCTGAAAACTATGGAATGGACAGGTCTTAATGAGCTGCGCGAGAAATATCTCTCTTTCTTCGAGAGCAAGGGACATACCCGCATGGACAGCGCTTCTCTGATCCCGAAGGGTGACAACTCCCTGCTTCTGATCAACTCCGGCATGGCGCCGCTGAAAAAATATTTTCTCGGACAGGCGGTTCCGCCCAATGTCCGCGTGACAACCTGCCAGAAGTGCATCCGCACGCCGGATATCGAGCGCGTCGGCAAGACCGCCCGCCACGGTACATTCTTCGAGATGCTCGGCAACTTCTCCTTCGGCGAATATTTCAAGCACGAGGCAATCGCATGGGCTTGGGAATTCCTGACCGGTACGCTTGCCATTCCGGCAGATAAGCTCTGGATTACTATTTTCGAGAGCGATGACGAGGCGGAGCAGATCTGGGAAAAGGAGATCGGCATTCCGCACGAGAGAATCATCCGTCTGGGCAAGGCGGATAATTTCTGGGAGCACGGCTCCGGTCCGTGCGGTCCCTGCTCCGAGATTCACTTTGACCGCGGCGAGGCTTACGGTCCCTTCGAGAGCTTCGAGCAGGCAAGCGACTGCGACCGCGTGATCGAAATCTGGAACCTCGTGTTCTCGCAGTTCGACAGCGACGGCAAGGGTCACTATGCCGAGATGAAGAACAAGAATATCGACACCGGTATGGGTCTGGAGCGTCTGGCATGTGTCATGCAGGGCGTTGACAACCTCTTTGAGGTCGATACCGTTCAGAATATCATGAAGCATATCTGCAAGGTCGCAGGCATCACCTATCATGAGGATGAAAAGAAGGACGTCTCGCTCCGTGTCATCACCGACCATATCCGTTCGACCGTTTTCATGATCGGCGACGGCATTACGCCGGCAAACGAGGGCAGAGGCTATGTTCTCAAGCGCCTGCTCCGCAGAGCTGCGCGTCACGGCAGACTGCTCGGCATCAATGAGCCGTTCCTCTATCAGGTCGCGGAAACTGTCATTCAGGAGAATGCCTGCGCATATCCGGAGCTGAAGGAGAAGCAGGAGCTCATTACAAAGATTATCCGCCACGAGGAGGAGAGCTTTGCCCGTACAATCGACCGCGGCACAGAGCTCCTCGGCTCCTCGATCAATGCGCTGAAAGCCTCGAAGCAGACCGTCATCGACGGCGAGACCGCATTCAACCTGAGCGATACCTACGGCTTCCCGATTGATCTGACGATTGAAATGGCAGCCGAGCAGGGCATGACTGTCGATGAGGAAGGCTTCCGCCGCTGCATGGAGGAGCAGAAGCAGCGCGCAAGAGCAGATCGCGCCTCGAAGGTCAAGACCTCGTGGGGCGGCGATGCAGCCGTTCCGAAGGGGCTCGCAAAGACCGAATTTACCGGTTATACCGAGACCGAGGGTGAGGCAAAGATTCTTGCAATCCTCTCGGACGGCAAGGCTGTTGATACACTCGAAGCAGGCGCAGACGGCGTTCTGATTCTCGACCGCACCCCGTTCTATGCAGAGAGCGGCGGTCAGGTCGGCGATACCGGTGAAATTTCCGGCGACGGTACCTTCTCCGTCGGCGATACCCAGAAGGGCGGCGACGGACAGTTCCTGCATATGGGTACGCTCGAGCAGGGTACGCTCAAGGTCGGCGATACCGTTACCGCAAAAATCGACATCAAGCGCCGCAAGGCGATTATGCGCAACCACACCGCAGCGCATCTCCTTCAGGCTGCACTGCGCAAGGTGCTCGGCGATCATGTTCATCAGGCAGGTCAGCTCGTCAATGCAGACCGCTGCCGCTTCGATTTCTCTCACTTCTCCGGCATGACGGTGCAGGAGCTGCACCGCGTCGAGGAGCTGCTCAATGAGGAGATCATGAACGCACTGTCTGTTTCGACCGAGGAGATGCCGATTGACGAGGCAAAGAAGCTCGGCGCAATGGCACTGTTCGGCGAGAAGTACGGCGATGTTGTCCGTGTTGTCCGCGCAGGCGATGATTCGATTGAATTCTGCGGCGGTACGCATGTCAGCAATACCGCAGAGATCGGTCTCTGCCGCATCGTTTCGGAGAGCTCCGTTGCGGCAGGCGTCCGCAGAATCGAGCTTGCAACCGGCGGCAATGTCCTGAAAATGATGCAGGAGCAGGAGCATACGCTCAATGAGACTGCACGCATCCTCAAGGTCACAAATCCGGTCGAGCTGCCGGAAAAGGCGACCGCGATTGTCAATGAGACCCGCAACCTGATCCGTGAGGTCGAATCGCTGACCGCGAAGCTCGCAAACAGCCAGCTCACCGATATCTTTGCAGGTGCAAAGGAAATCGGCGGCATCAAGATCGTTTCCGCAATGCTGACCGACGTCAAGCCGGATGCACTGCGTTCGCTCGGCGACCAGATTCGTGATGAAGAAGAAAACGTCATTGCACTGCTCGCAGGCGTCAACGGCGACAGCGGCAATTTCTGCTGCGTCTGCTCGAAGAGCGCCGTCGCAAAGGGCGCACATGCCGGCAAGATCATCCAGCGTGTCGCTGCAATCACCGGCGGCAAGGGCGGCGGACGTCCGGACAGCGCAATGGGCAGCATCGGCAAGAGCTATATGGTCGATGAAGCACTCAGCATGCTCCAGAGCATTGCAGGTGAATTCCTGAAATAAGATTGTTCCGGTTCCGGAGAGGGTTCCGCCTTCTCCGGCGCCGCAGGAAAAAAGGAGGATTATTATGGATTGTCTGTTCTGCAAAATCATTTCCGGTGAGATTCCGAGCGCAAAGGTTTATGAGGACGAATTTGTCTATGCGTTCAAGGATATCAACCCGATTGCACCGCTGCATTATCTCTTTATCCCGAAGCAGCATATTTCCGGTGCATCTGCGATTACCGAGGAGAATGCGGAGATCGTCGGAAAGATTTTCACCGCGATTGCAAAGGTTGCTGCGCAGGAAAAGCTGGATTCCGGCTTCCGCGTCATTACAAACTGCGGCGATGATGCCGGTCAGACGGTTCCGCACCTGCATTTTCACCTGATTGCAGGGCAGAAAATGGGCTGGTCCGCCGATCAGGGTGTGTGAAGGAGACTGAAACGCGGCAGGCGAAGGCTTCGCCGGCTGTTTCGGCAATTCTGCAAAAAATGAAACGAGCCGGCAGCAGAACCTGTCTTTGCGGCGTGGAATGCTTTACGCTTGCATGGACCGCGGGTCTGCTGGCGGCTTTTCTGTCCGATCTGCGCGTTCTGATTCTGCTGCTTGCAGCGGGCATAGCGGTGATGCTGCGCCTGACGCGGAAGGAGCGGCTTTGGCTGCTGCTCGGCGCGGTACTCGGTGCGGCGGTCTGGCTGCGGTATGATGCAGCAGTGCGTCAGCCGATGCTGAAGCTCGACGGCGAAAAGGTCGTATGTACGGGCAGAATCACAAATACGCGCACGCTGCCGCATGACCGTGCGGTTTATACGCTGCGTACCGGTCTGAACGGTCACAGTATCTCGCTGGAATGGTATGCGGATTCTGATATACCGCCGATGCAGATCGGGGAAACTGTGACGCTTGACGCAGAGCTGACGCGCATTCGCGAAGATTACCGCTATCATACGGCGCAGTATCAGGCTGGCAAGGGCAGATATCTTCGTATTTACGATGCATCGTTGACGCACCGCGAACCGGCAACTGGTTTTTCATTTGCGCGGACGCTGCATGCATACCGGCAGCGCATCACGGATCAGATTCTTGCGGCACTGCCCGAGGCGGAGGCGGGGCTGATCTGTGCGATGCTTTTCGGCGACAAGCTGATGCTGTCGGACGATACGGCAGCGGCATTCCGCGCGGCAGGCATCGGGCATATTACGGTCGTTTCCGGTCTGCATCTGGTCTTCTTTTGCAGTGTGCTGGCGTGGATACTCCGGCGGCTCGGCGTATCGGCAAGAGGCATCTGTCTGCTGCATATTCCGGCGATTCTGCTGTTTATTCTGCTCGCGGACCCGTCGGTTTCCGAGGCGCGCGCCGCGGTGATGCTGATGCTTTCGCAGTCGGCGGCACTGTTCGGGCGCAGGAGTGATACGCTGCGTTCGCTCTGTATTGCAATGTTTCTCTGTACGCTGACTGCGCCCTATGTAATCGGCTCGGTGTCATTCTGGCTGTCGGTCTCGGGTGTATTCGGCATCGGCGTACTGGCGCCGTATATGACAAAGCATGTTTTCGGCAGCAGGATAAAGAGAGATTTTCTCAGTCTCTGCTGTGTTTCCGCAGCGATCTTTCCGGCATCGGCGCTGCTCTGCGGACAGTCCTCACTGCTTGCACCGGTCTGCAATCTGCTGATTCTGCCGCTTTGCATCGCGGTCGTATATTTCGGGTTTTCACTGCTGCTGACCGGCGGTCTGACGGGCTTTCTGCTGCCTGTGACCGGCATGCTCTGCCGTTTGATCCGGTATGCTGCGGGCGCGGCAGCCCGTCTGCCGTTTTCGCAGATTGTAATCGGCAGCGGAACGGTGCGTCTGGTGATCGTGCTTGCTTTCGTTTTTCTGCTGTATCTGATGCTCTGCGGGATTCCGCCGAAGCCGCTGGCTGCCGGTATGGTCGGTGCGGCGGTGCTGATTGCCGGATTCTCGCTGGCTTTGCGGATACAGTCGCAGCGGGAAATGCGGATCGCGGTACTCGGCGGCAGCAGACAGGCAGTCGCCGTGATTTCGGCAGAGGGCAGAACAATCATCGCCGATCTGACGGATACGCCGCGCAATGCACAGTATGCGGCGCGGTATCTCGAGGAGAACGGCATCGCGCGGGCGGACAGCTTGCTGCTCAGCGGGATGCGTGCCGCGGCAGGTTATCAGCAGGAGCTTTCCGGTATCCGGACAGAGGCAGTCCTGCTCCGCCATGCGCAAAGCTGGCGTGCGGACGGCATGGTCTGCGGCAGGATACCCGTATTCTGCGAGGCGGAAACCGTCACGCTTTCCGGCGAAGGGTTCTCTGCGGAAATCTCAGATGATACGGTGATTCTGCAATGGCGCGGGCGGCAAATCCGCATTTGTACGGAAGATGCGCAGTCCGATGCAGATGCAGACGCCGTTATCCGATACGGTGCACAGGAATGTGAGATCACACTGCACGGCAGAACCTACAGCGGAAACAATCTGCTGCTGCGGCTCAGCGAAACCGGCAGTGCGGTATCCCCTGCCTGAGCGGGCAATCTCCATCCATTGATCTGAAGCCCGCCGCGGTAACCCATAACAAAAGTTTTGATCCGGCTTATTCAAAGTTCCTTTTCGGAATTGTGCTGCTAAGATAAATCGGAATTTAGATTCATATTATTTTAGTAATTCTCTCTTTATCATATGTCCGAATGTATCATTTCGCTGGGCGCGGGGCGCGAATGCGAGGGCAGGAACCCAAGGCGAGAAGGGAAACTCGCTTCGCTCGCATTCCCCTCTCTCCTTAGGTTCCCTCCCACACCGTTACGCCGGTGTAAAGCTCCCTCCTTCCTGATCCTCTTACCCCTAAAGGGCGGAGCTCCTTGCTTTGATAAACGAAACATTTTTGCGCGTTCGCAGCAAGAGGGAAAGGGGTAAGGAAAGCGGGGGCTCGGGGGCGAAAACCTAAGGGGAAAGGGAGAATGAGCGACCAACGGGAGCGATCTTCCTTGCCCCTTTGGTTGTCACCCCCGTTCTGTGGGGGAAAGTGACGCTTATGGTTTTAAGTGATTGATTGGGAGCGTTAAGCCGCCAAATTCTGATTTATCACAGTAAGCTGTCGGAAACAAATGAACTGAAAAGCACGCACAAGGCTTCCGGAAATCTTTAGATCAATACCCGCGGGCGCTGCCCGCACGGAGGTGTTCAAACATGGCAAAGCTCGCGGCAAATGATCTGCTGCGCGAAATCGGCTCGGAGAATCCGCCGCAGCTGGTGTTCTTATGCGGCGAGGATACGCTGACCGTCGCGCAGACGGAGAAGAAAATCCTCAAAAAGCTGACGGACGGCGACGCGCTCTCCGATACCGCATTCGACGGGCAGGCTGTCGATCTCGACCGGCTTGCGGACGCCTGCTCGTTCTGTCCGATGTTTCAGCCCTATAATGTGATTCTGCTGCGCGATTTCGATGCGGATGTGCACAATCCCTCAGCGATTGATACGATGCTCGAAATCTTCGGAAATATCGCGCCGCGTGCGGTCGTGCTGATTGTCATGCGCGCACTCCCCTGCTATGAGGTCAAGCGCAATGCACCGGTTTATCTGCCGAAATACAAAAAGCTGATGTCCTTCTTTGAGAAGCAGGGCGTGCTGTGCATCTGTGAGAAGCGCAATGCGATTCAGCTCGGCAAATGGATTCAGGATCAGGCGAAAAAAACCGGCACCGAAATCAGCCGGCAGCTTGCGGAGGAGCTTGCAAACCGCTGCCTCTGCGATACGACGCTGATTCATTCGGAAACGGAGAAGCTGCTTGCCTGTGCGGACGGCGGCGAGATCACAAAGGAAATGCTCGACGATCTGACGGCATCGCTGCCGGATGCAGATGCCTTCCGGCTTGCAAGAGCCGTCACCGGCGGAAACGGTACGGCGGCATTCCGGCTGCTGCGCGATCTGACGGCGAAATCGGAGGACGCAAAAACGATTCTCGGACTGCTCTCCGTTCTGAGCACGACCTTCATCGACCTCTACCGCGCAAAGCTCGGGCAGGGTGCTGCAAAGCAGACGGAGGCGGTCGCTGCGGATTTCGGTTACCCGAAGAACCGCGAATTTGCCGTCCGGAATGCCATGCGCGACTGCGGCTCGATGACCGTTCCGCAGCTCCGGACCTGTATCCGGATTCTGCGCGAGACCGATAAAAGCTGCAAATCGACGCGCACTGCGCCGCGTCTGCTGCTGGAGCAGGCGGTCGTCCGGATGCTGAATGTCCGCCGCGACGGGACGGAGGCTGCCGGATGAAGCCGCGCCGCAAGATCACACCGGCGATTGTCGTCGAGGGAAAATATGACAAGATCCGGCTGGAATCCATGGTCGATGCGGTCATTCTCGTGACGGGCGGATTCCGCATCTACCACAATACCGATCAGCTCGCACTGATCCGGTATTACGCCGAGACTACCGGCATCGTCATTCTGACCGATGCAGACGCAGCCGGATTTCAGATTCGCAGCTATCTCAAAAGCACGATTCGCACCGGTACGATCTATCATGTGTATATTCCGGGCATTCACGGCAAGGAGCACCGCAAGCGGCTGCCTTCTGCGGAGGGTCTGCTCGGCGTCGAGGGCATGGATTCCGATACGCTGATGCTGGCGCTGGAGCGCGCCGGCGTATTCGATGCAGAACCGCGCAGACGGGGCGATATCACGCCCGTGATGCTATATGAATGCGGGCTGACCGGTGCGCCGGACTGTACTGCAAGGCGCGCAGCGCTGCTGCAAGCGATGCATCTGCCGCCGCATCTTTCGGTCAAGGGGCTCTGTGAGGTGCTCTCGACCATGACGGATGCCGAAAATCTGGATGCCCTGCTTGCGGAATATCTGCCGGAGGAGGTGCAGCCATGACCTTTGCCTCGCTTCCGATGATTCTCTATGTGCTGCCGCTGTTTGTGATTCTGACGGCGATTGTTCCGGCGCAGTGGAAGGCATGCGTACTGGCGCTCGGCGGACTCGCTGCGGTCTGGATGACCGGCGGTTTTCCGGCGCTGATTCTGCTGCTGATCTCGGTCAGCGCGACATGGCTGATTATCCGCTTGCAGCCGAAAAAATCCGACGCGCATCATCACCGCGCGGAGCTCTGGCTCTATGCCGGCATCGGAATTCAGGCGATCCTGCTGCTGCTCGGCAGACTGATGCTCGATGATCTGACGATTGTGCCGCTCGTGATGTGTGCGATGCAGGGCGCGGAATGCATGTCTGATCACGCAAACAACCGCTTTCATAAACCGGCGCTGTTTTCCTTTTTCTGCTATCAGTGTGATATGACGCGGCTGCCTGCCGGTCCTGTCCTGCGATATGAAACCGCAGAGCAGCTTCGCGCAGCGCGTCAGGTGACCGCACACCGCGTCGGCGAGGGCGCATCGGGCTGTATCAGGGGACTGTTTCAGCTTGTCTGTCTGGCGCTGCCGATGTTCCGGATGCAGGATGCGCTGAAAACCGGTACGGTGCTGCATTCCTCTGCGGATGCCGTGTTTGCCGCGCTGAGCTTTTATTTCAGTCTGTATTACGGCATGAAAGGTACGGCGCAGATCGGGCAGGGACTTGCACTGATGCTCGGCTACCGCTATCCGGACAGCTTTGACAGTCCGGTTCTTGCGGATTCGCTGCATGATTTCCGCAGGCGCTTTCTGACGCCGCTCTATGACTGGACGGAGCGTGTACTTTATCTCGAAAACGGCGTAACCGATGCAGGAGCCTATTTTGCGCGGATGTCGCTGGTGCTCGGCGGACTCGGAATCATATTCGGCAGAGGCGGTGCCGGTCTGCTCTGGGGTGTGCTCGCGGCGGTGCTGCTGACGGCGGAGCATGTCCGCCGCGGCAAAAAGCGCTATACGCTGCCGACCGGTGCGCGGCGGGTGCTTGTCGGTGCGACGGTGCTTTTCGGTGTCGGACTGCTGCGCGGCAGAAGCATTATCGAGTGCTTTGCATTTTATGCGGCACTGCTCGGCATCAACGGCATCATGCTGAGCGATACGGCAGCCTATCTGATGAGAGAAAACTGGCTGATTTTGTTACTTTGTTCGGCAGGAATGTTTCCGCTGCGGAAGCTGCTGCACCGCCTGCCGACGGGAAAACCGCTGCGCTTTGTGCGGACAGCGGTCAAGGGTGCGGCGGAGCTGCTCATGCTGCTCTGGGCATATTCGGAGCTGCTGAGCCGGTATCTCAGAAGCTGAAAACAAGAAAGGAAGTTATCCCCCGTATGGAACAGTTTACCCCACAGGATTTTGAAATCTATGATATGCATGCGCATATTTTTCCGGACAAGATCAGCGAGAAGGCAACGCTTTCAATCGGCAAATTCTATGATATCAGCATGGCGTTTTCAATCGGTGATCCGTCGCATCTGCTTGAGGCGGAGCAGCGGATCGGTACAAAGCGGATGCTGGTCTGCTCGGTTGCGACGACACCGAAGCAGGTTGTCTCGATCAATAATTTCATCAAGGAGCAGTGCGATCTGCATCCGGAGATGATCGGCTTTGCGGCGATGAATGCGGACTATGAGGATATCCCGGGCGAGGTTGAGCGCATTATTTCTATGGGCTTCCACGGCATCAAGCTGCACGCGGATTTCCAGAAGGAGCCGATTGACAGCCGCAAATCCTACCGTATTTATGAGGCGATTGAGGGCAGACTGCCCGTGCTGCATCATATGGGGGATTACCGTCATGATTATTCGCATCCGCGGATGCTGGCGAAGGTGATGCAGGATTTCCCGAAGCTCAGGGTTATGGCGTCGCATCTCGGCGGCTTTGCGGCATGGGACGAGGCAGAATCCGTCTTGCAGAGCAGCGAGAATATCCGGTTTGATACGAGCAGCGCGGTCTGCCTGATGTCGCCGGATCGTGCGGTGCGGCTGATCCGGAAATTCGGCACAGACCGCTGCATGTTCGGCTCGGATTTCCCGATGTGGGATCCGAAGGCGGAGGCGGAGCGTCTGCTGTCGCTCGGATTTACGTTTGAGGATTACCGCAAAATGTTCTCGGAGAACGCAAAGCAGTTTCTGAATCTTGCATAAGACCGATGCAGCACGGGCGTGTCCCGTTCTGTGATGTGATCGGAAAGCCGCTCAAATTCAGCGCCGTTGCCTGAATTGAGCGGCTTTTTTGAAAACTGTCGCGCGCTGCTTGCATTTTCCGGTGTAATGTGATATAATATTATGGAGTATCTATATTCACAGACGGAAAGGGGGGATTTCCCTTGGTCAGCATTTATACGGACAAAGCACGCGAGAAACGGTATTTTGTGCTCCGCAAGAAAAAGAAAACCTATGAAACATGCTTCGGCATCTGCGTCGGAATCTATGCACTGATTATGATTACGGAGCTGATCGGCGGCGTGGCGTCCCGCGGAATGGCAATCGGACTGGGCGTCAATCAGATCGCAAGGATCGGCAGATATCATCTGGCAGCGAATTTTCTGGTGCTGGCGGTCGGGCTTTGCGGCATTCTGTTCCGGAAATGGATTCCGGCAGTGATCGGTGCAGCCGGTTTGATTTGTCTCGCTGCTGCCGGATGGATGACTCCGTTCTGTATCGGTCTGATCGGGCTGATTCCGCTCTGTGTGACCGTCTGGGCAGGTCTGGGCTGGAGTAAGCTGCAACAGGAGGAGGGATTCCCACGTTTTCAGATTGATCTGGAGGAATACGAATCGCAGCGGAAGGCACAGATCAGCTTCATGCAGCAGCGTGCACTGCGGCAGGGTGTCCGTACCGCAGCGCAGGTGCTCGATCCGGATGCAGAGATGCATGATCTGGCGGAACAAGCCGGACCCGATGCGCTGCCCGCGATGCTTCAGGGCTATCATGCGCGCAGTGCCGGAAGCGATCCGGTTGTAGCTGTGCCTGTGCCGCATTATGACAGGATGCAGACGATCTCGGAGGAGGAGGTCGGCGGTCTCGAGGAGCTGTGACCGCAGGAGGAGACAATATGGCAAGTATTTATACAGATGATGCGCGTGTTGCGCGCTATACAAGGCTGCGCAGGCGAAGGGATATTCTGGAGAAGATTCGCGGCGGCTGCATGATCATTGCACTGCTTCTGGCAATCGGTGAAGCAGTGCCGACGCTGCTGGACAGTGTGGTCGGCGGTCTGGCGATGCTGCGCGGACTGGACAGCTTTTTCGTGTCGATCTTCGCGGTGCTGTGTGCGGCGGCTGCAATTTATGCAATCTATAAGCGAAACTGGATCATTACGTTGGCTGTTTTAGCCGTGATCTGTCTGATGTGCAGTCTGGGCGTGCTGCATTTCTGGGGCTATTTTCTGACCGCACCGCTGTTCGTCGCGCTGATCTGCGATATCTTCTGGGTGAAGCTCAGTCAGGAGGAAGGCTTTCCGCAGTTTCAGCTGGAGCTCGACCGCCATGCGGAAACGGAAAAGGCATGGGATTATACTGCAAGAGAAAAAGCACTGGAAAGCGGAGCGCGTGTCGCGGCGACCGGTTCCGGCTCGGATCAGGATATGCATGATCTGCTCGATGAGGGGGCTGAGGTCATCAATGCCGGTCTGACGGGATATCAGGCACGCAGTGAGGGCGCCGATCCGCTGGTGCATAAGGGCGAAAAACACAGTGACATCATGGATACACTGGAAGAATTCTGACAGCAGTCCGTTTCAGGTACGGGCTTAAACAGAAACCGATCAATAAAGGGGAAAGGATGAATCACTATGGCAGAGCTGAAAAATAATCCGTTTGATGATGAAAAGCCGAAAATTGTACACCTTGAAAAAAGCGAATCACACTATGAATATTGCCGGATGCAGATGCATGATATCGAGAAGGTTCACCGCCGGACGTTCATCTGCAATGTTGTGCTGTGCATTTTCGTGTGCTTCCTTTCGATTTTCAAGCGGTACATTGCAATGTTTGATCTGCTGAGCCGTCCGATGCTCGATCTGGATAAGCCGCAGGCAACGCTGACCGGCGGCATCTTCCAGATTCTGTTCGGCATGATGATTGTGCTGCTCGGCTATCTTGCATGGGCAAATTACCGGACGCTGAATATCATTCTCGGCGGCTGGTATGCAATGGTGACGCTGCTCGGCGTCTTCCGGCTGGAATATCTCTCGGCGCTGATCGGCGTTGTCGGCTTGGTGTTCTATTTCTTCTCGATCAAGGAGCTGAGCAAGGAACAGGCACTGTCGCAAATGGAGGGCTATCCGGAATTTCATGAGAAGCTGGATATCTCCAAATCGGATATCGTCATACAGACGCTTCTGGCGCATCAGGGCGAGCGCAGAACGAAATCCACGCTCTTTACGACGGATTATTCGCTCCGCAGAAAAAAGAAGAAGAATACGCCCTTCGGCTATACAGAGCCGGAGGCGGAAAAGGATAAGGTCGCAGAGGCAGGCGCAGTGCTTGCCGAAACACTGCAAAAGCGCCTTGACGATGTGCAGAAGGCGAAAGAAACCGCTGCCGGTGAAGCGGAAAAGGCAGAGACTGCCGTATCCGAAGCAGCAGAATCCCCTGCTGCGGAGACCGGCATGGCTGATCTGATTCCGGAGCTGACGGAGCAGCCGGAAACCGCGCCGGCAGAAGAAGCCGCACCGGAGATTCAGCCGGAAACGAAGCCTGAAAACATCGAGCCGGAACGCGCTGATGCAGAAGCCGCTGCCGCAGCAATTCTCGCAGAGGCAGAAGCACGTTCGCAGAAAATCCTCGAGGATGCAGAGAAAAAAGCAAAGGATATGACAGAGAAGACTGCCGGAAATCAGCAGTCCAATCCGAACCGCAAAAAGAAAAAGCGCCGCTGAACCGGACAGAAGAAAAGGAGTTTTCCGCTATGGGCATTTCACCGGAAGTTGAAGCACAATATGAGAGCAACCGTCTCCGCATGCTGCAAGTCAACAGCGGGTTCCGCCGCTTTATGTGGCTCAGCATCATTCTCGGCGCGATGATTTTCAGTACGTCATTCTTTGCCGGTGCGGCTTCGACGCTGCATGATCATCAGGAGGGACCGTCTATTTTCTACTATGCCCTGTCCTCCGGTGCATTTCAGATTCTGTTCGGTCTGGTGACGATTCTGCTCGGCTGGCTGACGGCAATGAAAAACAGAGTCCCGAGCCTGATCTCGCTCGGCATTGATGCGGTCGGCTTTCTGACGATTATTCTCGGAAAGAACGGGACGTTTTCCGTCATCAATATCGTTTTTGTCATGCTTGGCATTGCGCTCAATATCTGGGCGCAGATGCTCTGCAATGCGGACGATGAGCTGAAATCGCAGCCCGGCTATCCGCTCTTTTCTGTACAGGCGGATTACCGCGCACATTATGAAGTTCCGGCGGATGTGCTCGCAAGAAAAGCGCAGGCATCCACGCATATGGCAGAGATCGGCAGAGCCGCAACCAATCCGGAGACTGCGCCGGAAGCGGCACCTGCGCCGAATCTGTTTCTGAATCCGACGCCGGTCAAGCTGCCGCCGGAGGTAAAGCTGTCGGCAGAGACGGCGCAGTCGCTCGGCATCTCTGAAATGACCGGCAGCGCGCCGCAGTTTGTACCGAAGGCGGAGGCACTTGCTGCGCCGACGGATGTTTCGCTCGATTCGCTCGCAGTACAGACACCGCAGGTCAGTGAGGCAGCGCTGCCGCAGATTGATGCGGCGGATATGCTCGCGGATATGACCGCGATTCCCTCACATGCAACCCTCAAGGGCAATCCGGATATGCTCCCGACGCCGGAGGAAGTGAAGGCACGGCTTGCTGCGATGAAAAAAGCAAGAGCAGAGCATCATCCGGAGGGATAATCCTTCGGCTCCGACAATCACGCAGAACATTTGATGCTATGACAGGACGGGAGAATCACAATGAAAACAAGAGAGATTCTGCGCAATTTCGGCATCGCGCTGCTCGGCTGGCTGCTGAGCGGAGCAGGGGCGTTTCTCGCCTTCTGGCTGCAATTTTTCGGCTCGGAAAAGACGGACAGCTGTGACAGCAGCGGTTTGCTTCTGAGCTGGTACTGGGATGTCAATCTGCTGTTTTACGGACTCGGCGCCGTGCTGAGCCTTGTCTGCTTTACCGTGTTCTGGCGACTGATGCTGCGCAGAACGCTGCTGAATCTGCTGCCGCTGAAAAAGGGCTGGATTGTACTTTGGATTCTGCTGGGATTGCTTGCACTGTTTATTCATTTTATGCTGTTCTTTCTCGGCATGATGATGACAATTACATTTCTGGATTCGCCGAATCCGGAATGGACCGTCGGATTCTCCTTTGTATATATAGGCTATGCAGTCATTCTGATGCTGTGGGACAGCATCCGGACATTACGAAATCAAAAATATGAAAACAACTGAGTATCATCCGGTAAAAAATGTGCTGCTGACAGCGCTGTGCTGGATTCTGCAATGGGCAGGCGGATTTTTCTCCGCGCTTCTGATGTATGCCGAAATGTTTTCGACCTTTGAAGTTGCAATCGCCGGAAAGCTGCGGTCCGAAGTAATCAAGGTGCATCCTGTCTGCTTTGCCGCAGGCGCCATCCTCAGCCTTGCGCTGTTCGCGCTGATCTGGTTTCTGCTGCTGTGCAGAACGTATCCGTTCCGGCGGAGCGAAAAGCGCCTTTGGCTTTATGTCTGGCGGCTTCAGGCTGTCATCGGGCTGACAGGCTTGTTTGCTACGCAGATATTTGCAAAGGTTTGGATGACAGACTGTGTGGTTTCTCTGCGGTCATTCCCGCTCCCGAGAACCATCCGTCCTGCATTTGCAGAGAATCATCCGGTATTTTATATTGCGGCAGCGGCGATTCTGCTGCTGCTTGGCTGTGACGCTATCCGGCGCAGTACGCCGTCCGGATTTGCACAGTCACATGAACAGGAAAAATAATTTGAAACGGCGGTGAAGCAATGTTTGCAAAAGTGAGCAGTCTGGGGCTTTTCGGACTGAATGCATTTCCGGTTGACGTAGAGATCAACCTGAGCAAGGGCTTGCCGCGCTTTGAGATTGTCGGGCTTGCAGATGCCGCCGTGCAGGAGAGCCGTGAGCGCATCAAATCCGCGCTCTATACCTGCGGCATCATGTTTCCGACTTCAAACTGTATTGTCAATCTTGCACCGGCAGACCGCCGCAAAAACGGCAGTATGCACGATCTTGCAATATTTATGGCGATTCTTGCGGCGCTCGGCAGAGTACAGGTGCCGGAGGATGCCGCGATCATCGGCGAGGTTTCATTGAACGGCGATGTCAGACCGGTCAACGGCGTTCTGCCGATGACGCTGACCGCAAAGCAGTGCGGCATCAGAACGATGTATGTGCCGCTTGCCAATGCCAAGGAGGCAGCCGTCGTCGAGGATATGAACGTCTACGGCGTGCCGGATGCAAAATCGCTGCTGGAGCATTTCGAGGATGAGTCGCCCTTGCAGCCGATGCGGCATATCGGGCTGGAGCAGGTCGATGCGCCGCCGATTCCGGATTTTGCCGATGTGCACGGGCAGACCGCCGCGAAGCATGCGCTCGAGCTTGCAGCCGCAGGCGGACACAATGCGCTGCTCATCGGACCGCCGGGCAGCGGCAAGAGCATGCTTGCCAAGCGGATGCCGGGGATTCTGCCTGCGCTGACCTTTGCAGAATCCATTGAAACGACGATGATTCATTCCGTTGCGGGACTGCTCGATGCAGAGCATCCGCTCGTGACGGTCAGACCGTTCCGCTCGCCGCATCATACGATTTCCTCGGCAGGACTTGCCGGCGGCGGCACGATACCGCATCCGGGCGAGATTTCGCTTGCGCATAACGGGCTGCTCTTTCTCGATGAACTGGCGGAATTTGACCGCCGGACGCTGGAGATTCTGCGGCAGCCGCTGGAGGACAGGGAGGTCACGATCTCCCGTGCTGCCGGAACAATCCGCTATCCCTGTTCGATTATGCTGATTGCGGCAATGAACCCCTGTCCCTGCGGTTATCTGGGGCATCCGACGCGCCCGTGTACCTGCGGACAGCGTGCCGCGGCGCAGTATCTCAACCGCATTTCCGGTCCGCTGCTGGATCGCTTTGATCTGCATATTGAGGCGGCGCCGGTCACATTTGACGATCTTTCCTCGCAGAAGCCGGAGGAATCAAGCGCGGAGATCAGAAAGCGCGTCGTCGCTGCAAGAGAGATTCAGAATCAGCGCTTTGCGGGAACAAAGATCACCTGCAATGCGCGCATCACGCCGGATAAACTCGCTGTATTCTGCCCGATGACGGACAGTGCAAAGACGCGGCTCAAGGCGGTATTCGAGAAAATGGGGCTCTCGGCAAGAGCCTATGACCGCCTGCTCAAGGTCGCGCGCACCGCGGCGGATATGGCAGGCAGCGAGGTCATCGACGCGCAGCATATTGCGGAGGCTGTGCAGTACCGCACACTCGACCGCAAATACTGGCGCACAGATCAAACCTGATGCCGGCATCCCTTTTCTCATTATCCGTCATCGAAGATATAGAATTCACACAGAGAGACAGGAGAGAACAAATTGAAACGTATACCGATTTCCTCAGATGCCGCGCGGAGCGGCTTCTGGCAAAGGATCGACTGGGTGCTGCTGGCGCTCGTGACGGTCTGCTCGGGGGCGAGCGTACTGATGCTGCGCGCCCTCTGGAACGAAAATATATCTTCGGAGGTCGATTCCAATGACTGGATCGTGCAGCTGATTTCGCTCGGGCTCGGGTTTGCAGGCTGCATCGTCGTCTCCGCGATTGATTATCACAAGCTGGCGCGGTTCTGGTTCCTTTATGCGCCGGTTGCGCTCGGACTTGTCGCACTGACCTTCACGAGTCTCGGCTACGGGCGTGAGGGTGCGGATGACCGTGCATGGATTGACCTGGGCTTTGTGCAGATTCAGCCCTCGGAAATATTGAAGCTGGTCTTTCTGCTGACCTACGCTTTCCATATTTCCAAGGTCACGGACAAGCTCAATCAGCCGCTGCATCTGTTCCTGCTGCTGCTGCATGCGGCGCTTCCGGCAGGCATTGTTGCAGTGCAGGGCGACTACGGTACGGCGATTGTTTTCGCCGCAATGACCGCGTTTATGCTGTTTACGGCAGGGCTTTCGTTCTGGTATCTGCTCGGCGGTGCGGCACTGATGCCGCTTGTATTCTGGTTTGTCTGGACGTATATTTTCGGCGATGTGCACCGGAACAGAATCCGCGTGCTGCTGCATCCCGGTACCGATTCGCTCGGTCTGGAATATCAGCAGAATCTCGGACTGAAAGCAATCCGCTCCGGCGGGCTTTTCGGGCAGGGACTCAGCGGCGGAACCTATACCTCCGTACCGGAAATGCACAATGACTTTATTTTTGCATTTATCGGCGAGGCATTCGGATTTGTCGGTGCGATTGCCGTGATTGTGATTCTTGCGGCGGTCTGTCTGCGGGTCTTTCGGGACAGCCGTGCCGCAAAGGATACCATGGGCAAGACGCTCTGCATGGGTGTCTTTGCGATTTTGTTCACGCATGATCTGATGAATCTCGGCATGGTCTTGAAGGTGCTGCCGGTCATCGGTATTCCGCTGCCGTTTTTCAGCGCGGGCGGAACGGCGATGCTTTCGATGTATCTCTGTATCGGACTGGTCATCAGCGCCTATACGCATAATCAGAAGAAGTACCGCGTGTTTTATGACGCGGAGCAACTGACCTGAGGAGGCAAAAATGGGCGCATGGAGCACAAGCGTCACCGGCAATGACACCGCCGCTGACCTGAAAACGGAGTATACCTGTGCTTTTTTTCATTATCCGCAGGCAGAGGCGCTGGAACAGATCGAAGCCTATGTCAGAGGCATGTTCGATGAAAGCGATCCGGAGGAATGGTGTGCCTATGTCTATTCCCTTGCGGATTTCATGTGGAAAAAGGGCATTCTCACGGATGCCGTAAAGCAGCGTGCGCTGCAAATGATCGACAGCGGCTTCGGGCTGGAGCTCTGGGCGGAATCCGGCGAAAAAACGCTGCGGGACCGCAAAAAAGCGCTCGAAAAATTCCGCGCGCAGATCGTTTCTCCGATGGGTCCCGTGAAGAAAATCAAGCCGAATGTGCATACGGAGGATATTTTCACCGGCGGCGACCTGATCGCAATCCGGCTGATGACTGCCGGCAAAACATACGGAACCAAGCACGCTGCAAAGTATCGTCCGATGACGGAGGAGACTTTCCAAAGCTATGACGGAAAATATGTCTTGCTGCAAAAAGCATGGAGCCATGCTTCGTGGCATTCCGCACTGGTGCCGGAGATCGCCGATTTCTGGGCGGTGTTCCGGCTGTTTGATGCGGTATTCGATGCACTGCCTGCGGACATTACGCCTGACCGTCTGCCGGAGGCACGGTTCGGCAGCACCGGCTTGCCGTATCTCATGTGCGAAAGCAGCATGTTCTACTTCAAAAAGCGGAAATATCAGCTGATCGGGAATTTCCCGCAGCCGGAGCCGCCGCCTCCCCCATCGGGACGATGTTTGTCCGATCACCGCGCGGATCATGTTTATTTCGGCATCAGCAATCAATGGTGGGACCCCGATGCGCAGCTGCTTGCTGCGATGTCACGTTCCTGAATCATATATCATATCAAAGGAGTCTTTCAAACCTATGGAAACCATTATTTTTCCGATCAGTCAGGATAAGCACCTGATTTTCTGCATTCTTGCCACGCTGCTGTTTGTGCTGCAATTTCTGCGTACCAAGCGCTGGTATCAGCTTGTCATGGCGATTGCGATTCCGGCATCCATGCTGATTTATGTACAGCCGGAGAATAAGTACATCTACTATGCTGTCGGCGTACTGGAGGCAGTGCTGCTGCTGCTCGCGCTGGTGCTCAATATCGTGCAGTCCGCAAAGACCGCGAAGGAAGAAAAGCGCGCAAAGGAAGCGGCGGAAGCGGAACAGGCTGCCGCGGCGGCTGCGGAAGCTGCAAAGCCTGCTGCGGAAACGGAGGAATAATCTATGCGTGCAAAACGAATTGCCATTCTCGACTGGGATACCATGGCATATAACAAGGATGAGGTCAATGCGCGCCGCTTTGCCGCACTGGCAGAAAATGTCGATGTCTACCCTTCGACGAAGCCGGAGGAGACCGTGCAGCATATCGGCGATGCGGATGTCGTCATCTGCAATAAGGTGCTGATTACAAGAGAGGTCATGGAAGCCTGCCCGAATATCAAATATATCGGCATTCTGGCGACCGGCTACAACAATGTCGATATCGAAGCGGCAACAGAGCGCGGCATTCCGGTCTGCAATGCAGGCAGCTATTCGACGGATGCCGTGACACAGCTTGTCTTTGCGTATATTTTCGATTATTTCCAGCGGGTTGCGCTCTATGCAATGGATGTCCGGCTCGGCGTGTGGGAGACTGCGCCGGCATTCTCCTATTTCCCCTATCCGACCGGTGAGCTGCGCGGCAAAACACTCGGCATCATCGGCTACGGCAATATCGGAAAAAATGTTGCAAAAATCGCGGAAGCCTTCGGGATGTCGGTCCTGATCGCAACCAGAACGCTGCCGCAGGTCTGCCCCTATCCGGTCGTGACGGCAGAGGAGGTCTTCCGCCGTGCGGATGTTCTTACGCTGCACTGTCCGCTGACCGAGCAGACAAAGGGCCTCATCAACAAGCAGACGCTTGCACTGATGAAGGAAACAGCCATTCTGATCAATACCTCGCGCGGCGGAACGGTCGTCGAAGCAGACCTTGCCGATGCGCTGAATCATGATATGCTCGCAGGCGCCTATCTCGATGTGCTCGAAAAGGAGCCGATGTCGCCGGATACGCCGCTCAAGGGCGCAAAGAACTGCGTCATTACCCCGCATATCGGCTGGACGCCGCTGGATACCAGAAAGCGCCTGCTCGATATCACCGAGGATAATCTCCGCGGCTGGCTGGGCGGCAATCCGCAGCATGTGGTCAACGGCGTATCAGGTTCATAACGGAGCTGCCTGCTCATACTCCCGCCAAATGGACACTGTATTTTGGAATCTCATTTTCAGGAGGCGCACAATGGACTATGCTGCAATGCTGAAAGCGTCAGTCAATGAAACGATGTCCGTTCCGGAGATTGTGGATGCATTTGAAAAAATGTGTCAGGAACCGATTGACAATGATATGATTCTGTTTGAAACAGGCACATTCACGTTTCATACAATCAACAGGGAACCGCGGTTTTATTTCAGTCTGGTGCGGCAGTTTCCGATAGAAAATGATGATGAATATTATCAGATTCATGTCGATATTCTGTTCCTGCCGGACAGCATCAACCGTACATTTTCCGGCGCAGTCTGGAATGAAGATATCGAAGAAAATATTTTCGATTATATCCGGAATTCAAAAGCGTTTGCATATGCAGAATCCGCTGCATATGAGCAAATCAAAATCTATATGGATGAAACATAAAAGCGGGATTCTGAACGGACAGTATCCCTGAAATCTCGAAAGGAAGTTTTTTATTTTGGCAACCGAACAATCATCGCTGCGCAGACTGTCTGACAGTCAGCGTATCGTCGTCAAGGTCGGCACCTCGACGCTGACCCACCGTACCGGCAGAATGAATCTGCGGCGGTTTCATAATCTTGTGCGTGTGCTTGCAGATCTCTCGAATGCAGGCAAGCAGCTGATTCTCGTATCCTCGGGCGCTGTCGGCTTGGGCGTCGGACAGCTCGGTCTGCGTGAACGCCCGACCGATACCCCGACAAAGCAGGCATGTGCCGCAGTCGGACAGTGTGAGCTGATGTATCTCTATGACCGGCAGTTCGGCAATTACAGCGTCAATGTGGCGCAGGTGCTGCTGACAAAGGCGATCCTCACGAATAACGGCGGCGAGAATGCGGGTAACTGCATGGAGCGTCTGCTGGAGCTCGGCGTCATTCCGATTGTCAATGAGAATGACACCGTTGCAATCGACGAACTCGAGCTGGAAATCGGCGAGAACGATTCGCTCGCGGCAATTGTCGCAAAGCTGGTTCATGCCGATACGCTCGTGCTGATGAGCGACATCGACGGGCTGTATTCCGCCGATCCGCATAAGGATGAAAATGCGGAGCTGATACCGGTCGTTTATGAGATTACGCCGGAGATCGAGGGCATTGCAGGCGGCGCGGGTACACCGAATGCGCGCGGCGGCATGGCAACCAAAATCTCAGCGGCAAAAATGGCAACCGAGGCAGGCATTGATATGGTGATCGTGAACGGCGAAAAGCCGGAGCATCTCTATGATCTGCTGCTGAATGACGAGTCGGTCGGCACGAGATTTGTTGCAAAAATGCATGCCCAATGTTAAACCGGAATTTGTTGATATGGTGTGGATTATATTGGGGGCGCTGCCCCTTTGCAACTCAAAACGCAGAATTAACCTAGATTCGTGAATTTTAAGCAGACACGAAAGATTTCCATTGGTTTTACTGCAAAATACTTCCGATTCCGAAAGAAAAATTCGGTATTTTGAAGCACTTTGCAGGCGCAGTTCCCACGCAGGTTCACATGACGAGTTCCCACGAGTTGCATACACTAGCCCTTAATTCCTAGCGGAAACCTGCGGAAATACGAGTAAAATGAGCGAGAAAGACACATCATCCCCAAAGTCGAGTTGTTCCCACATAAAAACGTGCTTTTCATTGCCTAGTCAAAAGGCATATGACCGTTTCAGTCATTATTATGTATCATCAGTTGCCCGTTTGTTCTTTGAATCATTTTTGTTCCTGTGTTATAGTGTTGACATTATTGTCACCGTTAGAATCAACGGAAACATCTACCTTCTGACTGTTGACGGAAATATCAGTGCCATCGAGCACGGAAGCAGCGATATCTGCAGCTTTTGATACGCTGATACATAATAACCGATCCGGAATGATACGGTCTGACCGGCTGAAATTAAAAAACTGCAATTCTGTGTACAAATGCGTTTCCGTCTGCCTAACCGTGTGCAGCATCAATATCAACGACGGCACTATGACCGCAGCAAAAGACATCGCAGTTTCAGTACTGGATGATGCGGATATCAAAGTGAACGGACAGCCTGCAGATGTTTCACTTGATTCCGAGAGCGGCGTGAATGTCAGTCCTGAAAAGAAATCCGCTGCGTGGCGATGACAATGTTCGTGGCGGTTCCATTTCGGCAGAGTCTGCGTCCGCCTGCAATGATCGAAAATTCTCCTGCAGGTCATTTGCCGCATAAAAGCCGCTGCTCTCATCTTGCTTTTTGCATGATAATATGCTATAATAAAATTGCCTGCGAAAATCTTACGCAGGCAATTCATTTTGCATATGACCGGATCACGCGGCTTTGATTTTTCTGTTACTGCCGAAGCATCTGTTCGATCGGATTTACGGCGGAATCATCGGCATATTCCGTAGCCAGCGGCAGCGTAAAGGTGAACGCGGTGCCTTTGCCCTGTTCACTCTCAACGCCGATTGTGCCGCCGTGCGATTCTACGATGAATTTGACAATAAACAGTCCGAGTCCCGTGCCGGTTTCAGAGTGTTTGCCCTTATAGTACCGTTCCCAGATATGGGGCAGGTCTTCGGGCGAAATGCCGCTTCCGGTATCCCTGACGGTCACGGTGACCTGTTCGGCATCGGCTCCCGCTTTAATGAGCACCGTGCCGTTATTGGTATGCTTGAGCGCATTGGAAATCAGATTGACGAATACGCGCTGCAATCTGGTTGCGTCTGCATTGACCTTCGGCAGATCAATCGGGATGCGGAGGATCAGGCGGTTATGGTTCTTGTTCAGTACCGCGAAATACGTCTCGACCGTTTTGCGCACAAGGCTGTCCAGATCGCAGGGGGCTGATTCAAGCACCATTCTGCCTTCCTCAATGCGCGTCGCATCTAGAATCTGTGTGACCATCAGCGCCATGCGGTTTGCTTCCGAGGAGATGCGCCGAAGTTTATTCTGAACAGTCGTTTTTTCGCCGTCGTTCATAAGGTCAAGTTCTGCGTCCTGCGCATAACCGGACATGGCGGCAAGCGGTGTTTTCAGTTCATGGGATGCATCTGAGAGAAACGTCGTTTTCATCTCATTGACCTGCACCAGCATATCATGCTCGGAAACGACCGGGTCTGCGATCTTCTTGGAAAGAATCGCTGAGATCACCAGAAACAGCGCAAATACACAGATAATTGAAATAATCATCATGAAGATGTACTTCCGAAAAAGCCTGTCCATGTTGTTCAGCAGGGTATCGGTCTGCTCGTCAGCGCATTCTTTGATCGGCTCGACCCAGCTGTTGACATTCCGCATGAGCACGCCGAAGCAGAGATTTTCTCCGGAATAATTCAGTGTGTTGTCCCATGCAATGACATATCCTTCAACGTCTTTGGTGTAGGAACCGCACGGCTGCTCCATACAGGTGTTCAGCCAGTCGATAAAGTTACTCTGATTGCCGTAGTATTCCGGCGCTTCTGCTGCTTTCTGATCGAACAAAGCGATCATATCCTGCATCATCCGTTCTGCATTTTCAGCAGAATACATCTCATAACTGTCAAGCGTGCTGCCGTCATATAAAAAGAACACATCTGCGCTGCTGAAATAGGTGACTGCCTGCTGCCGCAGCGCTTCCCGCCAATTCTGCGTGTCGATACTGCCTTCATACAGAAGCAAAGCCATCTCTTTGCCGAAGTCGTGCAGATACTGCTGCTGGGATGCCAGAAATTGCTGATAATACGCATCGGAAACCGCGGAAACGGTCTGACCTGCCATTGCGCCGGAATACAGATTGACATTCACCGATGCCTGCTGATAAATCATATTGAAGATCATCGTGCAGATGCCGAGGACGGCGATCAGACACGAGATCAGTGCAGTCAACAGCTTTCGCCGCAGCAAACGGCTTTTGGATGTTTCTTTTCTCAAAGACGTCACTCCTTTCATGGGCTGTGAGTCTATTATACCATATTTTTACCGGAAATCAAATAGAATTACGGTTTTGTAATCAGGGAGGTTGCTATGGCACATATTTTGCTTGTCGAGGACGATACCGACATTATGCGGATCAATCAGAGCTTTCTGGAAAAAGAAGGCTACGACGTACACTGTGCCGATTCAGTGCAGCAGGCAGCATTTCTCCTGGAGGAATGCGTGCCGGATCTGGTATTGCTGGATGTAATGCTGCCGGACGGCGACGGCATGGACTTCTGTAAGATTCTGCGGCAGAAAACACAGGCACCGGTCATCTTCCTGACCGCACGCGACGAGAACGACGACGTCATTAAGGGCTTCCGCAGCGGCGGCGATGACTACATCACGAAGCCCTATGATCTGAACGTGCTGAAAGCTCGCATCGAGGCACAGCTCCGCCGCAATGCCAAGCCGGAGGCACAGCATCCGCGAATTGAACTTCCGGATCTGATCATTGACCTGTTTTCCGGCACGGCTGAACTGGACGGCAATGAATGCTCCCTGCCGCAGCGTGAGCTGCAAATTCTTTATCTTCTGGCATCGCGGCTCGGTTCGCGCATCAGCTATCATGAAATCTATGAGAAAATCTACGGCTCCGACGTTGAGGACAGCAAGAATACGATTCGCGTCAACATGTCCCGTCTGAAAAAGCATCTGGCAATGGATGATATGAGCACCTACGAGATTGCTTCGACCGCGGACGGCGAATATGTCCTGCGCAGGGTGATCTTCTGATGCAATAACAATTTCGGGATTCCGCACCGAATTGCCCCGTGCTCTGATATAATGATAAAGGATCAGAACAGCATTTTATGGAGAAAGGAGCAGGAAAAATGAAGAAGCTATGGTTTCTGCCGGTGATTCTCGGCGCAGCAATCTGTCTGTCCGGCTGCGGCCAGCGCAATGATCTGAATGTTCAGGAGAATGCGGTTCCGATTGTGCCGATTGAAACAACCGTTGATGAGCAGACGGATCGCGCGAGCGGAACAGAAAGTACGACAGCAGCCGAAACGAATCCCGCAACAGTCAAGCAATCCACAGTCCTGCGAACTTCCGCGGTCGGGACAGAACCGGCATCTGTTACAAGTGAGACTGCGGCAAATGCGGCTGAAACCGCAGTGCCGCAGAACAAAAGCGACAGCGATTCAGGCGGAACCGGCAGTACCGCCTCAAAGGATCTGCTGTACGGCAAATGGGAAACGGTTTCCTTTACCGGGAATTCCGGTGCGCGCATTTCGTATGATCTGTCTGATCCGGCACACCGAAGCTATTATGTCGGACTTGACCTAAACGGGAACGGTCAGTCTGCGGTGACCGTCGGGACCGAGGAACAGCCTGTCACGATCGCTCTGCGCGGCAATACGCTGACTGTCATGGGTACCGACCGGAACAACCCGGCTACACTGGATTTCACAGTCAGTGCAGACCGGAAAAGCATGACAGTGGAACTGATGAACGGCAGGATCACTGCGACGCTGACACGCATCAACCGCGACTTTTCGATCAGACGGTATGAAGCGCAGGAGCCCGATGCAGATTTCAGTCTCATTGCCGGTGAATGGAACTATCAGGAGGAAACAGAAATCGAATCTGTTTTCGGTACCGTGGGATTTGTCACAGTGCAGCCGGATCATACATATTATTATCAGCCTGCGGACGGCGCGCTCCGGCGGAAGGGAACTGTCCGGACAGAGTATGAAGATACTGTTGACGGAGAAAAGAACGCGTTCTTTGCATTCTATGAGGATGACAGCAATGAACTGTGGGGCAGGACGGAAAGCAGCATGCCGGGCGGCAGGGGCAATTTTACCCTTGTTGGCAGCGGAGGCAAGCGTCTGTCCCCGTGGAATATGCAGGCAAACAAATTTGATCATTATGTCGGGCAGTGGCAGTCCGAAAGATGCAGCATTCAGATCGGGCGGGACGAAGAAGACTATATTGTGCAGTGTATATGGTCGACAGGTGCATCTGAATACAGTGAATGGAACTATCACTGTGCGGGCAATGATGAACAGATGGAACTGGAATGTACCGGCGGCGGCACACTTTACCGTGCTGTGACTGCGCCGGACGGCTCCGAATCACGCACAGAGGTATACAATGACGGCTCGGCCGTCTTCAGCATGAACGGCAGCAAACTTCTCTGGACAGATCAGAAAGAACACGCTTCAGAGCAAATGGAATTTACGCTGCTCGGATAAGCCACGGCAATGAAATAAACAGGCGGTCTGCACGACCGCCTGTTTTTTTATGATTTCTGCAATTCACAAAACCCTGTCACGACAAGCCGCTGTGAGCCGTCATCCGTACAGGTGATGAGCGTGATGCGGTCATCGCCTGAATCGTCAAGCACCCATGTTTCATCCGGGTTCACAACAAAATGATCGCTGACGGTGTAGTCATAACGGTTCTTCCCGGTGTCGTACAGCGTAATCGTCATGCCGTTCTCAATGTCTTTGAGCTTGTTGAAATATTCCTTGTAGATCGTGCTGCTGTGACCGGCAATACAGTAATTGCCGCTCCCGAAATCTCCGGTTCCGGTAAAATGTCCGACGGCCTTCGCAATCGTCTGCTGATCCGTGCCCTCTAAAACGGGTGCTTTGATGTTCAGATCAGCGATCTCAACGACCGGATTCTCCCGCATCAGTATCTGCTTCTGATGCATTCGGTACAGCTTCCTTCCGCCGTAAAACAGCATGATGGTGCATCCTGCCATGATCGCAGTGAATCCTGCAAAAAACAGGATCCGCTGCTTTCTTGTTCTCTTTTGTTTCATTTCCTTGATCTTTCTTTTACTGTTCGTTGTTTCTGCGGCGGAGCATGCCGGACTTTCTGACTGCAAGGAAGCCGCAAACGGTCAGCAGGAATGCGCCGAGCATCATCATCAGGGTTTTCAGGGAATTGTTGCCGGTCTGCGGCAGGTTGACCGTGCTCTGATCAGAGAACCGTTCGCCGATGCCGGTTTCCGGATCCACGGTATATGCATCCAGTGCTTCACCGTTTTCATCTTCCAGCACAACGGTGACCGTACCGCCCAGATTCGTCATGGTGTGCGCATTTGCCGGAAGAATACCGGTCTTCTGCTGATAGTCCTTCTTTGCCATCTGCATAAGCTTTTCTGCGGAATACTTCGGGTTTTCCGCTGCTTCACGCACAAAGCTGATATCAGTGTTGGAAAGCTGAAGCGTTTCCAGCGGAAGCTGACCGTCTGCCTTGATTGTCATATAAATCTGGTTGAACACGCCGGTTTCGTCTGCCACATACAGCACATACAGGTACTCTCTTTTTTCCGTGAAGAAATCATAGTTGTACTGGAGCTTCATGATGCCCTCGCTTACGCTTTCCGCACGGCCGTCCTTGTAAGTGACCAGACGGAATCTGCCGGAAACAGGATCCAGATTCGAGAAGGTCAGCAATGTTTCAGTATTCTGGTCATCATTGTTCATACGCCACGAACCTTCCAGTGCCGTCGCACTGCGGCCAGCCGGTGCCGCTGCCGCATCATAAAGCTGATAGCGGTCTGTGTCATACGGTTCTGTGCTGCGGCTGAACGAAACCGGCTGCTCACCGGCAGTCGTGAGCGTATCCAGCGGAAGAACGCCGGTCATGTCAAATACCATATCAACATCCTCACCGTAATAAAGGACATAGTAGTAGTTGCGTTTCCCGACTGCATCAGCGGTATACTGAATCTTCGCCCAGCCTGTACGGGAAAGTTCAATGCCGTCCGGTTCTGTAACAGTCATCATATACTGCGCAGAAAGCATATCGCACTGATAGAAATAATATGCGACCTGCATGCCGTCAAAATTGCCGCCCTGCATCTTCCGGTTGATCCATTCGCCCTCAAGTGCTTTCATGCTGATGCCGGTCGCCGGAATCTCTGTAACATCATAGAAGCCGTGGGCATTCGGCTCAATTTCTGTGCGTTCCAGCTTCATTTCAGAATCTTGGCCGATGTAAAGCGTATTCTGATTCACTTTGTTCAGACTGTCCTGGCAGCCGAACCAGTATTCTCCGTTGCTGTCGATGAAATCATACCAGATCGTTACACTCAGGTTCGGATGCATCTCATAGGAAGCAAACACGCTGCCGGTGGTTACATTGCCTGCTGCATCGCGGTAAGTATAAGTGTTATGATCGCTGACAGTCACATAACCTGCATCGGAATAACCGGCCTCATTGGAATTGGTTTTCATTTGCTTCAGCGTCCATGAACCGGCAATATCTGCTCCGCTTGCTTTGTGTACACTCTGATCACGCAGGAATCTGCTGCCCTGACTGAGTTCAAGCACCTGACCGTCATCGCTGAGCGCACCTTCCATGAACAGCTCACCTTCTTTAGTAAAGAGGCGGTAAACCGCGGCATCGTTTTCATTCTTATCTTTCACAACGTGAATGTTCACGCTGCCTGTCACGGAACTGTAAAATTCAAATCCCAGACTGCTGTTTTTTCCGTCCGCGTAAATAAAGCTGCCGTTTTCATCCACGGTTATAATGACTTCTGTATCATCTTCTTCGACGGAGGTATCCAGATACCATTTGCCGGCAAGATCAGCGGGGCTTGCCGGAATTGCCGGGACTGTTTCGTTATCTGCAAACAGCCGTGCATCGCCGCCGTTTCCGATTGTCAGGACACTGCCGTCATCTGTTTTTGTGCAGCCCATCCGGAATTTGCCGTTGTCGTCGGTGAAGTTGTACCATGCTGCGGTACTGCCGTCCGGATAGACCTCGTAAGCCACAGTCACTTTGCCGCTGACCGACTGACCGGCAGCGTCCGTATAGATGTAGGCGCCGCCCTCGTATACAGTCACAGTGCCTGCGGTATCATAGGTGTCCGCATTTTCATTCCGGGTCTGATAGAAATAGCGTCCTGCAATATCGGAAGGCACGGCGTTCTCGTAATTCTTCGTATCTTTTGTAAGCTGTGCGCTGCCGTCCTGTCCGACCGGGAGTGTGTTTTCGCCGGTTTCCGGCTTCATGCAGCCGAAACGGAAGGTACCGTCATTGCCATAGAAGCTGTAAATGGCTTTCTTTGTGCCGTCCGGATGCTTGTCATATTCGACTTTGACCGTGCCGCCGTCTGCGGTATTTTCCGCATAATTGAAATAGGAATATGTGCCGTCTGTTTCAACCATCACATACGCAACATTCCTGCCGCTTTCCTGATAGTACCATCTGCCTGCGATGTCTGCCGGTGATTCTTTCTGTTGTTCTGTTGTTGCCGTAACGACCGGTGCGTCTGCTGCCGCCGCCTGAATGCCGGCTGCCGGAACAGATGCAAGAACGACGCTGACCATTGCAAGATAAGTGATGAGCTTTTTCATAGTGATTACCTCCGAATCGTTTTTCAGTTTATTATGCGAAGTTCCCTTCGACTGACCTCATCATAGCACACAATTCCGGAAAAAGGTGCAGAATTACAAATTTGTAATTGAAATGACTCTATCATTTTTCAGAAGGCCCTCTGATGATATTGCCGCGCAGCAACTATTATAATATCCTGCAATCCTTCCTTCTGCCTGACGATATCTTGCGTTTCTCAATAAAGTATGTTATAATAAAAAATTTTTTCACAGCACTTTTCTGATACGCAATTACAATTCTGTAATTCTGCACTGATTTGCTGCAAAATCTGCTATAATCACCATGTCAGCAAACGCTGTTCTGAATGTCGAAATGAAAAGGAGTATGATTATGAAAAAGCAGATTATTGCAGCAGCCGCTCTTTGTGCCGCCATTTGTCTGCCGGATGCGGCGCAGATATCAATATTACAACAGCTCCGGCAACCGCCGTCGTGACGGCGGCAAACGGAACCGATGTTTCCGATGTTTCCGCTGTCCTGGAAACAACAGAAACAACCGTCAATGCCGTACAAGATACAACCGCAGCAGTCACGGAGCTTCAGACGACTGCCGCGGAAATCACGACCGCGCCTGCTGAGACGACCGCCGCCGCGATCATTACGACATCCGCTGCGGAAAAACCGGTCATTACCGTTTCAGAATCCAGCGCAAAGGAAGCATACCGGAATCCGGACACACAGTTTTACTTTCTTTATGAATGCAAACTGCCGTATTACGAGTGCAGCAATCCGGACAGCGCGATGAAAGCAAATCTGGATGAACTGAACGAGCAGCTGCGACAGATC
>JAFZPP010000021.1 GCA_017550285.1 Oscillospiraceae bacterium
ATGATATGTTATACTGACAGAGCAGTCGACAAACACCCCAAAATCTGGTATAATAGAAAAAATCAAACCAGAAGGGGTAAAAGCAATGAAGTACAGTAAAGAATTCAAAGAAGAAGCATTAAAGCTATCCGATGAAATCGGAGTGAAGAAGGCTGCTCAGCAGTTAGGAATCCAGTATTACACGCTGTCAGACTGGCGTTCCAAGCGGAGTGCAGCAATCAGGCATTCCGTCCTTGACGATGTGGCAGAAAAGGTCTATACAAGAGATTTGTTCCGGAGGGATTGAGATATGAGCAAAGAAAGAATTGACTTGAACGGCAAGACGATACTTGTGACTGGTTCTCATGGGTTTATCGGTGCAAATCTTGTGCTGAGGCTTTCCTGCTGCCGTGCCGCAATCTGAATGATGGGAGAACGTAGATGAATCAACAGTCGAAAAGCACATTTCTGTTTATCTGTGTCACGCTGCTGGGCGGCGTCTGCCATGTGATTGATGACAGAATCATGAAAAGCACCGCCTGATTCTTCATACATCAGGCGGTGCGCTTTTATGTTGCCGAATGGAAAAAGGGCTTTGGAAAGTTCTGAGGATGCAGCGCGCAGAATCTGTATTCGCATCGCGGGTGAATGACAGCCCGTGTGCCTGCAATATCGCAATATCTAATACCCGATTGCGCATAACTGCGCTTGACATTCAGAAATCGCGCTGATATAATAAAAATGAATCAATACTGCGAAGGGCGGTGCGTGATTATGAAACGAATCGGGGCTGCTGCTGCCATGCTGCTGCTTTTATGTACGGGACAAATGGCTGCGGCAGCGGCGGATGCGGTCAGAGGAGACATCAACGCAGACAGTGTTGCGGATCGTGCCGATGTTCTGCTGCTGCGCGATCTGCTGCTCGGCAAGGAGGTCAAGGGTGAACTGACGCTCGGTGACCTCAACAATGATCAGAATCTCGATGCGCGTGACCTGACGCTGCTCAAGCGCCGCATGCATCCCGATGCGGCGGAGCATGACTGGATTCTTGAGCCGAAGGGGACCGTCCACAGTGGCGAGGCGACCTTCTACGGCGGCGGCTATGAGGGCGGCTGTGCGATGCTCGATCCTGTCTCGAAGGATTACTGGATCACGGCGATGAATCTGCCGGACTATAACTGCGCGGAGCTGGCAGGCGCGTATCTTGAAGTCACCGGCGAGCTCGGGACAATCAATGTGCTCGTGACCGATCTGCTGCCCGAGGGCAAAAAGGGCGACCTTGATCTCTATACCGATGCGTTTCCGCTGATTGCACCGGCTGAGAAGGGCAGAGTGCCTGTCACATGGAAGATTGTGCCGCTGGATACGGCTGCGGATGCGCCGCTCAGCTATAAGTATAAGGTCGGCAGCACGGAATTCTGGTGTGCTGTGCAGGTGCGCAATCACCGCTATCCGATTGAGACGCTTGAATATCTCAGCAGCGACGGCGAATTCGTCAAGCTGCCGCGCCGCAATTTCAATTATTTTGAAGCGCAGTCGGGGCTTGGCAAAGGTCCCTTTACCTTCCGCATCACCGATATTTACGGGCAGGTTGTCATTGACGAGGATATCCCGTTTACGCCCGATGAGATGCAGGAGGGACATGTGCAGTTTCCCGAATAAGAAAAACCGCAAGCCTGATTTGTTTGCAGGCTTGCGGTTTTTTATGTGTTTTGAATCATGCGGTCAGCGCGACTGGTTCCGCAGATGACCGGCTCTTGCAGCGGCGCGCTTCTTGCGGTCCTCATGATACCGGAATGCAAAGTAGATGCATCCGCCGATATAGAGCAGCGAGAGCACGATGCCGAGAATCCATGTGTTGCGCAGATACTTGGACTTGAAGAAGCCCGGAATTTCGCTGAGATTGTAGCGCCAGAATGAGCGCTTGACATCCGATGCGGCGACAACGTCGATTTCTGCAAGCGTTTCGCCGGAGAGCTTCAGGACGACCGTTCCGACTTTGTCGCCGGCGTGAACCGGTGCGTCAATCTTCTCTGGCCAGTTAAAGACCTTCTGTACACTCTTGATATCGGTCGTATCGCACCAGATGCAGGAGTAGCCTTCTGTCGGCTGGACAATGACATAATCATTTTCCTCTGCATTGTTGACAGCGATCTCGCCGAGCTGTGTATTGGCGGGCAGAATCTCCTGGAAGGTCAGGTGGACGAATGCCCACTCGAGGATATTCTTTGCATCTTCCAGATGATAGAAATGATTGTTGCCGTCCAGATCCTGCATCTGGGAATCAAGGCAGATCAGCAGGTAGTTGTTGCCGTCGCGCGAGCCCTTGCAGGCGATGCAGCGTCCGCCCTCCTGCGTATTTGCGGTCTTGATGCCGTGCACGCCGTTGCAGTAGTATTCGCTGGATTCGTTGACCATGAGATTGGAATGAGACCATGCCCAGAGGTCACGCTTTTCGTGGGCTGTCGCGGTGCTTGCGGTGTAGGTGTTGGCACATGCGATTGCCTCAAAGCGCTGGAGACTCATTGCATAGCAGAGCAGTGTCATCATGTCGCGTGCCGTGGTGAGCTGCCGCGCACTGTAAAGACCCGTACCGTTCAGGAAGCGGGTGTTTGTCATGCCGAGCTGCTCTGCCTTTGCATTCATCTTTTCAGCGAATTTATCCTGACTGCCGTCGCCGAACTTGTCGCAGAGCATATATGCTGCTTCGACGGAGGATGTCAGCATCATTGCATAGAGCAGATCCTCAACGGTCAGCGAATCACCGGCTTCGATATTCGCCTTGCGGAGATCCTCCGGATATTCGTCCTGATCGAAGATCTCGAACATATCCTCCTTCGCCGTGAGCTTAGTGCCGGAGAGATCCTCGCACTCCTCGAGGACGATGACGGCAGTCATGATCTGTACGAGCGAGCCGGGCATCTTTTTCATATCCGCATTCTTCTCATAGACGATCTCATTGATATCGGTATTCATCAGAATGGCGGAATCACTCTGCACGGTTGCATTCGGCGTGAAGATCAGCGCCGAAGCCTTGATCGCCGGAATCTGTCCGAGCACGAGCACCGCAGTCAGAACCGCTGCCGTGACGGATGTAAGCAATCGTTTCAGCATGGTATCATCTCCTGTTAATTCTCAGAAAAATGGTTTCGGTCATAAAAAAAGACACGATTACATTTATTATACCAGAAAAACAGAAAAAATGGAATACCCTTTTTGAAATTTTTGCGGAAAAATTAAGAATTAGCAGGACTTCCGGCGGAAAAACGGCAGATTTTGCATTTTATCAGACAGAAAAACTGAATTTTTCAGGCATATAATGCAAAATGCTCTTGACTTTAGCGCTTTTTTGTGCTAAAATGGATATATTGCGGATTCCCGAAGCCGGAATCCATAAATACAGATCTGAAAGGACGAATGACGATGCCTATTACCGATATTTTAGAGCGGAATGCTGCGCTCTACGGAAACGATACTGCGCTGGTTGAGCTGAATCCTGCCGTGATTGAGCCGCGCAGAGTCACATGGAAGGAATATGAACTGATCGAGCCGCGCCGCCCGAATATCTACCGCCGCGAAATTACATGGAAGGTCTTTAATGAGAAGGCGAACCGCTTTGCGCATTTCCTGATCTCCCGCGGCGTCAAAAAGGGCGATAAGGTCGGCATTCTGCTGATGAACTGCATCGAGTGGCTGCCGATTTACTTCGGTATCCTCAAAGTCGGTGCACTGGCTGTGCCGCTCAATTTCCGCTATGCTGCGGATGAGATTGAATATTGCGTCGGGCTTGCGGATATTTCCGTTCTGGTCTTCGGACCGGAATTCATCGGCAGAGTCGAGGAGGTTGTCGATTCGCTCGGCAATGACCGGATGCTGCTCTATGTCGGACAGGGATGCCCCGGCTTTGCGGAGAGCTATGATCAGCTGACCGCAAACTGCCCGAGCACCACACCCGCGGTGCATCTGACAGATGCAGATGATGCGGCGATCTATTTCTCCTCCGGTACAACCGGCTTCCCGAAGGCAATCCTGCATAATCACGAGAGCCTGATGCATGCATGCAAGGTGGAGCAGGCGCATCACGGGCAGACAAAGGACGATGTGTTCCTCTGCATTCCGCCGCTCTATCACACCGGTGCGAAGATGCACTGGTTCGGCAGCTTTCTGGTCGGCGGCAAGGCAGTCCTGCTCAGCGGCGTGACCCCGAATGTCATTCTGGATGCTGTCTCCTCGGAAAAGTGCACGATTGTCTGGCTGCTCGTGCCGTGGGCACAGGATATTCTCGATGCGATTGAGAGCGGCAAGGTATCGCTCAGCGACTATGAGCTGTCGCAGTGGCGCCTCATGCACATCGGTGCACAGCCGGTTCCGCCCAGCCTGATTACACGCTGGAAAAAATACTTCCCGCATCATCAGTATGATACAAACTACGGTCTCAGCGAGTCAATCGGACCGGGCGCGCTGCATCTCGGCGTGGAGAATATCCACAAGGTCGGCGCAATCGGCAAGGCAGGCTTCGGCTGGGAAAGCAAGATCATTGACGAGAACGGCGAGATCGTCCCGCGCGGCGAGGTCGGCGAGCTCTGCGTCAAGGGTCCGGGCGTCATGACCTGCTATTATCACGATGAAGAAGCGACCAATCAGGTGCTCATGCCGGACGGCTGGCTCCGCACCGGCGATATGGCGCAGGAGGATGAGGACGGCTTTGTCTTCCTCGTAGACCGCAAGAAGGATGTTATCATCACCGGCGGCGAAAACCTTTATCCTGTGCAGATTGAGGACTTCATCCGCTCCAATCCGAAGGTCAAGGACGTTGCCGTCATCGGTCTGCCCGATAAGCGGCTCGGCGAAATCGCTGCCGCAATCATTGCGATCAAAGAGGGCGAAACCTGCACTGAGGCTGAAATGAACAAATTCTGCGAGGCACTGCCGCGCTATAAGAGACCGCGCAAGGTCATCTTTGCCGATGTGCCGCGCAATCCGACCGGTAAGATCGAAAAGCCGAAGCTCCGCAAAATGTACGGTGCCGACAAGCTCGTTGCAGAGCAGAATCAGAGCTGAGACAGAAACAACAGTATCCCGTATTGTTGCTGCAATACGGGATATCTTTTGCTTGACAATCAGATCAGCGTATGATATAATATATATAAAGAGGTATAATTATTGAAAAATGCTGTGCGGGTTTCATAATTATACCGAATCGGGAGGCTGCCATATGTGGAACAAGCGCATTTGTTCTCTGCTGATCGCCGCAGTTTGTACTGGCACTGCGGTCTGGTCATTTCTTTCTGCGGCACAGACAGCGGATCGCTGCTCTGTGCGGAACACTGCCGTATTGGCGGAGGCTGCGGATCAGCAGCCGGTTCTCTGCATCGGAGATGTCACCGCGGAGCCGGGCGAGACCGTTTCCGTGGATGTGAAGCTGCGGGATAATTCCGGCTTTGCGAATACCGGATTTACGGTCGATTACGGCAATACGGGTTTGAAGCCGGTGCTGACGCCGGATGATGAGCCGGTCTTTGAAAAGGGCGTACTTGCTGAGAATCTGCGCGTGGTAGCGGCAAATTATACGGAAACGCATACGATTGCCGTCGGGACAATCGGAACGGAGAATGTCAAAGCGGACGGTGTTCTGCTGACGCTGCAATTCACCGTTCCCGCGAATGCAAAGCGCGGCACGCAGTATCCGCTGAAGCTGAAGCTCGATAAATTTTGTGACAGCAGGATGAATCAGACCGCTTTTACTGCTGAAAGCGGATACATTGCTGTGGCACCGGAAACCACAACCACGACGACGACCACAACAACAACGACGACTACGACGACCACCACGACGACGACCACTACTACCACCACAACAACCACGACCACCACCACGACCGCCACTACCACAACAACTACGACAATCGCGACAACCACTGCCGCAACAACAACGGAGACACAGCCCGTGATCCGGATGGGCGATGCCAATTCCGACGGCAGCGTGGACCTCAAGGATGTGGTTGTGATGCGGCGGTATGCGGTCGGCGGCTGGGGGGAGGAGATTGACACGGTTGCTGCGGATGTCAGTCATGACGGCACGGTCAATCTCAGAGATATTGTAATTCTGCGCAGATTTCTTGCAGGAAACTGGAATACACCGCTTTGACCTGATATACTATTTATAATAGCGAATCCGGCGCGGTGAACTGAACAGAAAAAGCACCCGTCATTCGCATGACAGGTGCTTTGTTTCATTTTGCGGATTATGCAGCGGTGCTCTCCGATGCTTCCTCAGCGGAGGATTCTCCGTCAGCGGCAGATTCTGCATCCTCGCCGCCCTCAGCCGGTGCGGCATCGCCCGTACCGGTGACGGTGAAGTCAACCTCGACAGTGGTCCAGCTTGAAAAATCCTCGGTTTTCACAATCATGGAGGAGTATTCGCCGAATGTGCCGGTCACAGCGCCGTCGGCGGTATGTGCATCTTCGGGGAAGCTGCTGACATAGTGATTGTAAATATTGGCACGCATCTCTACGCCGTCGTCGGATGAGGTGAAGTTCTTGGCTGTCATTTCGATCGGTTTGCCGTCCACGCGGATTTCCTTGACCTCGATGCACATATCCGGAAAGAGCTTGGTGCCTTCCAGAACCTGAACGGCAGCAAATTCCAGACCGCCGCATTTGTAACCGTTCTCCGGATCGCCGGTGATATCGAACTGGGCGCCCTTCGTGCCGACATTGACGCTGACGGTGTAGTCGCCGTCGCCCTCGATATGTGCGATGCCTGCGTCGTAACCCAGGATATCCGGTGTTTCTTTGATGCCGCCCCAGTACTGGACATACCACTGACCGTCAACGATTGCAAGGATTGCGTCACCGGGCTGTGCGACGACATATTCCTCAAATTCGATGTCCTCTGCTGCGATGCTCTCAGCGGTTTCCGCAGCGGATTCGGATTCCGGTGCAGCCGTCGTGACGGGGGCAGCGGTGGTTTCCAGTGTGCTGGTTTCTGCGGTATTGCTGCCGCAGGCGGTACAGAGCATGAGCGCCGATGCAGATGCAGCAAGTGCTGCAAGCAGTTTTCTGTTCATTCTGAATTACCTCTTTCCTCATATTGCATTTTCTCTTTCCGGCGCAGATGCAGCAAAATCAACGCTGCAAGCCCGTCCGGCTGATATTATCATACACCATTTTACGGGAAATCGCAAGGGAGAAAAAGCCGAATGTTAACAAATTTTCAATGTTGATTTTGATTGTTTTGCACAAACAACAATCAGCAAATCTGTTGAAAAGGATAGAATGAATAATTTTTGAAACGGATTCAGTCATTTTTTATCGAAGTTATAATACCAGACGGACTGTAAATGACGGATTTCGCACAAATCAGACAGAATTTTATACGGAAAGTTTTTTTTACTTAGGTATTTACAAATGAAAAAAGATGTGATATAATAAATAAAAAGTGTCCGCAGGGTACATATACTATTTATATACACCGATAGAGATGTAAACTGCGGATGACGGAGGAGTTCCTATGAAAAACGGCATCCGGATGTCAGACATCGCAAAAGAGCTCGGCGTCAGCGTTGTGACCGTGTCCAATGCACTGAATGACCGCGGCGGTGTCAGCGAGGATATGCGCAGAAAAATCAAGGAGCGCGCTTCCGAGCTTGGGTACCGTCCCTCTGCGCCCCGCACACCGCGCAAGGCAGTGCCGGAAGTGCAGCAGCAGGGCGGCAGCATCGGAATCCTCACCAGCGAGCGCTTTGCAAATGTCCGCGGCACCTTCTACTGGTTCCTGACCGCCGGCGTCTCCAAGGAGCTGACACACTGCAATCTTTATTCCGTATATGAGAGTATTTCCGAAGCGGATGAGCGCAGCGGCGTGCTCCCGCGGATCGCTGCCGAACGGCAGGTGCGCGGATTGATTATCGTCGGACAGCTCGCAACGGATTATCTGGAGCGGCTTGCATCGCTGCATCTGCCGATGCTGTTCCTGGATTTCTATGACAAGCACAGCGAAATCGACGCTGTGATTTCTGATAATTTCTATGACAGCTATCTGATGACCGACCGGCTCGTGCAGCTCGGACACAAAAAGATCGGATTTATCGGGTCCGTGACCGCGACGAGCAGCATCCATGACCGGTTCCTCGGCTATATCAAATGCCTCATGGAAAACGGGCTCGAATACCGCAAGGACTGGACGCTTGAGGACCGGCTCCCGAACGGATACAGTCTGACGGAATTTGCGTTCCCCGAGGAGATGCCGACCGCTTTCGTCTGCAACTGCGACGAAACTGCGTTCCGCGTCATCGGTGCTTTGCAGCGGCGTGAGATCCGTGTGCCGGAGGATATTTCCGTCACCGGCTACGATAATTACACGGTTTCCGATATGTGTGTGCCGGCGATCACGACTGTCGAGGTCGATCTCGCGGAAATGGCACATGCCGCAGTTTCACTGCTGCTCAAGCGAATCGAAAATCCACAGAAGCAGCCGTCACGCTATGTGATACGCGGGAGCATTATCCTGAAACAGTCAATGGCGGCACCGCGGGAGGATTAGGCGAAACAACTAAATTTGAACCCGAAATTTTGGTTGAAACATAGTTGCATTTGTCTATCATCTGTGGTATAATATCCCTATGGATCTATGTGTGGCTATTGCTATGCCCATTTGCAGAAATACCTGCTGATCAGAGCCGGCTTTCGGCTGCTGGAAGCGGCAAGTCTGTTCTGGGTGCACGGGTTGCACACGGATAAACCTAAGGAGGCAGCGGCTTCGCTCGCCGCAGGGCTTCCGAAACAATCTACAGGCTTGCAGGAGGTGGTTTTATGCCAATGAGTTTTACTTATACTGCGAAGGATGCAGTCGGTAACGTGCGCAAGGGCGTTATGACGGCAGAAGACGAGCAGGAATTTTTGGCAAAAATCCGAGAAAAGGGAATGTATGTCACCGATTACAAGGAGCGCCAGTCCAGCACCAAGACGATCAAAAAGTTCAAGACGAAAGACTTAGCTTTTTGTACCCGTCAGATGGCCGCGATGCTGACATCCGGTCTGACTCTGGTCAAGGCACTTGACATTCTCTGCAAAGAGCAGGAGAGCGAAGCTGCTCGAAACGTTTGGCGTGATGTGTATGAGAACGTCCAGAAGGGCGAAGCCTTCTCGGATGCACTCGAAGTACACGGCAGCGTCTTTCCGACTCTGATGACTTCAATGGTCGGCGCCGGTGAGTCCTCCGGTCAGATGGATGTCATCATGCAGCGACTGAGTGACTACTATGCAAACCAGAACAAGATTGCGAACACGATCAAGAGTGCGATGGTTTACCCGATTATCCTGATGGTTCTGACGGTTGCTGTTGTCATCGGCGTTTTCGTATTTATCATGCCGGTCTTTACAGATTTGTATGATGATCCGAATGATATTCCGGGTCTGACAAAGGTTATGATAGCAATCGGTAATTTCCTGACGAAACACTGGCTGATTATGATCCTGCTGACAGCCGCACTGATCTTTACATTTATCTATTTGCTGAAGCTCCCGAATACGCGAATGAAATGGGACCGCTTCATTATCAAAGGACCGGGCTTCGGTAAGCTCGTTGTTAAAATTTACACTGCACGTTTTGCACAGACCATGGCTTCCCTGTATTCCTCCGGTCTGCCGATGGTTGAGTGTCTGAAGCGTTCCGCGGATACCCTGAACAACACCTACATCTCGATGAAGTTCCGCGATATCATCGACGAGGTCAAGAGCGGTGAAACGCTCAGCTCCTCGATTCAGAGAGCCGATATCTTCGACTCCATGTTCTGTTCGATCATCTTTGTCGGTGAGGAATCCGGTGCACTGGATGACATTCTGGCAAAGACTGCTGAATACTATGACGAAGAAGCTGACTCCGCTGTAAAGCGTCTGTGCTCGCTGCTCGAGCCGGTCATGCTCATCGTGCTCGGTATTGTCATCGGTCTTGTCTGTGCAGCGTTCTTCCCGGCTCTGTACGATTCGATCGGCAATCTGGGCGATCAATAATCCGGACGGTAATCATTTGTGCGGCGGCAGCCGCTGCCGCACAAAACCGAACATATCAAAGAATAAATTGAGAGGTGGATATTGTAAATGCTTTCCTTTGACATTACTGACCGCAATATCAGGATCATTAAGGGTACTGAAAATAACGGCAGAATCCGTATCAATTCCGCGGCAACGCTCAACCTCGAGGAAGAGGTTATCGTCAACGGTCACGTCCGTGACGTCCCGCGTCTTGCCACACTGATCAACCAGGTGCTCCGCACCAACAAGATGCCTGACAAAGAGGCAATCGTCAGCATTTCCTCCAACATGACGATCTTCAAGGAGCTGCATATTCAGAGAGCTGAGAAGCAGCAGGATTTCATGAAGATGGTTCGTGCGGAAATGTCTGCTGCACTCGGCATCGACGAATCCTATTCTGTTTCCTACATCGTTGTCGGTCCTTCGGATCAGACCGAGGGCGCAGACAAGGTTCTCGCAACCGCCTGCCCGTTTGAAGTCGTTGACTGCTACAAGCGCGTCTTCAATATGCTTCAGATCAGCCTCAAGAGCGTTATGATCGGATGCAACTGCATCACCAAGGTTCTGCTCGCAGATTCCAAGATCAAGGCGAAGATGCCGCTGCTCGCAGTGCAGATCGACAACAACTTCATTTCTCTGAACCTCTATGAGAAGGGTCAGCTTTCCTTCTCCCGTTTCGCTTCGATTTCTGCTGAGGACTACGATGATTCCGAAGACTACGTCTTTGAGGCAGTCAATGAAAACATCTTCCGTATGCTCCAGTTCCAGAAATCCAAGCCCGGCAGCGAGATGATCGAAAATGTTGTCTTCTACGGCGATACCCATGAGTATGTCCGACTCACCAATGAGCTCGAGAAAATGGGCATCCGTACCAGCATCATTAACGTTCCGCCGCAGATTCATGGCTATGAGAACCTTGAGTTCTCCTCCTACGCCAATGCAATCGGCGCAATGTTCAAGCGCAACAAGGATACGGAGCGCATCAACCTGCTGGAGACAGATACTGTCAACAACAACAAGATCCGTTCGGATTCCTCCTATTTTGCACTGCTCGGTATCTGCGCACTCGTTGCAGCAGGTCTCTGCGCAGGTGTTTGGGGATTCCTTGCAATTCAGAACAAGGTTGTCCAGCATGACATTGATGTTCTCAATGAGAAGATGAACAGCCAGCTGAGAAAGGATCTGGATGCACAGAATGCGATGCTGACCCAGCGTCAGACCGCTGTCAATACTTATGTTGCCGGTGTCCGTGATGCATACAATTCCTTTATCAGTACGCCGAAGCCGGTTTCTGATTTCTATGAGACGATCGACGCAACCATCAGCGGTGTCGTTCAGGATGTTCTGGGCGTGGAAGATGCTGAGGAAGTGAAGGATCACTACAAGTATAACAAGATGGATTTCGCAAACGGTGCTTTTGCGATTGAACTCGAAATGGACAGCGAGGAAGATTCTCCGATGCCTGTCGGTCCTGAAAAGGTCGTTGAGGCGCTTCGCGGTCTGGATATCGTTCAGTCTGTCAGCTACGGCGGTTACACCATCGAGAGCAGAAAGATTGAAGAGGATGACCAGCAGGAAGGCAAGGATATTCTTGACGATGACGGCAACGTGATCGGTAAGGAAGAGCCGAAGACCGAAGAGCGCATCATTAAGCTGCCGATGACGGTCAAAATGAACGGCGGCAAGATTGATCTCGATACGATCGGCGACGCAAAGGAGGCAAAGAAATGAAATTCGGATATCGTGACAGAATCGTACTGTTAATTGTAGTAATTGTTCTGATTCTTTCGATTGGTATTTTTGTATTCATCAGACCGAAGTGGGAAGAGCTCAATACAAATAAGCAGGTCAAAAAGAATCTCGAAGGCGAATGGTCCACAAAGCTGAATGAGTTTAAGCTCATTCCCAAGAAGCAGCAGATCATCAATGAGAAATATGAAGAGGGTACCAACCTCTCCAAGGAGTTCACCGATGAGATGAGCTCCGTAGAACTCGGCAAGTTCCTCCAGGATAACTTTATCAATATTGATAAGTTCCGTGAGGATGAGGTTGAACTGATTGAGACGGTTCAGCTCGGTGAAAAGGGTACCAGCTCCCTGAGCTACTACTACTACACCCCGAGCATCGTGACATATCCGCTCTATGAGTACGCGGATCTGGACGGTTCTCTTGCAAAGGCAGCTGAGGATAAGATGAAGGAAGCGAATCTGCTCGGTGCGCGTGCAGCACAGACAGTCGGTTCCAGCGGATCCGTCATTCACCTGTCCATTAATCGTGAGGATACAATGGAACTGCTGAATGCAGTCAATCAGTATGCAGCTGATCACAAGGATACGATGATGATTGATTCTGTCATCCTGAAGGAGGCGGAATTCAATGAGGATCTTCTCGATGAGGATGAGAAGCCGAATAAGCAGGAAGCAAAGGAAGAAGAACCGGAGCTCGATGAAGACGGCAATCCGATTGAGAAGGCTCCCGCTCAGAACGATGAGGAAGAGAAAGACATTCCTGATGGCGTGAAGCCGGGCTACACCGACGTACAGATTTCCTACCGTGCGTACTATGTGCAGGCTCCGACCAAACCGGAAGTCGGTCCTCCTTATGATGAGACGATCTGGGACGGCAAGGAGTGGAGAGCGGTTACGGCTCCCGCTGAGTCCACTGCTGAGTAATCAGATCGAAATGGATATGCCTTCTTAGAGTGTTCTTTAAGAAGGCTATCCGCAGTTGAGAAAGGTGGTTACTAATGAAAAAAATCAGGAGGAAAGGAAAGGCAGAAGGATCCGTTCTGTTTACCGTCGTGGCTGTCATGATGGTTATGGTCGTGTTCCTGATGTCTACGCTGGTTCTTACAACATCAGCAAACCGCCGTTCGTATTACACATTCTATGAGAATCAGGCACAGTATGCTGCACAGGGCGTCCTTGACGCTATCTCCAACTCTGCCTATAACAACCCTGATTTCCATACTTGGGTTACTACCCTTGCAAATCCGGGCGACAAGGGCACAATTGATGTTGCTGTGGACAGCAGTTCCAATATTCCGCTGACAAGAGGCTCTGCAATTACTGCTGAGATCGAGCGTATCAACCAGAATTATATCTGGGACGCTGATTCAGCAACGATTCTGCGCCGCGGCGGCTGGAAGATCACTGTGACTGCTTCCGTAGGTCAGGGCAGAAATGCTTCTGAGTATACGATGGCAAACTACATTTATGAGAATCCCGAGGTAGTTGTTCCGACAGGTGCCACGAACGATGCAAACTGGAGCGTTCTCGGTCAACTGGAGGTTACTCCGGGAAACAACAACAACAACAACAACGGCAAGAAGGTCTCCAACAAAGCAAAGGCAATGTTTATGGGTGCTACCGGTAACGGTTCTACCAACAACAACCTGCTTTGCCTCGGTCCGCAGACCTTCGGCAACAGAACGCTGCCTGCCGGAAGAACCAAGTATGCAAATCAGACCAAGGTGAACTTCACGAACAACCCGCAGACAGTCGGTGACGGTATCTTCATCGGCAACTTTGATGCAAACTGTGATGTTTCCTATATTGCGCAGAGAGCAGGCGAGGGCGTTCAGTTCTGGGGCGATTTCTATGCACAGAATATGTTTGAAGTCCGCTCTGATATTTCTGATGAAGGCGACAACAAGTATCCGACCGAATACAGATACATTCCGTATGTATACTGCGACGGCAATCTGAAGCTGAACAGCGATACCGGTCAGGAGATCGGTCGCGGCGGCAACGGAAAAGACCAGCCGGTCAATCTGTACCTGGGTTCCATTACCGGAATGCCGACGAATATGACGGGTGACATGTATCTCTTTGATCCCGCGGCAAATTCTGAGATCAAGCATTCCCGCGGCACACATCTTACCCACTTCATGAAAGATAACGTGCAGAAGACCAATGCTTCCTACAAGGGCTATGCCTACGGCGATATCATCTGCAACAACGCAAATCTGACGATGTCCGACAAGATGCCGGAAATCGGCGGCGATATCATCTTCACCAATCCGGACGGCAAGCTCACGCTTGATCTGAAGGAAAAGACCACGATCTACGGCGCAATTCTCTGCGCAGGCGATCTGGAGATCAAGACAAACGGTCAGGAGCTCCTTGTTGCGGGCGGTATTTATGCAGTTGCAAGCAAAACCAATATCAGCGGCAACGGCAAAATCAACAATCAGCAGACCACTTCTCTTTCGACGATCTGTGATGCAACCACTGATGCGAATGTTCCGAACTACGATGTTCCGGGCGTAACGGTCGGCGACGACGGTCAGGCTTACCAGAACAGATATCAGAACAGCTCGACTGAGGCGCATTTTGAGAGCCTCGGCGGCAGAGGTGCAACCGGTACCGATTATGATGATCTGGTCAGCAAGCTCCTGTCCGGTAACCTCGGCGCACAGACCGGAAGCGAGTATTATACTACCACGAATAATTCCGGTTATGATTTCAGCATGTTCCCGTTCTGCAGCAGACAGGATGAGATTTTTGACCGCTACTACCGTTTTGATCTGGCAGCGGCAACTTCTGATGCTGCAAGCGATAACATCGACGCTGATAAACTCTGCCAGGAAAGCAAGGCTTGCGGTCATGAGTGGGGCGTTCAGCCGAAGAACTATGCTGTAATTGAAAACGGCGTTTACAAGGCATCCTCTCTGTGGGTTCCTTACACCTGTCCGAAGGGTGTTTCTGCAACTGAGAATGATCAGACAAAGGTAAGAAACGGCAACTCCAACAGCTTTATCCCGCTGCTTGAAACATTCGGCGAGGCACCGCTGACGAGCGACCAGTATATTAATACCGCTGATGCATTTAAAGAATACGACGGAATCGCTTCTAAGCAGAAAACGCTGAGTTCTCTGGATCAGAAGAAGGTTACGATTCATTCGCATACTGCGGACGGCACCTCGAAATCATATGATCTTGGTACTGTTCCGGTTGTGGCTGATAGCTGCATCCTGGATGTCACTGCGAATAATCAGAAGACAACGGTCTTCGTCGATCCGACACAGAAGCATGATTCTGACAATCCGCTTTGCATTCTTCTGACGGGTTCCTTTATGAATGATTATCTGACAATCGTTGTGAACAACAACAGCATCTACACGGCAACAAACGGTTCACCTGCCGATTATACCAAGCCGCAGTGTTATGCAGATTACTCTGCAAGCTCAGATAAGCCGAGATTTGCAGGTAAAAGTGACGTGCTGATCTTCTTTGATAAGTCGCTGTACTGCAATAAGAACTTTGTTCTGACGACGACCGGTGCTTATCAGATGATGACGCAGGATTACAACTATGATATCATCAGTAATCCGATTTATCCGGGCGTGCTCAACGCAGATGATACATGGAGCATCAATACTACGTGGAAGAATCTCTATAATTCTACGGATAATAAAGATGCTTTTAAGTTTGAGCTGGTTCCGAACGTCGTTATCTACGGCGAGAAGAATTTCGATTATAACGGTCGGTTCCAGAACGGTTTCTGTGCAAACGCTGAGATTATCGCACCGGATTCCGATTTCGGTTCCGCAATCAGCGAAAAGAATGTCAATACGGTTGCTTACCGTGAATTTACGGATTCGACTCCGTATGATCCCTACAGCAATAACAACAACAAGCCCAATTCTCAGGGCATCATGACCATGGGCTCTATGATGATCAGAGATTTCAAGGGCTACACCAACCTGCCGCTTTGCGTATTCCTCGGCGACCTGAACAGACCGGGTACGACCTCGAATCCGGAACCGACTGTTACTTACAGTAACCAGAATCACAGTTCTTCCGGTAACGCAACAGCAGGCAACTCGAAGGATTACTTCAATAATGATCACCAGGGTCTGCGCTAAAGAAAGGAGGACACTATGAATCGTAAGCGAAAGCTGAAAGGCATGACACTGATCGAAGTTGTCATCTCAATCGCTGTCTACGCAGTCATCGGTCTCCTTCTGACAACAATTATGTCACTGGTTAATTCGACGATGAAGGCAACCAACCAGCTGAACAGAAGACTGAGTTATGAGGCGAAATTTGCCGATAACATGCTTCTGAGTGACGGTGCAAGTCCGTTTGCAGCACAGAATGTCGATATTACTTTAACGAATTCGACCCATTCCTTCAATATCGTAGCACACGGTTCGGAGTATACAACGGATGTTGATCAGATGACCAGAGATAATGATCCGGATAAGCTGATTATCAATCCGAATACGAACTACCGCTTCATGGTGTTTACCAAGACACCGGAAGGTGCGCGAATTCCGAGTGAGTTCTTCTATCTTGATCTCCTGCTTGGAAGCGGTGTGGATTCAACGAATCCGATTACCAAGATCATTGTAGATGCAACAGATGCTCCGCGCGGAGACGGCATCTACGCTGCGAATGAAGAAACCGGTGCACTCTATACAAAACAGGTTCTGACAGAACAATCCAAGCATACTGCTCCGACAAGTGACGGCACAGCAGTGAACTATGTCGGTTTGGAGTCTGTCGTCAGCGGAAACCGTCTGCTGCGTCTTGCAATTCCTGCAACGCAGGGCGGTGCAGCGCTGGTCAATTCGACAAATGCGTCTCTGGGTGTGACAGGATCCATCGTTGTCAAGATCTTCCGCACTGTCCATGATAAGGGCGGTACCCCATATAACTGGTATACAGATGATGATGCTACGCTGATCAGCAAAGCGTACGAAAAGCTGAATTCTGCCGTTCCGGCTGAAAAGGCAGTCCTTGATACGCTGGATAGCAAAAAATTCCCGTCTGAGGCTTACCTCAAGCTTGATTTCGTTCTTTCAGCTCCGAATCCGAATACCGGTGAAATGTCTTACTATGACGGCGTCGAGTATACATGGAATCCGACGGCTGATCCGAGCGGTGCAGACTATCTCCAGGTCGGCGTTTCGACCGGTCACCGTTAATACTGAACCCATCGTTTCGCTGTGCGCTGAAATATGCGCACGGCGGAACGGGATTGATGAAAGGAGTGAATACCATAATGAAAAAGCTGAAAGGCTTTACGCTGCTTGAGCTTGTGATTGTTATGGCGATATTCTCAATTATCATGTACAGTGCGGTTCAGTTGCTTCAGCCGGTTTCAAAGTTCTTCGTCAGAAGTTCAAACTTTGAAAATACGACCGCATGTATGGATAATATGCGCCGCTGTATCGAAGGTAATTTGAAATATGCGGACCGCGTTCGTGCATATAACGGATTTAAGCCGTATGATTATTCTGCGGATTTTCAGTCTGTTACTGTGACGAATGATCTGATTGATAAGGTCAAGAGCTTCTACAGGGAGTTCTTTGAGGATCGCAGATTCATTGATACCGGCGGTACGATCAATGTTCTGGTTTTTGACAACACTGAGATCGTTCCGGATGCTGATCTTGCAGGTCTTAGCAAACTGAGTGATTATACGAGCAAGCAGGTGAATCAGGGCAAGCTGGTTCTGATTCAGTTCCCGTTCGATAATTACGGCGGTACCGGCGTTGCAACAGATGCCGCTTCGCTGGCTGCAAATATGCAGACACCGATTTTGTGGAGCGTCAATCAGAAGCTCTACGGCAATTTCGACTACAGATTCTCGCTGGATGCTGTTTCTGATACGATTGTCAGCGCGAATACCGATCCGCTTGTCACTACGGCTGCCGGTGAAACAACCACGGCACCGCTGGTTATCACGGAAACCGATACAAACGGCAGCGTGATAGGTTCGAGACTGTTTGCGGATACTTCAAATTCGTTCTTTAATCCGCGTGACTTCAACATTCAGATTGCCTGCCGCGAAATTCGCAGATCCGGTGGGGGACTCGTTAGACAGACTCCTACATCTGCGAATGTCGCTTCCTTCTCGATGAAGAATGTTATGAATGCTTCTGACGGCTACAGAACCGCAGCACTGGATTATGTGACTGTTCTCGGCAACAGCGGCGATGATGAGAGCGGTGAGCATGATTACAGAGCAGACCGTGCTGTTCCGCGTTATAAGAACTTTGAGGACGGCACCGGCTTTGACGGCTTCTATTTCATTTTCACACTGCCCGAAGAGATTCACGATGTCGCTGATCGTGCTGATTACAATGACGGCATGCTGCTTTCTCAGAGAAATCTCCTGAGCGCAACAAGCTGATCTGAATCAAAAACTATATGTATAGCAAAGGCAGCCGGTGTTGCCGCCGGCTGCCCCTATACTGCAAATTTTCAGTGCATCAGAAATGCACTGTAATATTGAACATGCTCCTGCTGCGGAAGCATCTTGATGTACCAGTCGGTGATCTCTTCGCCGAACATTGCGCCGAGCAGCAAGCCCATGCAGAGGTAAGGTCCGAATGCGAATTTGGATTTACCCGTCACCTTTTTGATGATAAGACCGAAGATTGCAGCAAGAATAATGCCGATGAACGCGGAAGGAATCATGGCTTTCCAGCCGAGCAGCACGCCTGCGCATGCCATGAGGATTGTATCACCGAGTTCAATGCCGCGCACCTTTTCACCGGTTTTCTTCTTGATGTAAGCACCGCTGATTTCACCGATCAGCAGGAACGGAACACTGATAATAAAGATTCCGATGATGCGCTCCTTGAGCGGCAGATATGTAACGAAATAAGAGGGGATCGCAAGTGCTGCGACCATCAGCAGCATCGGGATGTACATATCCATTGTGTCCCAGTCAATGAATGCGATGCAGATCAGCAGCGATGTGAAGATCATCATCAGCAGACAGTTGACATTCACGCCGAAGATCAGAAGATCTGCAACATACAAAATGCCGTTGAGCGCTTCGACAATCGGATAACGGACCGAAATCTTTTCGCCGCAGCTGTGACATTTGCCTTTCAGGAAGAGCCAGCTGAATACCGGTATCAGGTCAATGATGCGGATTTTTGCGCCGCAGGTCATGCAGTGCGAGGAGCGCTTGATCAGGGATTCGCCGCGCGGCACCCGAATGATGACAACATTCAGGAAGCTGCCGATGCAGATGCCGTAGATAAAGACAACGGGAATTGCCATGAGCAGAAACTGAAGCAGGTCGTCTTCAAATGACTGCCATTCCCGCCATCCGGTTTGTGCTGCCAGAGCAGCAAGCATGTTTTTTTGGTACATAACGGTACCTCCTTTATGGTTTGTACTGTTATTCTATTCTACCACAGATTGGCATATTTTTCAAGAGTTTTTTGGAGGTTGGATTATGAGAAACATCCGAATCGGTGACTACCTCGTCGAGGAAGGTCACATCACCCCTGAGCAGCTGCAGCAGGTACTGCAGAGACAGCGCGAATCGACGGACTCGAAGAAATTTGGTGAAGTCATTGTCGAGATGGGATTTATGTCCGACATCAAATTTGCGCAGGCTTTGTCAGTCAAGCTGCAAACACCGTTTGTTGACCTGAACAACGTCGAGGTTGACGGTGAGATCGCACGTATGGTCCCGCAGGATCTCGCAGAGCGCAACTGCGTTCTGGCGATCAACAAGACCGGACGTCGTCTGACCGTTGCGACGGATGATCCTGTAAACTTCAATATTCTTGAAGATATCAAGGTCAAGACCGGTTATGACTGCATTCCGGTTCTTGCGACCCGTGCAGCGATCAAGAAGGCAATCGGTAAGGCTTACCAGATGACCGACCTCGGTGATCTCGGTATTGACTCGTCTCAGGGCGAGATGATGGATGATGAAGAATCCAGAGACCGTGTTGAGAGCGCCCCGATCGTTAAGCTCGCAACACAGATCGTCGAAAATGCTTTCCGTATGGAAGCAACGGATATTCACCTCGAGCCGTTTGAGAAGTATACGCAGATTCGTGTACGTGTCAACGGCGACCTCGTAACACTGATGAATGTTTCTTCCAACGTCCAGAACCAGCTCTCTACCCGTCTGAAGCTGATCTCCGGCATGAATATTGCTGAAAAGCGTATTCCGCAGGACGGTCGTTTCACCCAGACGGTTGACGGTATTCCGCTTGACCTCCGTGTTTCCTCGCTTCCGATGGTTCACGGTGAAAAAATCGTTCTCCGAATTCTCTCCACCGGCGCAATCAAGACCCGTGGTCTGCACGAACTCGGTATGTCCGATTATAACTTCCGCCTGTTCGAGAGCATGATCAAGTGCCCGCACGGCGTTATCCTCGTTACAGGTCCGACCGGTTCCGGTAAGTCCACCACGCTGTACGCAGCACTCGGTGCAATCGCAAGACCGGAAGTAAACGTCGTTACGGTTGAGGACCCGGTTGAAAAGCAGATCGAAGGCATCAACCAGTGCCAGATCAACGTGAAGTCCGGTATGACCTTCCCGGCGGCGCTTCGTTCGATTCTCCGTCAGGACCCGGATATCATCATGATCGGTGAGATGCGTGACGGCGAGACCGCTGAAATCGGTATCCGCGCCGCTATCACAGGTCACCTGGTTCTTTCTACGCTCCATACCAATGACGCAGCTTCCACCATCGTCCGTCTGGTCGATATGGGCATTCCGTCCTACATGGTCGCATCCTCGCTGATCGGTGTTGTGGCACAGCGTCTGGTTAAGGTTCTCTGCCCGAAGTGCAGAAAGCAGAGAATGTCCACGCCGGAAGAGAACGAGCTCATGCACCTCGATCATTCCGTGCCGATCTACGATGCTGTCGGCTGCAATGAGTGCGGCGGCGGCTATCGCGGACGTACTGCAATTCACGAGATCATCCACTGCTCCGGCGATATCTCCACGATGATCGCAAACGGCGCAAGCTCGGATGAGCTCGAGAGAACTGCCCGTGCAAACGGCACAAAGCTCCTGCGTGATAACGTCGCTGACCTCGTTCAGCAGGGCGTCACCACAATGGATGAGCTGATTCGTGTTACATACACGGTTTAATGACAAAGAGAACGAAACGGAGGAATTACCATGCCCATTATTTCTGTGAATAAGATTCTGGACGATGTCCGTGCGCTCGGCTGTTCCGACTTGCATTTTACGGTCGGCATCAACCCGGTTGTCCGTCTGCACGGTCAGCTCCGCAAAATGAGCAGCTATCCTGAAATGACTGACGAAATGATCGCTGAGATCGTTGAGCAGATGACCAACGAGCAGCAGCGTAAAAAGGTTACCCAGCGCATCGACGTTGACTTCTCTTATGTCACGCGCGCCGGCTACCGTCACCGCTGCAACATCTTCTATCAGCGTGATCACCTCGCAGTCGCAATCCGTCTGCTTCGCAACGACATCCCGACGCTGGACGATCTGTTCATGCCGCCGATCATGTCCGAATTTGCAATGCGCCCCCGTGGTCTGGTGCTCATCACCGGTCCGACCGGTTCCGGTAAGTCCACTACGCTTGCAGGTATGATCGACTATGTCAACTGCAACAAGAGCGCTCACGTTATCACAATCGAAGACCCGATCGAGTATGTCCACGAGCACAAGCGCTGCATGGTCAACCAGCGTGAAGTCGGCGCCGATGTGCCGAGCTTCGCAATGGCGCTGAGAGCAGCTCTTCGTGAAGACCCGGACGTTATCCTCGTCGGTGAGATGCGTGACTTCGAGACCATTCAGGCTGCTATCACCGCAGCTGAAACCGGTCACCTTGTTTTCTCCACGCTCCATACGACATCTGCGCCTGATACGATCAACCGTATCATCGACGTGTATCCGGAACACCAGCAGAACCAGATCCGCGCACAGCTCGCAAACGTTCTCGTCGGCGTTATCTCGCAGACGCTGCTTCCGCTCAAGAACGGCACCGGCCGTATCGCAGCAATGGAAATCCTGAACGTCACCGACGCTGTCTCCGCGATGATCCGTGAGGGTAAGATTCACCTGATCCTGTCCTCGATCCAGGCTGGTAAGGCACACGGCATGATGTCCCTCGACCAGGAGCTCGCGCGTCTGGTCAAGAACAACACGGTCAACGAGATCGACGCACTCGAAAAGTGCCAGGACAAGACCGAGTTCTACCGTTACCTCACTGCAATGGGCGGTCAGTCCGTCATTACCCGCGAGGGTGTTATCGGCTAATTGAAATTGTGAACAGGCAGAGTGCAAAAATTGCGCTTTGCCTGTTCTTTTATGCAGTTGTTGCGGCGTCTTCCGTGAGAAAGTTACGAAAATGTTACGATTCTTGTGCAATGTGCTGAAAACGATACTGGTTTTATGGCGAAAAAACCGGGTTTCGTAAAAGTTTGTTCATAATTCAGAAATATTGCGGAAAAGACTTGACATTTTCGTTTGGATGTGCTATACTAAGACCATAGAGAACAACAGACGATGTCAGACGTCACATCGGGCTGTTACTCTGGAATCGCAATCGAAACGATTGCAACATGTTTACAATCTTGAGGAGGTTATTTATCATGAAAAAGAAAGGTTTTACCCTGATTGAGCTGATCGTTGTTATCGCGATCATCGGCGTTCTGGCAGCTATCCTCGTTCCGGCAATGCTCGGTTACGTGAGAAAGTCCAAGATCACCACCGCTAACACCACTGCGAAGTCTATCTACAACGCATACAACACTGCGCTGGTTGACCTCGATACAATTGATAAGTCGCCGAAGTCTTTGGTCACTCATACCACTTTTCAGAGCGGCGAAGGCTTTAGTTCTAAAGCTGATGGTTCGCTTGAGAAGACCGTTTACGGCTACTTCACTGATATCGCTAAGGTTAAGCAGTTTGCTTGCAAGTTTGAGGATGGCGCATGCACCGCTTGCGGCGTTCTGAACGGCAACTATCCGGGTTCTTATCCGAATCCGTTCTCGCCGGACAACTACAAGGGCAAGACTTCTGTCAGTGATGTTCTTGCTGGTGGTACTGCCAAATCCTGATTTTAGTCTGTAAGACGTCATTATTAAGGCTATTAGTTGATTAAGATGAATGCCCCCTTATTTGGGGGCATTCACTGTATTAGGACATATATGACAAATAGATTTGACATTTAAGAAAACCTTTTATTAAATGGGTGCTCTTTCGTTAGAGAGGTATTTGGAATGAAAAGACATGGCTTTACACTGATCGAACTGGTCGTGGTCATCGCAATTATCGGCGTTCTGGCTGCGATTCTCGTGCCGGCAATGCTCGGCTATGTGCGCCGCTCGAAGATCACGACGGCGAATAATGCTGCGAAATCCGTTTACAATGCACTGAATGTTGCAATGGTTGAAATGGAAGCATATGACCTTCCGCCGCAGCAGCTTGCAGATCGTGATATTGACGCCACCGGTGCGGAAATATTTGCACAGAAGAATTATCCGATTCCGAACGGACCGACAAGTGATTACAATACGCTGCTGAATATTTTATATGCGAAGGTTTGCAGCTATTTCAGCGATGTCGGTAAGATTCAGCATTTGTCATTCCGTCTGCGTGATTCCGGCTGTATCGGAACCGGCGTAGTGAACGGAAGATATCCCGGAACATATCCGCTTGCAATTACGGTGGATGATTATAAGCAGCGTAACGGTGCATGGACTTCGCAGAATGCGCTTGCATTTGCACTGAAAGACCCGGATGATGAGTCGATTCCGGATGCTCCGCCTGCTATGGGCGAAGAGGGCGGCAGCGAAGACTGATCCCTGCTGAACCGAAACAGGATGCGTGCAATCCTGTTACTGCAATGAATTTGAAAACAAACAGCCGCGAAGCCTTTGACGGTTTCGCGGCTGTGCTTTTGGTGTGCTGAAAAGCCGCTGAATCCGGCAATCTGCTTGGATTCAGCGGCTTTCTCTTTTGTAGGATTCTGATTACGGCGCGAGCTCCGCGTCGGTGATGAGCTTTGCGATGTATCTGAGGATTTTCAGTGTGCAGTCGGAGGTGAGTGATGCGCCGCCTGCAACATTCGCATTCAGTTTGCCGTTTTCCGTGATCTGCGCGCCAGCGTCCTCAGCCACAAAGCGGCTGACAAGAACAGCATCGGAAACATCCACCTTGCCGTCCTCATTCGCATCGCCCCACTTGATTTGTCCGGTTTTGGACGTTGTTGTCTCGGACTGCGTGGAGGGTGACGTAGTCGTGGTCGGCTTTGTTTCGCTTGTTGTCGTGGTTGTAGTCGATACAGAAGACGAAGAAGTGGTTGTTGTGGTCGTCTCCTTTGTGGTATCGGAGCTCGGCTTGGTCGGCTGTGTTTCCGGCTGGTTGATATCAATCTTATTGCCCTTGCTGCCCTTTGAACCGCCGTCGAGATTGCTGCTCTCGCCGGATGCGTAATATTCCGACAGCGAGACGCCGTTTTTGCCGAGTGCGACCTGATGATCGAGACCGATGTACTTGCCGGATGCGGTCTGCCAGAGCGCTTCTTCAAAGAGCTCATATTTCGGCTCATTCCATTTGATCGTCGTACCGGAGCCAGCCTGGAAGCCCAGACCGTCCCAGAGTCCGCCGGTATCGCCGGAATTGGTGTTCAGGCACCAGAAGGTGTGGTTGATGTGATGCTTGATCATGTAATCGCGCAGCAGCTTCATCCACTTGAGATTGTCGCCTTCCATATGACCGCCCCATTCGCCGATCAGCTCCGGTGCGATGTCCTCGGCATTGATGTATGCCCATGTATCGTACCAGTAGTCATCGAGCAGGGTCTGTTCGGTGAAGTCCTTGTCGAACCATGTCTGTGCATAAACGGACGGACCGTAGTCATGCGGCGAATAGACAATCTGGCTTGTGCCGTGCTTCGGCTTGATCGGGTATTCGCGTGCGCCGCGGAAATTGCCGCCCCACCATGCGCCGATATACGGGGAATTGTCGCGTCTGTCGGCGATACCCCAGTAATCGCCTTCCTTTGCGCCGCTGAGCGACTGCTCAACGCCTTCAATCAGGATCAGTGCGTTCGGGTTGACATCGAGGATTGCGTCTGCACATTTCGTCGCAGCGTATGCCCAGTTGTTCTCATCCGTGGAGCCGTCCCACTTGGCAGCTGCCTCGCCCTCCTGACCTTTGCCGTGCGGCTCATTTTTCAGGTCATAGGCGAGCAGGGTGTCGTCATTCTTGTACTTGTCCGCGAGCCAGACGAGCGTATCAATCCAGACATCGGTCGTGACGCCTGCCTTGCCGTACCAGAGGTTGTAGTTGTGACCGGAATTGTCGGTATGCGGGCTGTGGATATCAATAAATGCCTTGATACCGTACTTTTTGAGCTTGCCCATGATGATGTCGAAGATTTCCATGCTGTTTTTCAGCGTTTTACCGTCTGCTTCACAGAAATCCGGATTGATTGTAAACGCCGGATCGGCATTCGCAGAGACGCTGCTGACCGGATTCGGCGTGCCTGCCTTCCATGAGACCAGCAGCTCCGTTGCGATCGGGAAGCGGATGATATTGATGCCGCGGTCGGCGACTTCTTTCAGAACGTCGTCGATGTCGGCGCTCCAGAGATAGTGGACGCAGTTTTCCGAGCAGTTGAAGCCGAACCAGTTTGCACCGGTCAGCCAGACCTCGTTGCCGTCCTTGTCGAAGATGCGGCTGCCTTCACAGTGAAGCCAGTCATCGTTCATGTCGTCTGCTGCATAGACGGCGGACGGCGCTTTCAGGCTGCTGCCCGTAAAGCCGACCGTGCCTGTCGCGGCGACGAGTGCTGCCAGACAAAGTGACAGCAGATTTTTGTTTCTCATTGGAAATTACCCCTCTCAAATTATTTTCACCGTTTCCGGTGTATCAACAGCAGGCGCGGATACCCGTTTCCGTGCCGATGCTGTTCGGAACAAAAATAAATAATATAATAGTATACGCTTCTGTCCGCAAGCCCACCCTCAGCACAATGGGGGTGGGCTTAGTACGGTTTCATTTGTTTTGTGATATTGTGCGATTCGTGATCTCAGTGCCGACTGAGGCGCCCTCAACCTGCATCTCGATTGTTGAGCTGGTGCCAAAAGTTTCTTCCGGACTGACTGATTCGCAGCGGATGCTGCCGGTATCTGCATTCCAGTAGAAGGATGCTTTTTCATAGCGCGTAATTTCGCCGGTTTGCGGGTTCGCGTTTTCCAGCGGAAATTCGAGGTTTGCATAGCAGCTCGCCGGAAATTGGTTGCTGTCCAGTCGGCTTAGTATATTGGCGTCTGCCGGTACAGCAGGGTTCAGCGCTTTGAAAGCCATGCTGATCAGTTCCACATCTTCTTTCTTATCCCATGAATAGGATTTGCCGTTTTTATCCTTCACATCCGTGAAAAGCAGGACATTCAGCTTCTGCACATTTGTCAGAAGCTCCTGCGGTTTCGGAACATTCACAGTCAGCAGACGGTCACCGGAATACAGCTTGGTTTCGAGCGTTTTATCCTGAATCAGTTTGCCGTCAGCTTCGGGTACCTCTCGGGACGAGATGACCTGTCTGGAATATGTTTTGCCTGAATTTTCGCCGATTTCGTATGCATCACCGATGACAATGATTTTGGTGACCGGTACCGAAATCGGCTCAGTCAGTTTTTTGAGTTGTCCCGCTCAAGGTAGAGGTTGACCTGAAAATAATGCTTCGGTGCGGTCTGTGAAGCCTGCGGCGGTGCAAGCTCATCAGCCGTGATCAGCTTTGCGATATATCTGAGGATTTTCAGCGTGCAGTCTGCGTTCACTGCTGTGCCGCCTGTGACATTTGCATTCAGCTTGCCCTGTGCATTGAGGTTTGCCGCTGCATCCTCGGCGACAAAGCGCGCGACGAGCACTGCATCGGAAACATCGACTGTGCCGTCCTCATTCGCATCGCCCCACACGGTCTTGTCATTCTTCTGTTCCGAAGATACGGATTTGGATGTGGACTCCGTCGTCTGTGAAGAAGAGACAGTCGTCTGGGAGGTTGTGACTGTTGTCTGCGAGGACGAAGCGGTGGTTGATGTGGTTTCGGATGTTGTTGCAGAGGTTGTGGTTGTTGTCGTCTGCGTCGTATCCGAAGCAGTCGGCTTGGTCTGCGTTGCATCAACCGTCTTGCCGTCAGATGTACTGCCGCCGTCAAGATTCGATCCTTCGGATTTGGACGGACCGGAATAGAACTCGTTCAGCGACATGCCGTTTTTGCCGAGTGCGGTCTGATGATCGAGACCGATATACTTGCCGGACTTGGTCTGCCAGAGCGATTCCTCGAAGAGACCGTACTTTGCCGCATCCCATTCTGCGAACTGCGTATCGAGCAGACCGCCGGTATCGCCGGAGTTCGGGTTCAGGCACCAGAAGGTGTGGTTGATGTGGTGCTTGATCATGTAATCGCGCAGCAGCTCCATCCATTTCTGGTTCGGACCTTTATCCATATGACCGCCCCACTCGCCGATCAGCAGGGGAGCGATGTTGTCTTCGTTGATATATGCCCATGTTTCGCGCCAGTAATCATCCAGCAGGGTTTCCGTAGAGAAATCCTTATCAAACCATGACTGCGCATATACGGACGGACCGTAGTCATGCGGCGAATACACGATCTGACCGGAATCCGGCAGAACAGGCAGATTTTTGACGCCGCGGAGATTGCCGCCCCACCATGCGCCGTACCACTGCTCTTCACCCGGCTGCGGCTGGAATTTATCAGGCATATCCCATGTGACGCCCTTTTCGAGTATCGGGGACTGTTCAATGCCTTCAACCAGAATCAGCGCATGCGGATTGACCTTGAGAATCGACTTTGCGCATTCCTCAGCGGAATACTTCCAGTTGTTCTTGTCGGTCGAATCATCCCATTTTGCCATTGCGGCAGGGCATTTGTTTCCGTCATAAAGACGTTTGCCGTGCGGCTCATTTTTCAGGTCATAGGCAAGGATCGTATCATCGTTTGCGTATTTTTTTGCAAGCCAGGTGATCGAATCCTTCCAGTCATCCCATGTGATCTGCTTCTTGGAGAAGTGACCGGTTGCCATGCCGTCGCAGTCGTCGGCGGTCTCCTCGTAATACCAGAGCGAATAGTTATGACCGGAATTGTGAGATGCAGGGCTGTGGACGTCGATCAGCGCCTTGATACCGTATTTCTTGCATTTCTGCATGATGATATCAAAGATCTGCATGCTGTCCTTCATGGTTTTGCCGTCCTCCAGCACGAAATCGCGGTTGATATCGCCGTATTTTCCTGCCGGTGTGACGGTGCCGTCCTCACCGATTTCATCCTTCGGCGGATTGTAGCTCGCCTGAACGGATGAGACCGGAAGCGGCTCGCCGTCCATCCATGAGAGCAGAAGCTCTGTGGAGATCGGGAAGCGGATGATATTGATGCCGTGATCTGCGATGCTCGAAAGCATATCATCGACATCTCTTGCGTAAAGACCGTGCGGCACGTTTTCGGTACAGTTCATGCCGAACCAGTTTGCACCGGTCAGCCAGACCTCATTGCCGTTCATGTCATAGAGACGGCTACCGACGGCATGGAGCCAGTCATCATTGCCGTCATCCACGGCGGATGCACGGAGGCTGTTCAGCGGCAGACTGCTCTGCGGAAAGCCCGCGGTTGCAGTCACCGCCATGAGTGCTGCCAGCGATACCGACAGCAGTGCTTTGTGCTTCATTGGTGATTCCCCCTCGAAAATGGTTGTCCGCGCGGTACAGCACGGATATGCAGACGGCTGATTTGTGCTGCGGCACCCTCATACCGCAGGCACAGCCGTGTGAACCGGAATCAGAAAATACCGAAGCGCTTTTTCTCGTAGAAGGGCTTGCCCTCTGCCACGAGATCCTTTGCACGGATCGAGCTTGCTGCGACGCAGTCAAACGGCAGATCGGAATAATCTGCGCACTCGGTCGTGACGGTATTGCCGATTGCTTCGAGATCGGCGCTTTCATCGGCTTCGAGTGCAACGAGCAGATAACGCTCGCCGTCCTCGGAATCCGCTTTGATGTAAGCCTTCTTGATCTGCTTCTGCTTCTTGAGCACGCCCTTGAGCGCTGCGAGCAGATCATCCGTGACGGGATCTTTTTCAGGCGCTGCATCAGAAGCCTCGGCGGCAGCCTTGTCGGCATCGAGCTGTGCCATTGCTGCGCGGATCATATCCTGCTGCTGCTCACGGCTGTTTTCGGCAGCACCGAGCGCATTGGTCGGCTGCGGCATCGGAGCAGGCTCCGGCTGTCCCTCTGCCGGCTGACGCGGCGCGGAGAGAACCGGCTGATTGCCGTGCTCGCCGATTGCGATAATCTGCTGACGAATCAGGCAGAGCGCGGAACCGAACGGATTGATGACAACGCCGTTGATTGCCTCATTGCCCTTGATGAACTGATAGAGATCATTGAAGGACATGACGGCGACCTGAAAACGCTCGCCGGGCTTGCGGTTCTTTTTCAGCTCTACCTCATCGGTGAATGCCGGCATGAACTTTTCGCCCTTCGGATTTGTCATGATCTGGAACGCAACGCGCGCCTGCACGGGCTCGCCCTCCTTCGGGGGCTCGGCAGGCTGCTCGACCTGTGCCGGCAGGAGATACTTTGCATCAATCGCTGCCTGCAAAAAGGCTCTTTCATGTTCTTTGAATACGTCTTCGTTCTCACGGTTTGCAAGGTCCAGCTTAAAGGTTGCCATTGCATCCACAAGAACGGGATTGGTAATCGGCTGCATAGGTTCTGGCATTGAGAATCCTCCTCAATCTATAATTTCGCCATTATAATGGCGTATATTTTTATTCTAACATATTTCTCGGAAAAAAGCAAGCGGTTTTGCAGATATCTGCAAAAAAAGCGGACGAATCGGGTGATCCGTCCGCAGGGTTTCAAGTCTCCGCCTTGCCGTCGCCTGTGCAATAAAACCCGCTTTGAGCAGGTGGGTATCTGCCTGCGCACCTCGTGCTCCCTGGCAACCGCCGAAGCGGGAGGTCTGCAATCTTTACGCAGAGCGCGATTCCCTGAATATAAGTGTTGGATTATATCAAAACAGGCTTGCTCGCACAAGGCAGAATGCTTTGTGTTACTATCAGTATATCAGATAGGCAGAGAAAAATCAAGTGGCAAAGTTCACAAATATTTTCCAAAAATGTTGTGAACCTTATTCAGTTTCTTCCGCTTCGTCCTCATCTTCATTAAGTCTGTCGAGAAATGCCTCTGCAATACGGTCATATTCCTCATCGCTCTCGATCGGCTCCAGAACCTCATTGCCGTCCGCATCGGTCTTTGCGTTGAGCACAACGAGCTCAACCTCGCCCTCGAGCAGCTCTGCCGGATCCTCGATATGCGGAATCAGGGCAAAATAAACCTGACCGTTTTCTTCGAGAATATCAACCAGCTCAAACAGCTTCTCATTGCCTTCCTCATCCACGAGCGTATAGAGATCGGCGCCGTCCATCATTGCATCCTGTTCCATTGGTGTATTTTGATCTTGCATATTTCGCTCCGTTCCGCCGGAATGCATCCGGTCTGAGATTTACGGACAACAGCCCGCATACTAATATTGTAACCGATTTTCGGCAAATTGTCAAGCCCCCGAATTTATGCTGTAAATTTCACGAAAATTTCACAGAAAGTTCTCGAAAACTATTGACAAATGACGATAAATGTGCTATAATAAGACCATAAGAAAGGCAAAGGAAATCTCCGGACGGAGGCAAAACCAAAGGTACCGCAAAGGTTCGGTACACTGCTTCCGCTGCTTGTATCATTCGAGTTTGCAGTTCTTATATGAATCCTGCGGCGTTTCCGTTCTGCACAGTGCAGAAATCGTGAACGGCTGACAGCGTTGTCAGCATAGGATCCTGCCGCAAATTCTGATTCGGAAAGGATGCGTGAGACCAATGGACGCAATGGAAATTGTCCCATTCATTGGCGAAGGCTCGCGCGCAGTGGATTCTGTGTAACATAATTTGTATCCTTGCTTCCGGCTGACCGTGCAGCATCAAGCACGAAGTGCACCGGATATGCGGATACAGTTCCGATATGGAAGACGGCACAGAATTCAGCTGCTCGACGGAGTAGTGCGAAAGCAGTGCGTGTGCCGCAATGAAGCAGGAAGGTTGTAATCAGCAGACTGTGCAGTGGGTGCAGTCACCGGCGGAGACTCAGCAGCGTTTGATGAGTCGGTCAGCCGCCGTCAGAAATGTTGAAATCGCCAATGATGATATGGGAAGTGATCTTTACTCCGTGCGTCGGCAATCAGGTGCACGACTGGTTGGCGTCAGCTTGGGGACACCGGAGCGCATTCCCGTGAATGTGAAGCAGTTCCCGCACAAACGCTCGCCTGAGCGTAGATATAGACTCTTTCTATACATCAAAATTGAATAAAAAATAAGGGGAGGCTCTGGCATGAGAGCCTCCTTTATTCTTTGCTGTTCAGATTGTATTCTGACCGTGCGGCTTATAGTTTTCTTCGAGAATCCGCAGCAGCAGCGCCCTGTCCTCGGATTCCGGAACCGGATGCTTGGCAGGCGTCATATTCCGCTTATGATACAGCAGCAACGTCTCGCCGCTGAAGGCGTAGCTGAATTTTTCGGCGGGGGTAAAATCATCCGGATAATATACGCCCTCCGCCGTGATATATTCATATTTGAATGCGGTCAGATCCAGCGTATGAATGATGCAGGAGAACGCCCAGAAGGCAAGGAGATACGAATACCATTTGATCTTGACTTCATGGTTCGTGCGCAGGATTTCGCGGTGCTCTTCGACCGTCTGCGACGGAGGGCGTCCCGTACCGTCGCAGAGTCCGCTGTCGATCTCTTTGATTCGATCGGCTGCGAAATAAATGCTGCTGCCTGCGATGAAAATCCAGAGCACAGCGCAGATGAGATTGATAACTGCGGCGCGGCGGTCTTTCAGGACTTTGACGCGCTCCGGTTCCTGTTTGATCCGTCTGCCGAATTTGATATAGCGGTAAATTGTCCAGATAACCAATGCGGCAAGCAGAATCCATGCTGCGATGTAGAGAATCGTTTTCATATGTGTTCCCTCGTTATGTTCTGATTGTATCACTGCTGCGGATGCAGCGGAATAAAGCCTGTATCTGCGATGATTTTCTGTGCCTCGTCGGACTGCATCCATTCGAGCAGCACCGGCAGATCGGGATGCGTATTGTGTCTGTCGTAAACCGCGAAAAAGCTGCTGACGACCGGATAGCTGCCGTCTGCAATATGCGCCGGTGTCGGGGAGACCCCGTCCAGCGAGAGCATTTTGACGCCGCCGTTTCCGACGAGATCGGAGACATAATACCGGAAGGAGTATCCGATTGCGCTGCCGAGGAATCCGAACGGATTTGCGTGCATATCCTGCCCGTCCATGAAGGATTCCATGGCGCTCTGGCTGCCGCTGCCGGGATTGCGCTGCTTTGCGTCAATCGGCAGATGCTTTCCGCCGACCTGACTCCATGTATGCAGCTTGCCCGCATAAATATCGCGCACCTGCTGACAGCTTAAATTCTCGACAGGATTGCTGCCGTTGACCAGAAAAACAAAGGCATCATAGCCGAGCGGGATAAAGTCAAGATCGGCGCCCTGCTCCTTTGCGTAGGCAAGCTGTGCATCCGAGGGCTTGACACAGACGGCAATGTCGATTGTTCCTTCCGCGATAGCCTGATATGCGCCGCGTGTGTTCGTGTACTGCATGGCGCTCTCCGGCGTAAAGCGCTCGCCGTCATAATGCACGCTGGATTCCGGATAAACCGCGTGAACAAAGGCGGAATATACCGGAAACAGTCCGGCTGCACCGTCAATGACCGGCGGCTGCTCTGAAAGCGTCAGCGCAGAATCAACCGCAGCGATCTTTGAATTTGCATCAAACGGCAGATATTCCGAAACCTCGACGGATTTTGCCTGCATTTCCGCACTGGTCTGATTATGGCAGCGTTTGGTCAGATTCTCATAGACTGTGAAATTGAATGCAGCAAAATACAATGCTGTTCCGAGCAGCGCTGCAATTTGTTTTGTCAGTTTTTTCATTGTATTACCGTCCGTTTGCAATGTAGGAGATGATCGAGCAGTTATCATAGAGATGCTTCGTATATATCAGCAGAAGCAGGCTTATGATGATTCCGGCGATGATGACTGCGGCAAGCAGTCTGTGAAAAGTACGTTCTTTCATCTCTTTCCCTCACATATGCCGGAGACCTTCGGCAAACCATGCGATCATCAGACCGTCCAGAATCGCCGTGATCGCCGTCAGCACAAGCAGTATGATCAGTCTTTTGCGCAGCGGTTCGCGCTCGGGGGCATCCTTCGGCAACTTGCAAAGCTGAATCAGCGTGACAGCCGACCAGATGAAAAATACAAACGGTGAGAATAGAATCACAGGCATGATCACTATACTCAGCATCGGAAACCCTCCTTTGGTTTATATTGCAGCTTTATTATACCACATTTTTCGCTGGATTTCAAGCAGACAGATAAAGAATTCGGAAGGCGGAAGTCTTTGATGCGTGGGAAGCTGCGGAATATGGAGCAGGAAGGAGGGAGGAGAAGGGAGGAAGGCGGAGGTAGGAAGGAGGAAGTATTGAGGAGTGAGGAGATAGGAGTGAGGAGTTGTGGTATCCGCTTCGCGGATGATTTTGAAATATGGAGGAAGGAAAAGGGCGAATCACAAAACCTGCCGGCGGGCTTTAGATCCATTCAGGCGGGCGTTGCCCGCTTGACAATCGGGCGGAGTTATGGTATACTCATTAGGAAAATGCGAGATCAATCACTTTATAAATAGAAAGGTGTGCTGACATGGACTTTACGCTTCTCTTTGAGCGTTACCCCTTCTTTCGGGAAGCGGCAACTGCTTTCGTCGTCATATTCGTTGATATCTGCGCGCTGGTGATTCTGATTGCAGCGGGCAGGGAGCGCCGCCGCGGTGACCGCCGCTGGGCGAAGGAGGGCAGAGGCTATATGCTTGCCTGCGCCGGCGAGCTCTATCCGCTCGGTGCGGCGGAGGTACTGATCGGCAGACATCCCTCTGCGGATATTCAGTTTCCCGATACCGAAATCTCACGCTTTCATGCGCTGCTGACGCTCTCGGACGGAAAATGGCGCATCGAGGATATCGGCGCGCATAACGGCGTCCTCGTCAACGGCAGGAAGATTACCAAGCCCTGCACGCTGCATCTCAATGATTCCATTACAATCGGCAGCCGCAGACTGGTTGTCATCAAGGGCGACGGAAAGGATGTGGCATAATGGCAAAGAGCTCCAAACCGCTTTCGCATCCGTTTCTGTTTCTGCTTGTGCTGCTTGCGCATTCGGCGATGATGCTGCTCGTTGCCTGCTCCTTCGGCATTACGCCCGAGGTACTGAAAATGGCATGCGCCGTTCTGACAGCAGATTTTGTCGGCTCGATTATTCTCGCAATCGTCAACCGCGAAGCATGTACCGTCGATACCGTGCTGCTGCTGGTCATTGGCATGAGCACGATCTATCAGTCCTGCTTCGGCGGCTTATCCTTTGCTGTCAAGCATTTTGTCTTCGGCATCGCGGCATTCGTGATGTGTCAGATTTCCTATGCCGTGACGCGCAATCCCTACCGTGCCGAGCGCCTGAAACCGCTTTGGTACGGCATGTTCTTTGCACTTGTGGCGGCGATTTTCTTCCTGACAGGCAGCCGCGGCATCTGGATTGATCTCGGTCCGATCACGATTCAGCCCTCGGAATTTGTCAAGCCTGTCTTCGTGCTGATCTGTGCAAGCTCCGTGCGGACACAGCTCCATAAATCTGAGATCGCAGGCATTCACTTTGTACCGGACAATCTGATGCTGATTTTCTGCACGATCGTGATTGCGGCGCTGCAATGGTGGTGCAGAGACCTCGGCTCGCTGCCGACCTTTGTCGCAATCGCAGGCTGCGGCATTCTGCTGCGCTTCTGCTATCTGCGCGAGAAAATCTCGGTGCGTCTCATGGTATTTCTCGGCGCATGTGCGGTAATGGCAGTTGTATTCGCATGGAAGCTCGCGCCGGAATACGTGCAGGCGCGTTTGCATTCCGATATCTGGGCGGATATGTCCGGCTCCGGTTATCAGCAGGTCAAGGCGCTGACGGCAATCGCAGAAGGCGGCTGGTTCGGCAAGGGCGCCGGCAACGGCACGCTGATTCATGTTGCCGCATCGCGCACCGATATCGTATTCTCAACAATCTGTGAGGAATGGGGACTGTTTACCGGCATGATGACGGTTGTTCTGGTTCTGTTCCTGCCCGGCTCGATCCTGACGGTTCCGCCGCGCAGCTATTATCATTCCGGTCTGGCGGTCGGCGTGGCTGCGGCGTTTATTGTGCAGATGGCGCTCAATATCTTCGGCTCCTGCAATGTGATCCCGTTCACGGGCGTGACGATCCCGTTTATTTCGCAGGGCGGCAGTTCCATGCTGGCGAGCGGCATTCTCGCAGGCTTTCTGAAGGCGGCGCAGGCTCCGGTTCTGACGGAGAAAACCGCGCCGAAGAAGGAGGGCAGATAATATGGCACAAAGACAGCAGCTCCGGCAGCGTCCGCCGATTCCGGCGCTCGATGTATCCGCGCCGCGCAGCATGCGCAGAGCCGGAAAATGGACAGCACTCTTCCTGACCGCATTTATCATCGGGCTGATTTATCTCGGCTGGCGGCTGATTTCACAGTCTGCATTTTATATGGCAAAATCCGGACAGGCAACCTACGGCAAAGTCACGGATCGTACCGGCGATGTGCTTTTTGACGGCACGCAGCCGCTGAACAATTATGAATGGGGACATTTCGCCGATGTCGGCAATCTGATCGGCGATACGAGCGGTCAGATGAGCAATACAGTTGTTGCGCGCAATCTGAGTGACCTTGTCAATTACAGCTTCACCTACGGCTCCGGCGCGGATGCGGCTGTGCTCGAAACAACGCTCCTGCACCGTGCAAACCGCGCGGTCTATGATGCATACGGCACGAAGAACGGTACGACAATCGCCTATAACTGGAAGACCGGCGAGGTGTATGTCTGCGTGAGCCGTCCCTGCGTCGATATTGCGCAGGGCTATGCGCATATCGCGGAAATGGCGGAGGGCAGTCTGCTCTGCAAGGCGTTCTGTCCGACCGTGCCCGGCTCGACGCAGAAGGTCTCGACGCTGCTTGCGGCATATCAGTCCGCAGGCGTGGATACGGTCAACGGGCAGCAGTTTACCTGTTCCGGTTCATGGACAAATCCGAACGGCGATGTCATCAAATGTCATCAGGACTACGGTCACGGTACGCAGGATCTGGCTGCGGCATTCGCAAACAGCTGCAATCCCTATTTTGCACAGCTTGTACAGTCCGGCATTGTGCCGCTCTCCGATATCATCACAAGCTATACGCGCATGGGCTATGCGGTCAACGGTGAGAAGGCAGAGCCGCTGAATCTGAACGGTATCGTCATTCAGCCCGCCTCGACAACGCTGACTGATAAAGACCAGTTTGAGACGGAATGGGGCGCACTCGGACAGGGCAAAACGCTCGTCAGCCCTTTTCAGCTCATGCTCTGGCAGGGTGCAATCGCAAACGGCACCGGTACGGCAGTCAAGCCGTATCTGCTCAGTTCCAAGACCACTGCCGATCACAAGCAGATATCGCTTGCGTCGCATCTGCATACCGATCAGTTATTTACACCGGCTGCGGCAAAGGCAGTGCAGGAGGTCATGACGAAAAATGCGGCGGAGCATTACTATGTTTCGCTCGGCAACTATACCTGCGGCGTCAAGAGCGGTACCGCACAGGTCAGCGACGACGGCAGAAAGTATGAGAATTCGCTGCTGGTCGGCTACTGTCTCGATGAAAGCTGTCCGGTTGCATTCTGCATTCTGATCGAGGAGCGCGAGAGCTGGGATATCACGACGGCACAGATTGCCAAGGTGCTGCTTGATTCGCTCACCGGCAGCATATAAGGAGAAAAATATGAAACTCCGCAGCGGATTTCAAATTTTGATACCGGCGGCAGCAGCGCTGTGCTTCGCCGGTATTTCCGTATTCCTTTGCAGCGCCGAGGATACACCGGCAGTCAGCCTGTCGGTTTCCGGCGTGTTTCCGCAGCCGGACGCGGCATCGGCGCAGGTGCATATGACTTATATTGACTGGGATCACAGCTGGTATCTCTTCCTGCCTGCGTCTGCCGACCGCGCGCATCTGACCGTTTCCTATGAAGTGTCCGGTGATGCGAAGCTGCTGCTCAATCAGCAGGAGATCATATCCGGCGCGGAGACTGACCTGCTCGGCAGCGCGGATACATTTACCTTGCAGGCGGGGGAGCATAATCTCGGGACGCTGCATGTGATGCAGTCGAATCTCGGGTGCATGTATGTCTCACTGCCGCCGGACGGGCTCGGTATGCTGACGCAGGAGAAGGAAACGGCGGTCACCGGCGATGCGCTGATGCTCGGTGCGGACGGTTCCGTGCAGTATCGGGGGGCGCTTGAAAAGATCAAGGGGCGCGGCAATTCCTCATGGTATTACGCGGAGGAAAAAAAACCCTATAATTTCAAGCTGCCGGAGAAAACGGCGCTTTTCGGCATGGGCGCTGCAAAAAAATGGTCGTTGCTGAGCAATTATCTCGATCATGCGATGCTGCGCAATGAAATTGCTTTTGCGATGAGCCGGAATGCAGGGCTGACCTTTACGCCGGATGCCGTGTTCATTGATCTGTATCTGGACGGCGATTACCGCGGGGTGTATCAGCTGACCGAGCGCGTGCAGGTGCATCCGGAACGTGTCGGGATTACCGATCTGGAAAAGGCGACGCAGGCGCTGAATGAAAAGCCGCTCGGGGAATACCGCAGGCAGACTGTCGGCGGCACGCTCAACGGCGAGGAGAACGGCAGTTATCAGTATTATGAGATTCCGAATGATCCTGAAGATATCACCGGCGGCTATCTGCTGGAGTTTCAGGTGCGCAGCCGCGCCAAGAACGGTGAATTCGTGACGGACCGCGGCGTGATTTTTGATGTATGTTCGCCGGAATATGCATCGAAGGCGCAGACGGAATACATCCGCGGATTTGTGCAGGCGCTGGAGGATGCGGTTTATTCCGATACCGGCTGCAACAGTCTCGGCAGACATTACAGCGAATATCTCGATGTCGATTCGCTTGCGCTCGGGTATCTGATACAGGAGATTACCGAAAATACGGACGGCTTTACAACGAGCTTCTATTTCTATAAGGAATCCGATCTGACCGGAGACGGCAAGCTGCATTACGGTCCGGTCTGGGATTTTGACCTTGCGTTTCAGAATTACAGCATGGCGGTCACCGATCCGGACGGTGAAACACATTATTCGGTTGTGCCGGAAACAATCTATGCGCGCTATGTGCCCGTCAGCGGTTATTCGCCGGAGACTGCGCCGCTGACCGGCATCACCGACCGTTCATGGATTCTGCGGCTCTGGGGGGATGATGCATTTGCGCGGCGTGCGGCGCTGCTCTATGAGCAGAAATTTGATGCGTATCTTGCAGCGCTGACCGATCCCTCCGGCGGCATCATGCAGATGCGTGACGCGATTGCGCCTGCCGCGGAAATGAACCGCATCCGCTGGCATATGTTCGGCGGAAAGCCCTATAAGCCGATCGGTCCGGAAAACGGGACGACCTATGCGGAATGTGTGGAGTATATCCGCAGCAATCTTGCAAAGCGGCGCGCTTTTCTGCATGATGCATTTCTTGCGGAGACCGTGCAGCGCTGTCTTGCTTCGCTGACCCGTCAGACAACAGGGCGCCTCACGGAATATGATACCGAGGAGCAGAAAACGGTTTCCGTGCTGAAAAAATCGGTGTCGGACAAGCTGAAAGCGGCAGAATCCTCTGCGGCGGCGGAGCAGCTCATGCAGGATGCGGAACGGGAGCTTGCTGCGATTCCGCGTGCATTCCGCTGCGGCGATTTCAACGATGACGGGACGGTCTCGCTGGAGGATGCGCAGATGCTGCTGATTTACTATGCAGAGACCGTTGCAGGCAATCCCGTGACGCTCACCGCAACGCAGCGCCGCAACGGCGACACCGATCAGAACGGCGCGTTGGACGTTGCCGATGCAATGCATATTCTGCTGCATTATACGGCAGAGCTTTCCGGTACGGACTATCCGCTGCCGGTTTCAGAAGAAAACAAAACAGCCGCAGGACCGGATGAATAACGGTTCTGCGGCTGTTGATGTTTGCTGTCAGGCAAGCCAGAGCGTGAGGCATGTGCAAAAAAAGATCAGTCCGCCGACGGCGAAAAACCAGAGACATGCTGCCGGAACGCTTCTGCGGTAGAACATATGCGGATGCTGCGGATTGATGCGCACAGGCGCTTCATCCAGATTTGCGTCATCACGCAGAAGTCTGTATTCTCTGTGAATATAATACTTTCCGTTCCATTCGTATTTCCAGTAGTGCGTATACGAAAAATTGCTTTTGTTTGTACGGTGTCGTCTTTCGGCATGCACATCCTGATGTTCGCAGGCTGCCGTCACAATCTCGGAACAGGTCAGCCGTCTGAACAGAATAAAGATCAGCGGAGCGAGCATCAGCACGCCGCCGGATAACAGGAGAATCATGTTTGTAAGTATATCACGGCTCCGGAAGGGCTGTGCTGCATTGATCAGACCGGGAATCAGAATGCCGGCAGCGGCAGCTGTGAGAATGCCCCATATCAGCGCCGCGTCATGCCGCCCGTCCGCTGCAAGACTGACCGTCAGCAGCAGGCATCCGAGAAATCCGGAAGAAATGCCGAGCAGAAAGGCTGTCTGACCGGTAAACACAGTCGGGAAGACCAGAATTGACGCAATCAGGAGCACAACACCGATGCCGCAGGAAATCAAAATCCATTTAGCCGGTGTGTGCGGTTCAAAGTTTGTGTCTTCCTCTGCGTATGCCGGTGTATAATTTGTTTTGAAGGACCACATGTTTGCATTTGCGCCGTCCTTCTTTTCGCGCCGGAGCTTGTCAATCACGGCGCCGACGGTCGGGCATCCGATTGCCAGTACCAGCCCGATCGGCATCAGGAGTTCGCTCATATCCGGCGCGCTGTCATTCAGAAACGCGCCGACGCAGAATATGAGAATGCCGAGAATCATGGAAACCGCAACGAAGATAAACAGCCATTTCGGACCGTCGAGCGTGTTCATTTTCAATCTGCCGTTGCGCAGCTCCGGATGCTCCAGCAGGAATGCGCGGAATGCTTCTTCCTCCTCGGGTGTCGGTTTGCGCTGCTTTTTCAGTCCCGGCGAATCGTATTCCAGCGGCACGGGGCTGTTCGGATTGTAATGCTTCTGTTCCATGTTGTCCTCCTGTCCGGATGTCTTAAATCAATGCAGCTTCCAGACCGATCTTTCCGTTGATTGCAGGGGCGGCGCCGTCCCAGAGTACCTCATAGAGACGGAAGTCGAAGCGGAAGCTGCGCATATGTCTGACTGCGGAACTGAGCGGATGTGATGCATAGCCGCCCCAGATCAGCAGCGGGAATCCCGAGACCGCCGCGACGGACCGCAGAAAGCGTCTGCACAGTGCCGGATCATTGTCCCGAACGTAGAGATAGGACACAACGCCGTGCCGGATTTCGCTGCCGGCAGACGGAATCTGCGGATAGCCTGTCAGCTGAACCGGCAGCTTTGTGAGCTTATCGCAGGCGCCGTGATAGGCGCGGATTTTGTAGGATTTGGTCTGCTGCTGATCGCTGACAAAGCAGCAGGCGAGCAGCTCGCCGTTTCTGCGGTAGCCGAAGAAACGCCGTTTGCCGAAGCCTGCGTAATCCGGTTTGCAGGGCGTGAGCGCATACTGCGAATAGTACAGATGCATCAGCGTATCAAAGCCGTCTTTGCGCGATTGCAGCGGCAGCAGCTTTTTGTCGCCGCGGAAACAGTAGACGGTGTATTTCCCGAGATACCGGTGCGCCGGAAGGCTGCGGTGCTGCTGCTCGAGTATGCCGATCAGGCGCGCATCGGATTCCGGTACGGCTGTATAGCAGCAGGCACAGTCCGAAAGCTGCGCTCCGAGCAGCGCATACATTTCTGCGGTCTGCCGGAAGGTGCTCTGATAGGCTTTGTGAATCCGGAGCCGCGGCAGATAGGCGCAGCGTGAGGGAATGCCGCCGAGGTATTCGGTTCGCATGATTACGCCGCCGACTGCGGCAAGCCTGCCGATTTCCGCATCGTCTGCGGTGATGAGCCGGACGTCATCGCCGTCTGCGCTGTAGGAAGTCAGGGGAGATTCGCCGCGCAGCTGCTGTACGTCGATGCTGCCGCCGGTGCCGGAATGTGATAAGATACTGCGGATGCCGTCATTGTCCTGCGGAAGGGCGGGACGCAGGGTCAGTTTATTGGTTCGATTCTGCATCGGAATTCACTCCAATCGGTACATGCATTCTGCTGCATATTATATCACATTATGCCGCAAAAAGCAAGCTGAGAGAAGTATTTAGCTGATCTGCCTGAGAACTTTAGATCAATGAAGGCGGGCACTGCCCGCCCGCAGCAGAAACAGTTGCATTTCCCGCCATTCTGTGGTATAATAAATATGTATGTGTCCGAATGAAAGGATGAAACAGATGCAGTTTGAAGAACAGCTCCGGATCGCGGAGCAGAAATATGACGAACTGACGGAGCGGCTTCAGGACGGCAGCATTGCAGCGGACCCGTCCAAGCTCGCAGCACTGATGAAGGAATACAAGCAGCTGACGCCGGTGATCGAGGCGTACCGCAGCTATTCTGCATGCAAAAATACGATTGACGGGCTGGATACACTGCTTGCCGATCCGGAATCCGATGCCGAATTCCGCGCCATGGCACAGGAGGAGCGGCTCACGGAAACCGCAAGGCTCGCAGAACTGAAAACAGAGATCGAGCGCCTGCTGATGCCGGAGAATGAAGCCGACAGCCGCAATGTGATCGTCGAGATCCGCAGCGGCGCGGGCGGTGAGGAGGCAGCGCTTTTCGCACATTCCCTGCACCGCATGTATTCGATGTATGCGGAACGGCAGGGCTGGCAGCAGACTGTCATGAACCTCAGCCAGACCGAACTCGGCGGCACGAAGGAAGTAACCTTCTCGCTCTCGGGCGACCATGTCTATGCGAAGATGAAATTCGAGAGCGGCGTACACCGCGTACAGCGCGTGCCGGAAACGGAATCGCAGGGCAGAGTGCACACCTCAACGGTGACAGTTGCCGTTTTGCAGGAGGTCGAGGATGTCGAGCTCGAGCTCAATCCGAACGATCTGCGCATCGACGTATTCCGGTCAAGCGGCGCGGGCGGTCAGCATATCAACAAAACATCGTCGGCAATCCGCGTCACGCATATCCCGACCGGCATGGTCGTCGAATGTCAGGATGAGCGTTCGCAGTATAAAAACAAGGACAGAGCACTTGCCGTGCTGCGTGCAAGGCTCTTTGCCAAAGCACAGGCAGAGCAGGATGCACAGGTCGCCGCGGAGCGCAGAGGACAGGTCGGCACCGGCGACCGCTCCGAGAAAATCCGGACCTATAATTTTCCGCAGTCGCGCCTGACCGATCACCGCATCGGCTTTTCGCTTTACCGGCTCGAGGACGTCATGAACGGCGATCTCGATGCGGTATTTGATGCGCTGATGCAGGCGGAGCAGGCTGAAAAGCTGAGTGAGAGACATGGGTAAGCAGATCAATTATTATATGGAATATGCATGCTTTTTGCGGCTTGCAGAGAAAGCACTCGAGCTCGGCTGCGAGATCATTCGCAATGAACATGCTGCCGAAATCAGCCGCGGCTTTTCTGCGGATATTGTCACGCCGGATTGCATACATTATTATTTCTATGTGCCGGACGCAGGAGAACTGACATTCGGTACAGATATGTACGGCAAGCGGTATGTGCAGAGCTATGCTTCCGCAGGCGGAAATGCGCTGATTGAAGCAGGTTTCTCCTGTATTTCGGATGCGGAAAAGCGCATCAGCAGAGCCAGACTCTACTGCACGACGGGATATTACGATGCGGACAAGGTATTTGTGCCCCGACCGGACAATACAGCGAAGATTTACAATACGCTTGCAAGATATGCCAAGAAACTTGCGCCTTTTACGGAACTGACAGATACCCGCATCAGTATGCAGGACGAGACCTATTTGCAGGAAATCGAGTATATTCACAAAGAATATATCACGCCGCACTGCCTGCATCTGCGAAATGAGGCATATGCGCTGCGATGAATACAAATGATAACGATATTGCCGTATGTGAAGAATGCGGCAGCCGGTTCCGGCGCGGCACTTCCCGAATGAAGGCACTTTGTCCGGAATGCGCATCGGTGCTGTACGGTTATGAAAACTGCTGCCATGTGTTCCGGAACGGCGTATGTACCAAATGCCTGTGGGACGGGAGCAGAAGTGCATATATCAGATCACTTTCTGCGAAAGACGAGAGGAATGAACAATCATTGAAAACCAAGCTGTTACATGAAAATGATATCGAAGAAGCCGCGGCGCTGATCCGGCAGGGCGAGCCGGTCGGCATGCCGACGGAAACGGTCTACGGGCTTGCCTGCGACGCAGGAAATCCGGATGCCGTGCGCAAAGTGTTTGCGGCGAAGGGCAGACCTGCGGACAATCCGCTGATCGTGCATATTGCAGATATCGCGGACTGGGCGCCGCTCGTGCAGGAGATTCCCCCGCTGGCGGCAAAGCTCGCAGAAAAATTCTGGCCCGGACCGCTGACGATCATCCTGCCGCGCACGGAGCGGATTCCTTCCGTGACGGCAGGCGGGCTTGATTCGGTCGGCGTGCGGTTTCCGGCGCATCCGGTCGCGCAGGCACTGATCAAAGCATCCGGCGTACCGATCGCAGCCCCCTCGGGCAACCGTTCAGGCAGCCCGAGCCCGACGACCTCTGCGCATATGATGCAGGATATGGACGGGCGGATTCCGGCGGTCTTGGAAGGCGGAATCTGTCTCTGCGGCGTGGAATCGACGGTCATCGTGCTGGATGATGCAGAGACTGTCCGCGTGCTGCGGCCGGGCTTTGTGACGCCGGAACAGCTGCAAACGGCTGCAAAGCGCGTGATTGTCGATGATGCGGTTCTTGCGCAGATTTCACCGGATACGGTTGTCCGCTCGCCGGGCATGAAATATAAGCACTACGCGCCGAATGCGCAGGTCACGCTTGTGCAGGGTGACCGCGATGCATTTCTGCGGTATATGGAGCCGCGGATTGCCGAAGGCGTCTGCGCACTGGTATTTGACGCGGATGCGGAAGCCTGTGCGGCATGCGGCATCCCCTGCAAGACCTACGGCGATACCGACGAAGCACGCGCGGCGGCATTTTTTGCGGCACTGCGCGATGCGGACGCAGCGCATATCACGCATCTCTATGTCCGCGCGCCCCGTACAGACGGCGTCGGGCTCGCGGTCTATAACCGGCTGATCCGCGCTGCCGGCTACGATGTCGAACAGGCATAAAAATGCAGCGGAACCCGACATAAGCCGCCGGATTCCGCTGCATGGCAAAGTATGAATAGGGATTGAGTCATGCTGCGGTGCACGGACCCCGTGCAAACGTGCAGCCGTGCACCGCAGGGAACTATGAAATGCCGCCAGGGGGGAGGAGCGGCGTATTTTGCGTAGTTTAAGGTTCTGACAGATTCGTTACCGCGGCGTAATATGCGCCGGCAGCCGCCTGTCTTTCTGATCTGTAAGTGATTGATTTACGAATTCGGTTGATGTCAGGGCAGCCGCAATGCAGCCGCGCGGAGCGGATTTTGCACTGTCCGGTTTGCCGATGACATAATTTTCTGCCTGTGTTGTGCCGTATGCCTGCACAGCGGCAAGAATCCCCTGGTTTTCATCCGGCTTCGGGTCAGCGGCATTTTAAGTCAAGGGATTCCGGCCGTTCTGCTTCTTCTTGGCATTCATGGCATTCATGGTTGCATAAGGTTTCATTCGCTCCTGCGGCAGCCGGAACAGTACGGAAATTCCCTGCTGCTTGTCCCGCAGATCGCTCCTTCTATTCTGTCAGTCAGCATGATGTCGGGGTTTGGGGGGTGAGAACGAAAACGGTGCGCCGCGGATGACACGTTTCCGCGCCGCTGTAATGGAAACAATCGGCGGCGGGAAATGTCTCAAAAAATTTTTCAAATCAGTGATATGCACAAGAAACAGCACGGCGTTTTGTGCACTGTGACGATTTTTTCGGAGCAGTGGGACAATGCCGCATATAAATTGTTACACTTTATAAGGGTGAAACGGGAACGGAAGGAAGTGGAAGGATGCAGGATGAAGCGTTTACTTCGCTTTACCGAAAGTATGCTAATTTTGTATACAGCATTGCGCTTTCCTATATGAAAAATCCGGCGGATGCGGAGGATGTCACTGCGGATGTCTTTGTCCGGCTGCTGGAAACAGATATCAGTTTTCCGGATGAAACACATGCACGCGCATGGCTTGCGACCGTTGTGCGGAACCGCTGCAAGAATCTGCTGCGGCACTGGCTGCGCAGAAAGCGTGAGGCGGAGGAGGTCATGGAGCAGATTCCGGTCAGCGACCGTGCCGCCGATGTACAGCAGGTCATGCAGGCACTGCTTGCACTGCCGGAGAAATACCGTCTGCCGCTGCTGCTCTTTGCGGTCGAGGGATATTCCGTCAGGGAAACCGCTGATATTCTGCATTTGAATGACAGTACCGTCCGGACGCGAATCGCCCGGGCGCGTGAAATGATCCGGAAGGAAACGGGGGTGGATAACGCATGAAGCAGCAAGAACAACATGATACAGGGCTGTACCGGCAGCTGCACGGTGCATTTGATATGACGCCGGAACAGATGCAGCGCGTCCGTGAGGAGATTCAGCAGCGTGCTGCGGCGCAGGATTCCGCTCTGCCGGCAGCCGGACGGATCAATCTGAAAGAGGTCCGGCGGTTCAGTCTGCGCACGGCGCTCTCGGCGGCATGTCTCCTGCTGATCGCAGGCGGCGGAATCCGGCTGTACCGCGGCGTAACGGATAATCCGATGACGCAGCAGAGCAGTGTGCTCATAGAAGAACAGCTGACGCCGCCGGCGGAAACAGTTACCGGAATCACCGTCACTGCTGCGAAGGGCACAACAACTGTACCGGAGACAACCCGTACAGCTTCATCCGTACAGCAGACAACGACTGCCGGAACGACTGCAACAACCGCCTTGCAGACTGCCGCTGATACCACGCAGTCCGCAGAAATGACCGAGCAGACAACAACCGAAGAGACCGTTACCGCAACGGAAACGGCGGAGCAGACCACAACAACCCCGCCGACCACCACAACAGTCACAACAACGACCGCGGAGACGACGACAACAACAACCGAGCCGGACAATACGTTTGAGATTGCGGAAACACCGGAACAGGCAAATATTGTGGTCGCTGATCTCACCTGTACCGCCGGCGGAACCGTGACCGTGGATGTTGTACTGACAGAGGATCTGAACGTCGCAGGTTTCCAGTGCAATCTGCTGCTGAACTGTCCTGATGACGCGCCGGCACCGACGCTGCTCCGGCGCAGCACGGAAATCGTGCAGATGACCGGCGAGCATGTGATCTGGAATACGCCGTTCCCGGCAGTCAATCCGGAGGCGATTCTGGTATTCGGCGGCGAAAATGAAGTGCATCTTCCGGCAGGAATCAAGCTGCTCACGCTCGAGTATCAGATTCCGGAGGACGCCGCATCCGGTACGGTATACCGCTTCTCAAGCGACAGTCTCCTGCTCTTTGCGGCGAAGGATTCCCATTCCGCACTCGCTGCAAGGATGTATCCCGGCAGCATCACCGTCGGATAAAATCGCAGAAAATACAAAATAGCCCTTGACTTTCGGCTGAAAGTATAGTATACTAAGATTGTGTATTATGCATTGCACCGGAAGTCAGGGCTGTTTCTGTTTCAGCCGGTGCTTCCGATGGTGTTTTGCGGCAGATGCCGCTGCTGATCTTTTTTTGAACGCCTGTCGTGCTGCGCTCTGAGCTGCCGGCAGGTTTATGATATGGGTACCCGATGCGCAGAAATATATACATGCCGTCCGCCGGTGCCCTGTATGATAAGCATAAAACTGAATCATCCAACGGCGTGTTTCCTGCCGCAGAATCAAATGATAAATACAGAATATCAATTTGAGAATGTTAGGAGGAAAGCACAGTATGACACTTAGTACCCTCATGCTGGTTGCGGCGCTGAATCCGGGGGTTGCCGTTCTGCTGATTATTGTCGCACTGGTTGCCGGTGCGGCTGCCGGTTTCTTTATCGGTTCATCCAAAGCGAAGCAGGATGTCAATGCACAGATCGAAAAGGCAGAATCCCGCGGTGTCCAGAAGGGCATTGAGCAGCGCAAGCGTGATGCAGAGGCTGCAATCGGGAGTGCCGAGAAAGAAGCTGAGCGGATCCGGAGTTCCGCTGCCAAGGAGGCGGAGGACCGCAAAAAGGCTGCGCTCGTTGAGGCAAAGGATGAGATTTTCAAGCTGCGTACCGATGCAGAAAAGGAAATCAAGGACCGCAGAGCCGATATGAGCCGCCAGGAGCGCAGAATCCAGCAAAAGGAAGAGAATCTCGACAAAAAAACAGAGCACTTTGAACGCAAGGAGGAACAGCTCCAGAATAAGATTCATCAGGCTGAGGAGCGCCTTGCGGAAGCAGAGCAGATCAAGAAGGCAGGCAGCGAGGAGATCGAACGTCTCAAGCGCAGCGAAATTGATATGCTCGAGCGCATTTCCGAGTTCACCAAGGAGCAGGCTAAGGATTACCTGCTCGAGCAGCTCGACCAGAATCTCGTGCATGAAAAGGCTGTGAAGATTGCTGCCTATGACCAGCAGATCAAGACCACCTGCGAGGACATTGCCAGAAGCCATATCTCCATGGCAATCGCAAAATGTGCCGCAGAACAGGTTTCCGAGGTCGCAGTTTCGGTCGTTCCGCTGCCGAATGACGAGATGAAGGGCAGAATCATCGGACGCGAGGGCAGAAATATCCGCTCCATCGAGTCCCTGACCGGCGTCGATCTGATTATCGACGATACGCCGGAGGCAATTACCCTTTCGTGCTTCGATCCGGTTCGCCGCGAGGTCGCCAGAATCGCACTGGAAAAGCTCATCGTGGACGGCAGAATCCATCCGGCGAGCATCGAGGAGAAGGTTGACAAGGCACGCAGAGAGGTCGAAAAGCGCATCAAGCAGGAGGGCGAACGCGCCGTCCTGGAAACCAATGTCCACGGTCTCAATCCCGAGCTGATCCGTCTGCTCGGCAGACTGACCTTCCGTACCAGCTACCGTCAGAACGTGCTGAACCACAGCATTGAGGTCGCAACGCTGTCGGGTATCCTTGCATCGGAGCTCGGCGTCGATGCCAATATGGCAAGACGCGCAGGTCTGCTGCATGATATCGGCAAGGCGCTGACCGCTGAGATCGAGGGTTCGCATGTCGCAATCGGTGTGGACGTCTGCCGCAAGTACAAGGAACCGGCAGAGGTCATCCATGCAGTCGAGGCGCATCATAACGATGTCGAGCCGAAGACCGCAATCGCATGCATCGTGCAGGCTGCCGATGCAATCTCCGCCGCAAGACCCGGCGCACGCAGCGAGAATCTGGAAAGCTACATCAAGCGTCTCCAGAAGCTCGAGGAAATCTGCATGTCCTATGAGGGCGTCGAAAAGTGCTACGCCATGCAGGCAGGCAGAGAGGTTCGCATCATGGTCAAGCCGGAGGTCATTGACGATGAGCGCATGATTCTCGTTGCAAGAGAAATCGCGCAGCAGATCGAAAATGACATGGAATATCCGGGTCAGATCAAGGTCAATCTCATCCGTGAGAGCCGCGCGGTCGATGTGGCAAAATAACGCAGTCAAATTTCAATGCGCATGATTCTTTTCCGGATCATGCGCATTGCTGTAAAAGAGTGGTAATATGGCTAAAACAATCTTCGGAACATCTGAAAAATCGAACTTTATCCTGAATATGGATCTGGATAAGTACCGCCGCGCCTGCGGCAAGCTGGTGCTCGGCATGCTCTGGGCGGTCGCCGCTTCGGAGGGCATCAATCAGCTGACAAATTCCGCCAATATGCGCCTCTCCGAAATGGTCAATGAGGGCGGCGGCGGCATGGTCTTCGCACTGATTATGATTATGCTCCGTGCTGTTGCGATTTTCTTCTCAATCGCCGGTGTATTTGCAATCATCACGGTCGTGATCGGACTGATGCGCAGGCAGTTCAGCAAAGCAATGGCAGTTCCCTGCTGCATCCTTGCGGCAATGCTCGGCTGGGCAGCAATTTCGCTGTTCCATTCCTATGATCTCAAGACATCGTTCTTCGGACAGGACGGCAGAGATGAAGGCTGGCTGGCGCTGCTGATTTATGCGTCTGTCTTTTATCTCGGCACCATGCTGCGGAAAAAGGACGACAGGGAATATTTCCTGCGCGGCATCCTGAATTTCGGCATCGTGCAGGGCGTCTGGGGATTCTTTCAGGCGCTGCCGGTCTTCGATTATATTGATTCCTCCAAGGGACTCAATGCATACCGAAATATTGACCCGATGCTCTTCTGGAATGTCCGTCTGCCTGCCGGTCTGACCGACAGCCCCGTGACCTATGCCATGCTGCTCGGCATGCTGGCTGCTGTTGCGATTCCGACTGCGCTCTATGCAGAGGATAAGCAGACGCGGACACGCGGCATCATCTGCGGCGGACTGGCTGTCATGATGTCCTTCCGGACGCAGACAATCGCCGGACTGATTGCAGGCTGCGGCGCCGTACTGCTGGCGCTGATCCTGTTTGCCGTCAAGCGCAGTGCTGCAAAGGGGAAGGCATTTGCCGTACCGGTCACTGCACTCTGCGCAGCGGTTCTGGCTGCCGGCTGGATTTTTATTGCGCCCGGCATGAACCATATGTATTATCATCCGGATAAAACCGTCAACAAGGAGCCGCAGAAGGGTCTCAGCGTTTCGGCAGTCGAAGCGGATACGGCAGAGATCAAAATGCCGAACGGGTTTACCTTCAAGGACCGCGACGGCAATCCGCATGCAGCGCTCTATGACGGCGGCATCGTCTGGGATGACGGTTACTACCGTCTCAGCACCGCCGGCGCATACAGCGGCACAAAGGCGGAGAGCTTCAATATCTACGATGCGGCATCCGTGCTGAAATACTGCCGCGAACAGGGCATCCGTGCAATCAAAATTGACCCGCTGCTCGGCGTCGGACCGGATAACTTCTATTTCACGCAGCTTCGGACATCCTACGAGATCGGCTCCAATACGAATGCGGTTGACCGTCCCTATAACGATCTGCTGTATATTGCAGCAACGCGCGGCATCCCGTCGCTGCTGATGCATCTGGCGCTGCTGGTTGTCTGCTTCGTACTGGCATGGAAGCGTCGCGGCGTGCTGAAAAGCTGGACGGTTCCGGCGGCAGGCGGTGCGGTCGTGCTGTATACGGCGGCATCCATGACGGGCATCTCGGTGCTGACGGTTTCGCCGCTGTTCTGGTGTCTGCTCGGTATGCTGGCAGCAGAACCGATTGCCGAGCCGGTCAGGGCGGCAGCGGAAAAGAAAGCAAAGACAGCGCCGAAGCAATCCGATGAGGCTGCGGAAAAAGCGCCGGCAAAGAAAAAAACAGGCAAAAAAAAGAAATAATGCGACCCAATTCGGGCAGGAGCCGTTCAGCGGTCTCCTGCCTTTTTTGCATTGCATCGGACTTGCTTTTTTTCGGAAATTGTGCTATAATGTATAGGATTGTATTTTTATGCGGAAAGGAGTGGTATCTTGAACTGTATTCTGCGCCGGATCTCGGCGCTTCTGACGGCAGTGCTGCTGTTTTTTCTCATGATGACGGAACCGGCAGCGGATACCGCTCCGCCTGCTGCATCGGCTGCTGCTGAAATTCTCGGCATCGACATCTCCAAATATCAGGAGGAGATCGACTGGGAAACGCTCGCGGCAAGTGATGTCAAATTCGTCATTCTGCGCTGCTGCAAGGTCATCCGCGCATATAACGACTGGGAGGTCGATGCGACCTTCGAGACGAACTATGCCGCAGCAAAGGCTGCCGGTATCGCCGTCGGCTGCTATATGTTCACGGATGCCGCCAGCACCGAGGAATTTGAAGAGGATGTCTCCTACATGCTCAGCTTTTTGCAGGATAAATCCTTTGAGTTTCCGGTTTTTCTCGATATGGAATCGGCATCGCGGCAGGAGCATCTCTCCCCGAGCGTCTTTATGCCGGCACTGCTGACCGGTCTGGAAATGATCGAAGATGCCGGTCATACGGCAGGCGTCTATTCCAGCTCCGCATTCTTCAATGAGTGCATCGACCGCAAGCAGATTCAGGAGGCAGGCTATCCGATCTGGGAGGCAAATTACTTCAACACAATCAACGGACTGACAAGCCCTGCCGGTCACGATCTCTCTGGCGAAGCTACAATCTGGCAGTATTCCGGCTGCGGCAGAGCACCCGGCATCCGCACGACCGTTGACTGCAATATCTGCTATACATACAGCTACTTCAACCACGCGGCAACGATTGTCAACTCCGTACTCCCGAGCGGCTCGCTCCGTAACGGTTCCAACTTTACGATTGCCGGAACGATCAACTCCGAATCCGTCATCCGGACAATCACCGGCGCAATCTACGATATCAATAAGCCCGGCGAGCCCGTCCAGACCGTCACGGTCTATCCGCATGCGCGCGAATACAAGCTGACCGGCTTCTTCACGAAAAAGCTGATCTTTTCCACGCTCCCCGACGGTGACTACGAGCTGCGCATCACAGCAGTTGACGCTTCCGATACGCCGATTGATATTACCGAATCCCAGTTTTCTATCAGCAAGGACGGCGATATACCGCAGCAGGTACCGGAAGACTCCGGCGGCGCCGAAGGCAATCGCAGAGCGGATGAAAGCTGGAGTAATTACACCGGACCGCTGAGCACGCACGGACAGTTCCACACGCGCTTTTCGATCTGGACGCTCAAGCATCTTTCCATGCGGACCGTCAGCGGCACGGCGACGCGAATCGGCTTGAAGCTGCAACTGGAACGCACACCGCTCTACCGCATTGTCTCCAAAACCTTCCTCTCGCTGGAAACCGGCTATCTCGCAGCCAAGCTGCGGCTCGAGGTCGAAAAGGCAAGAGCGGCAGCCCTCTCCTGAAAACAAAACAGCATAGAAAAATCCCGAATGCAGTGCAGAAACGCTGCATTCGGGATTTTTTGCATATTCAGCGGAAGCGCCGCTGCGCTTCGTCATAGCGAAAGCCTGCCGCCTTCATTTTTTCAGTCAGTGCAGAAAGATCAAGCTGATGCTCGGAGCAGAATTCCGCAAGCGTCAGCCCCGTATCGCGGAGCTGCGTATTCAGAAAGCTGAACAGAATAAACACATCGTTCGGGAGCTGCATCATGCCGCCTCCCTTCCAAGTTCTTCATCTGCAATCTCCGGCTCGGCTTCCTTCGGCACGCGCAGATCCTGCGGCATCGCTTCCAGAATCAGCGGGTCGATCACGACCGCCTGCTTGGAAAGTCCCTCATAGGCTGCCTCGACCGCCTTCCTGTAATAGGGCGTGATATCGTTGCCCGACATCGAATCGCAGAAATAATAATAATCATCGTCATAGCCGATCAGCACCAGTGCGTGCTCCGGATTGACGAATTCATAGAGCTTGCCGTCCGGCAGAATCCAGTGAAATTCGCTGACGTAGGGACGCTGCATGTAGATCGTGCCCCAGAAAATGACCGGCTGTCCCTTGTCGATAAAATCGCTGCACAGCTTATCAATCGAATAGCCGTTCAGCGGTTTGGCGAGTCCGTCCGCGATCTTGTTGATCGCCTTGGAGATCGCCGTATTATAGCAGCCGAAGCCGCCGGGGTCTCTCGGATCACCGATGAAGAATTCCCACGGGCTTGCGCCGTGCATCTCGCCGTCTTTTCCGACATCCGGATACGCCGCTTTCGGCAGATACTTTTCCACAAAGCGCTCAATATCAATATCCACGCCGAAATATTGCAGCACAGATACCGACGCGAACGATTCACATGCCGTAAAATAGCTTGTAAACTGCGTATAATGCGGTACACCCTGAATCACAACGCCGTTTCTGCCGTTGTAGTTTTCGAGCGTATGCTCCTGCCACGCCGGATCAATCGTGACAGTTGTCGTCGTACCGACTGTGGTAGACGTCGTCAGAATGCTCGCAAGCACATGATCCGGCAGCAGTGCCTCGGCATCATCCGGAATCTGGATGACCTCGCCGCAGCTGCATAGAATCAGCACAAGAACCGGCGCACAGATCAGCAGCAGCAGATCGCGCAGCCGCAGATGATTCTCCAATCCAATCTCTCCTCATTCGGAAATTCTTCTGTCTTTATCTACGTTATTATACACGAAAACAGATAATTTGTCAAACATCATACAATAAAATGCGCCGCATCCCTGAAAAACACATTTTCGCCGACCGCTTTTTGTAGCAATATGCCCCAAACTGCATAGAATAAGGCAAACGGCACAGCCGCAATATTTGGGAGGTTATCATGCAAAGAACATATTTTCTGGGCGGTGCATCTCCGGTAGGTTTTTCCACATCCTTCTGGACAGCACACCGCGATTGCTACGGATACTATCTGAAAGGCGGTCCCGGGACCGGCAAATCGACGCTGATGAAAAAGATCGCAGCAGCCTTTTCGGGCGAGGATATCTCCTGCTGGCACTGCGCCTCGGATCCGCGCTCGCTGGATGCCGTCGTGCTGGAGGAACGCGGTGTATTCATCGCAGATGCGACCGCGCCGCATGAATCCGGCACACCGCTCCCCTATGTCACCGGAGAAACTGTCGATCTGGCGGCAGGACTCTCACCCAAGGTGCTGCAAGAGAGCCGCACAGAGATTCTGCGGCTTTACCGTGAGAATCAGTCTGCGCATATGCAGGCGCGCAAAGGGATTGCCGGCATCGCAGAAATGGAGGCGATCATTGCGGACACCGGTGCACTGGCGTTGCAGCAGGAAAAGCTGCAAGGCTTTGCGGCAAGGCTCGGCAGGCGCCTGATTCCGAGAACGACCGGTCAGCAGGGCGATGTGCTGTACCGGCAGAGCGCAGCGCTGACACCCGAAGGATATCTCCGGTATCTGCCGGAGGGCTTTGACCTGATTCTGATTCATGATCCGCTGCGGACCGGCGCTGCCTTCCTGCTGCGGCAGCTCGCGGAATACGCAGCCGCTTCGGGCAATCTCTGCGAGGTGACGCAGGCGCTCACCCGACCCGACTTCCCGCCGGTGATGCTGATTCTTCCGGCGCAGAAGCTGATCCTCGCCGCCGTCACGGAGTTCTCCGCGCCTGATCTGCCGGCGCCGGTCTCCTGCATCCGGATGCAGCGGTTTTATGATCCTGCATTGCTGAAAAAGCACCGTTCCCTGCTGCGTTTTTGCAGCAGAACCGCCGCACAGACCGAACAGCGGGTCATTGCGCTGCTCTCTGATGCGCTGCAAATCCATGACGATCTGGAATCCTATTATATCCGCGCCCTCAATCCGGCATTCCTTGACCGCACAGCAGAGGCGCTGATGAAAGAGATCGCTGCACGGTGAGGGATGCACAGTAACCGCCGGACAGCATAACACAGCCGCTGAAATTCAGCATTTACGCGAATTTCAGCGGCTTAATTCATATTCAATCAGACCGTCAGGAACGGTTGAATGCCAAAACGGCTTCGTAGCACATATAAACGTCGATCTTACTGACGACCTCAAACGGTGCGTGCATCGAGAGCACCGGAACGCCGACATCAACCGTATCAATATTCAGGTTTGCGAGATAGGCAGCGACCGTACCGCCGCCGCCGAGATCGACCTTGCCGAGCTCACCGGTCTGCCAGATCACGCCTGCCTCATCAAAGAGCGTGCGCATCTTTCCGATAAATTCCGCAGAAGCATCCGAGGAGCCGCTCTTGCCGCGCGCGCCGGTATACTTCATCATGCATACGCCGTAATTGATATATGCGCAGTTTCTGCGGTCATTCACATCGGCAAAGGTCGGATCGAATGCAGCCGTCACATCCGCAGAAAGGCACTGCGAATTGGCAAAGACCGTATGCGCCTCCGTGCCGAATGCAGCCGCCAGATCCTTCATGAAATGACAGAAATACGCAGACTGCAAGCCGGTATTGCCCTCGCTGCCGATTTCTTCCTTATCGGTCAGAATGACGACGGCAGTATGCTGCGGATGCTCGGTCGCAAGCAGTGCTGCCAGCGACGGATATGCGCAGACGCGGTCATCATGCCCGTATGCGCCGATCATGCTGCGGTCAAAGCCGAGATCACGCGCACTGCCTGCCGGAACGATCTCCAGCTCGGCAGAGAGGAAATCCGCCTCGGTGATGCCGTATTTTTCATTGAGAATCTGCATAATGCGCAGCTTGACAAGCTCGCTGCCCTCATCGCTGCGGAACGGACGCGAACCGATCAGCAGATTGAGCTCCTCGCCCTTGATGCCCTGCGCGAGGGTACGCTTGACCTGCTCCTGTGCCAGATGCGGCAGCAGATCGGTCACGCAGAAGACCGGATCGGCAGGGTCCTCGCCGACCGTAATCTGCACGACAGAGCCGTCCTTCTTTGCGACAACGCCGTGCAGTGCCAGCGGCAGAACCGTCCACTGATATTTCTTGATTCCGCCGTAATAATGCGTTTTGAGCAGTGCAAGCTCACCGTCCTCATAGAGCGGCATCTGCTTGAGATCGAGACGCGGCGAGTCGATATGTGCCGCAGAAAGCCGGATGCCGTCCTCGAGCGGCTCGCTGCCGATCACCGCCGCGATGATCGCCTTGCCGCGGTTGCAGGTGTAAATCTTATCGCCTGCCTTGACCGCGTCACCGCGCTTCCAGAGCCGGAAGCCCTGCTTCTCCAGCAGCTCTGCGGCATAGGAAGCCGCCTCACGTTCTGTTTTTCCGTGATCGAGGAAGGTCTTATAGCCCTCGCAGAATGCATCGCATTCCGCAATTTTCGCATCATCGAGCAGCAGCGCTGCATTCTTTTTCTGCATCAGCAGAGATTCCTTCAAAGTCTTGACTGCATCCTGATTTTCCAAAGTGAGTTCCTCCTTGTCGATTGTATGAGATTCAAAATATATTTCCGCCTGCTGCCGCAGCATCCGGACAACCTGTCCGACTGCCTCTGTCAGCGCGGCTTCACTTCCGTTATTTTCAATGACAGCATCGGAATGCGCGCGGAAGAATTCCTCCGGATGCTGTGCATTCATGCGCTGCTCCGCCTGTGTATCCGTCAGCGCATCTCGTTCGATAATCCGCGTCCGCCGCACATCACGCGGCGCAATTACGGAGATGACGGCTTCGCAAAAGCGGTCGATGCCGCTCTCGAACAGCGTCGGCGCATCGAGCAGAATGATGCGGCTGCCGTTTTCTGCATAGTGCTCCGCCTGCTGCCGGATCATCCGCGTAATATACGGATAGATGATTGCCTGATACCGCGCCCGTGCTGCTTCGTCACTGAAAATCAGCGAAGCAACGGCTTTCCGGTTCATCTGACCGTCCGGCAGAAGAATGCTGTCGCCGAAGACACGCTGCATTGCCAGCAGGCAGGATGAACCGCGTCCGACAACCTGCCGCGCGACGGTATCCGCATTGATGACTGCGATGCCTTCCGCTTCAAACAGCCTGCTGACGGTTGTCTTGCCGGCACCGGTCTGACCGGTCAGCCCGACGAGATAACTGTTCACTCTGATACGCTCACATCCTTTCCGTCAGTTCCTGCTATATTATATCACAATCCGCAAATAAAAGTCAAGGCGGCGGGCTGTGCCCGCATCCCGCATCCATTGATCTGAAGCCCGCCGGAGACGCAGGATGCAGAAATAGTTGACTATGCTTCAATCAGGCAATGCTTTTTTCAGAACAGGCGGGCAGTGCCCGCATCCATTGATCTAAAGATCTGGTAAGCATTCTGCAAACGAAGTCTATTCTCTTCTCCTTCCTCTATCCTCCTTTTACTCTGCAAATTCCATGATAATATGCGATCAGCGGGCAGTGCTCCGGTTCGTCAGCTGCTGCAAAAAGATACCGCTCTCTGCTTGCTTTTTTCGTGATTATATGGTATAATAGAATAGACTACTTATGGGAGGCTGAAAAAACATGCGGATTCTCGGGATTGATCCGGGCTATGCAACGGTCGGATTCGGCATTGTCGATTATCAGGGCATGGATTTCCGGACGGTCGAGTTCGGCGCGATCCTGACACCGGCACATACCGATTTCAACGGCAGGCTGCTCCAGATCTACGATGACATGGATTTTCTCCTCTCCCGTTACCGGCCGCAGGTTATGGCGGTCGAAAAGCTCTATTTCAATACCAATAAAACGACCGGCATCATGGTTGCTGAGGCGCGCGGCGTGATTCTGCTCGCGTGCGCAAAGCATCAGATTCCCGTTTCGGAATATACGCCCTTGCAGGTCAAATCCGCTGTCGTCGGATACGGCAAGGCGGAAAAGCAGCAGGTCATGGATATGACGCGGCGGATTCTGCATCTCAGCGAGGTGCCGAAGCCTGATGATGCCGCGGATGCGCTGGCGCTGGCAATCTGTCACGGACACTGCGCCAAGCCGGATTACTGATCGCAACGGAGGAACAGCTTTGATAGACCATATTCGCGGAAAGGTTTCCCATAAGGAGCCGAATCTTGTCGTAATCGAATGCGGCGGCATCGGATATGCCTGCCGGACAAGCATGCAGACGGCTGCGGCGGTCGGTGCCGCGGGCGAGGAGACACTGCTCTATACGCGCATGACCGTTCGTGAGGACGAAATTGCGCTGTACGGCTTCTCTGAACGCAGCGAACGCAGTTGCTTTGATCAGCTGACAGGCATTTCCGGTGTCGGACCGAAGGCGGCGCTTGCCATTCTTTCCGATTTTACGCCTGACCGCTTTGCGCTGGCAGTTGCGGCAGGAGACTATAAGCAATTCACGAAGACCAAGGGAATCGGCGCAAAGACCGCACAGCGGATTGTGCTGGAACTCAAGGATAAGGTCGCAAAATCCGTGCAGAGCGAGGGACTTCCCGCTGCACCGGTGACAGTCGGCAGCGGCAGTCTCGAGGAGGCGATGAGCGCTTTGCAGGTGCTCGGCTATTCGCAGAGTGAGGTTGCAGGTGTGTTGGCTTCGCTCGACCCGTCGCTTTCTTCTTCGGAGCTGATCCGGCTTTCGCTTTTGCAGCTCGGCAAAAACATGTTCAAATAAGCAGCGGTACTGCATGGGAAAGTACAGATGAAATATGCGGCAAAGGCAGGATTCTGCATCTGCCGATACAGACAATCAGGAGGACAAATCATATGAATCACAACAGAAAAACAGCTTTGATCTTCGCGGCGCTGCTCGGTGCAGGCGTTCTGACGTCCTGCGGCGGCGATTTGCAGCAGGCTGCCGATACGCGCAGCATGGTCGCGGAGCAGAGAATCATGCCGGCAGCAGCCGAGGATATGCGCGGCGACTTGAACGGTGACGGCGCACAGGATGCTGCGGACGCACAGCTGCTCTTGCAGTATTATGCAGAGAATACGCTGGCAGGCAATTCGCTGACATGGGATCAGCTGCTCGGTGCAGCAAGCTCCGAGGCTGCGGATCAGGCTGCGGCAAAGCGTGCGCTGAAGCGCTATCTGGATGCAGCCGCGGAAGGCGATACGCTGGGCATGATCGAAGCGTCCGGTCTGGGCGATCTGCTGCGCATGACAAAAGGCAATATGAAAACAAATGAGGAGCTTGCTGCGGACGACGGGCTGACAGTCAACAAGATTGACAGCTATACAATCGGGGAGCCGAAAACGGATGCGCAGATGCTCAAGGAGTATCAGGAGGAGACCGAGAAGGCACTGGAAGAGGCAAGAGCCGTTGTTGCAGATAACAAGGCGGCTGCATCCGACATCCGCACTGCATTCCTGACACTCTCCATGGTGAAGCCGCTGACCAAGATGTATGCTTTTCCGGTTACGCTGACGCAGGAGGGAAAAACTACAGAGGATGCGGTTCTGATGACCTGTGACGAAAAGGGGGAATGGCGCGTCGATGCAGGCGTGGTGACCTCGCTTGTCAGATACATCACGAAGGCGAGAAAATCCTCCGTGAATACAGCCGCCAAGACCGTTTACAATGCGGTTTCCAGTGCGATGACTGATATGGACAGTCAGGATGTGAAGGTCAAGCTGCTCAACGGTGATTATATCTTTACCGGCGCGGATTTTGAGAATGTGACGCAGCAGATGAATCTCGGCGCATCCACGACCAAGGAGCAGCAGCTTGCACAGCTCAAATATCTGATCTCGAAATATTTTCCGACTGCCTCGGAGCTCGGTATGATCAGTGTCCGGCTTCAGGACGGCATCTGCATTGCCGTGGCGGTGCAGAAGGAATTTTCCGATGACATACTGATCGGCACCTATCCGCGGGTCGAGGACATTCCGGAAGGGATGAGCGTCACGGAAGCAATGCAGAAAGCAGCCGAAAAAGGCTGAGCAGATAAAACAGCCATAGAGAGATAGAAATGCGGCGTGAGACGACCGTAACTGCATTATGTGCAGATCATGATTTGAACGGAGGACAAAGAGGATGAATCATCTGAAAAAAGGAATCTGCGGCATCATTGTGCTGACGCTCTGCGCCGGTATGCTGACAGGCTGCGGAAACAAACCGGAGACAGCAGAAACGGAAAGCAAGCCTGCTGCATCGGAATCTGCGGCGGCACCGGCTGAAACGGATGCTGCGGCAGAATCGCTGAGCGAGGTGCAGGAATCTGCGGATGAAGCCGCTGCCAAGGAAAAGCTGACCGCTTTTCTGGAGGGATGCAGGAATCATGATCTCGACGCGATCCTGTCTGTTGCCGATTACAGCGGACTGTATCAGGCACTTGAGGGGGATGCGTTCGATGAGGCACAGTTCCGGCAGGAGCTGGAAGCAATGCTCTGCGATTCGTTTGAATCCTATTCCGTCGGGGAACTGACAAGCAGCTATCAGGACCTCGTGACCTTCAACGGCAATGTCAGCAGTTTTCTCAAGGAAATGGAGGAGGAGCCTGCGGTTCCCGATGACGAGGAGACGCTCCGGCTTATCGGATACGCAAAGCAGACGATGAAGCCTGCGGATAACCGCTGTGCCTTTGCCGTCACGGTCAATGCGGGCGGAACGGAGACAACCGACGATCTCGTGATGCTCCGCTGCGGTGATACATGGCAGCTCGATCTTGTCACCGAAACCGCGACCCGCATCTATCAGAACCGCGTATACAACGCCGGACAGCAGCAGGAATAAGGCATCATTCAGGAGGAAACACCCTGCCGGACGGGGCAATACCGGAGCATCCGTCCGGCATACATCGCAGCAAAGCAGCTGCAAATATAATCAATTCAGTATTAACTGAAAAAAAGGGAGGATCTGGCTATGAATCTTGACGAATTACTGAAGGAAGCGATTACGAAACCGGAAAAGCGTTCGCTGTTTTTGCAAATGCTCATCAAAAGCGATGTGTATGTCATCTGCAAGAAGCCCGTCAAGCAGGATGAAATTAACGGCGGTGTTTCCATGGAGCTGGTGACAACGCAGAATCCGGACGGCGATATCTTTATCCCGTTCTTCACGAGCTACCGCTCTTTGCAGCAGTTTGCCAAGCGCTATGTCAACTGCTACCGCCTGAACTGTCTGCGCCTGTTTGATCTGATCCAGTCTGCCAATGCCGTGCTGAATCCGAATTCCTACGGCAAGGAATTTTCTTCGCAGGAGATCAAGAGTATCCTCATGGTTGCGCGGAATCTGAATATTCCGGCGATCTCCATGAAGGAGGAGGAAACGATTGAATACCGCCGCAATCAGAAGGACCTCGATCATCTGATCCGGCCGCTGACGCGCTATCTTGCCAGACAGGCGAATGTCGATGCCTGTTATCTGGTCGAAATGGTGCGCGGATGCGAAAGGCCGCAGACGCTCTTTGTATTTGACATGAGCGGCAATACGCGCAAGCTGTTCTTCCCGCTCTCCAAGTACATGCAGAGCTATACCAAATCGGGCGACTCACTGGTGTTTATCAGTCTGGAGGAGCCTGCCGCAAAGAAAGCCGTCAAGGGAATTGATCCCTTCTATATCCGCAAAAAGCGCTTCTTTGAGCGCTGAACACGAAAGGAGCAGACATTATGCCGCCGAAATCCAAACCGACAACAACCCACAATGCACCCGAAAAACCTGCGGAGGCTGCAAAGGATACAGCCGAAAAGCAGTCTGAGCTCAAGCCCGCCGCAAAGGCGATTGCATCCGCAGCCTCTGCCGTTTCTTCTGCGGCAAACGCTGCAAAATCCGCTGCCGCCGCTGCATCTGCCGCCGTTTCTGCGGTTGCAGCACCGGCAAAAAAGGATGAATCTCACAAAGCTGAGAAAAAGTAAGGAAACCCGACAACAGATGTCTTTGACATGAAAGGAGTTCAAAAATGCCGCCCAGCAGCAGACCTTCAAGTTCCCATTCCTCGAGGCCCTCGTCGTCTCATTCTTCGCACTCGTCCCATTCTTCCCATTCGTCGCATCATTCTTCCTATTCGCATCATTCCGGCGGATATCATCACAGCCCGCCGCATCATTATCATCACCCGCCGCATCATCATTCCGGCTACGGATATTCCGGCGGATACGGACGCCGTCATTACAGCGGCGGCAATTCGCTCCTCGGAAGCTGCGTCAGCGTGATTGCATTTGCGCTGCTGATTGTTTTCATTGCCGTTGTTGTTGTACTGAACAAGGACAAAATCGGACAGAATCACAATACCGGAAACAATAACAATCAGGCTGTTATTTCCGAGCAGCATCAGGATATTTATGTCCCTGCGCTCGGCAGAGATGTGCCGTGGAGCACGCAGTATGACAGCTACTACGATAAGCAGACGGACTGCTATTTCTTCCTCAATACCGAAATGGACCCGCCGATCTGGCAGTATTGGTTTGAGGGCGTTTCGTCGCAGTACGGTGATTACGGCTGGCTCGAATGGGATGCAAGAGAGAGCCGCTGGTACGTTCAGAAGACGGAGACCAAATGGGAACCCCTGCCGGAGAAATATGCATCCGATCTATGGCATTTTGACAGCTGACAGAATTTTTCAACAGAAAGGTAAGGGATGACCATGCCACCGAAAGGCAGACCGAACAGTTCACATTCCTCGCGTCCGAGTTCTTCGGGACATTCTTCGCATTCGTCACATTCTTCTCATTCTTCGCACTCGTCGCATTCCTCGCACAGCTCGTTTTCATCGCATCGCCCGTCGTCGCATCACAGTTACGGTGCGCCGCCTCCTCCGCAGCATCACGGCTTCGGCGGATCACATCACGGTTACGGTGCACCGCCGCCTCCGCCTCCGCATCATCACAGCTCATCGGGCGGATTTCTGACGGGACTTGCAGTCGGCAGCGCGCTGAATCAGGCGCAGAATCAGAGCAGCACACCGACAACCGTTGTGAATCAGACGATTGTGCAGCAGCCGACAATCCGCAAATACAACTGCCCCTTCTGCGGCGGCAGAGTGGAGGGCAGATCCTCTGCAAACGGGCTTTCGTCGATGACCTGCCCGAACTGCGGCGGCATTCTGTCTGAGGGTGATGCCGTTGATGAGCCGGTGCAGCAGGTCGTGCAGACGCAGACGTATTCGCAGCCGGCAGCGGCGCCGCAGACCTATACGCGTGCGCCGGAGCAGCCGTATTATCCGCGGCAATCGTTCGGCGATAAGCTCAAATCCTGCTTCGGTACGATCCTTGCGTTTGTGATTATCGGCGCAATCGCGTTCGGCGGCTTCAAGTTCTATGAGTGGTATGACGGCAGACATCAGTACAGTCAGCCGTATTATGATGACGGCTACTACGATGAACGCCCCGAGCAGCATGATCCGGTTTATGTCCCTGCGCTCGGCAGAGATGTCCCGTGGGACAGCGAATATGACAGCTATTATGACAGACAGACGGACTGTTATTTCTTCCTCAATACCGATATGGATCCGCCGATCTGGCAGTATTGGTTTGAGGGTGTCTCGTCCGATTACGGCGATTACGGCTGGCTCGAATGGGATGCAAAGGAATCGCGCTGGTATGTGCAGATCCGTGAAAATCAATGGGAGCCGCTGCCGGATGGAAAGGGTACAGGACTCTGGCATTTCGACTGATACCTATGATCGGAGAACCGAATACATGATACAAACCGGAAACCCCGTGTTTGAGGAGGAGAATGAACGCCTCGCCAGCCCTGAGATCATTGCACAGGACGGCGATCTGGAGGTTTCGCTCCGCCCGAAAACACTCAATGATTATATCGGACAGGATCAGGTGAAGCAGAATCTCGCTGTCTATATCGAAGCGGCAAGGCGCCGCAGCGAGCCGCTTGACCATGTCCTGCTTTACGGTCCGCCGGGACTCGGCAAGACCACACTCTCCGGCATTATTGCACATGAGCTGGGCGTCAATCTGCGGATCACATCCGGTCCGGCGATTGAAAAGCCCGGCGATCTCGCCGCCCTGCTGACGAATCTCGGCAGGGGCGATGTGCTCTTTGTCGATGAGATTCACCGTCTTTCGCGTGCGGTCGAGGAGATTCTCTATCCGGCGCTGGAGGACAGAGCACTCGATATTATGATCGGAAAGGGTCCCTCTGCACGGTCGATCCGTGTGGATTTGCAGCCCTTTACGCTGGTCGGCGCGACGACAAGAGCCGGTCAGCTTTCCGCTCCGCTGCGCGACCGCTTCGGGATTGTGCAGCGGCTGGAGCTCTATACGCCGGAGCAGCTCTGCGATATCATCCGCAGAAGTGCGATGCTGCTCGATATTCCGTGCGAAACGGACGGCGCCATGGAGCTTGCAAGACGTTCGCGCGGTACGCCGCGTATCGCAAACCGCCTGCTGCGCAGAGTCCGCGATTTTGCGGATGTGCTCGGTACGGGCGTGATTGATGCAAAAACTACCCGTGAGGCGCTGGAACGCCTCGAAATCGACGAGCTCGGACTGGATAAGCTCGATCACCGGCTTCTGGATATGATGATCCGCGGCTATCACGGCGGTCCGGTCGGACTGGAAACGCTTGCTTCTGCAATCGGTGAGGAGGCGGTCACGCTCGAGGATGTCTGCGAGCCGTATCTGATGCAGCTCGGTATGCTTGCGCGGACACCGCGCGGCAGAGTTGCAACGCAGCTTGCCTATCAGCACCTCGGATATCCCTTGGAAGCAGGTACTGCCGGTCAGCAGTATTCGCTGACAGATATGCTCGGCGGCTGAGCCGCAGCCGAACGGAGGATGCGTATGAGCCTCTTGCCAAAACAGAATTACAGATTCAATCGGGAGATACCGCTGCCGGAAGGTCTGATCAACGGTCAGGCGCTGGGAGCGGTATCAGGTATGAAATTCGGTCTTTCCAATATGAGCCGCAGCGGCTGCGAGGTCATTGCGATTTACAATGCACTGCTGCTGCATCACCGTCCGGCACCGTTTCTGGAAATCGCACGCTATATGGAGCGGTTTCGGGTGCTGCTCGGCTTTTGGGGTGCCAATTTTCTGTCGCTCGGGCACTGCTTAAAGCACTACGGCTTGCGGGCGGTGCGCGTCCGTCAGCCGCAGAAGGTGGAGGATGCGCTTCTGGCAGGCAGAACGGTCGTCTATGTGTACTGGGTCAAAAAGCGATTTCGTTCCTCGGTGCATACGGTCGTGCTGCAAAAGGGCAGGGATGTTCTCTGCGTTTACAATGCGTATAACCGATGCGGTCATGTGCTGCATATCGGAATGGAAGATTATCTCCGGAACCGGAATATGATCTTCGGCTATATCATCGAACAGGATTCGGAAAAAAATATAGGAGCGTAGGGTCAGATGATTACCTTCAATGAAACCTATGATGCGTATATACTGGAGCAGGACGGGATTCTGTTCCGCTGGGAGGAACAGCCGGATGCAGCTGCGGAGGCTGCCGCCGCGGATACTGCCGCTGCGTATCACAAGAATATCCGCGAGATTGCGGAATTTCTCATTGATGATTTGATCCGCGGCATCTGGGGCATCAGCGATCCCGAGCAGGTGATTGCGATGCTCGGCAGACCGCAGATTGCACCTGCACTGCGGCAGGTTGTTTACTGTGAGCATCTGTTTGACAAGCTGCATGTCATCAGCTTTGAGTATCTGGATGATGAATTCTTGCAGCTCCATGCGGTCGATCTCGACGGCTGATCGGGGGACGGTATGGCGTTTGATTATAAAAAGGAATACAAAGAGTATTATCAGCCGCCGAAGAAGCCTGCGCTCATTGAGATTCCGCCGATGCATTTTCTGGCGGTGCGCGGCAAGGGCAATCCGAATGCGGAGGACGGCGCGTATCAGCAGGCGCTCTCCAGGCTCTACGGCGTCGCATTTACGCTGCGGATGAGCCGGAAGGCGGGGAAGAATATCGAAGGGTATTTTGAATATGTCGTGCCGCCGCTGGAGGGACTCTGGCAGCAGAACGGCAGTCCGGACGGCAGCTTCGATTACAGCCGCAAGGACGATCTTTCGTGGATTTCGATGATCCGTCTGCCGGATTTTATCACCGAAGCAGATGTGCAGTGGGCAATCGCAGAGGTGCAGCGGAAGAAGCAGCTTGACTGCTCCGGCGTCGAATTCTTTACCTATGACGAGGGGCTCTGCGTGCAGGTCATGCACATCGGCAGCTATGACAGTGAGCCGGAAACAATCGCGCAGATGACAAAGTATCTGACAGAACAGGGCTGCATCGCAGATCATTCCGAAACCAGAATGCACCATGAAATCTATCTGAGTGATCCGCGGAAAGCTGCACCGGAGAAGCTGAAAACAGTGATCCGGATTCCGGTGAAGCGAATCTGAATGCAGCAGAAAACGAGGCAACATAAGGGGTGAGAGGATATGAGCAGATTTTTGCGGCAGGAGGGTCTGCGCGGCGTGGCAATCACGGAGATTACCTGTGAGCTGATGCTGCGGCTCGGCAGAGCGGCGGCACAGGCAATCGGCAGAACGAGCAATCATCCGCCGGTGTTTTATATTTCGCATGATCCGCGGCGCGCGGCAGAGGCGCTGGAAGCGGCGCTCTGTGCCGGTATCTGCGCAGGCGGCGGCATTGCCCATACGCTCGGCGTTCTGCCCTCATCGGGGCTTGCGCTGATGCTCTCCGCAGAGGATGCGGAGGCGGGGATTGCGCTTTCGGGCGGCAATCTGCCCTATGAATCGGTCTGTGTGCGGCTCTTTGCTAAGAGCGGTCTGCCGATGTCCTCAGAGCAGCTTGATGCGATTTCCGCGCTGATGCCCTCGAATGCGGCTATGCCTCTGAAATCACACCAGAACTGCGGCTATATCGCGCGGCAGGATGATGCATCGCGGCGGTATCTGCGCCTGCTGGCGGCGCGGCTGAGTACGCCGACCGACTTAAAGCAGAGCAAGCCGCTCCGGATTGCACTCGATTGCGCAAACGGCGCGGTCAGCGATCTGGCAGAGCCGCTTTTCCGGCATCTCGGTGCGGAGGTGCTGCTGCTGAACGATCACCCCGACGGCATGAATATCAACCGCGACTGCGGTGTGCAGTCCATGTCGCAGCTGATACAGTTTGTCAAGGATTATAATTGCAGCGCAGGCTTTGCATTCGACGGCAACGGCGGCAGATGCCTTGCGGTTGATGAGAGCGGTGAGCTGCTCGACGGCGACCGGATGCTTGCGATTCTCTGTGAGGAGCAGCTTGCCCTGCAAAAGGATGCGCCCGCCGGCAGACCCGATGTCATGCAGCGCGGTGTCGCCGCAACGGTGATGTCGAATCTCGGCTTTCTGCGCTATGCAAAATCGCGCGGCATTCCCGTACAGAGTACGCAGCCTGCGCCGCAGTTTGTGCTCGATAAGATGCGCAATCTCGGGCTGGCGCTCGGCGGAGACGGCTCCGGTTATCTGTATTTTGCGGATGTACCTGCGCCGGACGGACTCATGACCGCAGCGAGACTTTTGCAGGTCATGCAGCGGACGGGCAAGCTGCTCGGGACGCTCTCGAATGTCATGGAATATGATCCGCAGGTCGCGGTGTCGGTCAAGATTCCGCAGCACTGGCGCGAAATCTGGAAGAACGATCCGGATATCACGGGATTTATCTCCGCATGTGAGGCGGAGCTTGGAACCGAGGGCAGAATTCTCGTCCGCGAACGAAGGGACGATGCGTCGATCCGCATTATGCTCGAGGGCAGGGATTTCCGGCGGATCAACAGCTATGCATTTGCGATTGAGGAAGCAATCAAATCAAGGACAAGTGCCAAATAGGAGTGAATCATATGGACGCAGTCTGGCAGGAAATGTATGATGCCGCGAAGGCTGTTCTGAATGCGCGCAAAGTCTCTGACTATGTGACCTGCGGCGAGGTTGCGGCGGCGGTCCGTTCCAAATCGGGAAAGATTTATACCGGTATCTGCGTGGACACCTGCTCGACGCTCGGCATCTGTGCGGAGCGGAGCGCGATCTTTGCGATGCTGACCGCAGGGGAGCAGGAGATCGACAGGGTGCTTGCGATTCTCCCCGACGGCAGCAGCGGTGCGCCCTGCGGTGCGTGCCGCGAGCTCATGGTGCAGCTGATGCCGCAGACTTATCAGGATATTGAGATCATGATGAACACGGAGACCGGCAAAACAATTACGCTCGGTGAGATCACGCCGGAATGGTGGATTCCGTGAGCTGCTTGCAGGAGATATGCTATGCTTGAGCTGACGGTTGATCTGCATGATTATCCGGAGGATGCGCCCGTTTTCCGGAGAACTGCGGTGCGCGGCATTGCAAGGCGCGGCGACCGGTATCTTGTGGTATACAGCCGCAAATACGGCGACTGCAAATTCCCGGGCGGCGGACAGGAGAAGGGCGAAAGCAATGCAGATACGCTGATTCGTGAGATGCGCGAGGAAGCAGGATACGATGTTCTGCCGGAGACTGTGCATGCCTTTCTGCTGCTGCATGAGCGTCGGAAGGGCATCTACGGCGACCGGTTCTTCATGGATTCATATTATTATTTTTGTGCGGTCGGTGATGCGGTACATCCGCAGAAGCTCGACGATTACGAGCGCGACGAGGGCTATGAGGCGCGCTGGCTGACGCTGCAAGAGGCGATTGCACTGAATGAAGCCGTTGACGATCAGGCGGTATGGGTGCAGCGTGATCTGGCAGTCATGAAAAAACTGACAGAAGAGATTTGACAGGAGGAAAAGACAATGTTCAGCAGATGGAAAAGGTGGAACAGGTGGGAGCGCATATACTGTCTCCTGGTACTGGCATGCATGCTGATTTTGCTGCCGCTCGGATTTGTATTCGTGTTTCTCATTCCGCTGCCGCATCATATCGGGCTCTGGATATTCCGGATCGGCATGCTGCTGATACCGGTATTCATGGGGCTTGCCGACTGGCGGACAGACCGGAAGAGCAGTTATTTTGAATTCGGCACGGCGGGTGCCATTTTGCTGGGAATCATTCTGTCAGGGATATTCTGAACGGTGCAGACCGTATCATAAAAATGCTTCGGAGAATTCATACATGAGAGTTGCAAAAAACTGGGCGGATTACCGCCTGATTGATACAAAATCCGGCGAGCGGCTGGAACGGTGGGGCAATATTACGCTGATTCGTCCCGACCCGCAGGTCATCTGGCAGACGCCGCCGCTGACCGATCTCTGGAAATCCGCGGACGGTCACTATCACCGCTCCAAATCGGGCGGCGGACAGTGGGAATACCGCAAAAAGCCGCCGGAGAGCTGGCAGATTCGTTACCGTGATCTGCGGTTTATCGTGCGCCCGACCGGATTTAAGCATACCGGACTGTTTCCGGAGCAGGCGGTTAACTGGGACTGGATGCAGGAGACAATCCGCAATGCGGGGCGTCCGGTCCGCGTGCTGAATCTGTTTGCCTATACGGGCGGTGCGACACTTGCCTGTGCGGCGGCAGGCGCAGAGGTCTGCCATGTGGATGCGGCAAAGGGCATGGTGCAGTGGGCGCGTGAAAATGCCGCTGCTTCGGGACTGACCGAGAAGCCGATCCGCTGGATTGTCGATGACTGCGAGAAATTCATCCGCAGAGAGGCACGCCGCGGCAAGACCTATGATGCAATTATCATGGACCCGCCAAGCTACGGGCGCGGTCCGGGCGGCGAAATCTGGAAGCTCGAAAACAGCATCTATCCGCTGGTTGAGGCATGTCTGGATGTGCTCTCGCCGGAGCCGCTGTTCTTTTTGCTCAACAGCTATACGACGGGGCTTTCGCCGTCGGTCATGGGCTATTTGCTGCACAGTCTGATTGTGCCGAAGTTCGGCGGTACGGTCTCCGCAGATGAGATCGGTCTGCCGGTGGAGCTTGCAAAGGCAGCGCTCCCATGCGGCGCGACGGCTATATGGCAGGCAGTGCCCGCAGGTATGATCTAAAGCCCGCCGTCGTCACGCTCCGCAGAGCGCGAAATACCCTTATTGTTCACGCTGTTTTTTGCATATAAGTGAAGAATGTCGAGATTTTCTTTGCTCACATATGAAAAGGAGATGACTATGATAATCCGAAGATTTACAGAATCGGATGCCGAAGCTGCGGCGCAGGTTGTTGCAGTCACAACGGAAATCAGCAACAGCCGCGACTATCCGCCGGAATATATTGAGCGACTCAAGGAGACGCATTCGGCAGAGGTGCTGATACAGCGTGCAAAGGAAGGGCATATGTATGTGATCTGCGACGGAGAAAAGATCGTCGGTACAGGCACAATCGCGCCGTTCTGGGGCAGCGAAACAGAGAGCATTCTGCTGACGATTTTCGTTCTGCCGGATTATCAGGGCAAAGGGCTCGGGCGCGCGCTGATTGAAACGCTCGAACAGGATGCATATGCAAAGCGCGCAAGCCGCATTGAGATTCCCGCTTCGCTGACTGCCGTTCAATTCTACCGGCATCTCGGCTATGATTACAAAAACGGCGTCACGGAGCCGGAGGACGGACTGTTATACAGATTGGAAAAATTCAGATGAGTTATAAAATTGTTGATATGGAAACATATTACCGGCGCGGGGTGTTCCGGCATTTTTCGCAGGACTGCAAATGCTCTGTGTCGATCACGAGCCGGATTGATGTCACGGCGCTGCGGACATTCTCCAAGCGAACAGATACGCGGTTTTATCTCAATTTCCTCTATGTGCTGAGCCGTGCACTCAATGCGAGGGAGGATTACCGCCTATCGTGGGACTGGCAGAACGAGCGTCTGCTCTGCTGGGACAAAATCAACCCGACGCAGTATGTGTTCCACGCGGACACCGAGACCTTTACGCTTGCATATACCGAATATGATCCGGATTATGCGGTATTCTATGCGCGTGCGCTTGCCGATCTGGAGGCGGCGCAGCAGACGCGCGATTACGGGCTGGACAGCGAACAGCATCCGAACTGGTTTGATGCATCCTGCGTGCCGTGGCTGCATTATGATTCGCTGCATGTGGAACTGCCGGACGGATATTTATACTTTAACCCGATTGTCAACTGGGGTGCATATGCAGAGGAAAACGGCAGATACATGATGCCGGTGACAGTCAGAATGAATCACGCATCTGCGGACGGATATCAGATTGCAAGCGTGTTCAGACTGATTGCGGAAGAAATCAAGACACTTTGCGGAGCGGAATAATCCGCAGCAGTATACAGAAAGCCGGAAACGGCGAAGATTACGGAGGTCGGCGTAGCCGGTGGAGAAACTCATAACAATCGAAAATGCGCATTTTTCGTATCCCGCTGCGGAGGAGAATGAAAAACCCGCCGAGGTGCTCAAGGGCATCTCGCTTGAATTTGAGCACGGGGAGCTTGTCGCGGTGCTGGGGCATAACGGTTCCGGCAAATCGACGCTTGCAAAGCTGCTTAATGCGGTTCTGCTGCCGACAGAGGGCACTGTCACGGTCGCCGGTATGGATACGAAGGATGAGGAGAAACTGCTGGAGATCCGGCAGCATGTCGGCATGGTGTTCCAGAATCCCGATAACCAGATTGTTGCGACGATTGTCGAGGAGGATGTGGCATTCGGGCTCGAAAACCTAGGCGTACCGAGCGATGAGATGCGCGTGCGTGTTGATCAGGCATTGCAGGCGGTCGGGATGTATGAATACCGCAGTCACGCGCCGCATCAGCTTTCGGGCGGACAGAAGCAGCGTGTGGCAATCGCGGGCATCATTGCGATGCGTCCGGACTGTATCGTGCTCGATGAGCCGACTGCGATGCTTGATCCGCAGGGCAGAAAGGAAGTCATGCGGACGGTCAAGCTGCTCAACCGCGATTACGGCATCACGGTTATTCTGATTACGCATGAAATGGATGAAGCGGCACAGTGCGACCGCGTCATTGTGGTCGATCACGGCGAGGTGCGCATGGATGCACCGCCGGAGAAGGTGTTTTCGCATGTGCAGGAAATGCGCGCAATCGGACTCGATGTCCCGCAGCCGACGGAGCTCTGCGATCTGCTGCGGCAGGCAGGCTTCGACCTCGATCCGGAGATCATGACGCCGGAGGCATGCGCGGAGGCGATTGCAAAGCTGTTTCAGTCAGGAGACAAGCCGTGTCATGCTGCCGGACAAACGGAATGACAGGATACAGAGAATCCGCTGAGGACACTGTCCTCACAGCTTAATTTGAAAGGAACTTGTCAATGCCGATTCTTGAAGCAAAGAATCTGACCTATACTTACAGCATCGGTTCGCCGTTTGAGAAAACTGCAATCGACCATATTGACCTGCAAATCGAGCAGGGTGAATTTGTCGGCATCATCGGGCATACCGGCTCGGGCAAATCGACGCTGATGCAGATGATGAACGGACTTCTGAAACCGACCGACGGCACTGTCCTGCTTGAAGGAAAGGATATCTGGGCAAAGGGCGCTGACCGCAGAGCCGTGCGCTTTGCAGTCGGACTGGTGTTCCAGTATCCGGAATATCAGCTCTTTGAGGAGACTGTCTACAAGGATATCGCGTTCGGTCCGAAGAATATGGGACTGGATGAGAAGGAGATCGACCGCAGAGTGCGCGAGACTGCCGAAGCCGTGGGACTCAGTGAAGAACTGCTCGAAAAGCCGCCCTATGCGCTCTCCGGCGGACAGAAGCGCAGAGTCGCAATCGCCGGTGTCATGGCAATGGAGCCGAAGGTGCTGATTCTCGATGAGCCGACCGCCGGTCTTGATCCGATGGGCAGAACGACAATCCTCACGCAGCTTGCCGCCTATCAGAAGCGCACGGGCTGCACCGTTATGCTTGTATCGCACAGCATGGAGGATGTCGCAAAATATGTCTCGAAGCTGCTGGTGCTCTCGCATGCAAAGATCGTCTGCTTTGATACGCCCTCGAATGTCTTTGCGCGCGGTGCGGCGCTGGAGGAAATGGGACTTGCCCTGCCGCAGATCACGCGCGTCTTTCATGCGCTGCGCGAACGCGGCATCGACTTCCCCGATGAGGTCTATACGGTCAAATACGGTGCGGAGCTGCTGCGCAAGGCGCTTGCGGAAAGGGGCGTCGGAGCATGCTGAAGGATATCACGCTCGGGCAGTATTTCCCGATGAACAGCGTCGTGCACAGAATGGATGCGCGCTATAAGATTATCATTACGCTGCTGTTCCTTGTCATGCTTTTCTGGGGGCAGCATCTGACCTCGCTGATCGCCGGATTCCTGTTCGTGATTCTGGCGACGGTCTGCTCGAAAATTCCGCCGAAAATGCTGATGAAGAGTATCAAGCCGATTGTCCCGATTCTGATTGTGACCGGCTGCCTGAATCTCTTTCTGCTGGAGGGCGGAGAGACCTATTTTGCATGGAAATTCATTAAGATCACGGAGCAGGGCGTACAGACCTCTGCCTTTATGCTTGTGCGCATCTGCCTGCTGATTGCCGGCACCTCGCTGCTGACCTATACGACCTCGCCGATCGTGCTGACGGATGCGATCGAATCGCTGCTGTCTCCGCTCAAAAAGCTGAAAATGCCGGTGCATGAGCTGGCAATGATGATGACGATTGCGCTGCGGTTTATTCCGACGCTGATCGAGGAGACAGATAAGATCATGGCGGCGCAGAAGGCGCGCGGTGCCGATATGGAAAGCGGCAGCCTTGTGCAGCGTGCGCAGGCGCTGATTCCGATTCTGATTCCGCTGTTTGTCTCGGCATTCCGCCGCGCAGAGGAGCTTGCGCTTGCAATGGAGTGCCGCTGCTATCACGGCGGTGAGGGCAGAACCAGACTGCGCGAGCTGAAAAGCGGGCTGCGCGATTATGTTGCCCTCGGCATTACGCTTTTGATGTTTGCCGCAGTGATCGTCCTGAACATTCTGCTGCACTGATATGAAGGAAAAATATAAACCGCATCTGTACCGGATGCTGAGCTTTCTGGTTCCCTGCTGCATTATGCTGGCGGTATTTGCGCTGAACGGCAAATATCCCTTCGGCAAGGATGCACTGCTCGAATCGGATGCGGCGGCGCAGTATTATCCGTTTCTGCTGCTGCTGCGCAGGACCGTCCGCTCCGGCGGAAGCCTGCTTTATACATGGCGCGCCGGTCTCGGTACAAATTTCTGGGCGCTGATTTCGTATTACTGTCTGAGCCCGTGGAATCTGGTCGCGCTGCTGCTGCCGGAGTCTGCGATGCAGCTTTATCTGTCACTGTCGGTCTGCGTCCGCATGGGACTTGCAGGTCTCACTGCGGCGGTTCTGATGCAGACGCTCTCGCAGAAGCAGAGCCCTGCCATTCCTGTGTTTGCTTCGCTTTACGGTCTGAGCCAGTGGATGATCTGGAATTATTTTCAGCTGATCTGGCTGGATGCTGCGATGCTGATGCCGCTGCTGCTTGCAGGCATGGTGCGCATGGTGCGCGACCGCCGCTGCAAGCTGTTCACGGCGGTACTGCTGCTCTCGCTGATCTGCAATCCGTATTTCAGCTTCATCACCTGCGAGATGACCTTTCTCTGCTGGATTTGTGCACTGATTATCTGGAAAAAGCCGCTGCGGACGCTGCCGCGTGAGGCAGGCAGATTTTTCGGCTGTGCACTGCTCTCCGGAGGCATGGCGGCTGTGATACTGGTACCGCTGGCATTTGCGGTCAGGGTGACCGGTGCTTCGGGGCAGTCGATGCCGGACCTGCTGACGTTTCCGGACAGCATTCCGGCGCTGCTCGGCAGAATGGTTTCCATGACCTACCCGATTCAGCATATCGGCATGCCGAATCTTTCATGCAGTATGCTCGGCGTGCTGCTGTTTGCAGGCTTTCTGACGGCAAAGCGGATTCCGCTGCGCGAGCGTCTGACAGTCGCCGGACTGCTGCTGTTTCTGCTGCTGAGTCTCTGGTATCCGCCGCTCAATTATATCTGGCACGGCTTCCATGTGCCGAACGGGTTTATTCACCGCTTTGCGTTTCTGGTGCCGTTCGTGCTGCTGATGGCGGGCTGGCGCTTTACGGCGACGCTCGGCGAATCGGACGGCGAACCGCTCCGGAATCGCCTTTTGCAGCTCGGCATCATGCTTGCCGCTGCGGGCGGTATCTGCATCTGCGGAGCTGTTACCGAGGCGACGGATATTATTCTGGTGTCCGTGTTGTTTCTGCTGGTTTACGGTGCGCTGTATCTCTGGCAGTATCTCAGACCGCAGCACCGGAAGGCAGTCTGCGGCTTGCTGCTCTGCGGCATCTCCGCAGAAACCTTTATCTCCGCGCAGCTTCAGATCAGCTTTCTGACAAACTTTTATCTTGCATCTCAACTGCAAGAGCAGCCCGAAATTGCCGAAGCTGCCGCCGCGATCCGTTCCGATTCCGGCAGTCAGCCGCAGCGGACTGCATCTTCTATGGGACACGGCTTCAATCCGGAGCTGTTTTCCGATCTGCCCTTCGGCGGGACGCTCTATTCTTCGCTGATTCCGGGCAGGCTTTCCGATACGCTTTCGGCGCTCGGCATGTATTCCGGTGCCGATCTGAACCGTTATTTCTATCAGCCGCTGCCGCCGGTTTCGGTGCTGCTGACCGATATCCGCTATGTGATTGCACCAAACGGCGGCGATTTTCCCGCGCCGTTTTATGCACCGCTGGGAGATACCGCTGCGGTGAAGTTTCAATATGATCTGCCGTTCGGCTTCTGCATTCCGGAGCCCTTGACACTTCTGCCGGAGGATTCCTGTCCTTTGCGGCAGAACCGGCTGTTCCGGACGGCTGCCGACCGTGATGCCTGCGTGATTCTGCCGGCTGCCGTGCGCTCGGATGATGCCGTACTGGAAGGCGATCCGAATGGCACAGTGCAATGCAAAACCGGTGACAATGCACGCAATATCGTGACTTATGCATTTACTGCCGATGCAGACGGCTGGTATATCTACGATATTCTGGCAGATGAGTCAGTCAGCGCCGCGCTCAAGCGCTATGATGTGAAGGCGGACGGTGAAGTTCTGCTGTCCCAGCAGTATCTGCCGACTGAGCCGTATGCGCATACCGGCGAGATGTGCTCCGCCGGCATGCTCAGGAAAGGACAGAAGCTCGAGATCATGCTCGTGCTGCGTCCGGAGACGGCGGGAACCCTCTGCGTGCAGGCTGCAAGACTGGATGAGGCTGCATTTGCCGCGGGCTTGCAGGAGATCGGTACATCCGCGCTCAGCGATGTGCAGGTGCAGGATACGGAGATCACCGGCAGGATCACGGCAACCGCACAGAAGCCGCTGCTTTATCTGCCGGTCCCCTATGATAAGGGCTGGCATGCCGAGATTGACGGGCAGTCTGCGGAGATCACCGAAGCGATGCCCGGTATGCTCGGACTGAAGCTCTCTGCCGGAACGCATACGATCCGGCTGTATTACCGTCCGCAGGGCTTTGCCGCGGGCTGCATCATCAGTATCATCAGTATTCTGCTGTGTCCGGTGCTGCTGTACCGCCGCAGTGCGAAAAAAGACCGTTCGGAGGACGAATGAATGCGCACACTCAAAATGACAATCGCATACCGCGGCACGCGCTATCACGGCTTTCAGCGGCAGCCCAATGCCGTAACGGTGCAGGGTGAGCTGGAAAAACAGCTTGCGCGCGTGCTGAACGGTCCGGTGACAGCTTACGGCTGCTCGCGGACCGATACCGGCGTCCATGCGAATATGTTTGTGCTGCATCTGCATACGGACCGCGTGATTCCCTGTAAGAATCTGGTGCGCGCACTGAACGGTTATCTGCCGGAGGATATCTCCGTGCTTGCCTGCGAGGATGCGCCGCCGGAATTTCATGCGCGGTTTGACTGCAAGGGCAAGGAGTATCTCTACCGGATTCACTGTCACGAGAGCAAAAATCCCTTTCTGACCGATCTTGCGTTCCATTACCGCAGACCGCTCGATCTTGAGAAAATCCGGTATGCGGCGGCGCAGGTGACGGGTACGCATGATTTCCACAGCTTCTGTGCGCAGGCGACAGCGGAATCAAACTGTATCCGGACGATCTACGGGACTGCCGTGGAGGCGAACGGCAGCGATGTTGCAATCCGGATTCGCGGCGACGGCTTTCTCTATAATATGGTGCGGATTTTCGTCGGCACGCTGCTCGATATCAATGAGGGCGTATTTTCGCCGGATGCGATGCCGGAGATTCTTGCCGCAAAAGACCGTCTGGCGGCAGGCAGAACCGCCATGGCGCACGGGCTTTACTTAAATCAGGTGTTTTATTCTGACGCCGAATGCAGAAAAATATAATCCGAACGAAAGAAGGGCGCAATCTTGGAAACGAAAAAGAAGACAGCCAAGCCGGTGAAAAACGCTGCGGCTGCGCAGGATATCTATGCGATGCGAAAACGCCGGAAGCGGCGCAAGGTGCTCAAGCAGAGCGTCTGGCTGCTGCTGCTGGCTGTCGTGATTCTCGTGCTGTATCAGCGCCGCGATTCGTGGATTCCGAAGCTCGAGACCATGGGCATGCGGCATCAGAGCCGGCAGTTCGGCATCGGCGACAGCGACGGCAATTTCCCGATTCAGATTTACGGCGATTCTGATTATCAGCTCGCGGAGGCAGGCGGGTATCTGCTGCTGCTCAATGACTCCTATTTGTATTTCTATGAGCCGGACGGCAGTATGACAGCCGCGCGGAAGCATACCTACGGCAATGCGATGCTCCGGACGGCAGGCGATTTCGGTCTGCTCTATGAAAACGGCGGTACGCATTTCCGTCTGGAGACGCCTGCCAAGCAGCGCTATGAGAAGACGCTCAGTGAGCAGATCGTTTTCGGCAGAGTCTCAGCGAACGGCTCTGCGGCGATTGTCACCGGCGCCGAGGACTGCGCATGCAGGCTGTATGTCTTCAACAGCAAGGGGCAGCAGATTTACAAGCGAAGCTGCGTGGAGCGAATTTCAGAGCTCGCCTTCAACGCCGATGCGACCGGATGCTATGCGGTACGGATCGAGGCGGAGAACGGTGTGATGAAATCTGTCGTAAATTCTTACACTTTTTCGTCTGAGGCTTGTAATTGGTCGAGTCAACCCCTTGACATGCTTGCGATTTCGGTATATAATACCAGTGAGGGGAATCTGTTTCTTTTCGGGGATACCAAGTGCTGCTGTCTTGATCCGAACGGGATGGTGCTTTCGAGCTATACCTATCCGGATAAACTGATCCGCAGCTGCTTCTACGGCAATACGGCTGCCATGCTGTTCGGCAATGATGAGACAAGAACCAAATCGGTTGTCGTAATCAACGGGTCATCGGGTACGCCGGCAGTCCGCACCTATGAAAAGGATGTGCGGGATATCGGACTGATGACAGAGAACGAGGCGCTGATTGTCCAGCTTCGCAAAGAGACCGAGACACTCAGCTATCAGTGCAATGTTTTGCAGACAACACCGCTGGATGACAGCTATGACGGCTTCCTGCGAATCGGACAGAATCTGTTTCTGAAGGGCTACGATCATATTGACCGGCTGGAATACCATGCGCCCTGACAGACGTTTTTTCTCACAGAAACAAAAATTGCATTCGCTGACGGCGAATTGTGAAGAACAACGGAGGATAAGTGCATGAGCACGTCTTTTTGGTGGATATTTGATTTCCTTGTGATTGCGATTGCGGTTTATATTGTCATTGTCAACGCAAAGCGCGGTGTTACAAAATCTATTGTGCTCGGGATCGGCTACGTGCTGACGACCGTGGCGGCATCGCTGCTGGCTGCTGTTGCGGCACCGGCGCTCTATCAGTCTGTCGCATATGACAATAACATCAGGGGAATCACTACGGCGAATAAGCATATGGATTTTGCCGAGGTCTTTTCCGAAGCAATCAACAATCAGGATTACGGCTACATCATGGATGTAAGTGCTGCCGAGAGAATTCTGAAAAATCCGAAGAAGTGTGCGGATTTTGAGAATGAATTTTATGACTACGGAGCCGATAAAACCGGCGGACCCTTTGCAACGAGACAGGAGTTCGGCGCAGTGCTGCGCAATGCCTTTCTCGAAAGCTACGGCAATGAGCTCGATGAGCGCGTGCCGCGCTATGTCAGAATGTATTTTGACAAGCAGGTGCGCTCGGATCCGACGCTTATGGGCAAGCTGATTACCGTCTTTTATGATAACACCTTGTATCCGGATGACAAAGCGGATGTGCTGGAACAGCAGTTTGCTGCAAAGCCGACAACCGAAGTCCTGCAAATCTTCATCTATCTGATTATTTTCTCCGTGGTTATGGTCATTGTCGCGCTGATCAGTGCGATCTTGCAGAACCGGATTTTCTTCAACATTCAGAATTCGACGGATCATGCAGTCGGCATGCTGATCGGTGTGATCGAAGCAGGCGTAATGCTGGTGCTCTTTACGCTGATCTCCCGTCTGCTCGTGCTGCTGATGGGCGGGCACTTCCTGTTCTTCAATGAGGAGACAATCGCGGAGACCAAGCTCTTCTCGTTCTTCTATGATCATATCAGCATCTTATTGTAATTTATAAGAAAATTCCTGCACCTCTGCTTCGGATTCTGCCGCAGCAGAGGCGCAGTATTCCATTTTCAGAAAGGAGCGCGTATCCTCGGAACAGGGGAGCGCGGATATTATATGGTTCTTTGCAGTCATTGTAAAAAACGTCCTGCGATTGTGTTCATTACATCCATGCACGGTTCGGAGAAGCGGAATGAAGGCTTATGCCTTGTGTGCGCGAAAAAGCTGAATATTCCGCAGGTTGCCGAATATATGGAGCATATGGGCATTTCGGATGAGGACATTGAACAGATGAGCGACCAGATGATGGATCTGCTCGATAATGAAGACGAAAACTTTGAAATGGGCGGCGCAAGCACCATGCCCGGCTTTATCCAGCGGCTCTTTACCGATCATCCGGTGACGGATTCGGAAAAGGAGACACCGAAGGAGAAGGACGATGAGCCGAAGAAAACGGAAAAGGCAAGCGATCTCTTCGGCAGATTCGGGGATAAATCCCGCGACGGCAAGGATGAGCGCAAGTCCAGAAAAAAGGAACGTAAAAAGGAGCTCAAATATCTCGACAGCTACTGCACGAATCTCAGCAAACGTGCTGAGGAGGGGAAAATGGACGGCGTCATCGGCAGAGATACCGAGATCGCGCGCGTGATTCAGATTCTCTCGCGCCGTCAGAAGAATAACCCCTGCCTGATCGGTGAACCGGGCGTCGGCAAGACGGCTGTTGCGGAGGGCATTGCGCTGCGGATTGCATCCGGCGATGTGCCTTTCCACCTCAAGGATAAGAAAATCTATCTGCTCGATATGACCGCGCTCGTCGCAGGTACGCAGTTCCGCGGACAGTTCGAGAGCAGAGTCAAGGGGCTGGTCGAGGAGGTCAAGGAGCAGGGGAATATCATCCTCTTCATTGACGAGGTGCACAGCCTTGTCGGTGCAGGTGACTCCGAGGGCTCGATGAATGCTGCGAATATCCTAAAGCCTGCGCTCTCGAGAGGAGAGGTGCAGGTCATCGGTGCGACCACCTTCACCGAATACCGCAAATATATCGAGAAGGACGGTGCGCTGGAGCGCCGTTTCCAGCCGGTCAGAGTCGATGAACCGACGATTGAGGATACCGTTGAGATTCTCAAGGGCGTTGCGAAATACTATGAGGAATTCCACCGCGTGCATATCTCTCCGGCGATGCTGCGGCTCTGCACGGTGCTCTCCGAGCGCTATATCACAGACCGTTTTCTGCCGGATAAGGCGATTGACCTGCTGGACGAGAGCTGCGCGTATGTCAGCATCCGGCATCCGGAGCTGACCGAGCTCGACCGCCTGACAACTGAAATTGCCGAGAAGCAGGAGCAGATCGACGATATTGAAGCCGACCAGAATCCGGATTATCAGAAGCTCGCAGAGCGCAAGGGCGAGATGATTCACCTGAAAGCGCGCTTTGATGAACTGACCGAGCATCCGGTCGAGGTCAATGTGGAGGCGGGCGATCTGGCGCATGTGATCGAGATCTGGACGGGGATTCCCGCAAACAAGATTGAGGAAACCGAATATGCCAAGCTGCGCGACCTCGAGCCGCATCTGAAAGAGCATATCATCGGTCAGGATGAGGCAATCGCCGCACTTGCAAAGGCGATCAAGCGCAGCCGCGTGCAGATGACTGCGCGCCGCAGACCGGCATCCTTCATTTTTGTCGGACCGACCGGCGTCGGCAAGACCGAGCTTGTCAAGGTGCTCTCCGCGGAGATGTTTGATTCGACGGAGCCGCTGATCCGGCTCGATATGACCGAATACATGGAAAAGCACGCAATTTCGCGTATGATCGGCTCGCCTCCGGGCTATGTCGGCTATGATGAAGCAGGTCAGCTGACCGAGAAGGTGCGCCGCAGACCGTATTCCGTCATCCTCTTTGACGAGATCGAGAAGGCGCATCCGGATGTGATGAATCTGCTGCTGCAAATTCTCGATGAGGGCAAGATCGACGATGCGCAGGGCAGAACCGTCAACTTCGAGAACACGATCATCATTATGACCTCGAATGCCGGCAGCACGGATAAATCCACGGGCGTCGGCTTCAACCGCACCGAGGAGGAAATCTCCAAAGAGAAGGCGCTGAAAGCGCTCAAGGACTTCCTGCGTCCGGAATTCGTCGGCAGAATCGACGAGATTATCGTTTTCAAGCCGCTGAGCGTCGAGGATTATGCCCGTATTGCTGCACTGATGCTCAAGGAGACCGCAGCAGCACTGTCCGAGCGCGGCATCCTGCTTGACTGGGACGATGCAGCGCTGAAAGCCGTTGCGGAGAAGGCACACGGTCACCGCTACGGTGCGCGTGACATCCGCCGCGTGCTGCGCGAGGATGTCGAGGACCCGATTGCCTCGATGATTGTCGATGCGGAAATGCCCCTCAGACTGCTGCATATCCGCGGCACAGAGGACGGTGTCAAGGTCGAATCCGAAGAATAAACAACAGCTCCGGCACCGGTTTCGGTGTCGGAGCTTTTTATGTGGCAGCAAAAAGCAGATGCAGAGAAATCTCCGCATCTGCTTTGCTTTTATTCACTTGGAACTGAAATCAGACACAGCCCTGTGCCTTCATTGCCTCAGCAACCTTCAGGAAGCCGGCGATGTTTGCACCTGCAACGAGGTCATCACCGAGACCGTACTCATTTGCAGCATTGATGCTTGCCTTGAAGATGTTTGCCATGATGCCCTTCAGCTTTGCATCGACTTCTTCAGCAGTCCAGCTGAGACGCTCGCTGTTCTGGGACATTTCCAGACCGGAAACTGCAACACCGCCTGCGTTGACAGCCTTGGAAGGCGCAACAACGATGCCTGCTTCCTTCAGCATTGCGATTGCCTCATTGGTGGTCGGCATGTTCGCAACTTCAACATAGTACTTGACGCCGTTTGCGATGATCTTCTTTGCTTCCTCAACGCCGACCTCGTTCTGGGTTGCGCACGGCATCAGAATGTCAGCCTTGACGCCCCACGGCTTCTCGCCCTTGAAGAACTTTGCAGACGGGAACTTGTCAGCATAGTCCTCAGCGCGGTTGCGGCAGGATGCTCTCATCTCAAGCAGGAAGTCAACCTTCTCATCGGTGGAAATGCCGTCCGGATCATAGATATAGCCGTCCGGACCGGAAATGGTAACAACCTTACCGCCGAGCTCGTTGACCTTCTTAATGGTACCCCATGCAACATTGCCGAAGCCGGAAACTGCAAAAGTCTTGCCCTTGATCTGATCCTTGAAATAGTCGAGCATGTTCTGGACATAGTAGACAGCGCCGTAACCGGTTGCCTCCGGACGGATCAGAGAACCGCCGTAGGGGATGCCCTTACCGGTCAGAACGCCGGTAAACTCGTTCTGGAGTCTCTTATACTGACCGAACAGATAGCCGATTTCACGGCCGCCGACACCGATATCACCAGCCGGAACGTCGAGATTCGGACCGATGTGACGATAGAGCTCAGTCATGAAGCTCTGGCAGAAACGCATAACCTCAGCGTCAGACTTGCCCTGCGGATCGAAGTCGGAACCGCCCTTACCGCCGCCCATCGGGAGGGAGGTCAGGGAGTTCTTGAAGGTCTGCTCGAAGCCGAGGAACTTGATGATGCCGATGTAAACATTCTTTGCAAAACGGAGACCGCCCTTGTACGGTCCGATTGCGGAGTTGAACTGGACGCGGAAGCCGCGGTTGACCTGCTGCTTGCCGTTGTCGTCGATCCACGGCACACGGAAGATGATCTGGCGCTCCGGCTCGACCATTCTCTCAATGACACCAGCCTCAACGAGGTCAGGTCTCTTCTCAACAACAGGCTCGAGGGTGCTGAGCACTTCAGCAACAGTCTGGAGGAATTCCGGCTCGTTCGGGTTGCGCTTTTCAACCTGCTCGTAGACGGACTTGAGGTAAGCATTTTTCAGTTCCATAACACAAATCTCCTTACAAAAAAGTTCGGGACGTTCATTAGCCCACCTCATAATTATACTCTATTTTCCTCTCTTTGGAAATGTTTTATTATATCCTATATAAAACAGAAAAAACAGCAAAATTATGCGGATTCATACTGTATTTTGAAGTAATACTGTCATATTGTGATATGATAAAGTGTGAATAAATAATGAATATCGTTAAACATGAGACAAACTGTATTTCTCAGCACTACAAGTGCAAACGGCACTCGGTCAATCTGCATAAAACTGTTCAAAGCTGCACAAGCTCTGTTGCATTGTCTACCGCATCACGATATCAGGCGGTTTTTGCGTGATAGTATCTTGCGGATAACGCAAAATAGTTATAATTCATTTGGCGAATTGTGCTTAATATTCCGATTCATGCTTTAATTGTTATCACTATCGCCGAAAATGAAGTGAACAGATTGACAAAGCCTTGTAAAACATGTATAATATATATAGTTTTCACCAACAAATCGGTGCGGATAATCGGCGGATTGAATCCGCTGCCGCTCAGATTTGCTTATGGTAACCTCTTTCCTTCATACAGGATGGCGAATTCGCCATCCCGTTTTTTTTTGCGGGCAGCGCCCGCCGGTATTGATCTAAAGCCCGCCGGCAGGTCAACTGCTTGATAAAAGAACTTCGTGCAGTCTGCCCATTCCGCGTGATATGCGTCCATATTATAATTGAAGTAAAGCCGCTCAATTCAGCGTAATTGAGCGGCTTATTTTTGTATTCTGTAATGAAAAGCGGTTCTGCGGTAAATCGGAATTTGGCAGGGCGGTCGTGGGACATTGTGGGGACGCTGTCCACACACCCTGCCTAGGGGATACTATCCCCTAGGAACCCCGCTGCTGCTCCGTATCAGCCCCATAAAAGGGCTGATGCAGAGCAGAAATGGGATTCTCAAGGGACAGTGTCCCTTGAGCGGGAGTCTGAGGGCAGAGCCCTCAGAACATCTCTCAATCATCCCGCCAAATTCCGGTTTATGACAGCAAAAATAATTCAGACAAAGTATATTCTGAAACGGAAGTCTGTGCGCAGAGCCTTCGTTATGAATGCATTGCAGATGCCGAAACCACCTGCTGCGTAATGCAGTGAATATTGCCGCCGCCGAGCAGGATTGCGCGCGCAGCAATCGGGCAGATTTCTCTTTCGGGGAAGCAGCCGCGCAGAATCTCGCAGGCGCGTGCATCATCCGCAGCATAGATTCCGCCGAACTGCGGCACCAGCACGCAGTCATTCCCGATATAGAAATTGACATAGGATGCAGCCAGACGCTCCTCCGGCTCGCGCGTATCCTCGCCCTCCGCAAAGTCATACGCATCGCATTCCGCGGGCGTCACGCAGACCGGTACATGCGGCACCGGCAGCTTTGTAATGTGCAGCGGTCTGCCCTTTGCATCGGTTTCTTGCGATAATACGTCGAAATCAGCATGCGACATGGCATACTGCGGATCATCGGGATCATCACACCATGCAAGAACAATCTCACCCGGTGCAGTGAATGCGGCGATGTTGTCGATGTGCTCATTTGTCTCGTCCTGATAGATGCCGTATGGAATCCAGATGACCTTCTCGGCACCGAGATATTCCAGCAGATACGCGGTAATCTGTTCTTTCGTCAGATGCGGATTGCGCCCGCCGCTGAGCAGGCATGCTTCCGTGACGAGAACGGTGCCTTCGCCGTCACTGTGAATCGCGCCGCCTTCCAGCACAAACGGTCTTGCGTCATAACAGGGGATGCCGAGCGCCTTGCAGACCGCATCCGCGGCGGCATCGTCCTTCTGCCAGTCCGCATAGAGACCGTCGAAATCGCCGCCCCATGCATTGAATTGCCATGAGATGCCGCGCACCTCGCCGGCTTCGTTCCGGACAAAGGTCGGTGCGACATCACGTGCCCATGCATCATCTGTATCAATATGCAGCAGCTGCACCGTTTCAGGGAGCATTCTCTGCGCGGTTTCTGCGGTTTTGTCATTCACCAGCATCCAGACCTGCTCACACGTTGAGAGGCGCGCTGCGATTGCAGCAAACGCCTGCTGTGCGGCGGAGGGGTCTCTGCCCCATGAACCCGGACGTTCCGGAAAGATCAGAATTGTGCCGCGGTGCGGTTCAAATTCAGCCGGCATGTGAAAACCGTCTGCTTTGGGTGTTGTCATATGCATTCTCCCTGCGCTCATGCCTGATCCGGCTCTAGATGACTTTTCATTTTCAGGATGATCTCAGCGGATTCCTTCGGTACGAGCATTGCCTCGGTGAATGCGTCGATCACAAGTCCGCTGACATCCTTCATATCCAGCGCCGTGCGGATGCACTGTACCGCCGGAACCGTCAGCAGCGCGAAATTCTTTGCATATTCCGGATCAATCTGATCTGCACTGGAAAAGACCGGCAGGAATGTGCCGTCCTCGCTTTGCAGCAGATCGGGTTTGAACGATACCGGATCAATCGTATCGACGCTCTCGCCCTTTGCCGCATTGAGAATGCGCGCGCGGTCTGCATCGCTGACATTGACCTGCACCGGCACAATGACCTCGGAATCACGCAGGCAGGAGAGGACCGGCATCAGCGTCTGACGGTTCTGTTGCGTCAGAAACCGGTGCTTGAGAAAGCGCAGGAGATTGCCGCTGTCCAGATCTTTTCTGGAGATTTTCTGTTCCATGATTGCTTGTTCCTTTCCGTTGTTTTATGTCCAGAGCTCCGTGATGAACATGGCGCTTGCATCGACGGCGCGGTCAAATCCGCAGGCTTCATAGAAGCGGACTTCCTTATTATATGCGACGAGCACGATGCGGAGATAATCCTTATAGGTTTCCTTCATGCGCCCGACGAGTGCCCTGCCGATTCCCTTGTCCTGATACGCAGGACGCACCAGCAGGTAGTGAATGTATGCGGTCATGATGCCGTCGTCCATTGCGCAGCAGAGCCCGACGAGTGTTTCGCCGTCCCATGCCGTATAGACGGTCTCAAAATTGCGCATGGCAATTTGCAGCTTTTCCGGATAATGACCGGAGGACCATTTCACGGACAGAAACAGGTCTTGCAGCTGTTCCGCCGTGAATTCATGTGTATCCTTGTATGTGATTTCCATGTTACCCTCTCTTGCATGTCAGCTGTTGATTTTCAGAATGAGCCAGATCACCGCGCCGATGACTGCCGTCAGCAGGAGGATCAGCAGGGCGACGGTTACGCGAATCCATTTTTTCTCACGGATTGCCAGTATCATCATCGAGACAACATCGGCAGTAAAGAAAAATTGCAGGACGCCTGCTGTGATGCAGAGTGCCGGTGCATGAACCCCGTCTTTTTTGGCGCGTGCGAGATATCCGACGGAAAACGGTGCGCTGCCGAGCAGAATCAGCCAGCCTGCGGTACCGAGCGTGAGTGCGACTGCTGGTCCGAGGAACACCATAATGACAACCGGCGTGAAGATCAGCAGGATTGCGGCGGCAATGCACAGTCCGCCGGTCAGATAGAACGGCACCAGTGCATATTTGACCGCCAGCGCGGCGTTCAGGAGCTGTTCGCGGCGAACGCTTCTGCGCAGAATGATCACGGCGAACAGATTGACGAGCCCCAGTATGACGGGAATCAGCAGCGGCAGCAACACGGAGCCCGCTGTCAGCGTGCCGTGCGTATCGTTTGAAATAACATCTCTGTTGAGCAGATAAAGAACCGGTACGACTGTATACACGCCGATGATATACAGCCCTGCGAATATATATAAAGGGCAGAATTTACGTTGCTTTTCCATTATGACAGCCGTCCTTTGAAATCGGAATATGCAAACTGCCGGATGATCTCGCAGTCACCGTCCGGATGCTGCACCGCAATCGCCGGAAGCGGCATGCCGTTGAAGGTGTTGTTCTTGACCATAGAGTAGATTGCCATATCGCAGAAGGTCAGACGGTCGCCGATCCGGATTTCGCGGTCGAAGCTGTAATCTCCGATGATATCGCCTGCAAGGCAGGTGCGCGCGGAGAGCCGGTATTCGTAAGGCTTTTCGCCCCATTCACCGGCATCTTTCAGCGGCGGACGGTACGGCATTTCGAGCACATCGGGCATATGGCATGCCGCAGATGCATCGAGAATCAGAATCCGGATGCCGTTTTCAACAATATCCATGACCTCGGTATCGAGCCAGCCTGCATTCAGCGCGATTGCCTCTCCGGGCTCAAGATAGACCTCGACGCCGTATTTCCGGCGGATATCGAGAATCAGCTTTTTCAGCGCAGGTACGTCATAATCCTCGCGTGTGATATGATGTCCGCCGCCGAGATTCAGCCACTTCATCTGCGGCAGAAATTCGCCGAATTTCTCCTCGAAGGCTGCAAAGGTCGTCAGCAGATCGTCTGCATTCTGCTCGCAGAGTGTATGAAAATGCAGACCCTCGACGCCCTTCAGCAGATCGGGACGGAAATTTGCTTTTGTGACGCCGAGCCGTGAGCCGGGCGCGCAGGGGTCATAGATCGCGTGATCGCCCTGCGTCGAGCATTCCGGATTGACGCGGATGCCGACGCTGACGCCTGCCTGCGCCCAGACGGGGCGGTGTTTTTCGAGCTGACTGAACGAATTGAAGCTGATATGATCGCAGATTCTGCACAGCTCTGCAAATTCCGCCGGATCGTATGCAGGCGAAAAGACATGGTTTTCCTTGTGGAATTCCTCTTTGCCGAGCCTTGCCTCATAGAGACCGCTTGCGGTTGTGCCGCTGATGAACTTTGCGATCAGCGGATAGACCGCAAAGCAGGAAAATGCCTTCTGTGCCAGAAGAATGTGTGCGCCGGTTTCCTGCTCCACATGATGCAAAAGCTCCAGATTGCTCCGGAGCTTTGCCTCGTCGATGATATAGCAGGGCGTCGGCAGATCCTGCCTGCGCATTATTCCACCGTCTGCGGGTTCTCATCGACAACCCACGGCAGACCCCATTTGTTCAGCATATCCATGAACGGATCCGGATCGAACTCCTCAATCGTGCGTGCGCCCGGATTGCGCCATGTGCCGTTTGCGACAAGTGCCGCACCGATCATTGCCGGAACGCCGGTCGTATAGGAGATTGCCTGCGAGCCGAGCTCCTTGTAGCATTCCTGATGATCGCAGACATTGTAAATGTAGATCGTCCTCTCTTTGCCGTCCTTGATGCCGGTGAAGATGCAGCCGATATTTGTCTTGCCGACGGTGCGCGGACCGAGCGATGCCGGATCCGGCAGCAGTGCTTTCAGGAACTGGATCGGAACGATCTCCGTGCCGTTGAAATTGATCGGCGTGGTCGAGAGCATACCGACATTCTCCAGACACTTCATATGCGTCAGATAGCTCTGACCGAAGGTCATGAAGAAGCGGATACGCTTGACGTTCGGGATATTCTTTGCGAGGGATTCAATTTCCTCATGATGCAGCAGATACATGTCCTTCTGACCGACCTGCGGGAAATCATAGACGCGCTTGATCTCCATGGGCTTTGTCTCGACCCAGTGACCGTTCTCCCAGTAGGAGCCGTTTGCGGAGACCTCTCTGAGATTGATCTCCGGATTGAAGTTTGTTGCGAACGGATAGCCGTGGTCGCCGCCGTTGCAGTCGAGAATGTCGATATAGTGAATCTCATCGAAGTAGTGCTTGAGCGCATATGCCGTAAAGACCGAGGTCACGCCCGGGTCAAAGCCGGAGCCGCAGAGCGCTGTTAGACCCGCCTTCTCAAACTGCTCCTGATATGCCCACTGCCACGAATAATCGAAATATGCGGTGAAGCCGAGCTCCTTGCAGCGCTTCTCATAGATCGCGCGCCATGCAGGGTCATCGGTATCCTCCGGCTCATAGTTTGCGGTGTCGATGTAGTGAACGCCGCCCTCGAGACATGCCTGCATGATCGTCAGGTCCTGATAGGGGAGCGCAAGGTTCAGCACGGCATCCGGCTGATAATCCTTGATCAGCGAGAGCACGGCATTCTTGTCGTCTGCGTCGAGCTGCGCGGTCGTAATGACGGTCTTGGAATAGCCCTCTTTTTCGATCTTATCCCTCAGTGCATTGCACTTGGATACGGTGCGGCTGGCAATGCAGATTTCCTTGAATACTGCATGATTCTGACAGCATTTCTGAATTGCGACGGATGCAACACCGCCGCAGCCGATAATTAAAACTCTGCTCATTGTAATATTCCTCCTGTTGTTCTCCGATGCTCGGATTGATAGATGCTCGGATTGATAGATAAAACCGGTTATTCTGTCGGTTCCGGTGTCAGTCTGATCTGCACCAGATAGCAGATTTTGTCGCCGGATACAAAGCACATATTGTAAAGACCCTCGCCCAATTCCGGATGCACATAAAAACTGGTCAGATTTCCGTTTTCATCTGCATTCGGCGTCAAACCGGTTGCAATATTCGGATAATGTGACTCACCGCTGATTTTGATGAGATCCGTTTCAGTCATTGCGGCATAGTCCCTTTCTCTCTCCGGCTTATCCTTCACGACATAGAGACTCACTTCCTGATCACAATCTGCATAGACTTCGATCCATTCATTGAGATAGTATTCACTGTAAAGCCCCTCTGTCTGATAGCCCTTGCCGATCAAATCAGCGATCGACGGATAATTGTGATGTCCGCTGCCGGTCGTGAGGATCAGACCTTTGATCGTCAGTGCATCCTGCTCGGCGCATTTTTGCAGAACGCCGCATTTGCTGCCGTCCGTGATGACGCCGGAAGCCTGTGCGCTGCTGTTTGTATTTGCAGCGGGACTGCTGTCTGCGGAGGCGCTGCTCTGTGCTGCCGGAGTGTCCGTCTGATTTCCGGTGCTGCTACCGCCGCAGCCTGTGCAGGATACCGCAAGCAGCATTGCTGCGAAAACAGCTGTTGTTCGTTTCATGTGGATTCCTCCTGATCAGAAACCGGGGATTATGACTGAAAGCTCATGGTATCCGGAAATGTTCCGTTTTTCTCATAATACCGGATGATTTTCATGAAAACGGGCGCGGAATAAAAATTCAGCCCGTAATCCTTGGCTTTGATGCCGCTGCTTATGATCTGTTCCGGCGGCAGCTTCGGAATCGTAAACGTGCCGTCCTCTGCTTCATAGTGTTTACCCCAGCGGTAAGTGACCGATGCATCATCTTCTGCGATTTTGACGGCACGGACATACATCGCCATGTCTTATTTCCTCCGCTCCTCTGCGCCCTCCATGAGCTCCTCGACATATTTCGGGAGCATGAAAGCGCCGGTGTGCAGATTCGGGGTGTAGTACCATGTTTTGATATCGCGCTTCTTCCAGCGCTTGGGGTCGAAATCGCGCAGCGGATGATACTTCTTCGAGGCGAATCCGAAGAGCCAGTAGCCTGCCGGACAGGTCGGGATATGCGCCTGATAGACACGGCAGATCGGGAACACGCGGAATGCCTTTTGATGCATCGCCTGACATGCTGCCTCGTCCTCATCGTAGAACGGGCTGCCGTGCTGGTAGACCATGATGCCGTCATCCTCAAGCGCCTTATAACAGAGACCGTAAAACTCCTTGGTGAAGAGTCCTGCGGTGTGTCCGAAGGGATCGGTCGCATCGTTGATAATCAGGTCATATTCGCCGTGACGGGTACGCAGTGCGCGCAGACCGTCCTGATTGTAGATCGTGACGCGCGGATCGTCGAGACCCTTTGCGTTATCCGGAAAATACTTGCGGCAGACCTCAACGAACATTTCATCCGGCTCAATGACGTCGATTGTCTTGATCTCGTCGTAATACGAGAGCTCACGCGCCACGCCGCCGTCGCCGCCGCCGATCACCAGCACATGCTTGACATCCGGATGCACCGCCATCGGCACATGCACAATCATCTCATCATAGATGAATTCGTCCTTTTCGGAGAAGATCACGCTGCCGTTGGAAACCAGAAAGCGTCCGAATTCCGCCGAATCAAAGACGTCAATGCGCTGAAAGTCGCTTTGTCCGCTGTATAATTGTTTCTCGCACCGGATCGACGCCTTGACGTTGTCCGTATGCAGCTCGGAAAACCAGAATTCCATTTCTGTTCCTCCTTATATTGTTGGAAGGATCATTGCCCGCGGGCATCCTTCACTAATTGTGCACGTTCCTCTTCAGAGAACATGTCGGGCGGGCAGGTTTTATCCAGAAACTCCTCTGCCGTCATTTGAAAATCCGGCTGTGCAAGCGCGGTTTTCAGAAGTTTCAGAACCGACTGATACATTTCAGTGTTTAGTTCTTTCTGCATCTGACTCTGCTTCGGCACATCCGGTTCCTTTTTCTTTTTGAAAAACATGGCTGCACACCTCACTCGTCATTTGATTTCTTCACGGCATCTGCAATTCTGTAGATGCCGTATATTATCCAGATGATCCATGTCCATGCCCAGCCGTCTGTCAGCAGGCTGAGGATCAGGTAAACAGCCGCAGCAGCGACTGCAATGAAAACCTGTTTCATATTATTTCCTTTGTAAGGCAAAAGTCAGTCCGGCAGAAGAATATTGCCTGCCTCGGTAATCGTGCGGACGCGCTTCACCGGATCCCAGATATGGAATACTTCCAGTCCGCGCACCGGCAGTACCATAGGCAGCTTGGCAGATTTTGTCAGCGCCTTGTACTGCTGCTTGATCTGCTTCTGATCCTTGCTGACGGAGAGCGTGACGCGCAGATAGGTTTCGAGCGGTCTGCCTGTGACGGCGGAGATGCTGTCGCAGAGCTCCTGAAAGCCCTCGCCCGCTGCGCAGCGGATAAACAGCAGGTAGCTGTAGCCGGTGCTGTTCATGATGCCGAATTCCTCTGCGGTGACGGTGCAGGGGGAAAAGGTCAGGTCTGCCATTTTGCTCAGATAGAAGATATCCTGCTGCTTGTCCCACTGGAACAGCGTCGTATGATACGGTAAGACCTGATTGGCAGCCTCACGGTCCAGAAAGGGCCGGAACGGCACCTTGTTATTGTTGATGACGCCGGCGGTCAGAATCATGCGCGGCAGCTCATGTCCGAAGACTGCGGTTAATTTGTGTCCCATAATTTTCTCATCTCATCTCAAAAACAATTATCTCAGTACATTCAGGTGTTCAATATCGGGATCCTCCGTGCCCTGCATGGAGCAGCCCTTCTCTTTTGCATAGCGGATATAGTTGATAATATCCTCTGTAATAATTTCACCCGGCGCAAGGATCGGAATGCCCGGCGGATAGCACATGACAAATTCCGAGCAGATGCGTCCTTTTGTCTGTCCGAGCGGCAGCATCTCCTTGTCCGCATAGAATGCCTCCTGCGGCGTGGCGACGACCTGCGGCGGGATATACTCCTGACTGAGCATGCCTGTCGTATCGCAGGAATAGAGCCGCTTGATATCGGCAAGCGCACCGACCAGACGTTCAATATCCTGAATGCGGTCGCCGATTGAAATATAGGCAAGAATATTGCCGATATCGCCGAACTCGATCTGAATATCATATTCATCGCGCAGCAGGTCATAGACCTCGATGCCGGCAAGTCCGATATCGCGCGTATAGACAGAGAGCTTCGTGACGTCATAGCCGACGCAGCTTGTGCCGTTGCAGAGCTCGGAACTGTAGGCGTAGTAGCCGCCGATTTCATTGATCTCCGCACGCGCATATTCCGCCATTTCGATGACCTTGGCGAAGGATTCGCTGCCGCGGAGTGCGAGGTTCCGGCGGCTGATATCGAGGCTGGAGATCAGCAGATAGGAGGCACTGGTTGTCTGCGTCAGATTGATGATCTGCCGGACATAGCCCTCATTGACCTTTTCGCCGAGCAGCAGCAGGGAACTCTGTGTCAGGCTGCCGCCGGATTTGTGCATGGAGACCGCTGCCATATCGGCACCGGCTGCCATAGCGGAAACCGGCAGCTTGTCACTGAAATAGAAATGTGTGCCGTGCGCTTCATCGGCGAGCACAAGCATATTGTGTGCATGCGCAAGCTCGACAATACGCCGGATATCCGAGCAGATGCCGTAATAGGTCGGATTATTGACCAGTACCGCGACCGCATCCGGATTCTCACGGATTGCCCGCTCAACCTGCGAAAACTGCATGCCGAGCGCAATTCCGATCCGCGGCTCGACATCCGGATTGACATAGACCGGAACGGCGCCGCAGAGCACGAGCGCATTGATCACGCTCTTGTGGACATTGCGCGGAACGATCAGCTTCTGACCTGCTTTGCAGGCGGAGAGGATCATGCTCTGCACGGCAGAGGTTGTGCCGCCGACCATGAAAAATGCATTCGCAGCACCAAAGGCATCGGCGGCGAGCTTTTCAGCATCGAGAATCACCGAGACCGGATGACAGAGATTGTCGAGCGGCTTCATGGAGTTGACGTCGATGCCGACGCACTGCTCGCCGAGCAGCTTGACAAGCTCCGGATTGCCCCTGCCGCGCTTATGCCCGGGGACATCAAACGGAACGACCCGCTGTCTGCGGAGCCGTTCGAGCGCCTCATAAACGGGGGCGCGCTTTTGCTGTTCAAGGTTCATCGTTTGTTTGACCGTTCCTTCACTGTATACTGATGCGGCAGATTTGCCGCTGAATCCGCAGAGAAAGAGAAAAAGCACCCTGCACGCAGTCACCGTACCATGGGCGGTGCAGAACACCGCTGCGAATCAGGCTGTTCCGTTTGCAGTTTGCCTTCAAATACTCATTACTCATTATATCACAGCCGCGCCGGACTGTCAAGTCATTCCTTGCAAAAGATTCCGCATCCGCCTTTCTCCTTCCTACTTATTCAATAACCTTTCCGTTTATCTGCGCAAAACGGAAGATGTGACTTGCAATTCCGGCGGATTTGTATTATAATGGTAAGGAATCATTTACATACAAAAAGAAAACCGCCCTGCACGGACGGTTCCCACATGAAAAATAGAGAGGGTTTTCTCCTGCACCGGATGAGAGGGTGTCGGTTCAGGATTGAAATGTTTAATTGGATTATAGCATATCTTTTCGGAAATTGCAAGTGAAAAAGAACGAAATCTACGAATCCTCTATATACTGTAGATTAAAATTGTGCAATACGCTGAATTGGTTACAGCGTGTAAGGAATTCAAACCGCCGGAACGTATCCTTATATGAAAGCAGCTTTCAGGGGAGCGGATGCTTCCGGCAGAACGGAGAAGACATATGGAACAGGATGCGCAAGTCTACCGCCGGTTTCTCGACGGGGATCAGACCGCATTCGCTGAGATTATAGAGGCATACCGCGATCCGGTGACCTTTTTTATCCAGCGCTATGTGCATGATATCTGCGCCGCAGAGGATATCGCTGCGGATGTTTTCATGCAGCTTGTGGTGAGTCCGCAGAAATTCAACTTCAAATCATCGCTGAAAACGTATCTGTTTGTCATGGCGCGCAGCCGTGCGCTCGATTATCTGCGAAAACAGAAGCGGCATCCGTCGGTTTCGATTGACGATGAGACCGCAGAGCAGCTTGCCGATACACAGGACCTTGAGGAGCATGTGCTCCGGAATGACGAGGCGCGGCGGCTGCATGAGGCGATTGCAAAGCTGCCGGAGCCGCAGCAGATTGCCGTGCATCTGGTATACTTTGAGGAATATTCCTATGAGGATGCCGCGCGGATTATGAAGAAGACACGCAAGCAGATTGATAATCTGCTGTACCGTGCGAAGCAGGCGCTCCGAAGCCTGCTCGGAGAAAGGGGGGAGCACGCTTTATGAGAATGACGAATGAGGAATTTCAGGCTGAGGTTTTCCGCCGGAGTCAGGTTTATCTCGCGGAACGCAGATGCAGCCGCAGGCGGCTCTTTACCGGTGCGGCGGCATTTGCAGGATGCTTTGTCATTGCTGTCGGTGCGCTGGCGCTGCGCGGTACGATGACGAACATGCAATCGCAGGATTGCGGCATTGCGGAAAATATCAACAGCATTTTCTCCGCAAAGAATGCTTCTTCCTATGCGGATTCTGCTGCTGACTGCGCAGATGCGGAGGCTTCCTGTTCAGAAGCGGCGGAGGAGTCCGAAGCGTACTGCGGGGAGAGTGCAGAATCCTCTGCGCAGAATAAGGTCGAACAGCAGAGCAATCAGCCGCGCGATGCAAAGACGCATTATAAGAGTTCCGATGCGACGGCGGGACTGTCGCCTGCACCGAATTATGAAAACCAGGATAACACGGCATCGGATTCCGCAGCAGAATCTGCCGAAGCGCAGGAGGAACTTCCGGCAGAGGAATATTTCAGTGCGCTCGGCATCAATCCGCCGCCCGAGATGCTCGGAGGCTATAAGCTGCACTGGAATCCGACGGAGAGCCGTGTGCTCGGGCAGCGCAATATGTTTACGTATATCGACGAGACCGGCACGGGCGCGCTGGTGCTTTATCTGGAGCCGGAAGGGGAGAATTCACTCCTTGAGAATATCGTGATGCATCATTCCGATGAAGGCGAAAAGGCAGAATTTACGCTCGGCAATGCGCGCGTTGTACTCGAGGGCAAATCCATGACGCTTCAGGATACGGATGCGCTGACTGCGCTGGTTAGAGAATTGCAGAAGGCGCTCAGGATACAGTAATCAGAGGAATTAACGATGAAAAAATACGGAGCATTGTTTGTATTATCTGCGCTGCTGCTGGCAGGCTGCGGCGCAGAATATACCGCAGGGCAGACCGCTGCGGAAATCGCGGAGCAGCCTGCCGCGGAAATAAACGCTGCGGAGACAGGCGTGACAGATCCGGCAGGACGCACCGGCTATATCGACAGCAACGGGATTTTTATTCCGGATCCGAGCAACAGCGGACGTCCGGATGATTTTGCGGATGAGGAGACTGTGACCGAAGCCTACCCTGCGGATGATACCGCGCCGGCTGCGGATTACGGTCAGAAGAGTGCGGAGCAGTATCAGAATCAGAATGAAAACAGGCAGATGCGTGCAGATGCCTTCTGCCGTGCGCTGCAAATCAATCCGCTGCCGGAGAAGCTCGGCGGATGTACGCTGCAAATTGATCCGGATGCACGCTTTGATCCGGACAAATACACCGGCTATGATGAAGGATACTATACCTTCCCCTATGTCAATGAAAGCGGTGATCGGGAGCTGTGCGTCGATATCAAACAGAAGAACAGCTTTGCACTGGAATGTGAGCCTGCATTTTATGCAGCGTCAGAGGAGATACCGACGCAGGCGATCTTCGTCTCCGGCAATGCATTGATTGTATTCAGAGCGGAAAACTATGATCCGGACGATGCCGAACGGATGTCGGAGCTGACGGATACGCTGGCAGCGGCACTGCGTTCGGCGGTTTGTCATGATCTGACGGATGCGGAATATTTCGATGCACTGCATATCAACCCGATGCCGGATACACTCGGGGACTGCAAGCTGAAATCCGAACCGGATGCGCTGCATAATCTCGGAGAATACAATACATTCACCTATCTGAATGCAGACGGAGAACCGGAAATGTATGCTGAAATCTGTCATGCAAATATGTCGCCGAACGGTGATGTGTACAAGTGGGCGGATTATCCCGAGCCGGCTGCTGCAATGTTTCCGGCAGGCGAAGGGACTGTCACGCTGAAAGCCGTGCGGGCGGTGCCGGATGATTCCGAACGGATCATGCAGCTTGCAAAGAAACTGATGCAGGTGCTCGAAAAAGAGTGAGGTGAATCACCATGAAAAAGAATCTGATGCCTGTGCTGCTGACTGCGCTGCTGCTGGCAGGCTGCGGCGGGAACCAGATGTCCCGCGTCGATCATATGCCGCCGGAGAGCAGCACTGCGCTGGGTGTGGAGGACGATTTTATGCCGACCGGCGTACCGGAGGCGCCGCAGGTCGAGGGCATTACGGCGAAACCAGAGCAGGAATACTATCCGCCGGATGCCGATACGATCCGGCTGCATATTACAAATGACAGCGATAAGGATTATTGCCTGCCGGAGCAGTTTACCATGCTGTATATCTTTCCGCTGGAAACCGGCTATGAGACCGTTCCTGTTCCCTACAAGGACGGCGGCGATTCCTTTACCGATCTGGCACAGGAGCTTCCGGCGCACAGTGAGACAGATGTCGTGCTCGATCTTGCCGGACATTACGATCTGCCGCTCGAGGACGGATACAGCGGATTCTTCCGCATTTATCTCGGCGATGTGACGGCGGATTTCCGGATTTCCGATGACAGCCCGATGCCGGAGCAGACAGTACAGCCGGAGATTATTCTGGATACGGAAACGGAATTCTATCCTGCCGGTGCAAAGGAGATCACCGTGCGGCTCATTAACGCGGGCGCTACGGATTTCACGTTTACCAATGCGGATTTCGGCATCGAGCAGTTCAGTGATGGTGCTGTTTCCATGACGCGGTTTTCTCCGGACAGCCCCGCTGCACAGAAGGGCATGACGCTTGCATCCGAGGACTGTGAGATGTGGACGCTTTCCGTTGCGGATTTCAGCGGTCTTACATTGCAGTCCGGTGAATATGCGGTGGTTCTTGCCGGCATCGAAGCAAAATTTACGGTAGAATAAAGGAGAAACAGATTATGAACCACAGATCAATCATTGCATCTGTTCTTGCATCACTGCTGCTCTGCGGCAGTCTGACGGGCTGCGGCGCAGATATGCAGAATCCGGCGGACACACCTGCCGGACAGCTGATTTCTGATCCGGATGATTCTGCTGCACAGATGTCTTTTTCGCTGAATCTGCTGCGGGAGACAGTACGGAATGCTCCGGACGCGAATGTTCTAATCTCGCCCTATTCTGCGATGCAGGCGCTTGCCATGACCGCAAACGGTGCAGACGGCAATACGCGCACCGAAATGGAGCAGGCACTCGGCGGTCTTCCGCTGAAATCACTTAACAAAGCACTCAAAGCGGTGCACCGTTCTATGAAGGAAAGCAAAAATTGCGGTTTCAAAACAGCAAATGCGGTCTGGGTCAACAATACGGACAACAATCTGAAATTGCAGCACAGTTTTCAGAAGATCGCTGAGTCCGACTATAACGCAAAGATCACCTGTGAACCGTTTGACGAATCCGCCCGCCGGAGCATCAATGACTGGTGCAGTGAACAGACGGACGGGATGATTCCGGAAATACTCTCAGAGCCGATTTCGCCTGGAACAGTGATGTATCTGCTCAATGCGTCTGCGCTGGATGCAGTCTGGGAGGACCGTTTCCTGGAAGGCAGCGAGAAGACCTTTGTGGCGCATTATCTGCGGGCGGGTTCCCGTGCGCAGACGGTACCCATGCTGGAATCTGTGGAGCAGCTGTATCTTTCGGATGAAAAATCAGAAGGCATACTCAAATATTATGAAGGCAAAAAGCTCGCATTTGCGGCAATTCGTCCCGATGAGGGCATGACACCGCAGGATTATCTTGAGCAGGTCACGGCGGAGCAGATTTTCCAAATGCTGAACAGTCCAAAACAAATACAGGTCAATACCACAATTCCGCAGTTTGCGCTGGAGTATGATACAAGTCTGGTTCCGGAGCTACAGGCAATGGGTATGCAGCGTATATTCAAACCCGGGCAGGCTGATCTTTCGGGACTGACAGAGGGCGGCAATACGCTCTTTGTCGGCGATGTGAAGCAAAAGACACAAATCACCTTGGATGCAAAAGGCACTCGTGCGGCTTCGGTCACAGCAGTTGAAGTAGATTCCGGTGAGGAGGAAGATGTACGGAGCATCTTTTTCAATAAACCGTTCATCTATATCATTCTGAATACCGAAACGATGACGCCGCTCTTTGCCGGTATCCTGAACGAAATACCTGAGACATCATAAAAGGAGGTACATATGCAGTATAAGACTTTGTGCGCATCTGTTCTTGCATCACTGCTGCTCTGCGGCAGTCTGACGGGCTGCGGTGCAGGAATGACGATGCAGGCGGACAATCTGACGGCAAAAGTGAAGCCGCAGCTTGCGTCCGGTACGACGCCGGACGAAACCTTTGAAAAGGCGCAGACCGCCTTTGCGCTGCATCTGATGCAGGAGACGGTCAAAACACAGCCGGGGAAGAATCTGCTGCTGTCGCCCTATTCGCTGATGCAGGTGCTTGCCATGAGCGCAAACGGTGCGGCAGGCGAGACCCTTGCAGAACTCGAGCAGGCGCTCGGCGGCATCCCTGCCGAAACACTCAGCAGCTATCTCTACGGGCAGCGGACATCGCTCCCTGTCGGTGCTGGCAATCAGCTCAAGACAGTCAATTCGCTCTGGGTGCGCAATGATGCGGATCGCATTGTACTCCGTGGTACATTCGTGCAGAAGAGTGTCGATTATTTCGGCGCGGATATTTACTGTGCGCCGTTTGATGAATCCACGCGCAGCGATATCAACAACTGGTGCAGTGAGAAAACGGACGGCGTGATTCCTGAAATTCTCTCTGAGCCGATTGACCCGAATGCCGTGCTGTATCTGGTCAATGCGGTGAACTTCGATGCGAAGTGGGAAGAAAAATATGAGGATGAACCGAGAAACATGATGTTCCATGCAAAGAGCGGCGCGCTGCCCTCTGTGCAGATGATGTTCTCCGAGGAATCGGTTTATCTCAGTGATGCGCAGGCAGAAGGCTTTCTTAAGCCCTATAAAGGCGGCATCTATGCATTTGTCGGCATTCTGCCGAAGAACGGCATGACACCGGAGGAATATCTCGCGCAGACCGATGCCGATGCGTTATACGGTTTGCTGCAAAACGCACAGCATGCTTCGGTCGAAGCCGGACTGCCGGAATTTACCTGCGACTGGGGCGCTGAGCTGATTCCCGTCCTGCAAAATATGGGCATCCGTACCGCGTTTCAGGATGCTGCCGATTTCAGCGGCATGAACGCAGTTGATAATCCGGTTGCGATCAGCAAGGTGCTGCAAAAAACACATATCGAGGTCGATGTCAACGGCACAAAGGCGCAGGCGATTTCGCTGAGCGAGACGCAGGATTCCGCTGCCCCGCCGCCGCCGGAGTATACGGTCATTCTCGACCGTCCGTTCCTCTATATGATCGTGGAAACGGATACCATGATGCCGGTCTTTGCCGGTGTAATGAACGAATTTGCATCATAATCCGAAGGAGCCTGATTCATGAAGCGATACTTTCTGACCGCCGCTCTCTGTGCGGCAATGCTGCTGACATCCTGCGGCAGTTCCTACGGCGGAACCGAGCTGACAAAGCATATCAAGCCGCAGCAGATCACGGCGCTGGACGGCACGGCGGAATTCTCGGATGCGCAGATGCAGTTTGCGGTTTCGCTGCTGCATCAGGCTGCCGATTCGGCGGAGGGAAATCTGCTGCTTTCACCGTATCTTGCGGCGGAGGCATGGCTGACTGCTGCCGGCGGTACGGCGGCGGAGTTCCCTGCGGAGCTGTTCGGCGGCATGAATGCTGATCAGCTGAACGGGTATTTTGCCGGCTGGCGCGGGTCGCAGAACGGTCTGACCGAGGCGCAGGCACTCTGGGTTTCGCCCGATACCGAAATGCCGAAGGATGCGCTGGGGCTGTATCTCGGGCTCAGCAATACCCGCATCTTTGCGGCAGAACGCACGGCTGATATGCTCAATCAATGGATCAGCAATGCGACCGGCGGCGTGATGAAGCAGATCAGTGTGCCGGAAAACGGGGATGCAGCGCTGGTCAGTGCGGCGTCATTTGATGTGAAATGGAACAGTGTCTACAATAACAATGAGGTGCAGAATGCGCTGTTCTACTGTGCGGACGGCAGGCAGAAATCCGTGCCGTTTCTCTGCAAGGATTATGATACCGGCGTGTATTTTGACGATGATGCCGTCACGGGCCTGCGCCGGAACTGCGCGGACCGGAAATATACTTTTCTTGCGCTGATGCCGAAATCCGGAACGGTCAGTGATCTGCTCAAAAGTCTGACGCCGGAGCAGCTGACGGCATATATCCGCGGCGGCAGCGAGATCACGCTCCGCACGGTGATTCCTTGCGTGAAGCTCTCGGATACGGAGAATATTGCGGAATTTCTGCCGGATGCCGGAATCGGACAGATGATTCAGCAGGTGCAGGTCATCATTGACCGCGGCACGGAGGAATCGAGTTTTGGTCTGCAAATGGACAGCTCTGCGGCAAAGCCTGCCGAGAAGGCGGCGTTCAATCATCCGTTTGTGTATTTTATTGCGGACAGGCAGTACGGTCTGCCGCTGATTGCGGGAACGGTCACGGAGCTGCCGGTTTCATGAGGGAGGGAGACAAAATGAAACGATCTGCATGGACAGCAGCAATGCTGGCTGCGCTTCTGCTGACAGGCTGCGGCGCATCGTCTTCGGATGCGGCACAGACTGCTGTGCCGGAGCCTGCTGCGGAGATCACGGAGCTCGGCGATACGCCTGCGGCACCGGATGCAGGCTTTCTTGTACAGGAATACGGCTTTGCGCTGAATCTGCTCCGCAGTACGCCGGAAACGGAATCCGGCGGAAATGTAATGCTTTCGCCGTATTCCGTGATGCAGGCGCTCGGTATGACAGCGAACGGCGCTGACGGTCAGACGCGCAAGGAAATGGAAAATCTGCTGATCGGCGGCGGACGCTCGGTCGATGATCTGAACAAAGCGCTCTGCGGCTGGCGCACGGGACGTCCCGCAGAGGACGGCTCCTGCACGCTGCATACGGCAAACGGCATCTGGATCAACGGTACAGAGCAGAGTGTCAAGCCATCGTTTTTGCAGCTGAATCAAGATTATTATGCTGCGGAAGTGCACGGTATGCCGTTTGATGATGCCGCGCTGCATTCGATCAACGGATTTGTCCAAAAGGAGACGGACGGCATGGTGCCGGAGATTCTTCAGAGACTTGATTCTTCCGCGCAGCTTGTGCTGGTGAATGCGGTTGCGTTTGATGCAAAATGGGCGGCGCCGTATGAAAAATCACAGATCAAAGACGGCAGCTTTACCAATGCAGACGGCAGCAGCAAAACGGTCCCGATGATGACCGGCAGTGAGTCTGATTATCTCGAGCAGGACGGTGCCGTCGGATTCCTGCGGTATTACGACGGGCAGTATGCCTTTGCCGGTATTCTGCCGCCGGAGAATCTGTCCGTGCAGGCATGGCTCGATGCGCAGACGCCGGAATCACTCTGTTCGATAATTGCCGGACGCACTGCGCAGTCTGTTGAGGCGACTTTGCCGCAGTTCAGCGCGGATACGTCGGTGCAGCTGGAAACGATCCTGCCGAAAATGGGGATGCAGACGGCGTTTTCCGATGCGGCGGATTTCTCCGGCATCTCTCCCAATAAACTGAGAATCGACGAAGTTGTGCACAAAACGCATATTGACGTCACGGCGGAGGGTACCAAAGCCGGCGCTGCGACTGCGGTCGTCATGACAAGGGGCATCAGCGCAATGAATGCACCGGATGTCAAAAAGGTCCGGCTCGACCGCCCGTTTGTCTATATGATCCTTGATATGACGAATGAGCTTCCCGTTTTCATCGGCACCGTGCAGGGGCTGTAAAGGATTGCTGCGCGATAATTATAATATGATAAGCCGCTCAATTCAAGCTGTGATGCTGAACTGAGCGGCTTTTCTGCTGCCTGATGATGTGATCCGGCAATGCCTTATTTCAGATAGTGCTTGAGGAACTGTCCGGTATAGGATTCCTCGCAGGCTGCGATTTGTTCGGGTGTCCCCTCGGCAACGATCATGCCGCCGCCGTCGCCGCCCTCGGGACCTAAGTCGATAATATGATCGGCGACCTTGATCACATCCATATTGTGCTCAATGACAACGAGCGTATTGCCGCCGTCGGCGAGCTTTTGCAGGACGTCGATCAGGCGGTGCACATCGGCATTGTGCAGACCGGTTGTCGGTTCATCGAGGATATAAATTGTCTTTCCGGTCGAACGGCGCTGCAATTCGGTTGAGAGCTTGACGCGCTGTGCCTCACCGCCGGAGAGTGTCGTTGCGGGCTGTCCGATCCGGATATAGCCAAGCCCCACATCGCGCAGCGTATTGAGCTTGCGCGCGATCTTCGGAATTGCCGAGAAAAATTCGCAGCCCTCCTCGACGGTCATTTCGAGGACGTCGTAGATCGACTTGCCCTTGTATTTGACCTCGAGTGTTTCGTGATTATAACGCGCGCCCTTGCAGACATCGCAGGGAACATAGACATCCGGCAGGAAATGCATCTCAATCTTGACGATGCCGTCGCCCTCACAGGCTTCGCATCTGCCGCCCTTGACGTTGAAGGAGAATCTGCCGGCGCTGTAGCCGCGTTTCTTTGCGTCCTGCGTCTGGGCGAAAAGCTCGCGGATATCCCCGAATACGCCGGTATACGTTGCCGGATTGGAGCGCGGTGTTCTGCCGATCGGGGACTGGTCGATGCAGATGACCTTATCGAGCTGCTCAATGCCGGTGATGCGGTCATATCCGGACGCGCGGATTTTCGCACGGTTCAGATGCGATGCGAGATACTTATACAGAATCTCATTGACGAGCGAGGATTTGCCCGAGCCGGAAACGCCCGTCACGCAGATGAATTTGCCGAGCGGAAAATGCACATCAATCTTCCGGAGATTGTTGACCGATGCGCCGTAAATGACCAGTTCCTCGCCGGAGCCCTGCCGCCGTTCCTGCGGGACGGGAACCTTTTTTCTGCCGGAAAGATAGGCACCGGTTTCGGATTTTTCGCATTTGAGGATATCCTCGAGCGTGCCGGCACAGACGATCTCGCCGCCGTGAACACCGGCGCCCGGTCCGATATCGACAATATAATCCGCAGCACGCATTGTATCATCGTCATGCTCCACGACGATCAGCGTATTGCCGCAGTCGCGCAGGCGTTTCAGCGTTGCAATCAGCTTTTCATTGTCGCGCTGATGCAGACCGATGCTCGGTTCATCGAGAATATAGAGCACGCCCATGAGCGAGGAGCCGATCTGCGTGGCAAGCCGGATGCGCTGGCTCTCGCCGCCGGAAAGCGAACCGGCTGCGCGTGCAAGCGTCAGGTATCCGAGCCCGACGCTTTGCAGAAAGCCCAGTCTTGCGCGGATTTCCTTGATAATCAGTCTGGCGATCATCAGCTCGCGCTCGGTCAGCTGAATCTGATTGAAGAAATCAACCAGATCGCGGACGCTTTTGTGACAGAGTGTGTCGATGTCCAGCCCGCCGACGGTCACCGCGAGCGATACGGGCTTTAAGCGTCTGCCCTTGCAGGACGGACACGGGACCTCGGTCATATATTCCTCGAGCTCATCCTTGACCCACTGACCGCCCTGTGCATAGCGGCGCTTGAGATTCGGAATCAGACCCTCGAAGGGATGATAATAGGTTGCGCCGCCGTATTCCTCCGCCTGATGCAGCTCGAGGTCCTCCTCGCCGTTGCCCCAGAGGAACAGATCAATCTGTTCCTTTGTCATATCGCGGAGCGGCGTATCAAGTGGGACACCGTAGGTCTCATGCAGCGCATTGGCATACATATTTGCAACGGATTTCGGGTCCTTCCAGTTCCAGCCGATCACCTTGAGACCGCCCTCGTGAATGGATAAATCCTTATTCGGCATCAGCAGCTCCGGCTCAAATTCCGTGAAGACGCCCAGACCCGTGCAGGTCTCGCATGCGCCGAAGGGATTGTTGAACGAGAACATCCGCGGGGTCAGCTCCTCGACGGAAATGCCGTGCTCGGGGCAGGCGTAGGAGAGCGAAAAGAGCTGTTCCTCGCCGTCGATGATATCCACGAGGACGAGTCCGTCGGAGAGCGCAGTCGTCGTCTCAATGCTGTCTGCAAGGCGCGAGCGGATGCTTTCCTTGACGACAAGCCGGTCTACGATGATCTCAATATTATGCTTCTGATTCTTGTTCATCTTGATCTTTTCGCTGAGATCATAGATGATGCCGTCCACGCGGACGCGGACATAGCCTGCCTTCTTCGCCTGCTCGAGCTCCTTCGTATATTCGCCCTTTCTGCCGCGGACAATCGGGGCAAGAAGCTGCAATTTTGTGCCCTCGGGGAGCTCCAGGACCTTGTCCGTAATCTGATCGACGGTCTGCTGCAAAATCTCTCTGCCGCAGACAGGGCAGTGCGGGATGCCGATGCGCGCATAAAGCAGACGCAGATAATCGTAAATCTCCGTCACGGTGCCGACGGTCGAGCGCGGGTTCTTTGAGGTTGTTTTCTGGTCAATCGAGATCGCAGGGGAGAGTCCGTCGATGCTGTCTACATCGGGCTTTTCCATCTGCCCGAGAAACTGCCGCGCATAAGAGGACAGCGACTCCATATAGCGCCGCTGTCCGTCTGCATAGATCGTATCAAATGCGAGTGAGGATTTGCCGGAGCCGGAAAGCCCCGTAAATACGACGAGCTTGTCGCGCGGTATCTCCAGATTGATATTTTTCAGATTATGCTCTCTGGCACCGCGGATGATGATTTTATCGAGCATGGGGTAATTGAAACCTTCCTTTCGGGTTATGTGAGGCGGCAGGCAGACCGGCATGCTGTGTCAGCGGAATGACACCAGTTCCCTGAGAAACGTGCCGAGTACCCAGATCAGCAGGAACAGAACAACTATGCCGATCACGATGAGCGCAGAGCCGGTCAGCCGGAATCCTGCTTCCAGTGTCTGCTGCTTTGTCTGTACAGAACGGTATGCATCCGTCTCTGCTGCTTTATATTTTTCATAATCCTCTTCAAACATCACGGTCGCAGTCTCGTCGATTGTGACGCCGTGTGCGCTGCGGAAATGAACGGGTGCATCTTCCGGAAGCCTGCCGGATGCCGTTCTTGCGCGCTGCCATGCATCCTGATTCTGCTCTGCGACGGCATTGCGGAAGACATGCAGCCGGACTTTACTGCCCTCGGTCAGTGCCGTCGGGACATCCGTATCGAAGCCCATGAGTGCTGTCAGTGTCTCACCGTCACGCTGATAGGTCACTGCAATCTGATAGCTGTACAGATCGCCGGTTCGGGCGGGTCTGCGAAGTGCGCGGATATCCGTCACCGTTCCTGTCACGGCAAATGAACTGGCAAGCCGGTGCTCATAGGGCGGCGGCGCTTCTTCACTCAGCTCTGCTGCCTGCCGGAAGCCTTTGCCGAAGCCGATTGCAGACAGAGCACTGAGTGCTGCCGGCAGCAGGAGAAGGAGAAGAATCGTAAATATGAGCTCATACATATTCGATGTTCGTTTCAGAATTCCAATGCGAGCGCGATACCGATGCAGATACAGATAATCAGCGAAACGCCGCTGCCGATCAGCCAGAGCCAGCCTGCGGTTTGCAGCGATCTGATTTTCTTTTCCAGATCATCGGAGAGCGCCTGAAAATCGTGTGCGAGCATGACCGTTCCGGTCTCGTCAATCGGCTTGTCGAGCCATTTGCGGAATGAAATGGGGCAGTCGATTCTGCCTGTTGCACAGCGCTGCGGATTGAACGCCTCGGCATCCGGAATAATCACAGACTGCTGGAAAATATGCAGCGGGATCGCCTCGCCGGGCGCATAATGCAGCGGTGTACCGGTCGTAATGCCGATCAGCGCGCGGTGCAGGGCACCTGCGGTATCGGCATAGCGGATCGAATACTTATAGTGCAGCAGGCTCGGCATGACGGGCGAATCCTGAACGAGCTGCGCATCGAGGACGACACCGTCCGCGGGATAGCTTGCGGCGTTTTTTTCGCGTGCGGCAATTCTGCGCTTGCGCTCACGGAACGCTGCGATGCCTGCGGCAGCCATGCCGAATACAAAGCTGATGCCGAACAGCAGGAGCATTGCGAGAAGAAAAATACCGAATAATTGTTTTGAATCCATGATAAAGCCTTTCTGTATGTCAGTAAAATGATGCCCTGTCTTACATCGCGGAACCCGCAGCAAAGCCGGTTGCAAACGCGATTTGCAGATTATAGCCGCCGGTGAACGCATCGACGTCCAGCAGTTCGCCGGCAAAGAATAATCCGCGTATCTTCTTTGATTCCATGGTGTTCGGATTGACCTCGCGCACGGAGACGCCGCCGCGTGTAACAATCGCTTCGGCTATCGGGCGCATCGCCGTCGGATGCAGCGTGAAGCCCTTGACCGCGCCGACCAGTGCTGCGCGCTCCGCCTTTGTGATATCATGTACCTTTTTCTCCGGCGATATACCGGCGCGGCGCAGCATCACGGGAATCATGGATGCAGGCAGCAGTCCGCGGACCGCGTTTGCCGCATCCTTATTCTTCTGCTCTGTGAAATCACGCTGAATGCGGAGATCAAGCTGTTCCGGCGTGAGCGCAGGCTTCATGTCGATCATCAGCAGGCAGTCGGAGAGCTTTTGCGGGTCGAGCATGCAGCTTGCCGAGAGTACCAGCGGTCCCGAGACGCCGAAATGCGTGAACAGCATCTCGCCGAGCTCGGAAAATATGACTTTCTTGCCGCGCTTGACAGTCAGTGTGACATTTTTCAGCGAGAGCCCCTGCATTTCCTGCGGGTCATGCTCTGCGGTTTCCAGCGGAATCAGTGATGGCTGCGGCGCAATGACCGTATGCCCTGCCTGCTGCGCAAGCCGATAGCCGTCTCCGCGCGAGCCGGTTCGCGGATAGCTCATGCCGCCCGTTGCAAGCAGTACGGCATCTGCGGTATGCTCTGCGCCGTTTTCCAGCCGGACACCGGTGCAGCGGTCTTCTGCAATCAGCAGCTCCGTGACGCGGGAATGATCATAGATTCGCACATTTTCCTTCCGCATTTCCTGCGTGAGCGCATGGACAATATCCTTTGCACTGTCGCTCTGCGGAAAGACGCGCCTGCCGCGCTCGGTCTTGAGCGGGACGCCTGCGGCTTCAAAAAACGCCATGACATCCGCCGGCGTGCAGCGCGAAAATGCCGAGTACAGAAACCGCGGATTCCGCGGAATATTCTGCATCAGCGTATCGGGATCACAGCCATTTGTGACGTTGCAGCGTCCTTTTCCGGTGATCGAGAGCTTATGTCCGAGCCGGTCGTTAGCATCAAGCAGCAGCACCGATCTGCCTCTGCGCGCAGCCGTGACCGCGGCAAACATGCCCGATGCACCGCCGCCGACTATAATAATATTGCTGTGCATATCAGCCCTGCAATCCGCTGAGCTTTTCGGCTGCCACAGCGCGGCGCTTCTCGGTTTCGAGTGTGTCGATTGCATAGCCCTCGGCAGTCTTGACGAGCACATCGCCTTCTGCTGCATCGTCGGGCAGCCAGCTTGCGGGAAGATTCTTGTAAAGCACCTCGCCGGTCTCCTCCCGAATTTCGAGAACGGCATAGTCGCCTTCAAAACGGTCAATGGTCATAGTCATAGGAATACCGCCTTTCTGCGTGAATTTTCTATGATGCGGAATCAGTCTGCGCTGATCAGCGTGATCGCGGTGACGCCCTCCGCAGGGGAACCCTTGAACTGGATGATATGATGCGAGGTTGCAATTTCGGCGCCGGTCACGCCGAGCTCAACACCGGTTTTTTCCTTGAAATCCGCAGCGCTCGTGCCGATTGTGACGCCGTTGAAGCAGACCGGAAACAGTGCCGGTGCAGGCAGCGAGCTGATTCCGAGATCGCGGAAGGTGATTTCGCTGATCAGACCGGAGCTGTAGGTATCCTTCGAGGGGCAGTTTTGCAGCTTGATCGTGCCGCATGCGCAGCCGTCATAGAGCAGCGTTGCGGTGACCTCGCCCTGCGCCGAGAAGCTGAAATCAGATGCCTCCGGATCAATCGAGAATTTGGGACTCAAGGATTTGAACGTCGCCGGATACGAGAAACGGTTTGCACCGAGCCACAGTGAGCCCGGGATATCCGCTTCGGTCCATGTGCCCGCGATATTGACCGGCGGCAGCTTCTGGACGGTCTGTAATTCGGTATAGGATTCGACGGTCAGCTCGGGCTTCGGTTTCTTTTCGCCGCATGAGAGCATGCTTAAACACATGACTGCGGAAAGAAGCAAAGTTACATATTTGCGTGTTTTCATGGATGCCTCCTATGTGATTTGAACAGTTACCTTTCATTTCATAAGTCCATAGTGAAGGGTATAGGGTGTTTTTTCGCTTGTTGTTTTATCTAGTGTAAGAAACATTATATTTGTGCAAGTTCGTTTTTGTCTTCGATTGTTTCTGTGTAAATAGAAATGCTTGTATCTTAAACGGGAGTAATTATGATACTTCAAGAACAGTTTGTAATTAAGAGGAAATCAGTAATTATGGACGCTTTCATATTCATTGATGAGTTCCTCAATCTTATGAGGAAGGAGCATCAAATAATCCATATAAATCCTCCTAACATGTTTATCTGCGTTTGCCGCGCGGCTTCTGTGAGGAGTTGCTTGATGATTTGCCGCCGGATTTGGGCTGCATCGGTTTCTTTCCGGCATGCCGGCTCTGCGGCGGATTCTGTCTGCGATTGCCGCCTGTCTGTTGTGAATTCAGTGCTGCCGGTACGAGACAGTGCGGTCCGCTGCCGATGAGGTCGCGTCTGCCAGCCTTCATCAGTGCAGACCGGATCAGCGCGTAATTCTCCGGCTTGAAATATTGCAGCATGGCGCGCTGCTCTGCCTTTTCCTTCGGCGAGCGCGGTACATAGACCGGCTGCATCGTGTAGGGATCGAGCCCCGTATGGAACATGCAGGTCGAGATCGTGCCGGGGGTCGGGTAGAAATCCTGCACCTGTTCGGGGTGGATGCCCTCCTCTTTCAGGAAACAGGCAAGCGCGATTGCGTCCTTGACCGTGCTGCCGGGGTGGCTGCTCATCAGGTAGGGGACGAGATACTGCTCCTTGCCCATGGATTTTGTCAGCTCATAAAAGCGCTTCTGGAACGCCTTATATGCTTCGATATGCGGCTTGCCCATTTTATCGAGCACCGCATTCGAGCAGTGCTCCGGCGCAACCTTGAGCTGTCCGGAGACATGATACCGCACGAGCTCGCGGAAAAATTCGTCATCCTTGTCGCACATCAGATAATCATAGCGGATGCCGGAGCGGATGAATACGCGCTTGATTTTCGGCAGCGCACGCAGCTTCCGCAGCAGACGCAGATATTCCTGATGATCGACGGTCAGATTTTTGCAGGGTTCGGGTGCTAAGCATTTTCGTCCCTTGCAGAGCCCGTATTGGAGCTGCTTTTCGCAGGAAGGATGCCGGAAATTCGCCGTCGGACCGCCGACATCATGCAGATAGCCCTTGAAATCGGGCAGCGTGGTCAGATATTTCGCCTCGGCAATAACGGATTCCTCCGAGCGTGTGGTCATGCGCCTGCCCTGATGCAGCGCAATCGAGCAGAAATTGCAGAAGCCGAAGCAGCCGCGGTTGTGCGTGATCGAGAAGCGCACCTCCTTGATCGCCGGAACGCCGCCCTCTGCCTCATACATCGGGTGATAGGTGCGCATGAACGGCAGTGTATAAATCGCGTCGAATTCCTGCTGCGTCAGCGAGATCGCAGGCGGATTCTGCACGAGCATCTTTTTGCCGTGGCGCTGGATAATGCGCTTGCCGTAGACTTCATCCTGCTGGTCATACTGGATGCGGCAGGCTTTGGCGTATGCCTCTTTGCTGTCGCGCACCTGTTCATAGGAGGGACATTCCGCCGAGCCGAACGGGGTATCCGCAGGGTCACAGAGATAGCATGTGCCGCGGACATCGCGTATTTCATGGACGGGGACGCCGTCGCGGAGCATATCTGCCATTTCGATCATGCTGTGTTCGCCCATGCCGAAGCTGAGGATATCCGCACCGCTTTCGAGCAGCACGGACGGATGTACCGCATCATCCCAGTAATCATAATGCGCAAAACGGCGCAGCGAGGCTTCGAGTCCGCCGATCAGAACCGGAATATCCTGTCCGTAAATTTGTCTGATCTTGCGGCAATATACGATCACCGCTCTGTCGGGACGCCGCCCCGCTTTGTTGCCGGGGGAATAGGCATCGTCGGAGCGCTTTTTCTTTGCGGATGTATAATGCGCGACCATGCTGTCGATATTGCCTGCGCTGACGAGAAATGCAAGGTGCGGTCTGCCGAAGCGCAGAAAGTCGGTATCGGTTTTCCAGTCCGGCTGTGCGAGCATGGCGACCGAATAGCCGTGCGATTCGAGCAGGCGGCAGATGATCGCCGCACCGAAGCTCGGGTGATCGACATAGGCATCGCCGCAGACATATACAAAATCCGGCTGTGCAATGCCGCGTTCCCGCAGCTCCTCCATTGTCACCGGCAAAAAGCCGTTCATGCATGAATCACCACCTTGCTGATCGTTCGGAGTGAGAAACACAGCGAATGCTGCTTGCTACTCAGACTGTTTTTCCTCTGTACGGATATATTCTGCCGGCACGGTATCGGTCAGCCAGACGCCGTTTTCGGCGCGGTAGAAGCGACAGCCGTCCTTTGCCATTTGTCCGGCAGCGATCTGCAACACCACAGGTCTGCCGTGGCGTGTGCCGACCTTCACCGCTGTTTCAATATCCGGAGAGAGATGCACATACTGCCGTGACATCGGTTTTAAGCCCTCCTGCATGATGCTGCCGAGAAAGCGGCTTGCAGTGCCGTGCCAGAGATATTCCGGCGGCTCGACCGGCTGAAATTCCAGATCGACCGCGACCGAATGCCCCTGATTTGCACGTATTTTCGTATGATCTTCATTGAAGGCGTAGCGCTGCTTTGCATCCGTGCGGACGATTTCTTCCAGCAGCGCCGGATCGGCAGGATATCCTGCGGCTGCCATACCGTTCAGCAGCTTTGGGACATCCGCCCAGCCGTGTGCATCCAGCGTGATGCCTGCCGCATCGGGCTGATGCCGCAGTACCAGACTGATGAATTTGCTTGTGTGTGTCTTTTGCTTTTCTGTATATTCCATTTTGATGTCCTCAGATATTTTGTAAGAAGCAGGAAAGCGGAGCAAATCCGATGCCTGCCTGTTTATTCAACCTTGTTTCCGTTTGAAGCGAGGCGGAGCTTCCATTCGGTGAGCTCCTGCGGGGTCATGAGCACCTTGCGCGGCTTTGCACCCTCAGAGGGACCGATGATGCCCTTTTCCTCCATTTCGTCAACGATGCGCGCAGCCTTGGCATAGCCGAGCTTCAGACGCCGCTGGAGCGCCGTGGTCGAGAGCTGACCTGCATCGACGGCAAGCTCTGCCGCTTTCAGGATCAGTGCATCGTCGCCGGTCAGAGCGAGATCGTCGTCGCCGGTTTTTTCACCCTTCGCCGCCGGCACAGCCTGCTCGACGGCATCCATAATCTCTGCATCATATTCCGATGCGCCGTTCGATTTCAGGAACGATGCAACCGCTTCGACTTCGCCGTCCGAGACAAAGCAGCCCTGTACGCGCTTCGGCTCACGCCAGCCGTTCGGATAGAACAGCAGGTCGCCGTTGCCGAGCAGTGTTTCCGCACCGGTTGTATCGAGAATGGTGCGCGAATCAACTGCGGATTTCACGCTCATGCCGATGCGGCTCGGGACATTGGACTTGATCAGACCCGTGATGACGTCAACGGTCGGGCGCTGCGTTGCGATAATCAGATGAATACCGGCGGCACGCGCCTTCTGCGCGATACGGATGACCGAGGATTCGACCTCCTTACCGCAGGTCATCATCAGGTCGGCGAACTCGTCGATGATAATGACGATCTGGGGGAGTGTTTTCAGCTCGGGATGCTTCTCCGCGACGGCATTGTAGCCCTTCAGATCGCGGACGCCGTGCTCAGCGCAGAGCATATAGCGGCGCTCCATTTCGAGCACTGCCCAGTTCAGCGCGCCGGCAGCCTTCTGCGGCTGCGTCACGACCGGAATCAGCAGATGCGGGATGCCGTCATAGGGCTGGAATTCGACGACCTTCGGGTCAATCAGAATCAGGCGCACTTCATCGGGCGTCGCGTGATAGAGAATGCTCATGATGATCGAATTCGTGCAGACGGATTTTCCGGAGCCCGTGGTTCCGGCGATGATCATATGCGGCATTTTGGCAATATCGCCGAGGATGACATGTCCGTCGATATCCTTGCCGACAGCGAAGGTCAGCTTGCTCTGCGACTCCTGAAACTCCGTCGTTTCGAGAATTTCACGCAGCGAGACGGAATCCTTGTTGTTATTCGGCACCTCAACGCCGACCGCAGGCTTGCCCGGAATCGGTGCTTCGATACGGACGGATTTGCCGCCGAGATTCAGACCGATATCATCGGCAAGCGCGGTGATTTTTGCGATTTTGACACCGGCGGCAGGCTGAATCTCATAGCGCGTGACCGTCGGACCGCGGCGGATGCCCGTGATGCGCACCTGCACGCCGAAGCTCTGGAGCGTCTCGACAAGCAGCTTGCCCTTTTCGCGCAGCTCCAGCGATTTATCCGCGTCATTGGCGGAGTTGTCCACATGATTGAGCAGCGAGATCGGCGGCGCGATATAGGGGATTTCAGGTTCTTCCTGATAGATGCCCTCGTCTTCCGGCGCTTCGTCCGCGCCGTGCTCCGCTTCATCATCGCCGGAGAGCCACGGCAGGCGGTTTGTCTGCGTATCGGATTCCTGTGCAGCCTGCTCGACCATTGCCTCAAACTGTGCATCTTCATCGAGCGAGGATTTGAGCTGTTCGACGCCGCTGTTGTTTTCCGGCGTCAGACGGTTCATCTCCGCTTCGGGCACAGGCGTATCTGCATGATCGAAAATCGGCACATCGACGTCGATATTATGCAGCTCCTCGCGCTTCGGCATCTCGACCGGCTCGCCGTTTCCGGCGCCGAGAATGAACGCGACTTCCTTCATCTGCTGTTCATCCTCGCGTCTGCGGCGGCGCGGCGTCTTGACCTGCGGCTCGGCGTCCTCATCGGGCGGCGGGGGCAGAAGCGGCTGCTTGCGCTTGCTGCCGCGGATATACTTCTGCACATTTTCGATGATGTCGGGGGCTTCCTCCTCCTCGTCATCATCATCCTCCTCTTCGTCGAGATCGTCCTCTTCATTATAGAAGTCATCGACGAAGCCTTCATAGCCGCGTGTTGCTGCATTGACAATGCCGTTCCAGATCCAGACGAACGGCTTTGCACAGACCTCGAGCATCTCGACGATGCCGCGGTTTGTCAGCAGCATAATCAGCACAATGACAATCAGCGTAATGACGATTCTGGCGCCGACAACGTCAAATGCAGCGACGAGCGGGACAACAATGATACCGGAAATCAGACCGCCGCCGCGGAAATCCTTGCCGTTTTCAAAGAGCAGCATGACCGACTGCTTGAAGGTCATGCGCGCGCCGGTTGCGGCATCGGTGCCGAGCAGGGGATCGCCGAAGAAAATCTGCACGAGCGAGCTGACAAACAGCGTCAGCAGGACGCCCCAGACCGCTCTGCCCGAGGCAAGGCGGCTGCGGTCCTGACCGATCAGATAGCCCGTGTAGATCAGGATTGCCGGAACGAAAATCACGCCGATGCCGAAGGTGCCGAGCAGCATTTCATGGAGCGTCAGCCAGAATTTGCCGCCCGGAACGACTGCGAGCGCAGCAATCAGGATGCCTGCGGCAAAGAGCAGAACCGACCGAAGCTGATTATTCGGCGGCTTCGGCGCGGGCGAAGCGGGCTTGGCGGCAGGCTTCGGCGCGGCTGCCGTTGTATTGATGCGGCGTGCATTTGTTTTCCGCGGCGCAGGCTTCGGTGCGGCTTTGGCAGATGCCTTCGGCGCGGATTTCGGTGCGGATTTTTGTGTTGTCTTTTTTGCGCCGGTCTTTCCGGCTGCTTTCTTTTCAGCCATGGTTGCACCTTTCTTTCGTAATAATCTCTGTAGGGGAATGCGCGGTACTGCGGCTTATGCGAAGATGCAGTAAGCGAAGGTCGCAATGCTGACGAGCAGCGTATAGATCGAAAATACGATGAAATTATCGGATTTGATCAGCCACTTGACGAGCTTGATCGCAAGGATGCCGACAATCGCCGCAACGGCAAAGCCGATCACGGTCGGGAGAATTTTGACCTCAATCGTGCCATCAAGCGCATCCTTGAGCTCCACAAGGCAGCCGCCGAGGATCGCCGGAATGCCGAGCACGAAGGAATAGCGGACGGCGGTTTCCTTTTCGAGACCTGAGAACAGACCGCCGGAGATCGTCGAGCCGGAGCGCGAAACGCCCGGGAACAGTGCCACGCACTGGAACAGACCGATCACAACGGCGTCCTTGACGGTGAGATCGCCTGCGGTTTTCTTGGTATTGCGGATGCGGCTTGCGAGGAAGAGTTCAATGGATGTAAACAGGAAGCAGCAGCCGAGAACCGGCAGCGAGATGTTCTCGAATTTATCCTTGAAGAAATAGAACGGGACGAGCAGCACCAGCGAAATAAACAGCATGATGAGCATTCTGCGGTCCGGGTTCATGGTTTTCCATTTGAATTTGCCGGTGAAGATATCCTTGACCAGCACGAAGAATTCCTTGATCAGCGCCCAGATCGTATTCCAGAATGCGATGCAGACCGCCACGAGTGTACCGAGATGCAGGATCACGAGCAGGAAGGTGCCTTCCTCGACAGACTGTCCTGTGATCGCCTGATACAGCCTGAGATGTCCGGAGCTGGACACCGGCAGAAACTCTGTCAGTCCCTGAATAATTGCCTGAATAATCGCGTCAAAAATGGTCATGTGTTTGCCTCCTGAAATTGATTTATAAGCATAGATATACTCTTATATCATACCACATTTTTTCTTTGCTGTCAAGGCGGGCAAGTGCCCGCGGGTATGATCCGAAGTCTGCCGAAGAAACCCGTAATCAAAGATTTGATTCACCTTTCTCAAAAGTTGGCAATGAGTCCGGAGGCGAGGCGCTTCTGCATCGCTAAGGGTATTGCGCTGTCAACCCGCGCAGACGGTTTTTATGAACCGAATCATAAAAAGCCGCATCATGCGGCGGAATGTCGCATGATACGGCGTATCTGCATATCATCAGAGGTCAATTTGCTTTTTTCAGAGAACGGCTGCTGAATGCTATGTACATCTGCCTTGACAGCTTCATTTGCCAAGCGGACAGTTTTCCGCAGCGCAGCCGTTTTCCAGTCTGACGATATGATCGCAGCAGGAAAGGATAAATTCATGATCGTGCGTCACAACAATGACCGTCTTGCCCATATCTTTCAGCTTTTTCAGCTGGTCTGACACCTGTTTCATATGTGCAAGGTCAAGACCGCTGGTGGGTTCGTCAAAGATGATAACAGGCTTGCTTGATGCGATACCCGAAGCAATCGCAGTACGCTGCTTCTGTCCTCCCGAAAGTGCCATATGGTGCGTATCGGCATATTCGATAAGGTCAAGCTGTGACAGTATTTCATCAGCTCTTTTTATTTTCTGCTCATCGGTCAGAGATTTATCCGTCATGCTCAGCATCACCTCGTCACGAACGCTCTCGGTGAAAAGCTGGTGGTTCACATCCTGCATGATCATATAGCAGTGATGCAGGCGGTCTTTTGCTTTGAGCTTTTTGCCGTTCAGAGTGAGAGTGCCCCTGCATCTGCGTTCCAGTCCGCAGATATTTCTTGCAAGGGTGCTTTTGCCTGCACCGTTGTGACCGATGATCGCAATGATACGATTTGCAGGCAGTTCGAGCCGAGGAATATTGATACCGTGCTTGCCGTCCTTATAGGTAAAACAAAAATCTTCCAATAACAGCACGTCGCCTTGTATGTCTTTATTTTGGTGTGAACAGTGTATTTCGGGGCGCATCATCGGACGTATTCCCAGTTTTTCGGTGTCGGAAATTGTCAGTGCTTTTATCTCAGCAGCAGTCAGTTCTTTTGTGATTCTGCCGTTTTCGAGTATCAGCATTCTGTCTGCAAGCTCACGCAGAAAATACAGCCGATGCTCTGCAATGACGATGGTTTTTCCCTGTGACTTCCAGTCTGTCAGCACGGCTTTCAGCTTCTCTATCGCTTCACTGTCAAGATTCGATGACGGTTCATCGAGCACGATGATATCGGGCGAGAGAACATTGATGCCTGCACAGGCTATGATCTGCTTTTCACCGCCGGAAAGCTCGAAGATATTGCGGTCGAGCAGCTTTTCTATCTGCATGGAAGCAGCTGTTTCGGTGATTGCTTTCGATATTTCAGCAGGCTCACAGCACTGATTTTCAGCGGCAAAGGCGATCTCGTCAGTCGTATTCACATTGAAAAACTGCGAGAGCGGATTCTGGAAAACGCTTCCGACTTTTTTCGCTGTCTCGAATACGGGTGTATCGGGAACGCTCTCGCCGTCAATCAGCACCTCGCCGTTCCGATTTCCATTGTAATAATGGGGAATGAGTCCGTTGATCAGTCTTGTGACCGTTGTTTTGCCGCAGCCTGAACCGCCTGTCAGAACAACAAACTCGCCGTTTTGAATTGTCAGGTCAAGTCCGCTGATGCTGCCTTGTTCAACAGCCCTGCCGTCGGCATCTGTTGCGCTGTATGCAAATGTCACATTTTTGAATGCTATCATGTTCTCACCTAAAATACGAAGAATAAAACGATCATTGCCAATGCGCCGATTATCAGCAGCCGGTCGTACAGTCTGATATTGATTTGACAGATATGCGTCCGTCTGCCGCCTGCACACAGCCCCTTTGTCAGTGATGCGGCAGAAAGCTCGTCTGCAATGCGGACAGTTGACATCATGATCGGGACAAGCACATACTCAATGTAGGTAAACGGATTCTTCACACTCTGCCCGATCTCACGCATTTTCATGGCATCGTGTATACTGCGGTATTCCTCGCCGAGCGTCGGGAAATAACGGAACATCACAGAAAACGGAATTGTGATAAAATACGGAACATGCATTTTGTCCATTGCAGTCATAAACTCGCTGACAGAGGTGGAACGCACAGTGTACCAGCCCATCATATAGCCCGGAACAAATCTGGATAGAATGCCGCAGATTATCATGAGAATGAGATTTGCAGCACCGCTGATATGCGGGATAACACTGCCCTCACAAAATACAGATAAACCGAGAAGAATCATATATATCAATGCGGATTTTATGTGCCTGACTGTCAAGAGAAGAATAAACGGAATGGCTGCACATATCACTCTTAAAATGTATTCCGCGCCGACGGTTTTTCCGCCGACCATAATCAGACTGATCGCTGTCAGCAGACAGAGCTTTGTTCTCGGGTCGAGTTTCAGTACACTTTTGTCCGAAGTTGATGAAAGCCCGAACGTCATCAGGCCATACCTGCTTTGCGGAAGTGTTTTTTGAGTACCTTTGCACCAAGCAGACCGCCGATCAGACCGCCGATGATGCACATTGCGATCATTGCGAAAAATACCCATGTCGGCGTATATCCCGTCATTTTGTCCACATATTCCTGACCGTAGCCGTCAACGAGAGAATTCAGATATGCCTCACGGAAACCGAAGAAGAATGCGATGAGCATACCCAGCAGCCATAAACTGAACGTCGAAGAACCGATCACGCACGACTTGATGCTCTGATAATGACCGGTTTTCAGCACAGTCTCTGTCAGCAGTCCCGCACCGATGCAGAAGATGAAGACAGGATAAGGATGTCCTGTAATGAACATGAGAACTGCAATGATAACGCTTGTAATCGTGACCATGCCGAAATGCTTGATCTTTGAAAAATACAGCATGAGCGGTATTCCTGCAAAAATCGGAACAAGCAGCGGCATAAATACCATAAAGATCGGGATAAATCCGATACAAGCGACTGCAAATGTGATCGCAAAATACAGTGCGGTAAAAATGCCGACCGTGATCAGGTCTTTGATCTCAAATTTCTTTTCCATAATTTAACTCCTCCTTAGTTTTTCCAGCCCGTGCTGACCGCACGTTTTGTGACCATGTTATGATAGATACCGCCCCTATCCATAAGGCTTTGATGATTGCCCGACTCAGCAATCTGTCCGTCCTTGATGACCATGATGTGATCGGCATGCGTGATCGTATTGAGCCTGTGCGCAATGACGAGCAGCGTTTTGCCCCTGCATAGTTCGGAGATCGCCTGCTGGATATAGCTTTCATTGTCAGCGTCAACGCTTGCAGTCGCCTCATCGAGAATGACAATGGGCGAATCTTTCAGAATGCACCTTGCAATCGAGAGCCGCTGCGCCTGACCGCCCGACAGACTTGCGCCGCCCTCGCCGATGACCGTATCAAAGCCGTCGGGAAGTTCCATGATGAAATCATAGCAGCGAGCCTTTTTCGCCGCTTCCATGACTTCTTCACGGCTTGCATCGGGTCTGCCGAGCGCGATATTGTTGTACACCGTATCCTGAAACAGATACACCCGCTGGAATACCATACTGATATGATCCATAAGTGCTGCAAGCGGTATCTTTCGGATATCCATACCGCGCAGAAGAATCTCGCCGGATTTTACGTCCCAGAAACGTGTCAGCAGACTTGCGACAGTCGATTTTCCGCCGCCCGACGGTCCGACCAGAGCGGTCATTGTGCCTTTATCGGACTTGAATGATACGTCTTTGAGCACGTCTTTTTCCCCGTAGGCAAATGTCACATTGCGGTATTCTATTTCGGGAGCGCTGCTGTCTGTGAGCGGCTGGGTGCCGTTGTCAGCAAGCTCCTTTTCGGCAAAGAGCGATTCGATTCTGTCCATGCAGGAATTCATGACCGTCAGCCTTGCAATCTGCCCGTAAAATGACTTCATAGGAACAAACAGATCAAACAGGAACAGCAGCATACCGATATAGAAATTCAGCGGCATCGCACCCGAAACATAGAAATACGAAGATACAGCCAGAACGAGAACCGTACCAAATGTATAAATCAGATTGACGCCTGTCTGCCACGGTGCATGATCAAACTCGAAGTCGAGGTTGACCTTGCAGTTCAGCTCGAAGCTGTCGGTCAGCTCCTTTGATTTGTAGCCCATGAGATTGAAGGTCTTGATAATGCCGATACCCTCCGTGAAGTCAAGCACCGACTCCGTCAGCGTTTCCGAAGCCTCCTGACGTTCGTCAGAGTGGTGCAGGGTACTCTTTTTCATCGCAAAGCCGAGAGCGAGCATTCCTGCCGTAACTGTCAGGGAGATGAGCCCTAATTTCCAATCGAAGAAGAACATGAACAGCACCATGATCGTCTGCGAGAACAGGTAGCTCATCATGTCGGCTAAGGTCATCATGCAGTTTTCCTCGATGAAGACCATGTCCGTTGACAGCACGGAGCTGATCTTGCCGATATTGCCCTCTGTGAAATATCCCATCGGCAGGCGGCGGAGATGTTCACCCAGCTTCATTCGCATATCCGCAAAAATCATATAGCCTGCCGCACTTTGCAGTCTGTCGGCGAAATACTGGAACAATGCCTGCACTGCAATACTTGCCGCAAGTGCAACAGCAATGTATAGGCAATGTTTCTTTGAGACCGTTCCCTCTATGAATGCCGTCACAACGAAATATGCAAGCATGATCGGCATTTTCATCAGCATGCCTTTCAGAAACGAGAGGAACATTGCGCCGTAAATCCTGCCTTTGTATTTGCCCGAAACGCCGAGAATTCGTCCGATCAGTCCGATCATGCTCTCACCTCATTTCCGATCATCCAGTTCGCGCTTGCTTCACTGCTGTTCCATAGCTTCTGATATTCTGCACAGCTTTGCAGGAGATTTTTTGTGCCTGTCTGCGGCAATGATATTTCCGTCCTTCATGACGCATATCTTGTCGGCATTCACGACAGTCTGCAAGCGGTGCGCAATCACAAGAACCGTCTTGCCCTTGATGATCTCAGCGATTGCTGCGTTCATTTTCTCCTCGTTCTCAGGGTCAATAAAGGCTGTTGCTTCATCAAGCACGATTACAGGCGCATTTTTCAGTATCGCTCTTGCAAGGGATATGCGCTGACGTTCATCGCCCGACAGCATCTTTCCGCCGTCGCCTGCCATTGTGTCGATGCCTTTCGGCAGACGTCCCAGAAACTCTCCGCACTGTGCTTTTTCAGCCGCTGCCAATACTTCGTCACGGCTTGCATCTGGCTTGCCGATCAGGATATTTTCATACAGCGAGGTGTTGAACAGAAACTGCTCCTGCGAGACATAGGAGATGTTGTCATTCAGCGCCTCAATGCGCAGATCGGTGATGTCCTGCCCGCCGAGGGTAATTTTTCCGCCATTCAGATCATAGTAGTGGACGAGCAGCTTTGCAAGGGTAGACTTGCCGCTGCCGGATTCGCCGACAAGCGCGGTCAGCGTTCCCTCATCCAGTTCAAGTGATACACCGTGCAGGACTTCTTTTTCCTTGTAGGCAAAACGTACATCTTCAAATCTTACGATATGTGAATTACCGATAAATGAATTATCATTTGCTTTCAAAGGCGCACTGTCCATTGCTTTTTCAATTTCGTCTATCTTGTAGCCGAGCTGCGGGAATTTTCCTGCAAAGCTGAGCGCTTTCAGCAGCGGTACACCGATCGACAGCGACAGGCAGAACACAAGCACAAGATCGGCAAGCGTGGATGTGCCGTTTATCACAAACAGCGTTCCGACAGGCAGCATGACAAGCGCCGTACAGGGAAGGATCGCACTGTAAAGTGCCATCCAGCCCCAGCAAGCCTTGTACCACGCAAGGGTGAAATCGCGGTAGTTTTTGATGTCGGTTTCATAGCGCTGATAGGATTCGCCGTCCCGCCCGAAGACCTTGACGACCTCCATGCCGTTGACATATTCGATGATCGTTGCATTCATCTTTGCGGATGCGGCATAGTAGGCGTTCATGCGCTGCATGCCCGTGCGGAACATCATGCCCATTGCAAACAGTCCGAGCGGCAGAGAGCAGAGAGACAGCAGTGCCAGCTTCCAGTCCGCAAAGAACATACAGATAATTGCGATCAGTGCCATTGCAAGATTTGATATTCCCTCCGGAATCGCATGTGCCAGCAGCAGTTCCACCTGATCTATATCATCGGTGAACAGCTTTTTGATTCTGCCGCTGCCCATATCCTGTATTGTGCCGAGCGGCTGACGCTCCAGCTTTTTCTGCAAGGAGATACGGATATTTTTCAGCGTGCTGTATGCTGAGATGTGGGAATATTTCAGTCCAAGCACATATAAGATAGCATAGGCTAACTCGCACGCAAAAATAACAGCTATATGCACTGCATAATAGCCTGCGGAAAGTGTTTCTCCGCTTATCAATGGTTTAATGATACGATACACCATGAAAAACGGCACTGCGGAGGCGATCAGTCCCGCGAACATGACCGCCAGTGCCGCATAGGTATACCTGATGTAATCACCCATGTAGGGCTTTATCTTGTGAAACATTGTTTTCATCGCCTTTCTTCAGCATAATAACCTCCTGCCAGTTGAAGAACCGACAGACGATCCTGCAATGCGCCTCGATCTGCTCCCATGACATATCGTGAATGATCGGCTCACAGACGCAGGTCCAGAAGGACGAAATCAGCACATGAAATTCCTCTCTGGTCACTTCTGCATACGCAAGTCCTCTTTTGTATGCCTCTGTGTAGAACTGCTCATAGGCATAGCTCATTTTCATGACATATTCATGGTTGAAATTCTCATAGCGCGTGCCTGCCGCCTTGTCGATCAGCAGAGAGACAGTCTCGCGGTTTTTATAGAGCAGTTTGAAAAGAGGCAGCATGGATTCATACGACATCACCCATGAATCATAAATCTCATCGTCCGAAAGCACCGAAAAATCCATATCTGAACGGCTTTCAACATAATTGTTCAGTTCAGCAGCTATGTCCTCAACAACAGCATTGAACAGGTCTTCCTTGCCCTTGTAGCGCTTGTATACCGCACCTGTCGTGATATCGGCGTTTTCGCAGATCGTTTTCAGCTCTGCTTTGAGATAGCCGTGCTTCATGAATTCTGCCTTTGCACTGGCGAGCAGTCGCGGGTCGATGCTTTTATCAGGTATTGCCATGTAATCCCCCCCCGTGAAAATCTGATTATCAATAATCCGTTTATCATTGTAGCATATGCTAACTGCAATGTCAAGAGGTGATTCCTGTGATTTGTATAAACAAACAAAATATTGATATGCGTTGATTTGATTTTGAATGCATCGACGTTCATTTTATATATATACAAAAGACATTTTGCTGCTGTATTGATTCCCCGCTGATGCGGGCGCGCTTCCTGAAACAAAATGCCGCACAGGACTTGATTTCCCTGTACGGCATTCTGATGATTGAAAGGATTGTGGGAAGCAAGCGGAATCTTTCCTGCTTCGTTCAGAGTTCGATTTGCAGTTCCAGCGGGCAGTGGTCGCTGCCGAGGGTATCCTTATGGATGATGACATCGGTGAGGCTGCCGCAGAGGCGGTTCGAGATCAGCCAGTAGTCGATGCGCCAGCCGACGTTCTTCTCACGCGCCCTGCCCATATAGGACCACCATGTATAGGCATCTGTCCGTTCGGGATACAGCACGCGGAAGGCATCCGAGAAGCCGGCATCGAGCAGCTCGGTCATTTTGCCGCGCTCCTCCTGCGTGTAGCCGGCGTTGCCCTCGTTGGACTTCGCATTTTTCAGGTCAATCGGCTGATGCGCGACGTTGAGATCGCCGCAGTAGAGAACGGGCTTCTTCTGATCGAGCGCCTGCAAGTGTGCACGCAGCGCGTCCTCCCACTCCATGCGCAGCGGAATGCGCTCAAGATCGCGCCGGACATTCGGCACATAGGCATTGACCAGATAAAATGCCGGATATTCCAGCGTCAGGACTCTGCCTTCATCGGAGACACCGCCGGTTTCCATTTCCTTTGTGACGGAGAGCGGCGCCTGCTTTGCAAAGACCGCCGTGCCGGAATAGCCCTTCTTGACGGCGCTGTTCCAGAAGGCGTGATAGCCCTCCGGCTGCCATGTCAGCATATGCAGCTGATCCTCCTGCATTTTCGTCTCCTGAATGCAGAAGAAATCGGCATCCATTTCCGCAAAGAAATCTGCGAATCCTTTTTTCTCACAGGCTCTCAGCCCGTTGACATTCCACGTAACTGCGCGCATTTTGCACCTCATTCTTTCAGTTTGACATCTTCGATGAATTCTTCCAGCGTCACAACGCCCTCGCAGAACCGCCGCAGCTTGATGCCGTAGCGGTCAATAAAATGCGTTGCCTTATAACACATCGCACGGATCTGCTGTTCGCCGATCTGCGCATCCATATAATTTTCCGTCATGCGGAAGAAGAAGGAACCGTCCTGCATATTGTATTCAAACAGTCCTTCAAACAGCGACAGGTTGACTGCGCAGACAGCCGCCGCAGCCCACATCCGATACGGAACCGGCGCACTGAACGGCAGCGGGACGATCAGCGTGATGCTGTCAATCTGATGCCGGACGGTAAAGATCAGTCTCAGCCGGAATTCATCGCTGATGACACCTGCATGCGCCGTGCAGCTTCCGTCCGAATTGGTGGCGGTATGCCGCCGCAGTCCGAGGTGATCCAGCGCGGTGCAGATCGTTGTGAAGACCTTCTGTGCGCGCGGATCGACTGTGAATGCGGTTTCGAGATCGTCCATATGCGGCTCCTTTTTACGACTGATAGAATTTTGCCTGCGAGAATTCGACCTGTCCGCTGAACGGGTTGAATACGACATCCGAGACGCCGTTCTTGCAGATCAGATAGCGCTGCTTATAGAACAGCGGAATAAAGCAGTAATCCGAGAGCAGCAGCTCCTCCGCCTGACGGTAGAGCTCGACGCAGTCCGAGAGAACGGGCGCCGCTGCGGCACGTTCCAGCAGCCGCCGGACGGCAGCACGCTCCTTGCAGCGCAGATACGGATCGGCAAGGAATCGCTCCAGCACGGCGGTCGCATCGTGATACGCACCCGTGACGGCATAGAGCGCAAGCACATAGTCGCCGGAGCGGAGCCGCGCTTCATATTCGCTCTCCGGTACCTCCTCGATGCTGAAATGCATATCCAGCTCCGTGCCCCAGTTCAGCAGGACATCATGCAGCAGACCGTAATCCATCATGCCTGCGCAGACCATGATCTTGCCCTCCTCCAGCTCGGCGATATGCAGCTTGCGGAGCGCCTTGTGATAGAGCCGGTCGGCTTCCGGCGGGTTATATGGGACATAGGCGCTGTCTGCGATCAGATCGCGGCAGCTCTTGTTGAGAAGCTGTACCGCAGGCGGCAGGATGCCCGATGCAGGCAGGATATCCGGTGCACCGTCTGGAAATGCGCTGCGGTCAAGTGTCTGCGCCAGTGCGCCGAGGACGTTCTCATCCGCAAAATGGGAATCCGGATTGGCGATCAGTCCGAGCGTCAGGCTGTAGGCGCTTTCCGCGTGATAATCCGCGCGGCTGATCAGCGTATTCTGCGTGCTGACATAGCAGTCCGCATTGCCGGTTGTAAAGATTTTTGATGCATCTGCATCGGTTTTCTCGATATAGAGATTCAAGTCGGTCGGGAAAACGCGCTTGACCTTGTGGTTGAGCGGATTGCGCGTCAGCTGGATCACATTATACTTTCCGTATTCGTCATAGAGCCAGCGCTTCATCGAGAAGCTGCCGTTTCCGATGATCGACTCCTCATCGAGCCCGTATCTGCCCTTCGTGCTCTCAAAATATGCCTGATTGCAGGGGAACGCCGCGCAGGATGTCAGCAGTAGCAGAAAGCCGCTGTTCGGATAATCCAGCGTGAATTCGAGCTCATAATCCGAGAGCGCCTTGACGCCGAGCTGTGAGGGCGAGAGGCTGTGGTCGAGAATTTTCCGCGCATTCGCAAGGCAGGAGAATGCAGCCGCATTCGGTGCGTCATAGTTGAAATCGAACAGGCGGCGGAATGCAAATTCAAAGTCATGCGCCGTGACCGCGACAGCCGCCTCCTCGCCGAAGGGCTGCTCTGCTTCGGTCTCGTCGCCGAATGCCTGATACCAGTAGGAATCCCTGCGGAGCTTGAAGGTATAGCGCTTCTGATCCTCGGAGATTTCATAGGATTCGGCAACGCCGTTTTGCAGCTTGCCCTCCGCGTCGAGCACGAGCAGTCCCTCAAAGAGATTGCAGAGGACGGTCATAGCGGAGCTGTTTTCCGCGAGCTGCGGATCAAGCGTATCGGGATTGCCGACGAGTGTATAGGAGAATGAATGTCCTGCGCCCTTGATGACGTTTTCGTCGTCGCCGCAGCCGCAGCAGAACGAAAGCGCAATCAGCAGCGCAAGCAGCAATGCAAGCGTTCTGTGCATGAGATTTGCCTTTCTTTCGATGAGATAACTGCAAAACGGCAGGAAGCAGGTTTTGCCCTGAGCTTCCTGCCGTTTCGATGTACAATAAACGATCAGAGAGTGAACGAATGCGGCAGCAGACCGCCGAGCAGATAGATGCCGTCCGAGAGCACGACCGGAAATTCCGGCGGGCAGAATTCGCTGAGCACCTGCCGGCAGATGCCGCAGGGATGACAGGGCGTCTTTGCGTCTGCCTCCTCCTCATCGCCGCCTGCAATCGCAATCGCGGAGAATTCGGTTTCGCCTGCGGAGACTGCCGCACAGATTGCACAGCGTTCCGCACAGATTCCGGCAGGATAGGATGCATTTTCGATGTTGACGCCGAGATATACCTGACCCGATTTTGCGACGAGTGCCGCTCCGACCGTGAAGCCGGAGTATTTCGCATAGGCTTTTTCGCGCGCAGCGTTCGCAATCGCAAGCAGCGCACGCGATTCGTCATCCAGCGGCAGAATCTCATGCAGATCAGCCGCGGGCTGTTCATTCCGGCTGCGCGTTTTGAAGCTGTGCGGCACCGCCTTGACGGTTCCGATCGGACGGATCAGCTTTCCGCTTTCATCGAGCGGCAGTCTGAATTCCTCGTCCTCATCGTCGTCGTCGGGCACCATAAAGAACTTGCTGAGATTCTCAATGATCTTTGACACGGCAAATCGCCTCCGTTCCTGTTGAATTGTTCTTCCACATTTTTCGGTGCACAAAAAACACGGCGGAATTTTGTGCAAAACAGCAAACCGAAAAGCCTTGCCTTTTCGGCTTGCCGCGTGCTATAATATATATATATAATTTTCAGACGATTCTGAATTCTGATTACTTGGAGATCAGTGCAAGGGTGTCTCTTGCGATCAGCAGCTCCTCATTGGTCGGAACGATCCAGACCTCGGTCCTGGAATCCGGCGTGGAGATCTTCATGAGCTTGCCGCGGGTGTTCTTGTTGAGCTCCTTGTCGATCTTGATGCCGAAGTATTCCATATCGGTGCAGACACGCTCGCGGACCTCCCAGGAGTTCTCGCCGATGCCGCCTGTAAAGAGAACAGCATCCACGCCGTTCATGGCAGCGGTATATGCGCCGATGTAGCGCTGAATCTGATATGCGAGCATCTCGCTTGCAAGAATTGCACGCTTGTCGCCCTTTTCGGCAGCCGCGGTGATGTCACGGTTATCGGAGGAGATACCGGAAACGCCGAGGAAGCCGGATTTCTTATTCATATACTGGCTCATCTCATCCGGTGTGAAGCCGTGCTTATCCGCAACGAAGGTCACGGCAGACGGATCGACCGCGCCGCAGCGGGTGCCCATGAGGATGCCGTCGAGCGGTGTGAAGCCCATGGAGGTGTCGATGCACTTGCCGCCCTTGACAGCCGTGATCGAGGAGCCGTTGCCGAGGTGGCAGGAGACGATCTTCAGGTCCTTGATATCCTTGCCCATTGCCTCTGCGAGTGCTGCGGAAACAAAGCGGTGAGAGGTGCCGTGGAAGCCGTACTTGCGGACATGATACTTCTCATAATCCTCGTAGGGCAGTGCGAACATATATGCCTTCGGGGGCATGGTCTGGTGGAACGCGGTATCGAAGACAACGACCTGCGGGGTGGTCTTCGGAATGACTGCGGTGCAGGCGCGGAGTGCGAGTGCATGTGCATGGTTGTGAACCGGTGCCAGCTCGCGGAGCTCGTCGATCTTGTCGATGACCTCCGGCGTCACGAGACACGGCTTGTCGAAGACCTCAGCACCCTGAACGATACGGTGGCCGACGGCGGAAATCTCGTCCATGGACTTGATGACGGCTGCGTCACCTGTGGTCAGCACCTCAACGAGCTTCTCAAATGCCTCGGTATGGGTCGGGAAATTGCAGTCTGCATCAACGGCTCTGCCGTCCGCGGTCTTGTGGGAGACATGGCCGTCAATGCCGATGCGGTCACAGTTGCCCTTTGCAAGGACGCTCTCGTCCTCCATATTGATGAGCTGATACTTCAGCGAGGAGCTTCCGGCGTTGACTACGAGAATTAACATAAATCAATCTTCCTTTCGATTTTTCAGATATTTGCAGACGTCCGGTATACGGGCGGTCTTTTGCATTCCTTATTATACACGATATTTCTGCAAGTTGCAAGGGGAAAAGCAAAAATTTTCATACGGCGCAGGCTACAATGCGCATTTGTCACAATATTTTCATCCGAAGGGACACATTATCCAGTATTTCCGCAATATCTATTATACAGCAAGGGGGCATGTCAGCATGAAAATCAGCGGAATCGTCTGCGAATACAATCCGTTCCACAACGGGCATCTCTATCACATCGAACAGACGCGGAAAAACGGCGCGACGCATATTGTCGCGGTCATGAGCGGCAATTTTGTCCAGCGCGGCGATGTTGCGGTCATCAACAAGTTTGAGCGCGCGAAGGCTGCGGTGCGCTGCGGTGCCGATCTGGTGATTGAGCTGCCGGTCGCATACTGCCTCAGCGCCGCCGAAACCTACGCAAAAGGCGCAATGTATATTCTGAAAGGACTCGGCTGCGTCGATGAGCTTTCGTTCGGCAGTGAATGCGGCGATCTTTCGCTGCTGACGGCTGCGGTCAAGGCGAGCTATGCCTGCGCGAAGCGTCCGGAGCTGGAAGACCTGATGAAGCTCGGCAACTCCTATCCGAAGGCGCTGCAAATCCTCATCCGCCAGAATTACGGCGATGAGATCGGTGCGGTGTTCAGCAGCCCGAACAATACCCTTGCAATCGAATATCTGAAGGCAATGGTTGCGCTGAAGCTGAAAATTCAGCCGTTTACCGTGAAGCGTGAGACGCCGCATGATTCCGGCTCGGTGACGGGCGGCATCGCAAGCGCCTCGCTGATCCGGCAGCTCATGGAGAGCCAGACGGACGATTATGACGATCTTGTGCCGGAATATTCCGCCGATACGCTCAGTGCATGTGCCGCTGCCGGTATGGTTGCACGGTTTGAGAATCTCGACCGCGTGCTGCTTTACCGTCTGCGGACGGCGACTGCCGCGGAGATTGCCGCGCTGCCGGATGTCGGGCACGGGCTCGAAAACAAGATTCTTTCCGCGCGCAATGAGACCTCGCTGGAATCCATGCTGCTTTCGATGAAGAGCAAGCGCTATCCCATGGCACGGCTGCGCAGGATTCTGCTTGATCTGCTGATCGGCATTACGCCTGCGGATACGGATTATCCGCCGCCTTACGGCAGAATCCTTGCACTGTCCGAGCGCGGCAGGGATATCCTGACCGCTGCAAAGCAGGCGGGTACGACGCTGCCCTTTGCGACATCGCTTGCAAAGCTCTCCGAGCTCGGCGGCATATGCAAAAAATGTGCGGAGCTGGAAGCGCGTGCGACCGCAATCTACGGACTTGCACAGCGCGCAATCAGCCCTGCCGACGCCGATTACAAGCAGATGATCGGCATGGTGAAATAATTATTTTCACCCCCCTTTTCGGGATTGCTGCAAAGGCAAATCGTTGTTTGCGGGCAGTGCCCGCCAAATTCCGGTTTATCTTAGCAATACTTTTCTGAAACGGAAAAATACGAAAGGAATGATACAATATGCCCGAATGTCCCTCCTGCGGCGCTTCCTACAGCGGCGGCTCCTGCCCCTACTGTTCGCGCAGCGTCAAAGACGGAGACAGCTATATCGCCCCGCGGGAATATGACCGGAACGGACGGCTCCGTGAGCGGCGGTACGGTGATATGGGAACCTATGTCTACGATGATGAGGTGCAGGATACCGTCAGCCCGCCGCTGACCGATGTCCCGACCCACGGCTATATGAAGGGCACGCCGATCAGCGGTCCGGAGAATCCGATGCTGTCGCGGATTCGTTCCAGCGGACAGGATGAAAGCCCGCTGAAAACAACCATGGCAATCCTCTCGCCGAAGGCATCAAGGCGCATGGCGGAGCGGCGTGACCGCGCATACGACGTTGAATATGATTACCGCTTCGGCTACCGTCCGCCGGTCACGGCAAAGTCGGTGCTCGGCTGTCTCGTATGTGTCGCGGTTGTTGCAATTATTGTGTGGCTGGTTCTGCGGAAATGAGAAACGGGCACAGTAACAAGCGGACGGGCTGTCTTGCGGCGCTTCTATGCTGCGCGGCATGCTTCGGGCTGCTCTGTTTTGCATGCAGATTCCGGCATTTTACATCGCCGGAGGATTTTACGGCGGCAGGTTATAAGCTCCCGTTTCCGGTGCCTGAAAATGCCGGAGATATCCGTCTTGCGGGCAGAAAGCTCCTGTTCGGGCAGCAGCATCTCTGTGCATTTACGCTGCCTGAGGCGGATGCAAACCTGTTTGTGCAGCAGTATTGTTCCGGCTCGGAGGATGCGCTCCGTACCGCTGCGGAATATGCGGCGGAGGACGGCGCGGGCAGTCCGCTCGGTTCCGGTGCATCGTTCCGGCAGGTCACGGATCGCAATATCGCAGATGCAAAGGTCGTATTCTATGAGCCGTATCAGTCGGGCAGCCGGAGCCGCGGCATTCTGCTGTTCCCCGATACGCAGGAATTCATTACATTTCTATATATTTCCAGATAATACGGAGTTTTTATGATTGAATACACAACGATTGAAGCGCCCTGTGAGGGCAGCATCACCGAAAAACGCTCGGAGTTCATTGCACAGCTCTTTCCCGCAGAGACCGCGGAGGCATGCGTGCAGATCATTGAGGCGGTGAAGGCAAAGCATCACAAGGCGCGTCATAATGTCTGGGCGTACCGTCTGCGTGCGGGCGGCGTGACGCGCTACAGTGACGACGGCGAGCCGCAGGGCACGGGCGGCATTCCGGTGCTGAATGTGCTGCAAAAATCGGAGCTGGAGGATGTCTGCTGCGTGGTGACGCGCTATTTCGGCGGCGTCCTGCTCGGCGCACCGGGTCTGACCAGAGCCTATTCGGCATCGGCGGCAGAAGCGGTGAAATCCGCAAAGCTGCTGCATTTCTGCGAGGCATACCGCATCCGCTATGTCATTGATTATACCAATTACGGCAAGGTGAGCTATCTGCTGCCGGAGTTTGAGACAGTCGATGCGGGCAGCGATTTCGGCGAAAAGGTCACGCTGCTGTTCGATATCAAAACGGCGCTTTATCCGGCGCTGGAAGCAAAGCTGACCGAAGCTTTCAACGGCAGACCCGATCTGGAGCAGCTCGAAACGCATTTTGTCAGCTTTCCGTGAGCTGCCTGTGCGATTTCATCGAATCCGGATGATGCGCTTTTTGCCGCGGAGAAAGACGGCTTCACGCCATTGTCAGACGATGAGAATATGAGAAATCCCCGAAGCGGCAGTGCTTCGGGGATTCTGCTTTCTATAGCTGTTCCTTGATTTTTGCGATTGCAGCCTTTTCGAGCCGCGAGACCTGTGCCTGCGAGATGCCGATTTCCTGCGCGACCTCTACCTGCGTTTTGCCCTGCCAGAAACGCCGCCGGAGGATATTTTTCTCCCTGTCGCTGAGTGAGGCGAGCGCATCTCTGAGGGCAAGCTCCGACATCCATGAGGATGCGGTGCTGTCCGGATCGCCGATCTGGTCGATCAGGCAGAGCGGATCGCCGGAATCGGAATAGATCGGCTCATAGAGCGAAACCGGATCGCTGATGCTCTCCATTGCCGTGACGACATCGCTGCGCTCCGCGCCGAGTGTATCGGCAATCTGCTGGACGGTCGGCTCATGCCCGAGCTCGCCGGTCAGCCTTTCGCGCGTCTGCATCGCTTTGTATGCCAGATCACGCAGCGAACGGCTGACACGCACCGCATGATAATCGCGCAGATGCCGCCGCAGCTCGCCTGCAATCATCGGGACGCAGTAGGTCGAGAAACGCACATCCTTCGACAGATCGAAATTGTTGATTGCCTTCATCAGCCCGATGACGCCGATCTGAAAGAGATCGTCCGCATCCTCGCCGCGCCCCGAAAAGCGCTGAATCACGCTCAGCACAAGCCGCAGATTCCCGAGAATCAGCTTTTCGCGCGCCGCAGGACTGCCTGTCTCCTGCATTTCACGCAGCAGCGCCATTTTCTCCGCCTCGCTGAGAACGGTCAGCTTTGAGGTATCCAGCCCTGCAATCATGACCTTCTGATATGCCATATTCCGCATCTCCTTTGCATGTTTGCTGTGAGTATGTGCGGAATTGTGAACTTTATGCAAACATTTCCCGTTTTCTATTGACAATCAGACTGTCATGTACTATAATAATAGTATACAAAGGCAGCAAAATTCAGATAAAGTGCAACAATTTAACTGAAATAATAAGGAGGGGAACACGATGAAACGCCGTTATCTGATCAGTATTACCGCTGTAACGACCGTTCTGACGGCGGCTTTTGTGATGCCGCCTTCTGTATCCGCGCTGAATGCGCACTACCGGAATCCGAATACGCTGTATACGGTTGTGGATATCATTACGGAGGAGGAGGCAGCAAGCTATACCGAGAAGGTTTACAGGCAGAGCGACGGTACCGTAAAGCTGCGCGCCGGCGACTGCAAGATCACGGTCGGCATATCGGCAAACGAGGGCTTTGCCAATACGGGGCTGCGCGTCCGGTTTGATCTCCCGAATTATGAGCCGTGCTCGTATTTTGTCGAGAACAGGGGAAGAATGGACGAATATCCGGTTTCGATCCGCGGTCCGGAGACCATGCTCGGCAAGCACATGGGTGTCAACCGCTTCGAGAATGATCCCGATAAGGACTACGGCATTCTGACATGGGGCACGATCGGCACAGAGGATGTCACGGCAGACGGCGATATCTACTCCTATTTTGTCCGCCCGCATGAAGGCATTGCTCCGGAGGAGACACTGCCCGTTCAGGGAATGGATATTTTGCAGTGGCTCAATATCAAGCAGAAGGAACTGCCGTATGAGCTCATCAATACCGGCAGCTATCTGCGGATTTCTGCATTGTTCGGCGATGCGGATGAAGACGGCATGGTGGATAATGTCGATGCACAGCGGATGCTGGCACTTGCAACCGAATTTCTGACCGATGAGCAGAATCTTTCGGATTACTGCTCGGATGAGTGCCTGTCGCTCAATCCTGAAGAAAAGATGTACGAAGTCTGCTGGCTGCAAAGTGTCTGCGATGTCGATCAGAACGGCAAGATCGAGGTCACCGATGCGCAGGAAATCCTGAATTACTATACGGACTGTGTCGTTGCGCAGAATGAGCGGACCGGCGCAATCGGCGGCGCGGCATTCGGGTATCACTTTATTGCGAAGTAAGGAGGAATGTGAGTATGGTTTTTATGGTATCAGAGTAAGCGCATCCGGTGCTTGATCGGATGCGCTTGTTCTTTTTGCAGGACAATCTGCATAGAGTATCTCAGAACGGAAGCAGAGGGGGATTGCGCATGGAGGATGCAATGCAGCAGAATCTGCACAGCGCCGTGCTGGAAAACCGCGAAAAGCTGATGCTGACCGGCGTGACGGCAGTGGACAGCTTCGATGACCGTACCGTGCTGCTCTATACAAAGCTCGGGGAGCTTGTGATTCTCGGGCGCGGGCTGCATATGGAGCAGATGAGTCTCGAGACCGGCGATGTGACAGTAACAGGTGAGGTGCAGGCGCTGCGCTACGGCGACCGTGACCGCAATGCGCCGCAGGGCTTTTTCGGGAGGCTGCTGCGATAATGGATACACATATTACGGTGCAGACGGAAATGCTCTGGCTCCTGCGGGCGGTGCTGCTGGGGGTCGGCTGCGGCGTATTGTTTGATCTGATGCGGATGCTCCGTGCACTGCTGCCGCACGGGAGAATTGCGGTTTTTCTCGAGGATGCAGTCTTTTCGTTTGTATTCTGCTTTGTCTGGCAGGTCGATGCATGGTCCTTCTGCGGCGGTGCACTGCGCTGGCAGCATCTGCCCGGCATGGCAGCGGGGCTGCTGCTCTATCTGCTGACGGTCGGGCGCGTGACGGCAAGAATGCTGTACCGGCTGCGGCAGGTGCGGCGGGGGATACGGTGTCTGCTCCGGCACTGCGGCGGCAGACTGCGAAATCTGAGAGAAAAAATTTATAAAAACGCTTGACGAAATTGCCGCTTTGCGGTATAATAAAGCTGTATCCGTATCGGAAACAGAAAAACAGAGCTATCAGAACGGAGTAAGGAAACAATGGAACGTAATATTGGTTCACGCCGCGAACACGCAAAAAAGCGCAGGCGTGCCGTCTTTGAATGGATCGTGTTCCGGCTGGTTGCGGTGATTCTGCTGGTTGCATGTGTGATCTCGTTTGTATCGACACAGGCAACACTCAATCAGAAGCGGCAGGAGAAGGCAGAGCTGGAATCAGCGATTGAACAGGCGCGCGATGAGTATATGGAGCTGGAAAAATTCGTCGATACAGACGATCTTGAGGGCTATATGGAGAAGGCTGCGATTGAGGATCTTAATTATGCCTATCCGAATGAACGCCGCTTCTATGATACTTCCAGAAACTAACCGCGCAAACGGCAGAAAGGGTTTATATGCAGCTTGAAATCGGACAGGTCTATGAAGGAACCGTGACCGGTATTACACAGTTCGGCGCATTTGTCGAGGTGCATCCGTCAGAGTCGGAGCGCGTCACCGGAATGGTGCATATCTCCGAAATCGCAGATACCTTTGTGCGCGATATCCATGAATTTCTGCATGAATCGGATACCGTGCAGGTCAAGATGATCGGGGTCAATCCGCAGGGCAAGATCAGCTTTTCGCTGCGGCAGGCGGCGGAGCCGAAGCCCGCTGAGCAGATGCCGAAGCAGGAGCAGCGCCCGAAACGGAAGGAGAATCCGCGTCCGCGCGTTTATGAGCCGAAGCCGGTGATTCCGCAGTCCGAAATGAGCTTTGAGGATAAGCTGCTGCACTTCAAGCAGGCGAGTGAGGAGAAAATCTGTGACCTCAAGCGCGGCAGCGAGCGCAGAGGCGGCTCCCGCAGCAGAAGATCATAAAAGGAAATTCAGCCATAGCATTTCTGATCCTGCGGTCGGATATGCTGTGGCGTTTTTATTTGCAATCTTGAGAAATCGGAGCGAAATATGCAGACCATACTGGATAAACAGCAATATGACAAAATATGGGACAGGGTATATTCGGAATTCGGATTCCGGCGCACGGAGGCGGATTGGCTGTGCCTGCCGCTGAAGCAGAAACGCTATCATCTGTCAGGCATCTGGACGGCGGCGCAGGAGCAGCTTGTGAACAGCATCTTCATCGGGCTTGGATTCCGGCAGATGTATGCGCTGGACTGGCAGCACGACTGCTTTGTCTATTCGCCGGAGGAACAGATTTCGCCGGATGATTCGTATTATGATGCGGCGCGGGAATGCAATGTGTATTTTCCGTCCTATTATCCGGACGGGGATTTTCATTTCTTTCTGACGCAGGATTTCCGGTACGGCTTGTTCGGGCATCCGTGGCGCGCGGAGATCATCGTCATGGGCGATGCACTGATTGAAGCATTTGAAAATCAGAAGGCGCAGCTGCTGCTTTCGGATGTGAATGAAGGAGCATAATATGGAGGACTTTTTTCGCAGGCGTCTGCTTGATCTGGCGGAGCAATCCGACCGGACCGGACGCTTTACCTTTACCGGCTTTCTGACCGAAGCGGAATATGCGGAATTCTGCACGCTGCGCAGCCAGCTTCCGCACTGCGGCGTGACGGTTTCCGGCGGCTATGAGAATGCCGAGCGCGTGATGCTGCGGTTCGGTGATCCGGAGCAGCTCGGCTATGAGGAGCCGTTTCCGCTGGTCTGCGTCCGGATTGCACCCTTGCAGGAGAAATTTGCGGATCATCTGACGCACCGTGATTTTCTCGGTGCGCTGATGCATCTCGGCATTGAACGCAGCGAGATCGGCGATATTCTTGTACAGGAGAAGTCTGCGTATGTGTTCTGTCATGCACCGATGTCGGATTATATCTGCCGCAATATCGAACGCATCCGGCATACCAGCGTGAAATGCGAACCCGCGGAGACACTGCCTGAGGGGACCGGTACAAAAACCGAGCCGGTCAGCATTCAGGCGGCATCCGAGCGCATCGACGGCATCATATCAAAGGTGTATCATATTTCGCGCGGCGACTGCAATGTGCTGTTCCGCAGCGGCAAGGTCTTTCTCGACGGCGCACTGCTCGAAAATAACAGTCATATGCTCAGAGAAGGGGAGAAGGTCTCCGTGCGCGGCTGCGGAAAATTCCGCTATGCAGGCATCACCGGCAGAACGAAAAAAGGAAATCTTGTCATCACCGTCGAAAAATTCGTGTAATCATATAAAACAAAGCAGTCCGCTTCCTGTGCAGTGACAGGCAGGCGGACTGCTTTTTTCGTCCGGACTGTTGCCGCGGACGCGCAAAAATGTTTCGTTTATCAAAACAAGGAGCTTCGCCCTTTAGGGGTAAGAGGATCAGGAAGGAGGGAGCTTTACACCGGCGTAACGGTGTGGGAGGGAACCTAAGGAGAGAGGGGAATGCGAGCGAAGCGAGTTTCCCTTCTCGCCTTGGGTTCCTGCCATCGCATTCGCGTGCCCCGCATGTTTGCCGCAGGCAAACTGCGCAGTTTCGCTTTGCGAAACATGCGCGCCCAGCGAAATGATACATTTAGTATCACATTTCATAAAAGGAACAAAAAGAAAACTCCCGGATGAAAATATCCGGAAGTCTCTCAGTCGTATGACCCGTACGGGAATCGAACCCATGATTACGCCGTGAAAGGGCGTCGTCTTAGCCGCTTGACCAACGGGCCGTTTGGTGGCTGCGACAGGATTTGAACCAGTGACCGATCGGGTATGAACCGATTGCTCTAGCCAGCTGAGCTACGCAGCCATATCTTGCAGGAAACTGCAAGCGACTATGATATTATAACGCAATCTGACAGAAATGTCAAGTGGTTTCGGAAATTCTGTCGATCTGCACAATATCGCTTTCAATATTTATCGAAAACTCACATATTTGCGGGTCAGGACGTCAGCAGCAGAACCCAGACAGTCTGATCCTCATTGCAGGCATATCCAAGCTGCGTATAGCCCTTGTAGAGCAGATTCTTCGTCTGCTGATCGCTCAGCAGAATCGAGCAGATCATCGTATTGAGATCGGCGCAGCCGCGGATGACGGTTTCGCTGGCATCCGTTGCATTCAGCGTTCCGGCGTCTGCTCTGCCGCTGCCGTCGGAGAGCTGCTCGGCGCGTTTCTGCGCCTGCTCGGTCAGTGTATCGCTGATTTTGAGCTGTACGGCGCCCTGCTCGCCGCGGTGTGCATTGATCACATTGCAGAGCGGATCGACGATCTGACCGTTTGCCTCCGGATCGGAATACAGCACGATGACATCGCCGTACTGCGGGTCCGGTTCGATCTTTGCGTCAGCCGGCAGCGCAAACAATGTGCAGGCTGCGGCACAGACTGCCGGCAGGATCAGGGATTTCTTTTTCAGCATAAGTTACCTCCGATGTGCCGGACTCCGCAGCGCTGTGCGATTCCGGACGGGTGTTTTTTCAAATCGCTTATATTATAGCATAAACATTTGCAGAAGTCAATCGGGAATTTTGTCCGAACAGGGAGGAAAAATGAGAAATGAGAAATTGCGGTATCCTCCTGCGGCGGATGATTTGAAAGAATAAGGAGGAAGTAGAAAGGAGGATGGAGAAAGTTTTTTGAGATAGGAGTGAGAAGAGAATCGTGAAAAGTAAGTGCGGAATCTATGCATCCGGTGGAATCCTGCATATTCTCTACGTAAAGTATAAAAAATGCACAAAACTGAGAATAATTGCACATGCAGGAGACATAAAATAACATTGCGTATTGTAAGGGATTCTGGTATAATAGAATTAAAGATATTAAGCTGCTGCTTAGGGGAAATAGCGGATTGAGGGAGCATCGGTGGTCAGGCCGGCTCCCGTTTCGCTTATCTTGGCGTAGGAGTTTTATCATGTATGAAGGAATGTATAAAATCGCAGCGGCAGCCGGAGCCGTTCTTATGATGCTCGGCGCTGCTGCACCGGCAGTCTGTGCCGGAGAAAAAGAAAACAAAGTAAAAGTCATGTGCTTCGGTGATTCGATCACGGACGGATTCTGGCTTTCGGGCGGTTACCGCAACACGCTCTGCTCCCTTCTGACCGAGCAGGGCAGAGCGTCGGAAGTCGATTTTGTCGGTCCGAACTGGGGCGGTTCCGGATACGATCCGCAGCACGCAGGCTATTCCGGTTTCAGCATCAACGATATTGCGCAGCAGGATTCGATTTCCGGTCAGCGCACAGGTATTTCCGGCTTTGCGGGTTCCCTGATGGATACCTATCAGCCGGATGTTGTTATGCTGCAAATCGGCACGAACGATATCCTCAGCCTCTATGATCTTGAGCATCTCGGCGCGCGTCTGAAACCGCTTGCGGAATGCATCACGGAGAAGCTGCCGGAAAACGGCGTGCTCTATCTTGCGACGCTGCCGGTCATGGATGCGACCAATACGCTCTATATCAGCGAATATTATTTCAATGTTGAGAAAATGGACGCTGCCGTCGATCTGTGCAATACGCAGATTCGTGCGGTTGCGAAGGATATGCAGGCGCAGGGCAAGCCGGTTGAGCTTGCGGAGATTAACAAGCTGCTGACGAAAGCCGATCTGTTTGACGGTGTGCATCCGAGCGAGGACGGCTACCGGAAAATGGGCGAATTCTGGTATCAGAAGCTCTCTGCCTATCTGGACGGCGCCGCTGCGGTTCCGGCGGAGACCGAGACTGCTGCCGCAGAAACCGCGACCGCAACGACTACAACCACAACCGCAGCCACGACGACTACGGAGACAACCGCGCCGCCGGAGCCGGTGCGAGGGGATATCGACGGGGACGGTGCCTGCCGGACGGCGGATGCGGTTCTGCTGACGAAGCATCTTGCGACGCAGCTGGCACTGAACGCCGAACAGGCTGCGCGCGCTGATCTCGACGGGAATCATATCCTCAATGCTGCTGACCTCTCAATTCTCAAACGGAATCTGTTATAAATCAGGAACATGCTGTATCATGCGTTCTTGCGCGTGATGCAGCTTTTTTATTCACTGCTTCCTCCCTCCTCACTTCTCTCTCCTCTCTCCTATCTTCTTTCTCCTCTCCTCGCTGTTTTTTGCATTCTCTGGGAAAAATGACAAAAATCCTCTGCTTTGCCTGAAAAAAGCCCCTGAAAATGTGCGAAATCCGCCGGAAAACTTGACAGACGCTTGCTGACAGTGTTATAATCAGGTGTTGCAAACGAATCAAAGTCAGAAATCCTGCGCCGCAGCATGAAAACGGCGCGCATGCAAAGGAGGGATATTACAATGAAAGAGAACATTGTTCCGTCCTATCTGCCGGCGGCTTCTGTTACACTGACACCGAAGGCAGGCGGCGAACCGGTTACGGTATTCCGTCCCTATGAGGCATTCACGCTCGATGCGCTCGAACAGCATGCCGCACAGAATGAATGCGGTGCGCTTTTGCAGCTCGGTCAGCGGTATTTCAGCGGCACACTCGGCGCGAAACAGGATTACAAAAAGGCGTATGATTATCTGAAACGCGCGGCAGAACTCGGCGCGCAGGATGCGCAGATGCTGCTCGCTGCCTATTATATCAGCGAGGAGACCGGCGTCCTCAAACGCGACCCGCAGAAATGTATCGAAATGCTGACGCTCGCTGCGGAGAACGGTTCGTGGAAGGCAATGGAAAAGCTCGCGCAGGCATTCCGGACGGGCGGCTCCGGCGTGACGGCAGACCATGACAAGGCATATGCATGGGCGGTCGAGGCGGAGCGCATGATCCGCATTTACTGGGCATTCTACACGCAGCCGAATTTTGTTGATTTCAATGAAACACAGAAAGAAATTCTGCACGCACATACGCGGATTTCATTTGCGCTGGCGTCCTGCCATGCGGACGGAATCGGTACAAAGCGCGATCTGGATGCGGCAATGCAGCGGATCGACGCGGGCGAGCAGTTTGTCTGTCAGGCGACCGGACTTGCAAAGGTTCCGATGTTTGAAGAACGGCGCGCGCAGCTTTTGCAGCGTATGAAGAAGGATGAAACCCGTGCGGCGAAAGCGAAGCGGGAAGCGGAAAAGAAGAAGTGAGGGAATCAAGTTGGTTAGAAATGATTTGAGAAACATTGCGATCATTGCGCACGTTGACCACGGCAAGACCACACTGGTCGATGAAATGCTCAAGCAGAGCGGCGCATTCCGTGAGAATCAGTCCGTCGCAGAGCGCGTCATGGACTCGAATGATCTCGAGCGCGAGCGCGGCATCACAATTCTTGCAAAGAATACATCTATTATGTACAACGGCGTCAAGATCAACATTATCGACACGCCGGGTCACGCGGATTTTTCCGGCGAGGTCGAGCGTGTTCTGAACATGGTTGACGGCGTTCTGCTGCTGGTTGATGCGGCGGAGGGGCCGATGCCGCAGACCAGATTCGTGCTCTCCAAGGCGCTCGAAATGGGGCAGAAGATCATCATTGTCGTCAATAAGATCGACCGTCCGGATGCGCGCCTTGACCAGATCGGCGATGAGGTGCTCGAGCTCCTGCTCGATCTCGATGCAAATGATGAGCAGCTCGAAAGCCCTGTGCTGTTCTGCTCCGGCAGAAGCGGCACGGCATCGCTTTCGCAGTATGAGCCGGGCGAGAATCTCAAGCCGCTGTTCGATACAATTCTCGATTATATCGAGCCGCCGCAGGGTGAGCCCGATGAGCCGCTGCAAATGCTGATCTCCTCGATTGACTATAACGAATATGTCGGCAGAATCGGCATCGGCAGAATCATCCGCGGTACCGCAAAGGTCGGTCAGCAGGTGCAGGTCGGCAACTTCCACAGCGAGGAGAAGCCGGTCAATGCAAAGCTCGTGACGCTGCTCCAGATCGAGCAGCTCCAGCGTGTCTCCGCACAGAGCGCGACCGTCGGCGATATCGTCTGGGTCTCCGGCATTGAGGGCATCAATATCGGCGACACGATCTGCGCACAGGGCAGCTATGAGCCCGTCAGCTTCACGAAAATCAGCGAGCCGACCGTCGAAATGACCTTCTCGGTCAATGACAGCCCGCTTGCCGGCAGAGAGGGCAAGTTTGTCACATCCCGCCAGCTCCGTGAGCGCCTTTACAAGGAACTGCTCAGGGACGTTTCGCTGCGCGTGAGCGATACCGAATCGACGGATTCGTTCCTTGTCGCAGGCAGAGGCGAAATGCATCTCTCGATTCTCATTGAGAATATGCGCAGAGAGGGCTATGAGCTCGCAGTATCGCCGCCGCGTGTGCTCTTTAAGGAGATCGACGGCAAGCACTGCGAACCGATTGAGCGCGTTTCGATTGATGTACCGGAAAACTGTGTCGGCGCTGTCATGGAAAAGCTCGGTGCACGCAAGGGCGAGATGCAGGAGATGCATCCGCAGGGCAACAGAATGCGTCTGGAATTCCTGATTCCGTCGCGCGGTCTGTTCGGCTACAAGAGCGAATTCCTGACCGATACAAAGGGCGAGGGCATCATGTCCGCCGTATTTGAAAAATATGAGCCGTATAAGGGCGATATCGAGCGCCGTTCGGTCGGCTCGCTGATCTCCTATGAGACGGGCGAGGCAGTCACATACGGTCTCTATAACGCGCAGGAGCGCGGCAGCCTGTTCATTCCGGCAGGCACCGAGGTCTATGAGGGCATGGTCGTCGGCTGCTCGCCGAAATCGGAGGATATCGTCGTCAATGTCTGCAAGCGCAAGCATCTGACGAATACCCGTGCAAGCGGCAGCGATGATGCACTGCGGCTGATCCCGCCGAAGGATATGTCGCTGGAAGACTGTCTGGAATATCTTGCGGAGGATGAGCTGCTTGAGGTCACGCCGGAGCATCTGCGTATCCGCAAGCGCATTCTCGATAACAGCCTCAGAATGAAACAGAAGTTCAAGAAGTAATGCGGTCGGGAAGGAAGCTGAAAGATGCCGCTCACTGCAATCACGAAGCGGCTGTCGGCACTGCCGACTGAAACAGAAGTTCAGAAAGTAATGCGATCGGGCATATTTCTTTGCCGGATATCATAAGAATGAGAAAAACGGCGAAAGGAACGGCGTTTTATGCAAATTCCTGATTTTCGGCATTATGCCCAAAGCAGCGTGTATGAGACAGGTCATCAGCGCGCGGTGCTCTGGGTGCCGCGGAGAGACGGTGCGGATGCATCCTCTTTCAGCAGATACGCGGCAAAACTGATCTCCGGAACCGACAGGAAAAATATGCCGGAGAAGGATTCAGATTTTTCCGATCTATGGAAATAATCTGTGATATTTGTGAGTGATGCACAAAATTTTCGCAAAAAAGTCAATGTAAATTGGAAGTGAAAATACCTAACAGCGCTTGACTTAAATTGCGATTTGTGTTAAAATACAGTTGTATCACTGATATGGTGGCGTCACTCTGTGTCAGGCGGAGACGGATGCCGCAGGTGATTCAGGCAAAGTTCTGAATGCCGATCGGCTTGGGCTGTAATGCTTGTCAGGGCATGAACGGAACAAGCCAAACAGTTTTGGAATGATATAAGTGCGCAGCGCTGTACCGTTCCGACAAAAAGCAGAAAGGATTGAAACACATGAGCAAATCTATTTTCGCAAAAGTTGCTGCAGTCGCATGCAGCGTAGCAACTCTGGGTGCGCTCGGTATTGCTGCTTCCGCACAGAAGAACACAGAGGTCGCTGACAGAAAGGATCTCGTTGACGGCAAGACCAACATCATTGCCGGCATCGTTGAGGCTAAGGCTGGCGAGACTGTCAAGTTCCCGGTTTACATTGCGAACAACTCCAAGGACGGCTTCGCAGCTACCGGTCTGCGTCTCTTCTATGATGAGAAGCTGGCTCCGGTTCTGAAGGAAGACGGCAAGCCGAAGACCACAAAGGGCGAGGCTTGTGACGCAGTTGTTTCCAAGTTCTCTCACAATGCTGAGAAGCACATCATCGGTCTGGGCACCATGGGTGATGATCCGGAGACCGACAACGGTCTGATGTACACCGTCGAGATCACTGTTCCGGAAGATGCAAAGGCGGGCGACAAGTTCCCGATGACCCTCGAGGTTGATAAGTGGCTGGATGCAAAGACCAACGCAATCGAGTATGCAACCGTCAACGGTTACATCTTCATCGAAACTCCGATTGATGAGACCACGGTTTCTTCTGATACCACCACCACGACCACCACGACCACCACTTCTTCCAGCGTAACTACTACCACCACCACTTCTTCTTCCAGCGCAACCACCACGACCACCACAGGTTCTTCTGATGGTTCTACGACGACCACCACTGGCACGACCAAGGGTGCAAACGTTGTCCAGACCACCACTGCGAAGCCCGGCACGACCAGCAATACCACCGCTACCAAGACCGGTGATGCAGGCGTCGGCGTTGCTGTTGCAGGTCTCCTGCTCGCAGCTGGTACTGCTGTTGTTGCTAAGAAGAAGAAGGACTAATTCCTGATATTCTTCCAAAGGAATAACTGAAACCAAATCGGGTGATGCTTTCGGGCGTCACCCGATTTTTTTTGCGTATTGCTGCTGCGGGCGACTGTGCACAGCCGGAACTGCCGCAGATGCGCGGAAATCACTGATCTTTGATCCGCTGCATCGTAGATCAAGAATGCAAAACCGAATGATGCTGCATGGGCGTCATCCGATCTTTTTGTTTACTTTTGTCGGCTTTTGCCAGTATGACGGTGCTTTTTGTCGAAAGCCGCAATTTTTGAGATTCGGCACTTTACAACTTTTAGTATAATGGGACAACTATATTACAAAAAGATGTACGGTTTCTTTTGAATATTTTATAATAAATTATCGAAATCATATTAAAAAGTGGTTTCGTATTCCCTGTTTTACACTATTTGTATTTGACAAAATTGCTGATTTTTGCGAGATATTGACAAAGTTGTATTTATGTGATATACTGAAGATGCCGCCGGTCTTGCAGGCGGTAAAACTTCATTTTATTTTATATTATTGCAGAAAGGATTGAAACACATGAACAAGGCTCTTTTCCACAAAGCTGCTGCATTGGCGTGCAGCCTCGCAACTCTCAGCGTACTCGGTATCACAGCTTCCGCGCAGACTACCGTTCCGGACGACAAAGACATCGACACCATGACTGACTTGGTTGACGGCAAGATCAACATTATTGCAGGCGTTATTCAGGCACAACCCGGCGAAACCGTAAAGTATCCGGTCTACATCGCAAATAATGCAGAATCCGGTTTTTCGGCTGTCGGTCTCCGTCTGTTCTATGACGCAAAGCTGACGCCTGCGACCGGCAAGGACGGCAAGCTCGTCGTTGACAAGAGATGTACCGCAGGCGACGATCTCGTCAAGAGCTTCTCGCTCAACATCGAGAAGAAGGTCATCGGACTCGGCTCTATGGGCAGTGAGCCTGAAAAGGACAACGGTCTCCTCTATACTGTTGAGATCAAGGTTCCGAAGACCGCGAAGGAAGGCGATATCTATACGATGAGCCTTGAGATTGACAAGTGGCTCGACGGCGAGACCAATCCGATTGACTGCGTCACATTTGACGGCTGCATCTATGTCGGCACGCTGACAGAGCAGAAGCAGGATGAGAAGGAACCGAAGGATCCCAAGGAGCCCACAGACCCGAAGGGTCCGAAGGCGCATAAGGAACCCAAGGGTCCGAAGGATAAGAAGGATAAGAAGCCTGCACAGACGAAGCAGACTGACGATATCTACAGCCTGTTCCACAACAGCTCTGAGGGCGAAATTCACTTCTACTGGTACGAGGACGGCACATGGCAGATGTCTGCCAGCGGCAAGCGTCCCTAAGATTGATATTGCATAAAAGATCGGGTAATGCTTTACGGCGTTGCCCGATCCTGCTTTTCTATGGTGAATTTTCACGCAAAAGGAGCGCTGCATTGGAATATGAACGTAATCGCTGTCAATGCGCTTTAGAATATTTCATGCAGGCGTTGCCTGCCTGCCTGCTTGACTTTTATGTTAAATTATGCTATAATACCCGCAGAATGCGATACTGCATTCAGACAATCATTTGTAACAGAAAGGAAGGTAACCCGTGAAAAAGACGATCTTAGCAAAAACTGCCGCTGTATGCGGCGCAGCGATGCTCAGCCTGACCGGCTTTTCTGCGTTCGCGCAGAAGGATACACCGGTTGAGGAGATATGGGGCATTGATGCAGAAAAGGTGAATGTTGCGGCGGGTGAGGTCGCGGCTCAACAGGGTGAGGTTGTGAAGTTTCCTGTGTATCTCGTGAATAATCTGCCGGAGGGCTTCACAAATCTTGAGATAGATATGTATTATGACGAGCGGCTGACACCGGTTCTCAAGGAAGACGGAAGCGTCGCTGTGAAAAAGGGGGAGGTCTGCGATGAACTGACCTGCGTCTTTACGCATGACGCGGAGCGCTGCAAGATCAAAATGAATGCTGCCGGCACTGCTCCGGAGAAGGATAACGGCTTAATGTTCACTGTGGAGCTCACTGTGCCGGTTGACGATGCAGGGACATTTCCGGTTGTGATTCGGGTGAGACAGTTTGGCGATGCAAAGGAGGCGGAAGAGACCGAAACGGTGAACTGGAGAGACAGCGGATACGTGGAAGTATCCGGTACGCCGAAACCGCCGGTGCGGGGCGATGTGAACCGTGACGGCGAGGTTACCGTTGAAGATTCAGTATTTGTTGCGGATTATTATATACAATGTGCAGCGGATCGCGTATACACAGGTGCGCTTAATCCTGAGAAAGCGGATGCTGACCGCGACGGTGTGGTCAGCTGGGAAGATATGCAGTGTATTCAGCGGTATTACACGGAGACTTTGTTAGCGCTGAGATTGATAACATGGGGAGAGATTCTGGATGACGGAGTATTTCCTCTCGAAGGAAAGCTAGGAGATGTCAATTCTGACTGGGATGTTGATGTGTCGGATGCGCAGATTGTTCTCAGTTATTATGTAAACCGGCTGGCTGATCCGAAGTATTCCGATCATGAGCATTCTGTTCGATGGAATGGGGATATTGATAAAAACGGAGAGATCGGTGTAGAGGATGCGCAGTATATTCTTCAGTATTACGTGAAAAATACACTGGCACATCAGAAGAAGGCTTGGATTCAGATTATCTGCGATAATTGACAGCATCACGACACATGAGCGCAGTATCGTAATGCTTTCATATTCGGTATCAATGAGCTTTAGTATATTTCATGCAGGCGTTGCCTGCCTGCTTGACATTTTATGTTAAATATGATACGATATTCGCAGAACATTATATGTGTTCAGATGATTATGTTTGACAGAAAGGAATGTAACCCATGAAAAAGACGATCTTAGCAAAAACTGCCGCTGTATGCGGCGCAGCGATGCTCAGCCTGACCGGCTTTTCTGCGTTCGCGCAGAAGGTTACACCGGTTGAGGAGATATGGGGCATTGATGCAGAAAAGGTGAATGTTGCGGCAGGTGAGGTCACGGCTGAACAGGGCGAGGTTGTGAAATTCCCTGTTTACCTCGTGAATAATCTGCCGGAGGGCTTCACAAATCTTGAGATAGATATGTATTATGACGAGCGGCTGACACCGGTTCTCAAGGAAGACGGAAGTGTCGCTGTGAAAAAGGGGGAGGTCTGCGATGAACTGACCTGCGTCTTCTCACATGACGCGGAGCGCTGCAAGATCAAAATGAATGCTGCCGGCACTGCTCCGGAGAAGGATAACGGCTTAATGTTCACTGTTGAACTCATTGTGCCGAGTGACGAAGCCGGGTATTTCCCGGTTGTGATTCGGGTGAGACAGTTCAATGATGCAAAGCTGGATGAGACTGAAACGGTTGAATGGAGACACAGCGGATACGTGAAAGTATTCGGCACGCCGAAACCGCCGGTGCGGGGCGATGTGAACCGTGACGGTGAGGTCGCCATAGAAGATGCACAGCTTGTCTTTGATTATTACCGGCAATGCGCAGCGGAGCATGCATATATCGAGGCTTCTGGTGGTCTGGAGGCAGGGGATGTAGACCGGGACGGCGCGGTCAGCTGGGAAGATGTGCAGTATATTCAGGCGTATTACACGGATACTTTGATGAACAAGCTGACAACATGGGGAGAGATTCTGGACGGCGGACCGTATCTGATGCTTGGAAATGTAAATTCAGACCGTATTGTTGATGTGTCGGATGCGCAGATTGTTCTCAATTATTACGCAAAAAGACTGACAGATCCAAAGTATTCCGATGATACTATAGAAACGACTACTGCGGATATTGATCAAAACGGCGAGATCAGCGTGGAGGATGCGCAGTATATTCTTCAGTATTACGTGAAAAATACATTGGCACATCAGAAGAAGGCTTGGATTCAGATTATCTGCGATAATTGACAGTCGTGCATTTTTGTGGTATACTAGGTGTATCATAACACCGAAAGGATGATTTTTTGTGAGCGAATGCACACACGATTGTTCCACCTGCGGAGAGGCTTGCGCGAGTCGTCAGCCGCAGGACCTGCATGAAAAACCGCATGAACTGAGCAAGATCGGCAAGGTGATCGCGGTCGTCAGCGGCAAGGGCGGCGTCGGAAAGTCGCTGGTTACGGCGCTGACTGCGGTCTCCGTACAGCGCAGCGGTCATACGGTCGGTATCCTCGATGCCGATATCACAGGTCCGTCTGTGCCGAAAATGTTTGGCATCAAGCAGCGCGCCGAGGGCGATGAAACCGGTATTTTTCCGGTCAGAACGAAGCTCGGCACGGATATTATGAGCGTCAATCTGCTGCTGGAAAACCCGGAGGACCCTGTCATCTGGCGCGGTCCGGTCATTGCCGGCGCAGTCAAGCAGTTCTGGACGGATGTCATCTGGGGCGATGATGAATTCCTGTTTGTCGATATGCCGCCCGGAACCGGTGACGTTCCGCTGACTGTATTCCAGAGCATTCCGGTTGACGGCATCCTGATTGTCACAACGCCGCAGGAGCTTGTCTCGATGATCGTCGAGAAGGCGGTGCGCATGGCGAAGACCATGAACGTGCCGATTCTCGGTCTGGTTGAGAATATGAGCTATGCGGAATGTCCGGACTGCGGCAAGCGGATTCCGGTATTCGGAGAGAGCCATATTGACGAGATTGCAGCGGAGCATCAGCTGCCGGTGCTGGGCAAGATTCCGATGAATCCGAAGCTCGCCGGCGCATGTGATAAGGGCATGGTCGAACTCTTTGAGGGCGACTGGCTCGAACCGGCTGTCCGTGCGATTCTTGCATTGGGTGAGGGTGCTGCGCGGTGAACTGGCTCGAAGTAACAATCGAAACCGCAAAGCCGATGCTGGATATCCTCTGCGCGATGCTGACCGATCTCGGCTTCAAGGGCTTTTCGGTATATGATCCCGACGATTTTGAGGACCTTATGGCAGGCAGAGTCGGTCACTGGGATTATCTCGAGGAGGGACTGACCGAGCAGCTGACGCAGGGCAATCCGAGCGTCACGGTTTATGTTCCTGAAAATGCGCAGGGCGCAGAGCAGATGACGGCGGTCAAAACGCTGCTTGCACAGTTGAAAAACGGCGCACAGGCAGCGGAATTCGGCTCACTCAATATGACCATGAAGGGTATCCGTGAGGAGGACTGGGCGAATAACTGGAAGCAGTATTTCAAGCCGCTCCCGATCGGAAAGCGCCTCTGGATTACGCCGACATGGGTGGACGAGCCGGTTCCGGCAGGCAGAACGGCACTGCGGATTGATCCGGGCTCCAGCTTCGGCACGGGACAGCATGATACCACAAAGCTCTGCCTGACATTCCTCGAGGAATGCGTGCAGGACGGTGCGCATGTACTGGATATCGGCTGCGGAAGCGGCATTCTTTCCATCGGAGCGATGCTGCTCGGCGCGAAGGATGCGACGGCGATTGACATTGAACAGAATGCGGCGGAGTCTGCTGCGGAAAATGCGCAGACGAACGGGATTGATCCTGCGAAGTATCAGACAATCTGCGGCAATATTCTCGAGGATGAAGCGCTGGTGCAGCGTCTCGGCACGGGCTATGATGTGGTTTGTGCCAATATCGTTGCGGATATTCTGATTGCGATGCGGACGCTTTTTGTGCATTTCATGAAGGACGGCGCGAAGCTGATGCTTTCGGGCATCATCGACGAGCGTCTGGACGAGGTGCTGGTTGCCATGCAGGAGGAGCATCTTAGCGTTCTGACCGTGGAACACAGTGCAGGCTGGGCTGCGGTTTTACTCGAAAAATAAGAACAGCGGTTCGGCTGAAAAACAGTCGGACCGCTTTATCATAGCGCTTTTTGATATGGATTCGGTCGAATCAGAGCGGTTATTGTGCAAAACGGAAAATGTCGGAAAAACGCTTGACTTTTCCGCGAAAATATGGTATCATAAGCAAGTCGCCGCGAGACGGGGACAGGCACTTCGGAAAAGACCTCAGAAAAAACTTGAAAAAAGTTTTGAAAAGGGGTTGACAAACTTCCGAAAATGTGCTATAATAAATAAGCTGTCGGTAAGACAAGCGGCACCTTGAAAATTGAACAATGCAACCAAAAAGAAACCCTTGAAGATTCCGCATTTTCTGACTGGAAACAGGAAAGGGAATGCAAGTCGAGGCGAGACTATAAAGCGCGAAACAAGAAGTAATTGCGAGTGACTCG